>NZ_JBFTHJ010000001.1:0-623964 GCF_056394175.1 Pseudarthrobacter sp. 10T415 | reverse complement strand
GCGATCTCGGAGGGGTGGACTTCGTGGGCGAAGCGGACGCCGTTGTCGTCGAAGACGTCCAGGATGGGGTTCCAGCGGTCGGCGAAGTCCTGGTAGCCGGCGTCGATGACTTTTTCCGGGACGGGCGGGAACATGGCGACGTATTGCCAGATGGAGGAGCCGGTGAACCCGACGACGGTGTCGACGCCCAGTGCGCGGGCGAGCCGGGCGGTGTGCTTGAGTTCCTCGGCGGCGCGCTGGCGGACGCCTTCGGGGTCCCCGTCGCCCCAGACCTTCGAGCCGACGATGGCTTCGTGGCGGAAGTCGATGGGGTCATCGCAGACGGCCTGGCCCTTGAGGTGGTTGGAGATGGCCCAGACTTTGAGGTTGTATTTGTCCAGGAGTTCGAGCTTGGACTCGACGTAGCCGGGTTCGTCCACGCGCCAGGCGTCCAGATGGTCTCCGGAGACGGCGATTTCCAGGCCGTCGTAGCCCCAGCCTGAGGCAAGCCTGGCGACTTCCTCGAGGGGAAGGTCGGCCCACTGGCCGGTGAACAGGGTAAACGGGCGGGGCATGGTCAGGCTCCTTCAGAAACGAGGGACTTGTCTTCGACAGCGGTAATGGTGCTCTTGTTCCTGGCTGAGGCTTCCACAGCATCGAGGACACGTTGGACCTGCAGTCCGTCTTCAAACGACGGCGACGGCGACTCATCGGCCGCAATTGCGGTGAGGAAGTCTCGGATCTGGTGGGTGAAAGTGTGTTCCCAACCGATGATGTGACCCTGCGGCCACCACGCTCCGAGGTAGGGGTGTTCGGGTTCATTGACCAGGATCCGGCGGAAACCCTGCTCACGAACAGGCACGGTGGCGTCCAGGAAATTCAGCTCGTTCAGCGCTTCCAGGTCAAATGTCAGCGACCCTGAGGTGCCGTAGATTTCGAGCTTGAGGGAGTTTTTCTGGCCGGTCGCGACGCGGGATGCTTCGACGGAGGCGCCCATTTCGCCGGTGAGCCAAAACGTTGCCCAGGCGGCGTCGTCTACAGTGACGTCTTCTAAACCGCCCGGACCGGGACGCTGAGTCACGAACGTTTTCAGCACCCCCGATGCCTCGAGGATGGTCTGTCCGGTCAGGTACTGGATTTGGTCGATGGCGTGCGAGGCGATGTCGCCGAGCGCGCCGGAGCCGGCGGTTTCCTTGCGGAGCCGCCAGGTCATGGGCGATTGGTCGTCGGCGAGCCAGTCCTGGAGGTAGGCGGCGCGGACGTGGCGGATGGTGCCTAACCGTCCTTCGGCGATGAGTTCCTTGGCCAGGGCGAGGGCGGGAACGCGGCGGTAGTTGAAGCCGATCATCGATCGAACCCCGCGGGTACGCGCTTCAACGGCTGCGGCCACCATCAGTTCGGCCTCACACAGGGTGTTGGCCAGCGGCTTCTCCACCAACACGTGTTTGCCGGCGGCCAGTGCGGCGATGGCGATTTCGGCGTGCATCCAACCGGGCGCGCAGATATCAACGATGTGGATGTCGTCCCGCTCAATCACGGAACGCCAATCTGTGGCCGACTCGGCCCAACCGTACTTGGCTGCGGCCTCCGCTACCTGGGTGGCGTCCCGGCCCACGAGCACTTTCTGCTCGAAGGCCGGGACATCGAAGAAACTGGCCACGTTCCGCCACGCATTCGAATGGGACTTCCCCATGAAGGCGTAGCCGATGGCAGCAACCCCCAATGGGCTTGCGTGTTGATTTCCTGGAGGTTCTGTCTTCATGAATTTCCTTCCTTTGCAGCATTCGGCTGGCAACGTCGTTCCGTCCCGTACGACCAGCACCGCAGATGGCACCTTCGATCGGCTGCCGACCAACTGTGGCTGGATTCAGACGACAAGGAGGACCGGACAAATCGCGTTAAGAGGGGCCCTGCCGGGATGGCTCCAAGGCATTCCGGGGGTCTTTGCTGAGAGCTGGTTGTTAGCTCGTGGTTGTGAGGATGCGGACCCTCACGGCTGTGATGTGCTTGTCAGAAAGGATCTCAAGGCGTTCGTCCCCGTTGAGGAATCGCCCTTCCTGAAACCCGGCATTGGTCACCACCAGCTCCCTGACTGAATCCAGTTCAACGTCACAGCCGGGCTTGTGGAAGTCCACTTGTGCTCCTTGGCCCACCACGATGAACTCGGTGGGACTGATGGCCAGAACCATTCCAAAGGGACGGGCGTCTCCTGGGGTAGGGCCGTGGGTAGCGGCAACCGTTTCTTCCAGGAGTTCGGGCGCCGGGGGAACACGAACGCCTGCATCCAGAAGCATTCCTTCGAGGAGCTTCCTGGAATTTCGAACCGTTATTGAAGTACCCGCCAGTTCTGTGCTGATGGATTCCTCCTCCGGGTCAAGGGCGAAGCCAAAAATACGGCCGTAGCGCTGCGCATCCACTATCTCTGGAGTAAGGGAAGTGATGATGGAGCAGGCGGCGCTGAACTGGTTGCCTTCCCGGCCTTCTTCCACCCCGAAGACGTTGTAGCCCAGACCACCAAATCCCCCAATGGCCAAGAACGCATCTCCGGCCCGGAAACGTGCTTCGGGGATGAAAAGGGGATTGGAATCGGAGGCGTATTGACGCATGACCTCCTCTGCATTGGGCACGTAGATATCCGGTGCCAGGAAGTCGATGGCCGGCGCCGCGGCACGCCATACTGGGATCATCCGGGCCGTCGGTCCGCCGCTTGGGTACTGGCCGGGCAGGTCCTGTCCCCGTTGAGGGCCGATCCAGGCGTTTGCGTAAGTGGGCAGGGGCAGGACTTCCTTTCCGGCTGCCGCCAAACCTCCCACAAAGGATGCAAATCCCCAGGCCATAAAGGTCTCTTCGGCAAGGGGGTTGTCATCTCCGAAGTGGTCCGCCCAGCTTCTGCTGCTAGCCGGGCGCACGCCAAGGGCCTGCACAAACTCCTGGTCAAAGGATTCCGGAGCTTGAGAAACCGCAGCAATCAAATGCCCAGGGAGCGGTGCATTCCAGACGGCGTCGGCCAGTGCGCTGTGGTCTCTTCCTGCACCCAGCAGTCCAACCTCGTTTTCCACCTGAACCATGATGACTGTATGGTCCGGATCGATCATGGACAGATGCGCTAACAGGGCAGTGTAGGCGGTTCGGTCCGCTTCAAAGAGATTGTCAGAGAAGACGGACAAGCTTGGCCGCGGCATGGATCCGGGATACGAAAAGGGGGTCTTGAACGGTTTGACGCCCCTGTCCGCGCGCGGGAAACGTTCACGGTCAGCGCGAACCCAGCCGGGGGCATAGGTGGAGAAAGCGTTCTTGAACGCCCCGAACCAGATCAGTACCAGACGGACGCCGGTGGACCGTGCGTCTTCCACCAGCCCGTCGACGATCGAAAAATCGAGTTGTCCTTCAACCGGTTCTGTTTGTTCCCAGGACACAGGAGCGATCACCGTGTTGACCCCCGCCTTTGCCAGTTTCTCCCAGATGGGCGACATATAGCTCCTGTCAGATGCACTGGAATTATGCAGTTCGCCTCCGATGCAGAGAAACGGCTTCTCCTCAACAATCAGCCTGACGTGGCTGCCCGTCCGCTCGAGTCGGGGAAGGTTCTGGTGTGGCATGGGGATCGGTCCTTACTACTTGGTGGGCGGAATACTTGGTGGCTGGGCTACTTGGCTTACTGGTTTCAGGGGGAACTGGGAGTGACCCACAGGCTGAATTCCCGGGAGGTCAAGCCGCTGCCAATCCCCACCCGGAACTCGCCTGGCTCCACGATGTATCCGGCACGGTAATCGTTGGTCCAGAATCCCAGATCATCCCAGCCGATGGTCAGCGATACCCGCCGTTCCTCTCCGGCAGGTACGAATACTCGCCTGAAGCCCCGCAACTGCTTGACGGGCCGGGTCACTGTGGCCAGCAGATCGGAAATATACAACTGGACCACTTCGTCGCCATCCTTTGTTCCGGTATTGCGAACGATCGTGGTGAAAGAGATCCTGGATCCAGCTCTCAGCTCGTCCAAGGTGACCGAAAGTGCTTGGTCCGGCGATGATTCCAACTCAAAGAGCGTGTAGCTAAGCCCGTATCCGAAACCGAATTGCGGACCCAGCTCCAAGTCCAGGTACTTCGACTTGTAATAGTCATCAGTGTTGTTGGGTCCGGTCAGCCCAACGTCCGGCCTTTTGTCAGCAAGAGAGCCTCCTGTGCGGGCAGGCCTCCCCGTTGACTCATGGTTGTAGTAGATGGGGACTTGACCCACAGCGCGCGGGAAAGACATGGGAAGCTTGCCGCCCGGGTTGACCGTGCCGGTGAGGACATCCGAAATTGCTTTTCCTGCCTCGGTGCCGAGATGCCATGCCACCAGAAGGGCAGGACATTGATCAATCCAATCGCTGACCACCAGTGGGCGGCCGGTCATCAGGACCACGGCAAAGGGGGTGCCCGAGCCGGCAATGGCATGGATCAATTTCTCCTGGTCTCCGGGCAGGTCCAATGAACTCCGCGAGCTCGCCTCCCCGGAAAGGTCACTGGGTTCCCCGACGGCGACGATCACCAGGTCCGCCTCAGCGGCGGCAGCAGCTGCTTCAGCCTGAAGGCCGGGATCGGAGCCAAAGAAGGTGGCGCCGGGCAAGGTGGTCACTACGGACTCCGGCAGGGCTTCTGCCAGCGATTCGGCAATGGATGTGGTGGTGGGGGAGGCGAAGTACTGTACCCAGGCTCCAAGGTGGTCCTTGCTGTCAGCGTAAGGACCCACCACAAGGACTCGTTGCCGCCAGGGCTTCACCGGCAACACGCCGTCGTCGTTCTTCAGCAGGACCGCGCAGCGCGCGGCAGTATCCCTCGCCGCTGAGAGCGAGGCATCATCTGGGTCTGTTGCTGCTGTGGATTCGTCCACATACGGGTTCTCGAACAGGCCCAGCGCTTGCTTCAGCCGGAGTACCCGGAGTACGGCGTCGTCCAAGCGCTCAGAGTCCAGTAGCTCCTCGCGGACAATGGGCTCACCGTCGCTCAGCAAAGAGCCGCCCATTTCAACATCGAGACCTGCTGAAAGTGCCAGGCGCCCGGCGTCGGAAGTGTCGGCCGCGATGCCATGGTCCACAAGCTCGCCCACGCCATCGGCGTCTGCCACCACGATCCCGTCATGTCCCCACTCGTTCTTCAGGACATAGGTGAGCAGCTCCCGGTTGGCGTGCATGGGTACGCCTGAGACTGCGTTGAAGCTTGCCATGACACTGGCGACTCGTGCTGCGACCGCCGCCCTGAAGGGTTCCAGATACACATTGTGGAGCCGCTGGACCGAGATGTCCGTGGTGTTGTAGTCGCGTCCTCCTTCGGCGGCACTGTAGCCAACAAAGTGCTTTGCGCAGGCGGCAATGGATGCGTTGGAGGAAAGATTATCGCCCTGGTAGCCGCGGATCTTGGCCTCCCCGAAGACGGCGTTGAGGTAGGGGTCCTCGCCAAATCCTTCCACTACGCGCCCCCATCGGGGGTCCCGTGACACATCGATCATGGGCGAAAAGGTCCAGTTCACTCCATTGGACCGGGCTTCCTTGGCAGAGAGCCGGGCGTCGGCCCTTGCCACCTCCGGATCGAAGCTGGCCGCTTGTGCCAGAGGAGTGGGAAAGATCGTGAACTGGCCGTGGACCACGTCAAGGCCGATCAGGAGGGGGACGCCGTGCGGGCCTTCTTCGACGGCGATCCGCTGAAGCGCGTTGGTGGCCTGGGCCGAGGCGGGCCAGAACAATGCCCCCGCACCGTTTCGGGCAAGGCTTCCCGCTTCCGCAGAGTCCGGCCTCCAGACGATCTGAAGCTGTGCCAGTTTCTGCGCATAGGTCATGGAGGCCAGTATCTGCTCCGGCTGTACTTTAGCTTTCACGGTGAAGATCCTCCTGGGAAGGTTTGTGGACCTGGTGCCTTATGAGGTCCAGTTTGCGCATGATGGCCAGAGAGTCGCCCAAGGGCATCACGGAACTCTGCGGGCTACCGGATTCGAGCAGCGCGTGGAATTCGAGAATTTCGTACCTGAGTCCGCCGCCAACAATGGGCGCCTGAATGATGTGGGACTGCTGAAGTCCCGGCCCCGAGGGGTTGTAGCGTGAAACAGTCAGCTCGTTGGGGCAATGGTGCGGGGCCGGCAGTTCAATGAGGCCTTCGGTTCCCAGTATCCGTGCGTTGTTGGGAAGCACTGTGGACATTGATGAGCTGATGTATCCGGTTGCGCCGTCACCAAAGGAAAGAAGCGCCGTCGTGTCCAGGTCCACCCCGCTTGTGCTGCTGCGGCCGAATGCGGCGACGGCCGGTTCATCGCCCAGAAGCCAGTGCGACAGTTGTACAGGGTAAACGCCCATCTCCAGGAGGCTTCCGCCGCCCAAGGCGGGATCGTACAACTGCGGCCGCGCCCTCGGCCCAGCCTCCGGAATCGGGAAACCGAAGGACGCTTCAACCTTCCGCACCTCTCCAATTGCACCATCGTCCACCAGCCGCTTCAGCTCAACGTAGGCAGGCAGGAACCGGGACCACATGGCCTCCATCAGCACTGTCCCGGCTCGCTTGGCGGTTCGGGCCAGATCGAGGGCCTCGGCGTGGGTGGCGGTAAAGGGCTTTTCCACCAGGACGTGTTTACCCGCCTCCAGGAATTGCCTGGCATGCTCATGATGCAATCCGGCAGGGGTGGAAACGTAAACCGCGTCAATGGTGGGGTCATGGGCAAGATCCTGAAAGGACGAGTGCTGGGTTGGGATGCCGAAATCGGAACAGAACTTGCCTGAGGCCGCCACGGTCCGGGACGCTGCAGCAGCGAGGAAGGCAGAGGGGACTTCGGCAATGGTCTGCGCGAATTCACGGGCAATGGTTCCCGTACCGGCGAGCCCCCATCTCACAGTGGTTTTGCCGCGCACGTTAATCCTTTCCTTGCAGAGCCAGGTCGGCAGAGCCGTCCAGGGCGGCAGAGTCGGCAGAGTCATCTGCAGGGACCGCGGCATCATCGGAAAGGCGGCCATCGGGCAGCAGCAACGCTGCAATGAAACCCAGGGTGTAGACGCCGGCCAGGGCAAGAAAAACGGGAGAAAAGACGTCGTGGTAGATCGCTGCGATCTCGGCTTGCATCGCGGGGTCGGCGGCGTGGACCAAGGCAGGCGTCAGGGTTTGGGAATCGAGCCCGGTTGGCAAGAGCGATGCGACGCCGAACCCCACCACGCCGCCTACTACCGCTGATCCTACGGTGGATCCGATCTGCCCGCTGAGTCCCGCGGTTGCGGTTGCGGCGCCGAGTTCACTGCGTGGTGCAGCACCTTGCACGATCGCAATGGCGAGGCTCATGAACGCTCCCGTGCCGAGGCCCACGAACGCCATGATCAGCGCCGGGACCCACAGCGGCGCGCCCCGCGGGAGCAGGAACATGGCTCCGAGTCCGAGTGCTCCCATCACTGTTCCGACTATGGGAAACGCGCGGTAGCGGCCCGTTCGCGACGCAAGCCAGCCCGTCACGAGATTGCCTACCAACATTCCCAGCACAGTGGCGATGGGAACCAGTCCTGAGATGGTGGCGCTGACTCCATAGGCCATCTGGAAATACGTTGGCAGGTACGCCGTGGCTGAGATAAGCCCCGCACCCATGACTGCTGAGAGTCCCACGCCTGCACTGAAGGTGCGGTTGCGGAACAAGTGAACCGGGATGATGGGGTTCTGTTGACCGCGCTCGACGACGACGAGCCCGCCTAGCGCTGCTACGCCTGCTCCAAGGGCGATCCACGCTGCGGAGTTTCCGGAGCTGAACCACGCAACTGCCAGCACCACCGCCACAAGGACAGCGGTGAGCAGCACCGCTCCAACGACGTCGAACCGTTTCTTGCCCGCCGGTTCGATGTGTGGAACGGCCACGACCGCCAGGAGAAGTGCGGCAAGCCCCACCGGGACGTTGATCCAAAACACCCAGGGCCATCCCCAATGGTCCGTGATCAGGCCCCCGAGGAGCGGCCCGATCAGAATTGCCACCGGGAAGGCTGCGCCGATCAGTGAGAGGTACGCAGGACGTTGCCTTGGCGTGGTGACCTCGGCAACGATCGTCTGCGACATCAGCTGAAGACCCGCGGCGCTCATGCCCTGGAGGACCCGGGCGACGACGAGCTGGGTCATGTCATGCGCGAGGCCACACACGAAGGACGCTGCAGCAAAGCCGATCAGCGCATTGAGGAAGACCATCCGCGGACCGACCCGATCGCCCAGCCCTCCGAGTACCGGGAGCAGGACAGTACTGGCGAGCGTGTATCCCACTACCACCCAGCTCATGTGCTGGAGGGCTCCGAGTTCGCCGGCGACAGTGGCCAAGGACGTCGAAACGATGGTGTGATCGAGGGCTCCAAGAAATGACACCGCCAGGAGCGCTGCCATGAGGAGCCGGAGCCGGGTGGGAGAGATCCGGCCTGTGTTGCTGTTGCTGCGGCTGTGGTTGCGTACTTGGGTCACGGCGTCCCGGCGATCTCGGCCTCCAGGCTGTGCAGAAGCGCATGCTGCCGGCGGACCTGCTCAATGGATCGGTAAGGCAGCCGATCGCCTTCGTATTCACTGGACAGGTAACCGGACCATCCGTTCTCCTTCAGGGTCTGAAGGATCTCGCGCCAAGGAATCTGGCCGTCAACCAGGTCATCGTCGATGTCGAAGAATTTCGCCTGAATGAACGACACGTAGGGGAGAACATCCGCCAGGTCCGACATGGGAACGGCAAGGGGTTTACGCCATCCTTCTTCCTGGGCTTCTTCGCTGAGGCCGTCATGCTTGGCGGTGGTGATCGCCCTTTGGAAGATACCGGTGTCGATGAGCAGGCGGAAGTTCTTCGATCCGGTTCGCTCGATGAACGCGATGTACTCGTCCACCACCGGGTGCTTGATGGGAGTGGGCGCATGGATTTCCGGGCAAATAATGAGGTTCAGTTCGGCCGCGAGATCGAGGTTGCGCTCAATCACTTCCTCCCAGATCGGGTGGGGGCGCAGGTCCATGGACACTACACCGATCTTGGGGCGGATTGAGGTGAATCCAAGACGATGGGCCAGCCGAAGATCGCGGGCCAGCATTACAGCGCCCTCATCTGCGGTGAGGTCGCGGTCACGCCACATGCTCGAGTCGATCCACGACCCGTAATTGGTAGGCTCCAGCTGGTATTTTTCGAGCAGCCCGAACCATTGGTCAATCCACGCGGCGGACGGTTCCGGGTAGTTGGGCACGTGACCTTCGCCCAGGATCTCAATCCCGGTGGCGCCGATGTCAGCTATGTGTGCCATGGCGTCTTCGAGGGTGAGGACGGTGTTGATATCACCGGTGTAGCTGTAGAGGGAGACGCCGTACTTGAGGTTGCTCATGCGAGGACCGTGACCTTTCGCTGGGACGTGAAAATTGACGGTTGGAATTCAGCCGGAATGTAGGGTGCGTGCAGCGCAATATCAACGCGGACATCGTGGACACCTACCGCCAGGCCGCCTGGGAGCGGCACCATGACGGTGGCCACTTCATCGAGCTGCCAGCGGACATCGGTGGACTGGCGCAGTTCCTGGATGCTGAAAGTGCGTCCCTGGAGCGTCCAGCGCGGTACTTCCCGGCTCCATGCCTGACCATCTACGGTGACAGCGACCCCGTCGATGAGGCTTGCCCAGACACCTCGGTAGTTCGGCATGCGCAGGGCTATCTCGAAGCCGACAGTTTCGGTTCCCTCGTGGACGTTGCGAAAGCCCCGGCTTTGGATCAGTTCTCGTTCGAGGACCATGTTTTCCTCACTTCTCTGTGGACGTGGAGTTGATTGATTCGGCGATCTGGCGGGCCCCGGCGACGGCCAGGGCCACCCCGGTCAACGTGGGGTTGCAGGCTGTAGGGGTAGGGATGACACCGTTGCCGGCAACGAACAACCCCCTGACGTCCCACACCTGTCCGGCGGGATCACATACAGCGGTTCCGTCATTGGATGTCCCCATCCGAAGGGTGCCTTGGTAGTGGAGTGAGGCGCCGGCAGGGAAAGTGAGCGGTTGATCGCCCAGTGGCTCGCCCAAGGACCGGGCGGCGGCAACCACCGATTGGCGTGCTGCGGACAGTGTCTGCTCGTCGCGTTCGGTGAAGGTGTAGTGGATATTCATGGCTGGCAACCCGTAGGCGTCCGTGGTGTTTTCGGAGAAGACAACGCGGTCTGAGGCTTGGAGGTCCTTGGCGCAGAACCACCCCAGGCCCACGATCGAACCAGGGATGACATCCCCTGAGATGGGCACCGGTGATGCGTCCAGTTGCATGACCTGCCCATGAAAAGGCTGCTCATCGGTGAAGGGCACCCAGCTGACCCCGCTTTGGGCGGTGATGGTGGTGTCGCTTGATGAGGCAGCGGGAACATCATCCATGGCACCGGTCAACCGGACAGCGTGGACAATCTGAGGCTGGTCGTTTAGGTACCGGCCGAGTGCTTCGGGGCGGATACCGGATGCGAACAGCAGCTGCGGACCGCGGAGGGCATCGGCGGCAACTACGACGTACCTGGCCGCAATTTCATGCTCGTCTCCTGACTTGGCGTCGCGCACCCGCACACCGCTGACCTCGTCTCCGTCGGTCAGTACCCGCACAACCACGCTTTCGTCGAACAGGCGGGCCCGGGGGTTGTTCCGCGTCTCGTCACCGAACACCACGTCAGCTCCAGACCAGATGAAGCGACCGTCGTCAGTGCGGCGGACCGCCAGCGGCATGGGCTGAACACGCCGGTCATGTGCGCGTCCGTCGTCGAGCGCCGCCGACAAACGCGAGCGGACGAGGTCGGCCAGGGGAGCACCAGCCAAGGCCTCTGAGCTGACCGAGAGGAGGCGTTCGGCCTCGCTCAGAAGCTCGTCCATGTTCGGAAGGAACGCAATACGTTCGCTTCCGCCAGGACGCGGGCACGCGCCGGTCCAGTGCGCAGCCATACCGCCAACATTGCTGGAGAATGCAAGGCCCGGCAGTCCGGTCTCGCCGGGCTGCTGCCAACCGTCGTCGAGGAGGAAGGTCCCGGGCCGCACCGGGCGTGCGACGTCGCGTGCGTACTCTGCGAGGTTCCCGCCGCTTGGCACGGCGCTTACTTTTCCCTCGGAACGGCGCTGGGCAACTTCGCGGTCCTGCACGCTTGCGATGTTCTTCACGTGGGATCCGGGGGGATCACTGATGGTCGGTCCGGCCTCGAAGATGGCAATGCTGGCCTGGGGGCTGAGCTCTGAAAGTATCCGGGCATAGGTGGCTCCGGCAGGGCCGCTGCCGATGATTGCGACGTCAACGACAGCTGGATAAGGGCGCGCTGAAGGTACTGCTGTGGTGATCATGCTGTTCTCCGGGAGTCTGTAGAAGGAGGGCTTCACGCCCTGATGGTTTGCTCAGCGGGCAGCTGTGGACAGTGCGGCTTGAGCGTCAAGGAAAAGTCGTCGTTCCCGGCGCCGGTTGGCCTGCCGGGCCGGGTTGGCGATAGGTGAGGCCAGGAGGAGGGCCTTCGTGTATGCATGTTGCGGCTCGGCGATAACCCGCTCCGTGATGCCTGTCTCCACGATTTCTCCCCGCCGCATCACTGCGACGCGCTCGCTGATGTGCCGCACCACATCCAGATCGTGAGTGACAAAAAGGAGCGAAACCCCGGTCTGCTCTTGAATGTCGGAGAAAAGTTGAAGAACCCGTGCCTGGGTGGACAAGTCCAATGCACTGACGGGCTCATCACACACTATGAGCTTGGGATTCCGGCACAACGAACGGGCGATTGCGATGCGTTGCCGTTGGCCACCGGAGAACTCGCGAGGATAGCGGGTGCTGGCGTTGGAGGGCAGGTTCACAACATCCAGAAGCTCCCGGACCCGTCGTTGTGCATCAACCTTGGACGTCCCGGAAACCTGCATCGGCTCGGACAAAATGTCGCTGATGGTCATTGAAGGATTCAGGGAGGTGTAGGGATCTTGAAAAACCACCTGAACGTCGCTGCTGAGTGCCCGGCGTTCCTTCTTGCTGAGCCTGGTGATTGACCTGCCGTCGAAACGGATGTCGCCGCCGGTCACCGGGGCAAGACCCAGCACGGCTCGGCCAATGGTTGACTTACCGGAACCGGACTCACCCACAAGCCCCAGGGTTTCCCCGGGTTTGATATCCAGGCTCACGCCTTGCAACGCCCGGAATGTCCGTTTTCTGCCGAATCCGCCAATCCTGTAATCAACGGTCAGGTCGGTGATCCGCAGGAGGGGTTCTGCTTCCGGCAAGGCGGTCTGGTTGACGGAAGTCATCGTGCACCTTCTGTCTCGGTGGTCATGTCGGCCTCGACAGGGTGGTCGGCCGGCGTTTTCGAGGTCGAATCGAGGGCAGAGTCCAAGAGGAGCCGTGTGTACTCTTCCCGGGGGTTGGTGAACAACTCAGTGACCTCAGCTACTTCCACAATTTCTCCGTTGCGCATCACGGCCACTTGATCGCACAGATCCGCGACGACGCCGAAGTTGTGGGTCACCAGGACCACACCCATGCCGCGTTCCGCCTGAAGGCTGCGAATGAGATCCAGCACGTCGGCCTGAACCGTGACGTCCAGAGCGGTGGTGGGTTCGTCGGCAATGAGCAGTTCCGGATTGCAGGAAACGGCTCCGGCAATGAGTACGCGCTGCGCCATTCCGCCTGAGACCTGATGCGGGTAGGACTTGAAGACCCGCTCCGGATCAGGAATGCCTACGCGGGCGAGGAGTTTGAGGGCTTCCTCTTTTGCGGTCTTTGCCGAGATTCCCAAGTGGTGTCGCATTGGCTCCGTGAGTTGGGACCCGATGCGGAAGGCGGGATCGAGGTTACTCATGGGCTCCTGGGGGATATAACCGATCCGGGCGCCTCGTAGTCCATTTCGCTCTTTGGGAGTCATCCCGAGCAGATCCACTCCGGCGAAACTCAAGGTTCCCGCAGTCATGTGGGCTTGCCCGGGCAAGAGTCCCAGGACCGAGAAGGCGGTCTGTGACTTACCCGAGCCTGATTCTCCCACCAGGCCAACGATCTGGCCGCGCTCCACCCTCAAGGAAATGCCTTTGACGACGTCGGACTTCTCACCGTTGGGGCGGGGGTAGGAAACCCGGAGATCGTCGATGACCAGAAGTGCGTCTCCTGGATCCACAGGCGCCTTCTTCATAGGCCGTGCAGGTTCAGGAGTTGAACTGGCGTGCTCGGCAGCTTTTACTTTCCTGGCGGGGCCGGCAGATGATCCGTAGTTCGCCAGGGCGTCGCGGAAGCCGTTTCCCACCAAGGTGCAGGCCATGACCGTCAACACCAGTGCAGCGCTTGGCCAGATGAGCAGCCCGGGCGCGTTGAAGATGTTTTGCGATGCGTCATTGAGCATCAGGCCCCAGCTGGCTTTGTCGGAAGAACCAAGACCGAGGAAGGCGATGCCTGCCTCGATTCCAATGCCGGCACCTGCCAGCAGTGCGGCTTGAATGATGGTGGGCGTGATGACTACAGGAAGGATGTGGCGGACCATGATGCGGATATCGCTCAAGCCGGAGACCCGGGCTGCGTCCACGTACAACTCTTCCCGCACCGCCCGGACCGAGCCGCGGATGAGCAGGAACACCGAGGGGGCGATCAATATGCCGAAGACCACCAGTGCAAGTGAGGTGCTGCGTCCTACACGGGCCAAAACCACAAGGAGCACAACTATTGCCGGCAGTGACAGCAGGGCGCCGCTGATCCACATGCTGACGCCGTCGATCCAGCCCTGGCGGTAACCCGCCAGGAGCCCGGTCGGTACTCCAATCAGCAGGCTCACCGCAATGACAATCGCGGCACTGGAAAGGCTGGTTTGGGCGCCGTAGACGAGGTTCGCCAGCACGTCGCGGCCCACTCCATCTGCGCCCAGCGGATGTTCAGCCGTGAAAGGCGGTGCGAGGACATCGGCGAGGCGGGTGGCAGTGGGGTCGTAAGAGGAGATCAAGGGTGCGAGGACCCCCACCACAACGAGCAACGCGAGGAACACGAGCGAGATCACTGCCGCCGGTTCACGAAGGAACTTCTTGATCAGTTTGTCGCCTTGGGGTGCGGAGCTAACCACTTCAAGCGACTTGCGGGTGCCGGTGACAAGGTTATCGGTCATGAGACACGAACTTTCGGATTGATCCAGCCTTGCGCCAGATCGACGAGGAGATTCACGACGACGACGAGCACCACCGTGACAAGGACGATTCCGAGCACCACGGGCAGGTCGCCACGGCCGGCTGAGGTATTGGCCTGGGTGCCGATTCCGGGGATATTGAAGACTTTCTCAACGATCACTGAGCTGGAGATGGCCACGATGAACATCAGGGATACCGTTGTGAGGCTTGGTCCGGCGGCGCTGCGCAAGGCATGCTTCACCACGACGCTTCGCTCGGGGAGGCCACGGCTGCGCAGTGTTCGAACAAAGTCCTGCTGCATCACATCGATCATGGACCCCCGGACCTGCAAAGCGATGGAGGCCAGGGAGCCTAATGCCAACGCAATGACCGGGAGTGAGATGGATGCGAGCCACTTGCCGGGAGAAGCCGCGAAAGCAGTGAATCCGGTAGCCGGAAACATGCGCAGTTGGACTGCGAAAACCAAAGCCAGGACCAGGGCTACCAGGAAGCCGGGAATTGCCTGGACCAGGGTGGATACCACCTGCAGGCCGCGGTCGAGTCGTCCTCGCCGCAAGGCAGCTGTCACACCGATCAAGGTTCCAAAACAGGCAGCGAGGATCAGTGATCCGATCACCATGGAAAGGGTGGGCGGAAGGGTTTGGGAGAGTAGTTCTCCTACTGGCTGGTTGGTGAACCAGGACCGGCCCAAATCTCCACGAACGGCTGATCCGAGCCACTGGAAGTATTGGGTGATCAACGGTTCATCAAGGCCCAGTTGTTGGCGCTTGGTTTCCACCTGTTCGGCTGAGGCTACGGGACCCAGAACCTGACGGACGGGGTCTTGCCCCGTGAGGTTCAGGAGGAAGAACGTCGCAGTGGAGATAACGAACATGAGCACCAGTCCTGAGGCCAGGCGGCGAAGGATAAACATCAACATGGCAGCTCCTTGGGCTTCGGGAAGATGACGGATGCGTAGGGGAGGCCGGCCCTGGGATGGACCGGCCGCCCATCTACTTCTGCGCGGGAGCCAGGCCCCAGAGAGGCGGCAGAGTGGAGTAGCGCTGCGGAGTAACAGTGATGTCGGCGCTGCTGGCGAAGACGTTGTCAGACTGGATGTAGGGAGCGAACCAGGCTTGATCCACCAGATAGGTGTTCAGCTGACGGAACGTTTCGGTTTGGGCCTCACCGGTTTCGCCTTGGGCCTTGTTGATCAGGTCAACCACAGTGGGGTCGGAGACGTGGAACGGGTTCCAGAGTGATTCGGGAGTGAGCGCGATCTGGGCGAAATCCCAGGGGCGCGGGCTGTTGAGTCCGAAAATCGCTGCGGGATACTTTCCTGCCAACAGATCCGAGATGAAGGTCTGGCCGTTCACCGGCTGGTACTGCGGTGTAATGCCGATAGCCGTCAGGGCTTCAGTCACGGCCGCTTGCTGGTCCGGATAGATGGGTGATACATCCGGCATGGGCAGGATGAAGCCGTTTGCATAACCGGCGTCGGAGAGAAGCTTCTTCGCGCCGTCCACATCGAAGGGGTACTTCTTGTCCAACTCAGGGATGTAGGCGTCGCTGGTGGAACTGAAGACCTGGCTGGTGGCCTTACCCTTACCGCCGAAGACTTGCGCGTGGATGGCATCGCGATCCAATGCCATGTTGATTGCCTGGCGTACCTTGGGCTCGGCGAGCGCAGGAACCAGGGAACCCTTGCGGTCGAACAAGTAGAGGCCGCTGGTGGTGTAGGCGGGGTTGGACTGGATGTTCAGGCCTGCGGACTTGAGGCTGTTTGAATCCTTGTCGGTGACCACTGCGAAGTCTGTTTCACCGGCCCGCAATGCGTTGAGGATTGCGTTGTTGTCGTTGAAGACCGTGACTTCGACGGTGTCGAACGGGAAGTCTTTGGCGTTCCAGTAGTCCGGATTTCTGGTGTAGGCGTACTTGATGCCGGTCTGGGACTTTGCGGCATCAAGGATATAGGGGCCGGAACCTACGGGAGTGGTGTCCAGTTCCGGGGTTCCCAAGGCCTTCGGGCTGGCAAGGACGCCGGCGGTTCCCCCCAAGTTCGGCACAAGGGACGGGTCCGGAGCGGAGAGCGTTACCGTGAGATTGGTGGCGTCGGTGACAGCTACCTCTGTGATGAAGCGCAGTTGCCCGCCGGCTTCACCAGTACCCTTGCGGGCGGAATCAAGATTGGCTTTCACCGCGGCGGCATCCAGGGGCGTCCCATCGGTAAATTTGACGCCATCCCTGATCGTGAGCGAAAGCTTGGTCCGGGCGTCGTCGTAAGACCATTTGGTCACGATATTCTCGGCGGGTTCGCCCTCGTTGGTGTTCCGGAAGAGGGAATCGTAGACCGGCTGAAGGAACTGGGTGGTGGGGCCGGTACCGAAATTGCCGGGTGCGAAAGACTCAGGTGTTCCGATAGCTGCGATATCCAATTCCGTGGAGGCGGCGGAACCGCCAGGGGAGGATCCGTTGCAGGCGGTAAGCGCCATGACGGCTGTGACGGCGGCGATGCCGACTAATTTGCGCATGTTTCTCCTAGACAAGGCGTCGAATGCTCAGCTTCGAGTGATCCGACTGTTCTCCGGCGACAACGCTACGGAGATGGATAAGTACTGCGATGAATGGTGGCTTACATGCCTTTGAAAGGCGCCTGGCTTCACAGGAAATCCTTTGGATTCCTTGAATGCATTACTGGCGCAGGGCCGCGGGATGCAGGTGGTGTGCTCCATCTCGGTCTCCCTCGCCATTGAGGTTTATGGTGCTGGTTGAGCGTTTTGTGGCGCCTGTTACAACGATAATCCGGTGACCGGAAGAAGTCAACAACTTCTTCCGGTCTTCGGAATATCAGGCCGAAACACCTTCTTTGGTTTGACTCAGGGGTTGCATCAGCCGCTCCAGGAGCCCGGGCAGGTTGTCTTTGGAGAAGAGCTCGCCCAGAACAAGCTGGGCGGCACCGACGACGCCGCCTACCTGCTCGTCAAGGGCAGATAACTCCACGAGCAGGTCCGGTGCGCCCGTGGAGGGCAGCCGTTCAAGGACGGCTTGCTGTATGGGCTTGAGCACGATGTCTTTGGCACGGGCAATGCCACCGCCGACTACCAGCATGTGAGGAGCGAAGAAACTGACCAAGGTTGCCAGGCTGCTTCCAAGGAGTGCCGCTGTTCGGTGGAGCAGCTCCTTTGCGGCGGCGTCTTGGTGCTCAGCGGCCAGTGTCACGTCGTAGGCGCGAACACGTCCGGTCTCCTTGAGGACTTGTGCGAGGTAGGGGCTGCGTCCCGTTTCAGCCAACATCAAGCCGTCCCGCTCAATCGCCCATCCACTGGTGACCGCCTCAAGGCAGCCTGTGCGCCCGCACCTGCAGGCAACCACTCCGGCCTCCGGGACGGCCACATGGCCAATGGAACCCGCCAGGCCATGGGAGCCCCGGTAGAGCCTGCCATCGGCGATGAGGGCAGCTCCAACCCCGGCGCCGGCCCCGAAATAGAGCAAGTGCTTTGCCTTGGCAGCCCGCGGATTGCTCTCTATTTCAGCGAGCGCCAGAAGATTAACGCGATTGTCCACCCATGCCGGAACCGGCCAGCGAGCCGCGAACTCTTCCCGTACGGGGTAGTCCTCCCAACCCGGCATGACCGGTACGCCAACGGGAGTGCCGGTATCGAAATTGACCGGACCGGAGAGCCCCACGCCGATCCCCAGCAGGTTGTTGCCCCCTTGCTCCCTGATGACGTCATCGACGATCCCATTGACCTGGCCCAGGATCCGCTCGGGCCCTTCGCTGATCTCGCACAGCTCCCGGTGGCGGGTGCCCAGCAGGGAGCCGGCCAGATCGGAAGCACTGACCACCATTTCATTGGACGCAATGTCCACGCCTATGACGTAGCCGGCCTGGGCGTTGAGGGACAGCAGCTTGGCGGTCCGCCCGCCCGTAGAGGGAGCGCGGCCGGGGGAATGGATAAGCCCGATTTGTTCGAGTTCTGCAACCCGCTCGGCAACAACACTGCGCCCCAGCCCTACGTGATCGGTCAGGCTGGCCTGCGTAATGCCGTCCTGCCAACGGATTGTTTCCAGTACGGACGCGAGTCCGGTATACCGCTCTATGGCCATTGAATCTCTTCCTGGGTGCTCGCGCCCACTGCGTCAGCGCTGTGGTGATGGATCCTGTCCGTTTTGTGGAACCATCCGGGCACTCACAGGTGCCATCATGCTCCAACTCCACGTCACCAAACAAGAAAAGTCTAGCAACTTTTGCCGGTCATCGGATAAACTCTTCCAAATTCCCACCTAGCAAGGAGATTTTATGCGACGGCCCACGAGCACGAATGACGACGGCGTCCAGTACCGCGACCTGAACGGCAACGGAGTGATGGACCCCTACGAAGATCCGCGCCTGGACTCCGCGAGCCGCGCGAAGGATCTGCTCGAACGCTTGTCGATAGAAGAAAAAGTCGGGCTGCTATTCAACACGGTGATGGTTGTTGGCGAGCCGGGTGACCACGATACTGCGAGTCCGTTCGGGCCGGAGACTCCTCGCGACTTTGTAGTAGGCCAGTCTATTAACCACTTCAATATTGGCCGCTTCCCTTCGGCAGAGCACATGGCGCGTTGGCAGAACTGCATGCAGGAACTCGCCGAGCTTGCTCCCCACGGGATTCCCATCACCTTTGCCACCGATCCCCGCCATGGTTTCGCGCAGAACGATGGCATGGTCTTCGCAACCGGCTCGTTCTCACAGTGGCCCGAGCCCATGGGCCTCGCAGCCATCGGCGATCCTGCGTTAGTGAGTGAATTCGCCGAGACCGCAAGGAGCGAGTATGTCGCCGTCGGACTTCGTGCAGCTATTCACCCGCAGATCGACTTGGCCTCTGATCCGCGCTGGGCGCGTCAATTGCAGAGCTTCAGTTCAAACTCAGCGGTGACGTCAGAGTACGGGTCGCTGTTGATCGAAGGTCTACAGGGCCAGAAGCTGTCATCCACGAGCGTCGCCTGCACGGCAAAGCACTTCCCGGGAGGCGGGGCGCAAGAAGACGGGGAGGATCCCCACTTCCCACAAGGCAAAGCTCAGGTTTATCCAGGGGGCAACTTCGAAGAGCACCTGGCACCGTTCCGAGCAGCTATCGCCGCCGGAACCAGCGCGATCATGCCTTACTACTCACTGGCGAAAGACCTGCTCATTGACGGCGTAGCCGTGGAGGAAGTGGGCTTCGCCTACAACAAATACCTGATCTCGACACTCCTACGCGAAGATCTTGGGTTCACTGGGGTTGTACTTACTGACTGGCAGCTCGTCACAGACCTTGAAGTCTTTGGCTTGCCGTTCCCTGCCAAGGCGTGGGGTGTGGAGCACCTCAGCCGCATTGAGCGTGTTGAGAAGCTCTTCGACGCCGGCGCAGATCAATTCGGGGGCGAGTCCTGCACGGATTTGGTCCTTGAGTTGCTGGCCAGCGGACGGCTCTCCCAGAAGCGCGTGGACGCGTCAGCGCTGAAAGTCTTGCAGGTCAAGTTCGAACTCGGCCTGTTCGACAATCCGTACGTCGACGAGAACGCGGTTGCAACCATTGTGGGTTCCGAGTCTTTCCGGGCTGCTGGGCACCGCGCCCAAGCGGAGGCCGTCACCGTTCTGAAAAACACTGGTGTATTGCCGCTGCGAGCGGACACCCGGGTATACGTCGAAGGCGTCAACCCGGAAGTCGTCGATGATCGGGTCACCCTTGTGGATGACAAGAAGGACGCCGACGTAGCTCTTGTGCGCCTCACTGTCCCCTACGAGCCGCGCAACGAGTATTTCCTGGACGCTATGACGCATCAGGGTAGCCTCGACTTCCCGGACGAGGAGGTCGCACGGGTGCGAGCACTTGCAGCAGAACTCCCCGTGATCCTCGACGTCTACCTTGAACGAGCAGGGATCCTGACCCCGTTCGATGAGCTCGCAGAGGCCGTCACCGTGAACTTCGGCGCTTCTGACGCTGCCTTGCTCGACGCGTTAACAGGAACTATTCCTCCCCGAGGTCGCCTGCCGATCGAGCTGCCTCGCTCCATGGCCGCCGTCGAAGCATCACATCCTGACGTCCCCAACGACACCAAAGATCCGCTCTACCGCTACGGCGCCGGCCTCAGCCTGCCGTCAACTTCGCGGAGGGAATCCAGGATGCTGACGTGACCGGGATGGACAGGAAATCGAGCGAAGTTCTCTGGAGTGAGTTCGTTGATCCACCGGATTCGGCACGGCCGCGTGCGTGGTGGCACTGGATGGACGGCAACGTGCACCTCGAGGGCATTCGGGCGGATCTTCGTTGGCTCCACTCTGTGGGCGTCCGAGGAGTTCAGGCCTTCGACGGTGCGTTAGCTAATCCGCTTGTAGTGGAGGAAGCTGTGATTCCCGGCAGCGAGCAGTGGCGCGAAGCTATTGCCATTGCTGTCGCGACGGCCCGCGACCTCGGCTTGGACTTCACTGTTGCCACTTCTGCGGGGTGGAGCGCCTCGGGAGCACCGTGGGTTGAAAAGGCCGATGCCATGCGCAAGCTGGTGTGGTCGCAGACTGTGGTCGAAGGTGGCGAACTGACCCAGCTCAACAAGCTCCCTAACGTCGCAGGACCCTATCAAGACATCCCCACATGGGGTGTCGAGCCGCGGGAAGGCTCAGGCGATGTCAAAGACCTCGTCGCACTGGCCATCCCTTTCCACGGCACTCACGATGCTTTGGAGCCCGCGTTGGTCCGGTCCAGTTCACCGATGTAGCCGATATGGCGCGCGTCAAAATCAATGGCGGGGACGCTGGAGTTCTCTGGAAAGCTCCCTACCGGGTGTCCACCAGCGCACTGAGGTCAGGAACGAACCGGATCGAAGTAAGCGTCACCAGTCCGTGGCGCAATCGACTGATTGCTGAGGCCCGCAGCAGCACCGGGACGCTCTACTCGCCAATGACGGGTGTCTTCACCGACGATGCCGAAATCCTGCCTGCAGGTCTACTTGGGCCAATGAGCCTGGTCTACAACCACCGTCCCTGATCTCCGCTAACGAAAGACATGATGCATGAGAAATCAGATAACGCCTCCGGCTGTGAGCCTGGAAGGCCAACGCCGTGCCGACCTCGGCAATGGAACCTACCTGAACCCGGTGTTCGCCGGGGACCACCCGGACCCGGCAATCCTCCGCGACGGGGATGACTACTACCTGACCTTTTCGTCCTTTGAGTCCACGCCCGGCCTCATTATCTGGCACTCGCGTGACCTGTTGAATTGGCAACCGCTGGGGCCCGCCCTTTCCACACCCATCGGCTGCGTGTTTGCCGTCGACATGTGCAAAGTGGACGACCGGTACTTTATCTACATACCGATCATTCCCACCGCCATCTCGCCGGACCCAACGGCGCCTGTGCTGACCTATGTCATCCACGCCGAGAGCATGGCGGGACCCTGGAGTGAGCCCATCAACCTGGGCATCGAAGGGCATATCGATCCCGGGCACGTGGTGGGAGAGGACGGCAGCCGCTACCTGTTTCTCAGCGGAGTCAGCCGTGTTCGGCTCACCGACGACGGACTGGCTACGAACGGTCCAGTGGAGCACGTCTACGACGGCTGGCGCTATCCCGAGGACTGGGTGGTTGAAGCCTACGCACTGGAAGGGCCCAAGCTGACACGCCGTGGTGAGTGGTTCTACCTCACGACGGCGGTTGGCGGCACGTCTGGTCCGCCCACCGGTCACATGGTCACGGTCGCCCGCTCCCGCTCCGTCAATGGCCCGTGGGAGGACTGTCCCCGCAATCCCATCATCAGGACATGGAGTGCCGACGAGCCTTGGTGGAGCAAGGGCCATGCCACTTTGTTCGAGGGCCCCAACGGCCAGTGGTGGAGCATCTACCACGGCTACGAAAACGGGTTCGCCACCCTTGGCCGGCAAACGCTTTTGGAACCGATCGAGTGGGACGAGGACGGATGGCCCCGGGCAGTCGGGGGGACCCTTTCTGCGGCACTGCCCGCGCCACTGCCAACTGTGTCTGCAACCGGCGAACAACCCCACGGATCGCCGTTGTCCGATAATTTCTCCACCGAACGCTTTGGGACACAATGGTCATTTCATGCCCCGTCAAATGACGAGTATCTTCGGGCATTCTTTGACGGCGGCCTGGTTCTGCAAGCCCAGGGATCAGGCCCGTCAGACAGCTCGGCGCTGACGTGTATCGTCGGCGACCGGCGATACGAGATCACGGTGGAGATGGAAATCGGCGACGGCGCCCAAGGCGGGTTGCTGCTGTACTACAGCGACCGCCTGTTCTGCGGCATGGGCCACGACGGCGGCAGCATGACCAGCTACCGCGCGGGCAGGGCGATTCCGTACTGGCGTGAACCTGCGCCAGCGGCCCGGACCATGCACCTTCGAATAGTCAACGACAACCACATCGTCACGCAGTACTACAGCCTGAACGGAACGGACTGGACCAGGCATGGATTGCGTTTCAACGTGGAGGGTTACAACACAAATACGGCCGACGAACTCCTCAGCCTGCGCCCGGCATTGTTCGCAGTCGGGACAGGGGAAGTGCGGTTCACGAACTTCACTTACCGTGCCTTCTAGGCTGGGCTACAACAAGGCCAGTAGCGCTGGTGGCTCTCCGAACTTCAGGCGAGCGTCCGAACAGCAGGCCGACTGGCAGCGGTGCCGGGCCGGAAGTTCTCCACCACGATGTCAGCGGTGGCGGCGAGCCTATTGACCGCTTCCAGTCCTTGCGCGGTTTTCAGGTCAACGGCGAAGGATCCTGCTGGGATCCGGCACCACGAGTTCTTTAAGGGGCCCTTCTGCCGCTGCCGTGGACGGGTCGGAGCCGGGTTCCGCTGTTGGTGGATGGGGTTGGGTGAGAGTCATGCCTGCGTCGCCATTTCTTTGCTGCCCCTTGAGGCTTCCGTCGCGGAGTTGCGCACGAGGGTGTCAATGTGGAACTTTTTCGGTTTGCTGTTGCTGAGGAACACCCCGCAGTGGTGATTGAGTTCGAGGATGACGACCGGGCTCTGGATGCAGTCGTAGAACGGTTCGTCCTCGCTGTATCCACCGATCCATGAGAACCAGGTGTCCTGGTAGTGGGCGCTGATCTCCCCGCGACGCGCCGCTGCCGGTCCGGCGGGGAGGTATTCGATGAAATCGGCGATGATGACCAGGACGGTGTTGGCGCCATAGGAGCCAACCTCCCGAAGCGGCACGGCCAAGGGGTAGCGTGTGCCCTAGCCGACGAAGGAGTCACGATGAGCTACAAATATCGAACTGTTCGGGTTCGCGGTACCGAGCTAGTTGGAACAATTGCCAGGAAGCACGGGAGTGCGGCTGAAATTTACGAAACCTCCAAAGACCTGAGCACATCAGTCATTCCGGTGTTCTTCGAAGCAACGGGCGAGATCCGTTTCTTCGACAGGTCAGTGCTGGAGGACGTTGTGGCACCCACCACTTAATCCGCCGAGGCATGCCATATGCCAGGGCGACCACGGCGGCCGGCGTGTGGGACCTATTCCACGGCAAATGAGGGTGTGGACACTGTCCGCACTTTCGCCTTCGAAGCGGATCGCATATCGGTTGGACCGGCTCGTATTCCGCATGCTCCCGAGAGTTCCCAGCGTTGGCAAGGCCCGGAAGACAGTTCTAGTCCCACCTCGGGCACAGTTTTTCCCCTGTTCAGGGGCCTGTTGGCCTCCGAGTGTGCACAAACTGTTCACTTATGGGCCCCTTCGGGGCCTATTTTGTTGGTGGTCGTCGCCTCCTCCTGGGTTTGGGCAGCGGTGTCGCTGGTTATCTGTTCATGGCGGGGAGGGTCTTGAACTGCATGACCTTATGCTGGCTGGGCGAACGGAGTCGCCTTGGCTCGCTTGCACTGATTCCGGTCACGACTGTTAAAGGCAAGATTTCCCGATAAGTACATGACTGTCTTCGTCGTAGCGGGTTCCGTTGAGAGTTGGCAGATGCGCATCGAACGGTTTCTTGCCTGTTGGTGTCAAATATTTCTGGCCCTGCCCGGGAAGCTGAAACTGGCTCCACGCTGTGACAATGGTGAGCGACGAAAACCGTGCCACGGCGTCCGGACCGCACACCCATCTTCAGCCGTATGATCCGAATTGACCCAGCTGTGGCGGCCATTGGTGACGTTCCGCCTGCCCACAACCACGTTGTTCAGCAGTCTCCTAGCGGCGGCGGTCCAGGTGAAGCCGGTTCCCCAATTCGGGACCAGCGACGTCGATGCCTCCCTAGACTGGGGCATCATCCCCAGCCGTCGCAGGTTCCATCTTTCTGAAGCCAACTCAATGTAATGGCTCCGCCCCGGCGCTCAGCCGCAGCTCAGCCGGTGCTATCGAGGATCAGGCGCGCCGCTTCGGTTGGTTGGTCCCAGTGCGGGAAGTGACCGCAGTTTTCGAACCAGTGGAGCGTTGCATCCGGGAACAGTTCCGTGGCCCGCGCCGCCTCACTGGGAGCGGTGACCTTGTCCTTCCGCCCCCATCCAATGACCATTTTGCCCTTGAGTGAACCGGCCGGTGCGCCTTCCTGGCGGGGTCCGTGAATCAGCGCGTTGAGGGCCGGGTCCAGACTGGTCGATGTCTTGAACCCGCGAAGCTCATGCAGCACCAGATCCTGCGGCAGCTTCCATGGGTGGGCGGAGAACTGAGCCAACAGGGCCGTGCGGCCCACCGGGTTGCCCGTGAGGAAGGGGAGCGCCGGTTGGATGCGTCGCACCAGTGCGACGGATGCCTTGATGCTTGCACCAAAGATCGCTGCCTGGCGGTCATTCCAGAATCCACCAGGGTCCAGTGCGATCGTGGTGCCAGTGTGCCCTCGCCGTGCCATTTCCATTGCCATCCGGGCGCCCATGGAGTTGCCTACCACATCAATGTCACCCAGTTCCCGGTCGCGGATAAAGGCTTCGACAGCATCGGTCAGTGTGGCAATGGTGGTTTCGCCGGTCAGGGGCGCGGATTCGCCGCAACCGGGGAGGTCGACGGCGATGACATCGCGTTCAGCGGCCAGCGCCGGGATTACCGGGTTCCAGTTACCAATACTGGAACCGAGCCCATGGATCAGGAGGAGTGGCTTACCGGAGCCTTGCCGGGTTGAGTGCAGCATGACTTCACTGTAAGGGGCGGTGCAACATATCTGGCCAGAGTCATCTGGCGAAAGGCTCGACGGCACAGCGATACGCGGTTAGGCAGCGCATCCAACACGCCTCAGGTCGAACACATCTCAGGCAGGGGCGAGGAGTTCATGCGCCACGTTGTCGGGGCCCTGAATTCCAGGATGTAACCGGCGCCGATGCCTTTGACTTCCCCATGCGCAATGCCAAGCTCGTTAGGGTTGACCGATCAGGGATGCACCCGACATGCTCGCGCACGTCATCCAGCAGTTGCGGGATCGCCGCGACCGCGCGGTCGCCCTCGCGGCGCTGACCGCCGTGCTAGAAACAGCAGGGACCACCGTGGTTGAGAGCACCGGATCCGACGGCGACAGTGAGAACGTCCGGGTTTCCTCGGGCCGAACCCGCGTAGGTCGTTTTCTGTCCAGTCCGCGCCGGAGCGGATTTCCAGAATGTGGGCCGCCCCGTAGTGCTGTGCTTGTTCGAAGCCGGTCCGGTTCCGGAGGCCTACTCTTCAAATCGGAGCGAAATCGCGTTCAAGCCACAACTGCACCCGCGGACTGCCGCTTTGGCAGCCTGGTTGCGCCAAAGTGGTCACCAGTGAGGGTGTGCACAATGTGCACACCCTGGACTTCGGAACGGGTCGTACCGGTGCCGGTCTGGGCCGGATTGCGGAGGTTTGCGGGGGAGTGGCGGATATTCAATTGCTGGAACCCGGTTCGAGTCCCACCTCGGGCACAGCATATTCCCTCGTCAGAGGGTTTTTTGCTTTAACGTGTGGACAAAGCTTGTGCTGAAGCGCTTCTGACGCTGTGGGTGCGGGCTTTGGCCTGGCTGCCGCGGAACCTATGGAGGTGTGTGGGGTGGCAGGGTCAGTGCCCTGGCTGGTGGGCACTCCGCTTGCTGAGCTGGGGTGATGTGCTTCCTCGTTCCGGTTCCGTCAGATGGGCCTTTGATGGCCTACACCTCTTCATGTGCCGGGGGAGCGGGGACTACATGACTAACCCGTTTTCGGTGATCGGCTATCTGCGTGAGCAGATTGAGGGCGACCCGGGAGCGCCGAGCCGGCGATTGTCCTGCCAAAGAGGGTGCGGACATTGTCCACACTTACGTCTGCTTTTATCGGGCGCCAGCAGCGGGCATTCGAGCGTCAGGTTGGGATTTGCCGCACGTGGGGACCGGCCTGCGGTTGCGATCACCGCAGGCCGGTGCCAGCGGGACTGACATCCCTTCCCCTCTGCTCACGGAATCAGTGTGCACGGCGCCTCAAGTGTGCAGGTCAGTGGTCCGCAACGGAGGGGCCGGCGAGCATCACCGCCATGCCTGGACGCGGAACAGCACCTGGGCAGCTCGGCGTGCGATGGCGTCCACGCCGGCCCGGTCATGTGTTCCGTGCCACATTGGCACCCATCCGGGGCTGGTGACCGCTGCGAAGTACCTCCTGTCATTTGCTTGGAAACAACCCATCACTTGCATGAGGAGATTTTTCCGATGAATAAGGCACTTCGCTTCCTCGCAGTTCCCACGCTCGCTCTCGGGGCTTTGGCCCTCTCCGGGGTCCCGGCCATGGCCCACGACGGTTCCGACCATTACCAGTCGACCCTGGGTCAGCTGAACGGCAGTAGCGCCTCCGGCTCTGTCACGGTTGACGTCACCGGCAACCAGGCCCACGCCGTGCTGAAGGTCTCGGGCCTGCCCGCGACGTTCATGGATGCCCCGTATCCGCACGTGCAGCACATCCACGGCGGCGCCCAGGGCGTGTGCCCGGCGCCGTCGGCGGACAAGGACGGTGACCAGGTTGTTTCCACCACAGAGGGTGCCCCGTCCTACGGGGCGATTGTCACCACCCTCTCGACCAGCGGGGATACCAGCCCTGCTGCGGGTCTTGACCTGAAGGTCGCCGGACAGGGCGCGGCCTACACTGTGGACAGGACCTTCGAACTGAACGCCGAGACCAAGGCCGCCCTCGAGGCCGGCACGGCCGTCGTCGTCGTTCACGGCCTGGACCCAGCCACCTTGAGCGCCGCCGGTCAGGCGGCCAAGAGCGATCTGGTGCCAAGCCTGCCACTGGCCGCGACATCACCTGCGCTGTGCGGAACGTTGAAGGCCGGGCAGATGCAGATGCCCACCGGCGGCGCTGACACCGGCATCACCCAGGACACCGGCACCGACGCCACCGCCCTGGCCATCGGCGGCGGCCTGACTCTCGTAGCCCTCGCCGGCGGCGCCTACGCAATCCGCCGCCGCACCGCGGCCTAAGAGTCAGGCACTCCGATCCTGACGCACAGCAGGTATTCCGGTCACCGTGGAGGTCTTGGGGCCCCCACGGCGGCCGGGCTCCTGCTCGCCCTAACCCTCACCGGCTGCGGACCTAGCCCCAGCCCCGACACGGGCGCAGCCGTCCCGTCACCGTCAGCCACATCCGACACCGCATCGCCGGCGGTCCCGCAGTCCGGGGCGGCTACGGCTACCGCGCCGGCCGGGCCGCCCGCTGCACCCGCGGCGGCGCTTCCCCAGGTCATGGGCTCCTCGGATCCTGTGACGCTGAGCATTCCCTCGATCGGGGTGCGGACAGACCTGCTGCACCTTGGCTTGCGAACCAACGGCGCCCTGGAAGTCCCCCAGGACACCGGGCACGGCGCACCCGCCAGCTGGTACAACGGCTCACCAACCCCGGGAGCGCGCGGCCCGGCCGTGATCCTGGGTCACGTCAACGCCCTCGGCGGCGCCACCGGGGTCTTCGCCGGCCTGCGCGACCTCGAGCCAGGCAGCGAGATCAGCATCAGCCGCGCTGACGGCAGCACCGCAGAGTTCACCGTTGACCGCGGCGCCCTGTATTCCAAGAACGACTTCCCGACCCTGGAGGTCTACGGCAACACCGACGCCGCCGAACTCAGGCTCATCACCTGCGACGGATACGACCCCGCCACGGGCCTGTTTGACGATAACTACGTCATCTACGCCACCCTCACACCCTGACAACGCACCGCCACGCACCGCGGCGGTAGAGACGGAGACGAGCCATGAAACACCACGCCACACCGTCGCTCACCCTCCTGACCCTGACCGCCCTGCTGCTTTCCGGCTGCGCCGCCACCAGCGCAGCAGCACCGGCCCCCGCGCCCTCGTCGTCGCAGACGCAGTCCGGGCCGGCCACGGGTCACCACGGCGGCGGGACGGCCTCGGCACACAAGTCGGTCAAGGACGGGCCCAGCGCCGCAGCCCTCATGGTCTGCGGTGACCAGCCCAAGAACGCCCTCACATCGATCCTCGACCTTGACCCGGCACCCGACACCGACAACACCTGGGCGAACAACACCTTCACCTGCACCTACCATCTGAACGACGGAGACCTCGTCGTCTCCGTCCAGGAAGCAGATGACCAGGCGGCCGCCCTGACCTACTTCAACGCCATGCAGGCCCTCGCCGAGAAGGCCACGCCTATCACCGGGCTCGCCAGCCTCGGGTTCCCCGCCTACGAGACGGCCGACGGGTCGGCAGTCTTCCAGAAGGACAACTTCATCCTCCACGTCAACGCCAGCGCCCTGACGGCCACGCTCGGGCCGGACAACATCACCCGCAACGCCCTGGCCTACCAACTCTCCACCACCATCCTCGAATGCTGGATCAAACACCCGTAGGCCGTGGCCCGGGGCCAGAGCGACTCGGGCTGGGGAAGGGAAGCAGCCCAGAGAGTTGTGCCCTTCGCTTGTCGGATCAACCACCGTGCAGGTCCGCCGTCTGGGTGCCGCGACAACTGAACAATCATGCTGACCAGCGGGTTAAGGTGGGTCGGCGGCAGCTGGGGTAGGTCCCGGTCTCCACCCGGCACCCACGCCGCCGACCCGGACATCACGCTACGGTCCCGGGCACGTGTCCGGCGCGAGTAGCCGTTACCTGTTTCCCCACACCCTTGCCGCGCCGCAAGGACCGTGAACACGGCCGACTACCGAACACCGACCAGAATCCAGCCGGACACCTCTCCCAGGCACATGAAGCACTCTGCTGTGCCGGGAAGCGCACCCCAGGCCCCTCTGACGCTGTGGGTGCGGGCTTTGGCCTGGCTGCCGCGTGGGCCTATGCAGGTGTGTGGGGTGGCGGGGTCAGTGTCCTGGCTGGTGGGCACTCTGATTGCTGAGCTGGGGTGATGTGGTTCCTCGTTCCGGTTTTGTCGGGTTGGCCGTTGTTGTCCAACACCTATTCATGCGCCGGTCGAGCGGGAACAACATGATGATCCCGGTTTTAGTATCGCGTTGGTTTTTGGAAGGCCATCATGACTGCGATCAGGGCGCTGACAAACCAGCCGTGGTGGGGCAGCCAGCGGAGAAGGGTTGCGCCGGCAACAGCATGGACAGCGTGGTGCGGGCCCCATGCGAGTTGCCTGCGTTCAGGCCAGCGGCGCCATATCTCGGGGCAGGTTTGGGTAACGGCACGGCGCCAGACGGTGCCGACGAGGACGAAAGTGACCATTGCGGCCGCGACGAGGGCCCCACCGCTGGCGAGGATGCGCGTGATCCAGGCTAGCGGCAGCGGGGCCCTCTTTCGCATGGCGCGTTCGACGTTCAACCATCGGAAGATCGAGCCGCACCTAGGACGAGGGCGAGCATAAGGAGGAGAACCGCGATGGTTCTGCGTAACTCCCGGGCGAGGGGGTCAGCCATCAAGACTTCGACGGGCTACACCTGCCGCGCGCAGTGCCAAGGAGGTGCGGATCCAGGCAAGGAAAGTGCGTTCGTTGGCCAGCGTGAACCGCGGATCCGGTTCTGTTCCGCAGCCCAGAATCTGGTTTGATAGGCGGTTTCGTCCGCCATCTTGTGAGCCCGTAGCTTTCACATAGGAGTCCCTTGTTGCCGATGGCTGTTCAAACCAGCGCGATGGTCCGAAAGCCCAGGTTGCCGGAGGACGATTCGGGTGTGTTGGAAGTGCGTGCGGCAACGCGGTAGCGGTTGCAGTATGACTCGTGGCAAAGGTAGGAGCCGCCCCGCATCACACGCCCGGCTCCGATCGTGGGTCCTTGAGGATTCTCCGCAGGGGATGCGCGGTAGTACTTGGGTAAGAACCAGTCTGCACACCATTCCCAGACGTTGCCTGCCATGTCGTAAAGTCCGTAGCCGTTGGCCGGGTAACTGGCCACCGGGGCTGTGCCGATATAGCCGTCGTCGGCGGTGTTCTGTGTTGGAAAGGTGCCTTGCCAGATGTTGCAGTGGTGGTGTGTGGCGGGAACGAGCTCGTTGCCCCACGAGTACCTTTTCCCTTCGAGGCCGCCGCGAGCGGCGTATTCCCATTCGGCTTCGGAAGGGAGCCGCCGTCCCGCCCAATCGCAGTATGCTCGGGCATCGTTGTGGGAAACCTGGACAACGGGGTGGTCTGGGTACTCGCTCCAGTGCGATTTTGGGCCTGCAGGGTGGGCCCAATCGGCTCCTCGAACGTTGAGCCACCAAGGTGAGCCCGTGGCAGCACCGAGAATGTCCGGGCCGGCGGCTTTGACCAGGAGGTGGAAGACGGCTGATGTGCCATATTTTTCCGCTTCAGTGCGATAGGCAGTGGCATTCACAAAGCCTGCAAACTGTCTGTTGGTCACGGCTGTGACGTCGATGGTAAAGGAAGGCAACGTAACGGTGTGGACGGGTTCTTCCCCGTCGGATGCGTATCCCTCTCCGAAATGATCGCCCATCTGAAAGTTTCCGCCCGGGAGCCTCACTTCATCGTGTGGCCGCAGCTGGCGCTCGGAGGAAACCGGTAAGTTGGTTTTGCTTCGTACGGTGGTCATTGTTCTTGACGGCGTGCAGCAGGTCTTCGCGGTCGGATGCTTGACGTGGGCCGAATCTCCGGAGTTCATGCCCGGCACTCTGAAGTGGGGATGGGTGAACTGCCGAATGCTTTGTCGCCGATGGCCGTGTACTCGCCACCGTTGATATTGGTTGAAGGCTGGTACGTCACGGCGGGTGGTGGGCCGGCGCTATCGATGCCACCTCTTACATTTTGCTCTGTCAACAGGGCCATCGAATGTCTCCTGTGGTCACGGGAGTCCCGCTGTCTATGCTCCGGTTAGCGGCTTCGATGAGGGCCACGATGCTGAGGACTTCGTCTGCTGGCAGGTTTGGTTTGTCAGCGCGGATGGACTCGACGATGTTGGTTAGGAGGCCTGTCAGCATCTCAGGGCAGGCCTCGATAGAAAAGCTTTTCGTCCTTTCATTTGTCTTGATAGTCCCGCTTGTTAGGGGGCTCCAGGCTGACTCGCCCCGGAACGTCGCCTCGCGTCCGTCCTCCCAACTGATCGTTACGTCCGTTGTGCCGGCAGGGTTGGCGGTTTTGTGGGAGTGGACGGTGACTGTACCTGACGGTCCGGCCGCGGGTCCGAGGGAAGCAACTGCCAGGTCAATGAGGTGGACACCGTACCAGGCCAGGCCTGGGTGTCCGGGTTGAGTCGGCATGGGACCGGTGAGCGATATTTGTCGGGCGGGGCCGCGGGACTGTACGGCCCGGAACTCTGGTGTGAAGCGTTTGGGGGATCCTGTCAGAACGAGGCTGCCGGAGGCGCCGGCCAGTTCAAGCATGCGCTTGGCGTCGGCAAGTGACAACGCAAAACGGGTGTCCACATATATGGGCTTGCCGAACTCCACCACCCGTCTGAAGTACTCCGGGTGGGTGCGGGTGTCGGCGGCAACGATCAGCAGGGCATCGCAGGCTTCGGCCACAGCCTCCGGCGAATCGCACAGCGTAACCCCAAGCGCGGCCACTTGGGCGGCAAAGTCGTCATTGCGGTCGCGGCTCAACGGAAAGTCCGACGCCGGCACCCCCTTCCAGGCGTGTGTCACCGTTCCGCCGGGGACCACGCCGTCGAACCCGTTCCCGAAGAGGCGCGTGAACGACGGCGCATGTGGCGAATCCACGCCGATCAGGCCGAACCGGATCGGTGCAGCAGAATCAGTGCTCATCCCTTGACTCCGCTGTGGGTGATGCTCGCGACGATGTGCTTTTGCAGGAGGGCAAAAATCACCAGGCAGGGGATGAAGCTGACCAAGGTGGCGGCCATGACGTTGGACGTGGACGCGGTTTCGGTGTTGAGGGTGGCCAGGCCCACGGTCAAGGTGCGGGCGGTGTCCGATTGGCCCACGACGAGTGGCCACAGGAGGTCATTCCAATGCCAGAGAAACACGAAGATTGCGAGGGTTGCCAGAACCGGCCGGATCAAGGGCAGCACTATCTGGGCGAAGGTCCGCCATTCCCCGGCTCCGTCGATGCGGGCGGCGTCGAAGAGTTCCTCGGGCATGTCTTTCACGAATTGCCGGATCAGGAAGATGGCTTGTGCGTTGGCCAGCGTGGGCAGGATGAGGCCCCAGAGCGTGTTAACTCCGCCCATCTTGGAGATGAGGATGAACGTGGGAATAAGTGTGGCCTGCACCGGAACCATCAGGGTGGCGATGATCGCCCACAGCAGGGCGTTGCGTCCCGGGAATCGTTTACGGGCCAGGGCGTAGGCGGCCATGGAAGCGGTGAGCAGGACAACCACTACGGACACTGCGGAGTACGCGAAGGAGTTCCAGAACCAGAGCGGGAATTCGCCCACGTTGAAGATCCGGACGATGTTGTCGAAGGTCAACGACGACGGCACAGCGTACGGAATGGTTGGGGCATCGGCGGGGGAGAGCGCCAGGACGACGACGGCGAGCAAGGGCGCCACGGTGAAGAGGGAGATCACCGCGAGGACCCAGGTGAGGGTCCTTTGCCGGCGCTTCTCGGTGCTGCGCCGTTTGGAGCCCGGAGGGGCGGGTGGGGAGATGACGGCTGTCACTTGGAGTCCTTTCCTTCGAAGAAGCGTTGCTGGACCAGGGACAGCACCAGCACAATCAGGAACAGCACCACACCCACGGCCGAGGCATAGCCGAAGTCGAAGAATTTGAAGCCTTCGTCGAACAGGAAGTAGATGAGGCTGTGGCTGGCCCGGGCGGGTCCGCCGCCGGTCATGACGTAGATAGTGTCGAAGCCCTGAAAGCCGACGATCGTCTCAATGATCAGGACGAAGAACACCACGGGTTTCAGGAGCGGCAACGTCACGTACCAGAACGACTTCCAGGCTCCTGCGCCGTCGATCCGGGCGGCCTCGTGGACTTCGGCTGGCTGCGCCTTAAGCCCGGCGAGGAAGATCAGCATGGAGTAGCCGAAGCCTTTCCACACCGACACCACTGCCAGGGACAGCAGCACCAGGAGTTGCGGGCCGGACGTGAACGGCACCGGACCCAGGCCCATCCCACCGAGTGCCGCGTTCAGGGGACCGTCGGTGGAGAATATCCAGGTCCAGATGATGCCTGCCATGACGAACGAGCTCAGGTAGGGGATGAACAGGAGTGCCCGGAACGTACCGGTGAAACGGACCAGTTTGTCCAGCAGGACGGCCCCGGCCAGGGAGACGGCGATGATGAACGGAACGAAGATCGCCACGTAGATGAACGTGACGCGCAGGCTTTGCCAGAAATTCGGGTCGGCCGCGAGGCGCGTGTAGTTGTCGGCGCCCAGAAACTCGAAATCACCGTTCAGGCTGTACTGGGTCAGGCTCATGGCCCCCGCCCCGAAGATGGGCAGGAATTTGAAGAGCCCGAAGATCATCAGCGTGGGTAGGACGAAGAGGATGCCGGCCAGGGCCTCCCGGTTGCGGACCTTCTTCAGCGGAGCAGGTGGCGGTGCGGCCGCGCTGGCGGTGGAGCGGGGCTGGGTTTGGATGGACATGGGAAACCTATCTGCTGGATCGGATCAGCGGGCCGCGCGCTGCAGGATGCCGCGGGCTTCCGTGGCGGCCTTGGCCAGGGCTTCCTTGGGTGTGAGGTCGCCGCGGAGGGCGGCCTGGATGTTCGGTGCGAGGGCACCCATCACCTGGCGGGCTACCGGTGAGGATTCGCCGGGGTTCGCGGCCTTGAGTGCGGCTGCCATGGCTTTGGAATCCGCATCGTCACCGAGGACGGCAGCGTCCTCGCGGGTAGGCAGGTTGCCTGCGGCGGCGTTGAGGGCTTTCTGCGAGGCGGCCGAGCTCAGGTAGTCCATCACCGTGTAAGCGGCTTGCCGGTTTTCCTTCTTGTTGATGGAGGTCAGCGCCAGGAGGCCGGGGTTCCCATACGTTGCCTGGTCCTTGCCCGTCAGGGGTTCTCCGAGGGCAACGTTCTCTGCTCCCAGGGCGGCCCGCATCTGCTTGAGCTCAGGCAGGGAGGTAGTGGCCCGCATGGCAGCCTTGCCGGTGGCGATCGGAGCGCCCTCCACCTTGGGGCCATCCGTGGCGGCGTCGATGGGCAGGCCTCCGGCCTTCTTGAGGTCCACCAGGAGTTGCAGAGCGGATTCGCCCTCTGCCGAATCGAAAGCAATGTCCTTGGCGTCATCGCTGAAGACCTTGCCACCGGCCTGCCACAGCAACGGATAGAAGGACAGGTTCAGGGTCTGTTCAGGGCTGCCCGCGTAGTCCATGACGGCGACGCCCTGTTTGGCCAGCACAGGTGCGGCCGCCCGGAGGTCGTCCCAGGTCTTCGGCAGTTCCAGACCGGCGTCCTTGAAGATCTTGGTGTTGTAGGCGGTGGTGTTGATGTTCTGGAACAGGGGCACGCCGAACAGTTGCTCGTCGAAGGCCGCGGCGTCCAGGGTGTTCGGGTAGAAGGAGTTTTTGTCTTTGGACACGGCGTCGTCCACCGGCAGCAGCCCGCGGACGTTCCGGTAGGTGGCTGCCTGGTCGGGCGTAATGAGCACGACGTCGGGTCCTGAGCCGGCGGCCAACGCCGCCGAAATCTGGGCATCGCGCTTGTCGAACGTTTGCAGTTCGATGGTCAGGTCGATTCCCGGGTTGGCTTTTTCGAAGGCGGCCTCGGTGTCCTGCCAGAACTTCTTGCTGGCCGTCTCGTCCTTGATGACGGGGTACATCCAGAGAGTGACTTTGCCGTTTGCCGGCCCGGCGTCGCTCGACGATGAGGAAGGGCCGCCGCAGGCGGTCAGGGCCAGGGCTGTTGCGGTAACGACGGCGGCAGCCAAGGCTGCGGGCCGGTGCAGTTTTCGTGTGAACATGATCGGTTTACTTTCTGCTGGGGGTGAGGCTGGCGTCGTGGAGGTGTTTGAGCGCAATGCTGTGGCGCGCGGCGTGGGTGGGTGCGGGTTCCAGGAGGGGATCGTCCGTCTCCCGCATCCAGGCGAAGAGCGCGGCGGACAGTTGCCGGAGGATTTCCGCTTGGGCCGGATTGCCGGCCTCGTTGTCCAGTTCCGCCGGGTCCGCGCCGAGGTCATAGAGTTCCAAGGCCGGGCTGGTGCCGATGGTGGGGCCGCCCAGGTCCACGGGCAGGCTGCGGTGGACCCAGGATTGGGTGGGATCCATGGCGCGGGGTGCGTTGGAGAAGTTGACGATCAGCTTGTGCGTGGAGGTCCGCACTGACCGTTTGGGGTCGTAGTAGGTGTGGAAGGTCAACTGGCTGAAGCAGTGTTGGCGGACGGGTTCGCCGCTTTCCACCGCCGCCCGGAGGCTGGTCCCCGGCAGGTCCGCTGGCACTGTGTGGCCGGAAATATCCAGCAACGTCGGCAGCACGTCCACATGGCTGACGATGTCCGCTATCCGTCTCCCTGACCAAGCCGTGTTTCCTGGAACGCGCAGCATCAGCGCAACTTCCAGTCCGGCGTCGTACAGGGTGCATTTGGCGCGTGGCAGCGCGAGTCCGTGATCCGTGGTGAACAGCACCACGGTGTTCTCGCGGAGGCCCAGTGCGTCGAGTTCTGCGAGGATGCGTCCCACGCCTTCGTCCATGTGCTTCACGGCGCCTTGGAGCTCGGCGATCTCCTCGCGGGAACCTGAATCGTCCAGCAGGTACGGCGGGATGTTGTGTCCACGCGATGCGTCCGGCGCGACGCCGTCGGCCAGGAAGCCCATGACGCCGGGACGGTCGTGCTGTGAGGGGACGCGGTGGGGTTCGGTGAAGCCGACCTGGAGGTAGAACGGACTGCCGCCGGCGGCCATTCTGTGGAGGGCATCAGTCGCGCGGCTGACGACGACGTCGCGCGCACCGCCGGTCCTGGCGCGGTCAAACCCGAGCCTGGTGGCGACTTCGTCATCGGGCAGTACGCGTGATTCGTGGTGCACGCCCACCAGTTCAGTCCGGTAGCCCACGGACTTGAGGCGGTTCGCGATGTGGAGGCGGGGTTCGTTGAGGTCCCAGGCGAAAGGATCGTGGGTGAGGCCGAGGACTCCATTGCTTTGGGGGTAGGTGCCCGTGAACAGCGAGGCACGGGCCGGGCTGCAGTGCGGTGCAGTGGCGAAGGCCTGCTCAAACAACGCCGATTCGCCGGCCAGGGCATCGAGGTGGGGAGTGGAGACGCTGCCCACCCCGTAGCTTCCCAGGAAGCGGCCCAGGTCGTGGCAGTGCAGCAGGAGGATGTTGCGCATGGGACTAGCCCATCCTTTCCAGATCGGTGCGGGTCAGGGCGTGTTCCAGTGGCTGACCGGCAAGGAAGCGGCGGAGTTCGTCCACCACGATGAGGCCGGCCCTGCGCCGGGAATCCTCCGTGGCGCCGGCGATGTGCGGGGTGAGGAGGGCGTTGGGGAGGCCGCGCCAGGGATCGTCTGCCGGCAGCGGCTCGTCATCGAACACATCCAGTGCGGCGTCGATCCGGCCTGAGGACACTTCGGCGAAAAGGGCAGCCATGTCCACGATCGTGGAGCGGGCGGTATTGACGAAGGCGGCGCCATCTTTGAGGAGTGCCAGCTGCTGTTTGCCGATGAGCCCCCGGGTTTCCGGGGTGTCCGGTGCGTGGATGGCTACCACATCACTCCCGGCCAGCAAGGAGTCCAGCGTGGTTGAGCGTGCGGCCAGCACATCGTCTGCCGTGAGGTACGGATCGTAGATGCTGACGTCGGCGCCGAGAGCGAGGCAGGCCTCGACATAGCGGCGGCCCGTGCGCGACGCCCCCACGACGCCGATGCGTGCGCCGGAAATCTCCCGCGCACGCCTGACGTTGCGGGCTTCGTCCCACGTGGCGCCTGAGCGGAGCCTGACGTCCATGAGTTCGAGGCGGCGCAGCAGGGCCAGCGTGAAAACAAGGGAGAGTTCGGCAACCGCAGGTGCCATTGCCGCCCCGGACTGCGAGATGGGAATGCCCGCGTCCCAGAAGTCGTCACTGACCAGGAAGTGTACGGACGAGGCTGCGTGGAGGACGCAGCGGAGTTTTGGGGCCATGGCCAGGCGTTCGGCGTCGAGGCGCGGGAAGCCCCACGCCGTGATGGCTACTTCTGCCTCGCCTGCGGCGGCTTCGAAAGCCCCGGGGGACTGCAAAGCCGCTGGTTCGGCGATGGTGATCTGGCCCAGCCCGCTGAGGGCGCCCAAGGTGTCTGCGGGGAAGAAGGCGTCGAATTCGGCCTCGGGGATGCCCAGGAGAATCCGGAGTGGGGAAGCGTTGGGTGAGCGTACAACGCCGTCGTTGAGGTTCATGGCGACGACGCTACTGACCTGTAGTTAGTTTTGTCAATGACTAAAATAAGTACAATGGACGGAGACAAGCAGCCATCCGGCGGCCGATGCCAGAATGGGGGAGTTCCCATGCGGCGTAACCCTAGGAGACCCGTGCCATGAAGCCACGCGCAGGAAGCAAGGCCCTGATCAGGGAGATCAACGAGGCCTTGGTGCTCGACGTTGTGCGCACCCAGTCGCCGGTTTCGCGGGCAACCATCGCGGGCCACACAGGGCTCAGCCCCGCCAGCATTACGGGCATCACCAACAAGCTGCTCCAGCAGCAACTCCTGGTGGAAACGGAGATCGAACGCGGGACCGGCGGCCGGCCCGCGCGCTTGCTGGAGCTCGGCCGGGACGGTGTCTTCGCCGCCGGGGTGCGGCTGTCCGCCACGGAGGCGCTCGCCGTTGTCGTTGATTTGCGCGGCAGCGTGGTGGCCACCCATACCGAGCCGCTGAATTCCACGCAGCCCGATGACGCCGCCGCGGCCGCGGCCAAAGCCGTCGCAGACGCGGCCGGGGAAAACGCCACCAAACTGATTGGCGTGGGCATTGCAGTGTCCGGCGTGGTGGACCAGGCCGGTGGCCTGGTCCGGCACAGCGGGGCCATGGACTGGGCAGACGTACCGTTCCAGGGGATCATCGAGCAAGCATCCGGCCAGCCGGCCATCCTTGACAGCTACGTCAACGCCTACGCCCGCGGACTCCTGTTCGACGGTTCTTTCACCGGCCGGGACATGCTCGTCTTTAGCGTCGGCATCAGCCTGGGGGCCGCCGTCGTGGTTGAGGGGCGCATCCAGCGCGGCTTCAACGGCGCCGCCGGTGGCTTCGCCCACACCCGGGCCATGAACAACGGCGGCCCGGCCCGGCCCTGCCACTGCGGGGCGGAGGACTGCCTGGAAACCTACGGGAGCCTGTGGGGAATGGAACAGGAACTGTTGCGCGCGGGCCAGCACCGGGAGGTGACGCCCGACGTCGATACCCACCTCATTGCCGACGCATCCGCTCAGCTGGGGACCGGAATGGCGAACGTCGCCAAGGTTCTGGCGCCGGAACGCGTGGTGGTGGGGTTCGCGCCCGAGGCTCAGGTGGGGAGCTTTGCGGAACAGGCGACAACGGCGTTCCTTGGGCAGTTCCGGCATTCGAATACTCCTCCTCCCGGGATTGAAGCGGTTGCGGCCGACCATGCCGCTGTAGCCAGGGGAGCGGCGTGCTTGGTCTTGGAAGGATTGTTTTCGGCGCGGGACACACAGCCCGAAGGGTGGCAGCCGGTCCGGACGGCCTGACCGCGACCCTTCACGGCTATCTGCGCGTCAGTTGGCTTTCCGCAGCGTCTGCATCGCTTGCCGGTCGTCGATCCGCACCAGGTTGGGTCCCTGCAGCGTGTATAGGAGGCCGTCCTCGTCGGCGGTGATGTGTGGACCGCTGTACCAGCCGCCGTTGATGCCGGACGCCACAACGGAAACTGCGAACGTCATGGGATCGATGCGGAAAACGGTGGTGTCGGAAACGCCGTACACAATGCCGCGGCTGACCTGCAGGGCGCCGAAGTCGGTGCATACGCTGCTGAGGTCGCCGCGATGGACCACCTGGCGGGTTTCCAGGTCGATGACGAACAGTCCCGCGGCGCGCCGGGACATGCCATAGAGGTACTTGCCCTGGACGGCCATGGCAGCGATTCCCGCGGTCTGGCCCGGATCGAGGCGCCACAGCTCCTGGTTTGCCACCGGATCCCAAGCCACCACCGTGCTGCGTGGGCCATCGGCGTAGATGTTGTCGCCACCGAGGTAGGCGGTTCCCCAGCGGGTGGCCACCGCACGGACCATTTGGAGGGCATCGATCGGGTTCACTTTGGTGATCACCTGGGTGCTGGCGGGGTTGTAGGCCGCGAAACATCCGCCGCCGCCGGTGTCATTCTGCGCGCCGGCGATCACCAGGCCGTTGACTGCGTCCCAGCAGACATCCAAGGGGCGGTTCTGGCCTGCGGGAAGAGCGGCCACCTGGAAGGGGAGTTGGCCGGTGGTGGGATCGTAGGTCAGGATGCCGCGGGAGTTGTACTGTCCCGTGAACAGCACTCCGCCCACCACCACGGCGTCCTTGGCTTCACCGGTGGCGCGCAGGTAGGTGACAGTGGACGAAGCCAACTGATGCCGGGCGATCACACCTGTTCCGCCCACGTAGACATCCCCGGCACCCGCAGCCAGGCCCATGCCCAGCTGCGGCCCACCCGGAGCCCCGGCCTCGGTAAGGTTGCGCTTTACCGCGGACTTGGCCACGGGGTCGATCTCGATCACATCGTAGGAAGAGACCGTCAGGGCCTTATCAAGATAGACGTCCAGGCCCCACATGGCGCCGACGTCCTCGGTGAGGATCTGCGTGATCTTCTTGGTGGCCATGTTGTAGGACCACACGCCGGGTTCCTTGACGAAGAACACCTGGTTCCCCAGCTGCCGGAACATGACACCGGTCTTGGCAATGATGGTGTACTTCGAATGATCGGCCAGGCTGATCAGCGCCGACTTCCCCGGTGCCTTCACGCCGACGCCGAGCTGCCCGTCCAGCAGGCTGAGCGACGTCACGGAGACCCCGGCTGCGAGCTCCGCCGGGATAATGTTGGTGAAAGTCTTCGTGGTCCGGTCGAAGGCGAACAACCGGCCCGGGCTGGATCCGTTGCCACCGCCGAGTGTGCTGCCGGTGCCGAAATACACGTAGTTCGCCGTCGCTGCGACGGCCTGGGCGATGGTTGCTCCAGGGTCAGGGACTCCCCAACTGGTGGTGGCATTCGTGGCGGGATCGTATTCCCAGAGGGACGGCGCATTCGTGGTGAGGCCGCCGCCGGCCGCGTACACCTTGCCATCGGGAGCCACGGCCAACGCCCGGATATCCCGGTCGCCGGTCTCGCCCACACCCACCGCCGGAGAGGAAGGCGTGCTCAGGTCCCAGCGGTAGATGTTCGGCTTGCCGTCGACGCCGTCCCGCAGCACACCGGCGTACAAATACCGCCCCGAGGAATCGGCGGCCAGGGCCTGGATGCTGTAACCCGAGCCGAGATCGGTCCTGGACGTCACCCGCCCGGTGGGCAGGTGAAATCCGATGATCCGCACGGGATTCAGGTTCCGTGAGCCGATGTATACGGTATCGCCCACCAAGAGCGAACTCATCAGCGAAAACTGTACGACGGCGGGTCCCAAGTCAATGATCTGCGGCCCGGACGCAGATAAAGGCTTCGCGGCATTGGCAGGTCCGGAAGCCATCGAAGCAAAGGCGCCGGCCAATCCGGCAACTCCGCCGGTCTGCAGCAGTTGACGGCGATTCATGGAAAAAGACATGTGAGATCTCCTCATTGAGTAGCCCAACAGGGCCGGTCCTGGCTGCACCGCTGATTCTTACGGCCGCTGGTTTAGTGCGTCATTAACCTAAAAGCCAGCGGTTGGCGCGGCTTTTAGCAGATCGGGAGTTTGCTTGGCCCGTTTTTGTCTATACGGCTTTCCGTTCCAGGGAAGCGATTCTCGCACCTTGCCGAAACACCGCACTGAGATTCAAGTCGTGGTCAACGACAACGATGTCGGCCGACATGCCTGGGCGCAGGTCGCCGATGTTGGCGGACCGCCCCAAGACTTCCGCCGGTACTGCGGTCGCTGACATCACGGCGTGCTGCAGCGGGACACCTGCTGCTACCGCAGTGCGTACAACGTCCAGCAAAGTTGCGGTGCCCCCGGCTATGGCGCCGTTGCTGTCCAGCCGGGCTATTCCTTGCTGCACCGTGACGGCGAGGCTCCCGAGCTGGTAATGGCCGTCCTGCAGGCCGGTGGCAGCCATGGAATCTGTGACCAGGGCGATGTTGTCTGCTCCGACTGAATCGAAAACCAGCTTCACCGTTTCGGGGGCGAGGTGGACCCCGTCCGCGATGAGTTCCAGGACCGCCTTTCCGGCCTGTGCGGCGCTTAGGCTGGCGGCGACCGGGCCCGGGGATCGGTGGTGGAGGCCGGGCATTGCGTTGAAGAGGTGCGTGACGGTGGGTCGGCGGCCAGCCGAGGACGTTGACAGTCCTAGGCCGGTGGCAGCGTGGGCGAGAAATTCGGTGGCGACGGCGTGGGCGGCCGCGGTGTGGCCCAGGGATGGGGTGGCGCCTTGCTGAGTGAGCATGTTCACCAGGTCTGCGGCGCCGGGGAGTTCGGCGGCAAGGGTCATGGTCGACAGTGAGGGGCCGGCCGCCGTGAGCAGGGATGCCATCAGCGCCGGGTCCGGCTCCAGCAGCAGGGCCGGGTCGTGCGCGCCGCAGTGGCCGGCTGCGAGAAACGGCCCTTCCAGATGCGAGCCGGCGACGATGCCTTCATGGGTTAGCGTTTGAAGCGTTTGGAGGTTGCGGATCAGGTCTTCCCGTGGGGCTGTTACGAGGCTGGCGAGCAGCGTGGTGGTCCCTTTGCTGTGCAGGTATCGGGCAGCGGCCCGGGAACCCTCGAGGGTCCCTTCCGAGAAGTCGGAACCGAACGCTCCATGGCAATGCAGATCCACCAGCCCCGGCATCAGCAAGTGTCCAGCTGTTTCAGCCCTGCCGGGGTTGCCGGGGAATTCTGTGGCTGGGCCCGCGTAGGAGATTCGGTCGCCACTGACGGCGATAAGACCGTCGTCAATATCCATGCTCCCGGTGACCACGTGGCCACGAAGTATCAAATCCCGTCTCATCCAAAGGCCTCCCACTCTCGGTGCTGGTACTCTTCGTCTTGCTGTTCCGCCAGTGCGCGCCTTGACGCCCTTCATCCGCGGCGGCTGTGGAAGCGTGCACGGTGGTGGGGCCCAGGAACACAGCGGGGAAGGTCAGAGACCCTGCCAGGCGGGTTTGCGCCCGTAGGTGTCTGAGTAATACTCACGGTGCGCCAGCTGTGAGGCCGCCGCCTCATCGACGAGAACGGAGACATGCGGGTGCAGCTGCAACGCCGATGCTGGGCAACTGGCCGCCACCGGGCCTTCTACGGCAGCTGCGACGGCTTCCGCCTTAGCCCTTCCAGTGGCCAGCAGCAGCAGATGCCGGGCTTCGCGGATGGTGCCCAGGCCCTGTGTCAGAACGTGGTTCGGTACGTCATCGACGTGTGTGAAGAAGCGTGCGTTGTCTTGCCGGGTCTGACGGGTGAGGGTCTTGATCCTGGTCCGTGAAGACATTGATGACATGGGCTCGTTGAAGCCCAGGTGCCCGTCCGCGCCAATCCCCAGGAGCTGCACGTCCACGCCTCCAGCGGCTGCGATGCGGCCTTCATACTCGGCGGTTTCCGCTTCTGCGTCACCTGCCATCCCGTTAAGTCCGTGCACGCTGCCGGGGCGGAAGTCGACGCTGCCGGTAAAGTCGGCGCGGATGACAGAGTGGTAGGACTGCGGATGCGCGGTGGGAAGGCCCACGTATTCATCGAGTAGGAAAGCCTGTGTTTGGTTAAAGCTCACGCGGTGCTTCCGGTGACGTTCAATGAGCTCCCGATACGTGCCCAGCGGAGTCGAGCCGGTGGCCAGGCCGAGCACAGCGGGTCCGAGCCGGACCTGCTGTTCAATCACATCGGCGGCCGTGCGGGCAACGTCTGCGGGGGTGGCGAGGATGATGATTTCCAATGGTTTGTGTCTTTCGGTTCCGTGGTTCGCAGGGTGGGGCGGGTAGTTGAAGCTTGATGGGCCGGGCTTGGTCAGGCGGTAGCCGAGATTGCGGCCCCGACTGCCCCGATGGGCAAACCGGGCGGCACGAGCCGGACGCGTTCCCCCAGGGCAAGTCCGGCAAGGAACGGTGACTGCATTTCGGCGCGCACGAGTTCCTGGCGGAGGCCGCTGAGCAGCGGTTGTCCGAGGGCGTTCAGACCTCCACCGATGTAGACGGCGGCGGGATCATAGGTGAGCCCGAGAATCCGGATCGCAGCGGCGGCGGCCTGGAAGAATCGGTTCTGGATCACCCTTGCCTGTGGATCGCCGGTAAGTGCCTTGTCGAACAGCGACACTGCCGGCCAAGGGCCGTCGCTCTCCCATTGACGGTCGATACCGGACCCCGAGGCAAGCATTTCCAGGCAGCCCGTTTGACCGCACGGGCATCGATCCGTGTGCAGGCCTGTAGGGAGGTGACCAATTTCGCCGGCCGCTCCCGAGGCGCCTCGGACCAGTGATCCGTTGCTGATAAACCCTGCAGCCAGGCCCGTGCCCAAATTCAGGTAGGCGCTGGAAAGCCCCTTGGAGTCCGGGGCGGGGGAGAGGAGATGGTGGGCGCCGAGAGCGGCGGCGTTGACGTCGTTTTCGATATGGACGTTGAGTCCGAGCTCACGGTGTGCGAGCGGGCCTAGCTGCAAATGGCTGACGCGGACGTTCACCGCATTTGAGACGGCCCCTGCGGTGGCGTCAACGGTGCCGGGAATACCGATGCCCAGGTTGGCTACGGAGTAGCCTGACAGACCGCTGGCGCTTCGGAGGTCTTCGATGACCTCGAACAGAGTGCGAAGCAGTTCCCGGTTTCCGTGGCCGGTGGGGATGCGCCGGGTGTGCAGAACGTTGTTGTTCCGGTCGATGGCAACGGCTTCGGTTTTGGTCCCGCCAATGTCCACACCGATTGTCATTGTTGGCAGGTCTGATGGTTCCGGAGCGCTTGGATGTGACATCAGGACTTCCTACTTCCTCGGGTGGTCATCAATCCGGACGAGGTTGCGGCCACGCATGGTGTAGAGGTAGCCGTCTTCGTCATTGGTGATGTGGGACCCGCTGTACCAGCCGCCGTTGGTGTCCGCGAGCACAGTTGTCACCCCGAACGTCTTGGGGTCGAAGCGGAACACGTTGGTGTCCGAAACGCCATAGATGGCGCTGCGGTTGGCTACCAAAGCACCGAATCCGTAGGACAGGGGGCTGATGTCTGCCCGGTGAACTATTCTGCGCGTGGGAATATCGAGCACGAAGATGCCGCCCTTGCGGGTCAGCCCGTAGAGGTGTCGTCCCTGGATGGCCAAGGCGGCGATGCCGGCTCCCATCCCCGGTTCGATCCTCCAGAGCTCTTTGCCGGCGATGGGGTCGAAGGCGACGATGGTGCCCGGGCCGTCCAGGGTGGGGAGCCCGGCGCCGAGATAGGAAACGCCCTCTCGGGTGGCCACAGCGCGCAGGAGCTGTCGGTTGTCGACCGGGTTGATGAAGCACTGCTTGGCGCCGGTAGCGGGGTCGTAGGTCCAGAACGATCCGCCGCCTTCGGTGTCGGACTGGGCGGCGACCAGCATGAGACTGCTGACGTCGTCCCAGCAGACGTCCAGCGGCCGGTTTTGCGCGGCGGGGAAGTCAGCAGCCTGGTGGATCGGCTGGCCGCTGAGCGGGCTGTACTTCCAGATGCCCTGGGAGTTGTACTGTCCGGTGTAGAGGACCCCATCCACGATCACGGCGTCCTTTGCTTCGCCCTGGGACTGCAGATTGACCACTTCTCCGGAGCTCAGTGAGTGGCGGGCGATCACCCCGTTGCCGCCAACGTATGCGAATCCTGCCCCGACGGCGATGCCCATGACCGTCTGGGCACTCGCGGAAGCGCCGGCTTCGCCAAGGTCCGTCACTGCCATGCTTGAGGTGCGGGGATTGATCTCGGCCACGAAGCCGTATCCGGAGGTTGCAAGGAGTGTGTTGTTCAGTGCGTCCACGCCCCAGATCTCGCCCAGGGACGGGCCGTTGAGGGTCAGTTGGGAGACGGAGTTCGTGGCACGGGAGTAGGCGCACAGTCCCGTTTCGTTGGCGAAGTAGACCTGGTCACCGATGCTGGTGAAGTTTTTGGCTGTCTTGCCGATGGAAGTCGCCACGGTGTACGAGGTGGGATTGCCCAGGTCCAGTAAGGCAATTTTCGACTGCTGGGTGGAGGCAGCGGAGCTGACCAGGAGCTTATCGCCAAGGACCGCCAGTTCACGGATGCTGGGATCGGCGAGCATCTCCGGCGGGGTAACCTGCGTGTAGGTCTTCGTGGCCCGGTCGTAAGCCCAGAGGCAGGCCCGGCCCGCGCTTCCGCCGCCGCCGAGTGTGCTGCCGGCACCAAAGAACACTGTTCTGTTGGTGGCGGCGACGGCCCGTGCAAGCGTCGCTCCGGTATCGGGGATCCCGAGGCTGAGGACCTGTCCCGTCGCGGGGTCGTACTCCCACAGGGCTGGTTTGGTGGAGCTTCCACCTCCCACGGCGTACAGGTGGCCATCGGGCGCCACGCTGAGGTCGCGCACGTCACGGTCGCCGATGCGGCCGATCGCCGTCGCCTTCGTGGATGGCGTGGCCAGGTCCCAGCGGTAAAGGTTTGCCTGGGTGCCGCCGGCGTTCTGCAGAACACCGGCGTAGAGGTAGCGGCCGGTGATGTCGGCTGCCAGGGCCTGGATGCTGTATCCGGTCGCCAATTCGGTTTCGGCGACGATCTTGCCGGTGGGGACGTGGAAGGCGATGATCCGAACCGGATCGAGGTTGCGGGACCCGATGTAGACGGTTTCTCCCACCAGTAAGGAACTCATAAGGGAGAACTGCACGACTGCCGGACCCAGATCCACGATGTCGGCGGTGCCGGCCGCCGTCGCCTTATCCGTGGCCGCTGCCGGTCCGGACGTGGCCAGGCCCAGCGCGGCAGCCAGGCCGGCTGCGCCGCCAGCCTGAAGGACGGACCGCCTGGTGATGTGGGAATTCTGCATTGAACTTCCTTTGCTTCGAAGGGGGATGAGCGCGAGGGCAAGGTGCCGCCGTCGTGCCTTTTTTACGCACGAAAGTATCGGCGGCACGTGGGGGTACCACGTACGACGGCGGCGCGCTTGTTACGCGGTGAAGGCCAGGTCCGCGGCCTGGACGGGGAAGCGGAGGGGTTCGCCCTGGGACACGCGCTGCGCTTCGGCTACAGCAGTGGCCGCCAGCCGTTTCAACTCGGTGCCGAGGGACCCGGCGAGGTGCGGGGTCAGCAGGACGTTGGGGTTGGTGTAGTAGCCGGAATCCGCGGGCAGGACCCACGGCGTGGTGACGTCCAGGACTGCGAACAGTTCGCCCCGCTCCAGCCTTGCCAGCAGCGCGTCCTGGTCCACCAGTTCGCCGCGGGCGGTGTTGATGAAGGTCGATCCGTTACGCAGGCGGGCAATGAGTCCGGCGTTGACCAGGTTCAGGGTGGAGGGGAGGGAGGGCGCATGCAGCGAGACGACGTCGCTGGTTTCCATCAGTTCCTCCAATTCAATAGAGGCAACACCAAGGGCCTGGGCGTCCGCCTCCGTCAGGAAAGGGTCTGCCACCACCACTTCGAGTTCAAAGGGTTTGAGCAGGCGGATGACGTGCCTGCCGATTTTTGATGCACCGATGATGCCGACCCGCTTGCCGTAGTTGCCCATGTCCGGGAACAGTCCGTCCGGTTCAACTGCTGCCTGCGTGCGGTGCAGCGTCCGGGCTACTTGGAGGACCCTTTTGTTGGCGAGCAGGATCATGGCCAGGGTGTATTCTGCCACCGGGATAGCGTTGGCGTCCGCCGCGGTGCTGACCTGTATGCCGCGGGTCCAGCAGGCGCTGTCCACATGGTTTTTGACAGTGCCTCCGGCGTGGAGGATATGCCGCAGGCGGGGGGCGCTGTCCAGCACGGCAGTGTTCACCGTGGCACAGTTCCAGCCGGTTATGAGGATATCGGTTTCGGCCAGGAGTCCCAACGAGCGGGGGGACGCGAACTCTTCCATGGGTTCGCTGTCCAGGAGCCGGAGGCCCGGGGGCAGGGATTCAAGGTGCCGGGCGGAGAAGATCCTGGACGCGACGCCGGGGCCCATGGCCAGGGCGACGTTCAGGGTCTGCGGGTTCACTTGACGGCTCCTGCGGTGAGACCGGACTTCCAAAAGCGTTGCAGCATGATGAAGGCGAGCAGCAGCGGAATGATGGACAGCAATGAACCGGTGATGACCAAGGGGACGAACTCGGGCTGCGGGACCGCGTAGCCCTGCCAGATGGAGATACCGACGCTGACTGGCAGCAGTTGTTGGTCCTGCAACATGACCAGGGGGAGCATGAAGTTGTTCCACACGCCGACGAACTGGAAGAGGGCGATGGTGATGTATCCGGGCATCATCATGGGCAGGCCGAGGGAGAAGAAGGAGCGGATGGGCCCCGCGCCATCCATGCGCGCTGCTTCGAGTGTCTCCACGGGGACGTAGGAGGTGGCGTAGACGCGGGCGAGGTAAACCCCGAACGGGTTGCAAAGGACGGGGATCAGGATGGCCCAGATGGTGTTGGTCATTCCCACGAGCGATGCCAGCAGGTACATGGGCAGCACCGTTGCCGTGTTGGGGATCAGGACGCCAACCAGTACGAATCCGAAGAGCGAGTCCTTACCGCGGAAGCGGAACTTGTCGAAGGCGTAGCCGGCCATGACGGAGATGAGGCTCCCCACAACAGCGCCAAAGCCGGCGTAGAGGACAGAGTTCGCCATCCACCGGAAGAACAGGCCGCCGTCCTGGGCGGCCACTGCCGCGATGTTTTCGAAGAGGGCAAAGTTGCCCAGGGAGTAGGCGCTGGTGCCGTACAGGTCCGCGGCGTTCTTCGTGGAGGCAAAGAGAAGCCAGAGGACCGGGACCACCATGTAGAGGGAGCCAAGGACCAGCAGTCCGTTGACTGTGAGCTTGCTGCCAAAACCGCCTTGGCGTGCCGTGGATGTCCGGTGCAGGGTACGTTTCGTTGCCGTGGCCTGCGGCGTCTGGGGTGGGGTCACTGGAAGGGTATTGGTGCTCATGAGTTGTTGATCCTGGAACTGAGTCGGGTGACCACCAGGGACAGGATTGCTGCCAGCCCGGCGATGATGATGGAGGCGGCGGCGGCTTGGTTGAGGTTGTGCCGGATGAACGCCGCGTCGTAGGCCCAAAGGTTGGGTACCCAGGTACTGGTAATGGACGGGGTGGCTTTGGCGATGATGGACGGCTCGGTGAAGAGCTGCAGCGTGCCAATGATGGTGAAAAGCATGATCACGCTCAGCGCCGGAAGGATGAGGGGGAACTTGATGGACAGGGCGGTCCTCACCTCGCCTGCACCGTCCACCCGTGCCGCTTCCAGTATTTCCCTGGGTACTGCCTGCAGTGCAGTGAACAGGATGATGACGTTGTAACCGGTCCATTCCCAGACGCCGATATTGACGATTGCCGGCAACACCATGTGTGCATCGAGGAAGTTGATCTGGATGCCGCCGCCCTGAAGCGCCTGTACCAGCGGGCTGATGCCGGGTGTATAGAGGTAGGCCCAGATCAGGGCTGCAATGACGCCCGGCACCGCGTGAGGGAGGAAGACGAGCAGCTGGAACATTTTGCGGGCACGAGCCACTGTCGCATCCAGGAGCAGCGCAAAGACCACCGCGCCGCCGACCATGGAGGGGATGTAGATCAGGCAGTACAAGCCAAGCCGTGCCAGGCCGCTGACGAACGATTCGGACTGCAGGACCTGAAGGTAGTTCTCGAGGCCCACAAAGCTGGTCCTCGCTTCACCGAACCCCAGGCCGGATTTCTGCTGGGCGTAGAAGCTCAGCACTATCGAGTAGACAACCGGTGCCACCATGGCGATGGCGAATACTGCGAAGAACGGGACCAGGAAGAGGGCCGCGGTTTTCCCACCGGTTCCGGAGGCTGCACTGCCCTTGCGGACCTTGGGGGTGGTGAAGGCCTGAGCGGCCATGATGATCTCCTAACTGCCTGGGCTGCCTCCACAGAGGCAGCCCAGGGGGTGTAACTAGTCTTTGACGGAAAGGCCGTTCTGCCTTAGCCCCGCAACAGTTGCTGTTTGTGCCGTGTCCACTGCCTTCGAGATGGTGCCGCCGGTGCCGAGATTGCCGAAGGCGTCCTTGAGAGCTGTATTGGTAAGATCCCAGCTCGGGCCCCACTGCCAGCCCGGGCTGACTGTGGTGTAGGCCTTGTCGAAGACGGCGTAAATGTCGTTGCCGAAGTAGCTGGCGTCATACGCCCCCTGTGCAACGGGGGTCAGGCCAGGGAAGGCGAGGAAGGCGGAGCCGGTGTTTCCACGGGCTTTGATGGCCTCCTGGTTCGTGGTGAGGTACTCAATGAACTTTGCGGCGGCTGCGGGGTTCTTGCTGCTCTTGGTGACGTTGAAGCTCGATCCGCCGTAGAAGGCACCGGCCGGGGTTCCCCAGTTCGGCAATTCCGCGGCGACCCACTGTCCCTTCTGTCCGCTGGCTTCCGTCCGCTTCTGAATCCCCGTGGCGCTCCAGTTTGCGCCCACCACGCCAACGACGGTCCCGGTGGCCAGGTCCAGGCTCCACTCATCGCTGTAGGCCTGGGATACCTTAACGAGCTTGTTGTCAATGAGCTTCTGCCAGTAGCTGGCTACCTTCCTGGTAGCCCCGTCATTAACGCCAACCTTCCAGCTGTCGTCCGAGGTGCCGAACCATTTGGCCCCTGCCTGCCAAGCCAACCCAGCCATGGCCGGTACCTGGTTGGGATTGAAGCTCGCAAGGTAGGAGTCCGGGGAAACTGCCTTTAGCTTCAGGGCCGCCTCCTCGAATTCCTGCCAGGTCTTGGGAACTCCCACGCCGGCCTTGGCCAGCATGTCCTGGCGGTAGTACATGACCATGGGGGCCGCGTCATAGGGCAGGCCGTACGTCTTGTCGCCGAACTGGACCATGCTCTTGATTTCGTCGGCCAGCTTGTCCACGGTGGAAGATTTATTGATGAGTCCGTCGAGCGGCTGGACCTGGCCGTTGCTGACGAACTGCGGCAGCTGCGGATACTCGATCGTTGAGACGTCAGGGCCGTTACCGGCGGTAATCGCAGTTGAAAGCTTGGCGTAGCCGCCATTGTCGGCATTGGGGACAGTCTCGAAATTGACGGTGATTTTGCTTTGGCTGGCGTTGAAGGCTGCGGCCACTTTGTCCATGCCGGCCAGTGCCGACCAGAAGGTGATCGTGCCCGCCGGATCCTCGACGGCCGATGGCGCCGCGGAAGGTGTGGGACCCGTTCCGCAGGCGGCGAGCAGCAAAGCGCTGCTGGCCAGGCTGGCCGCCCCGATGAGCAATTTGCGACGCTTCATTGTTCTCCCTTGAATTCCACGATGCGAAGGTGGGATGTGGCCGGTGCCACAGTGTGTAAAACAATGAAACCCGCAAAGATGAACAAAGCCAACGAAATGAACAGTAATGAACACGACCGAGTGGTTCGCCGGCCGTTGAGTCGGTATTGCCGATGCTCAACTGGCGGTTGAGTCTCTGACCACCAGGGTGGGGGACAGGATGACCCGCTGGAGGGCCAGGCTCGAAGCCCGTCGGGGGCCCAGCCGGTTAAGGCACATCTGGACGGCGTGGTATCCCACATCAAATTTCGGCGGGGCTACGGCGCTCATGGGCACCGCTCCGAAAGAGGCAATTTCGTCGTCGTATGCCACCAGCGCCAAGTCCCCCGGAACGTGCAGGCCCTGGGCTTCACACAGGTCGGCGAACATAAGGGCATCCTCGTCATTGTGGACGATTGCGGCAGTGGCGCCGGCGGCAATGAAGCTGGCAACGATGCCGTCCAGTTCCTGGCGGAGCGTTTCGGGATCGGTTGCCGAAAGTGTGATGACCCGGGTCAGTTCAGGATCATGCAGCAATCCCTCGGCCTGGAGTGCCTTGCGGTAGCCCTCGCTGACGGGTGAGGAAGTTGGGCTGCTCTCGCGCACACAGAGTGCGATGTTGCGGTGGCCCAGGGCTACCAGGTGGTTGACGGCGAGTTCCGCCCCGCGTACGTGGTCGCTTCGGACCGACTCAAGCCGGCCCTCGTCCAGGACTCCGTCGATGGAACGCTCGATCACGACCACGGGCACGTCCGCCGAGGCCAGGAGATCCAGAGTCGGTGTATCTACCAGGGATTCACCACTTGGCGTCACCAACAGGCCATCGACGCCGCTCTTCAACAGCCGCTGAATTTGGCGTTGCTCTTCGGCGGCGGAGTAGTTCGAGACGCCCAGAACCAGCCTGACACCCAGCTCCTGGGCCGCAGACTCGGCGCCCCTGATGACGCCGGGAAAATAGTATCTGGCCGTGGGGACGATCATGCCAAGGGTGGCCAGTGGCCGCTGTCGCCCACCTGGCCCGGCGTTCCTTCCGGCGAGGGGAGAGGCCCCGGAATCTCTGGCTGCGGCAGGGGTGTGTCCATGGACCTGGCTCAATGGGTTACGGCCGGGAGCCGTCGTGGCCACAGCCCCGCCGTGGACACGCTGCAGCAGGCCCTGTCCTTCGAGAAAGGCGAGGTCGCGCCGCACCGTCATCCCGGAGGTCCCCAGCCGTTTGGCAAATTCTGCTGCATTCAAGGATCCCCGGAGTGCCAGCTCGCGGAGAATCTGGTTTTGCCTGTCGTCGGTTAGCACGGTTCCCCTTCATCTCATGTTTACTTCTGTGCGACTTGTTCAAAGTGAACTACAACCAACATACGATGGGCGTCAAGCTGCAATTACCAGAAGAGAGGTTCCCGACATGACGCTGAGCCCCGGAATGTGTTCGGTGACCCTTCGCGCCCTGGACGTTGACGCCGTCGTTCGCGCCGCTGCTGCGTCAGGGCTCACCGGGATCGAGTGGGGGTCTGATGTGCACGTAGATGACATCGACGCCGCGGCCAAGGCCCGCAAAGCCACGCGGGCCGCCGGGCTACACGTCATGTCCCTCGGTTCCTATTACCGCGCCGGGTCCTTTGCCAACTTTGAGGACGTGCTTTCCCTCGCCGGAGGACTGGGTGCGCCCAGAATCCGGATCTGGGCCGGTGATATGGGTTCGGCCGGCGCGACCGCAGCCCAGTGGGACGCCGTCGTCGACGACACGCGACGTATAGCCGGGCTAGCGGAGACCCGCGGACAGACGCTGGCCTTCGAGTACCACGGCTCCACGTTGGCGGATACCCCGGGCAGCACCCTCGAGCTTCTCCGCCGCGTGGACCGGCCCAATGTCGGCACGTACTGGCAACCCGCCGTGGGCCTCACCGACGAACAGGCCCTTGAATCCTTGCACCAAGTGATCGGGCACCTCGTGGGCGTCCACGCCTTCTCCTGGTGGCCGAGTACAGAACGGCTGCCGCTGGCCGCGCGAAAGGGCCTATGGGAGGCCGTTACAGACGTTCTGAACGCTAACGGAAAAAACGTGGACATTATGCTCGAGTTTGTAGCCGACGATGCTCCTGAGAACGTTCTCACCGACTCCTTGTGCCTGAAAGAAACGATGCGGACTTCAGGGCGCGTCAGCAGGCTGTCTGAGAATGCACCCACTTTGGATGCGCGTCCTTAGGCCTGAGGCCGACTGACTGCTGCGACCTGCTGGAGGCCTTTCGGATTCGGAGGCCGGGCCTTGTATTCTCGGGTCGGACGAATTGGCGGTAGCCGAGGAATTCGTGGTCATTGTTGTATCCGCCCAACCCGCCGCGGATGGGGCCTGCGTTGTGCATCATCCGCTCCTGCAGAAGCCGAAAGACGCTTCTTCCTGCCTCGCACGCGATTGACCCGGTTGTGCGGGTCGTCAGGGCTGGGTCTGCAAAGCTGCGCGGGATGCAGGCGCCTCAACCCGCCCGCGGATAAAGAACAGGGACAGCAGCCCAACGAAGATCACCACGATGTTGCCCAGGCCGGCAATGATGGCCAGGGGTCCCGCCGTGGGGTACTCCGTCAGCAAGAAAATACTGGGATCGGTGCTGGCGTGCAGCAGGATCGGCACGATCAACCGCCCTGTCAGGCGGTATGCGAGATACATGCAGATACCGAACGCGAAGGTGTACAGCACCTGGAAAGCGGTGGCGAAGAGTGACTGCCCGGAGAGCAGATTGCCGGCGTGCAGTCCCGCGAACACGGCTGCTGAAATGACCGCGACATCGATTTCCCGGTAGCGTGCCCTGCGCAGAAGGTTGATGACGAAGCCACGGGTCAGAGTCTCCTCGGCGAAGCCGACGAACAAGCCAGCCAGCAGCCAGGTGGCCACGATATCCAGACCGGCAGAGTTGTAGTCGATAGTGGCGAATCGGAGGGCGTTGAACGCGAGAACAGCGATAACGGCAATCCACATCCAGCCGCGGCCACGGATCGGCTGACGGGCAAATATCCCACGCAGCCAACCAACCGACCATCCGAAAAAGGCCAGCATGATGCAGCCCACAAGAACCGGCAGGGCTACGGCGAAGAAGATGAAATCCGCGCCGTCCTTGTCAGCGACACCCGCGAGCAGCGGCCCGAAGGCCAGCGAGCACAGATTGTAGAGAACAAAGTAGACGGCTGCCAAAAGCACTGCCCGCCACCAGCCGCCTTTCTCCCAGAACGACTTCCAGCTAGACATGCTTGACTGCCCCATGATTTTGCCCCCCAAATTGTCGGTCCCGCTCTGCTGGAAACCGCTCCTTTGAAAAAAACTACCAGTGCCTGTACCACGTTTGGTCGACAATTGTGGAACGCAGTTCGATGCTGCGCGTTGTACGGTTTCAAAGCGTCACCCACTGTGGCGGGACTCATCCAGAAACACACCGATCTTTTGTTCCGACCATCGAGCGGAACCACAAACACGTTTCAGACCAAGCCCGATCTCCATATTCAACCCGGTTATTGGTCGCGTGCCTGTGGAAGAGCTTGACTATTGCGTCATGGCGCAATAGGTAAAGTCGATGTTGGCCAAGGGCAAGGCGCCCTAGTCCATCCATAACATTCGTGGCTTCATTTCACCGCCACGAACACTGAGAAGGGCTAGGACGAGGCTGTGCTCCTCACGCTCGAGGAGTACAGGCTGATCTTGAAGAGCATGTGGGAGCGGTATAGAGCTTTCACAGACTACCCACCAGCGGGATCAGTAAGTCCACCAGCGCAGGGTTTAGGCCGCCGGTCTTCGTACCGGCACCGGTTTCTGTGACGCCAACAGTTCGCAATAGGTGCTGGCGAGACAATGACCTATCTGATATGTTTTTAGCAGTATTACAGATATATCAGTGCTTGGTTGGGTCCATACGCGGCTCGACCACCAGCTCAATGAGGAGTGGATTGGCATGAAAGAACACGCGCGTCGGCTTAATCGTGTGGGCTCAGAGCCCGCCATCAGCGTCGCCCAAGCGGCGGCCGTGTGGAGGGCCACACATCGTCGAAGCGACGGACCAGGCCATAGCGGACAGCTATAGAGAGTACTGCCCTGGCCCTGGCATTCCGCAGTGGCGCAAGGCCCCCGCAGAAGCTATCGACGGCAGCCGGCGTATCAGCTACTCCCGGGACGCGTCGCGGTGATGACGGGAAGCAAGACCGTTATTAAGGAATTCCTGAAGGCGGTCATGAACTCGGGCCAGGAAGTGCTCTACCCGAACCCCGGCTTCCCGATCTACGAATCGCAGACGGAGTGCAAACAATACTGCCAGCGCTCAGCCACGGACCGCCGCCCGCATCAACTAACTAGAGGCGACTGGCGTTCGCGGACGACGAACCCGGCCTGGTAGTAGCCCCACCCCCCAGGGGACGGCGCGCAGCTACTCAGCCTCCCGGCGTCGTCCGTCTCGGCGGCGGCTGGCCTTCGATAGCAGGACAGTTTCCTACTGCCTCCCGGCAACAGTATTCACCGGGGCATCACACGTTAAAGAGAGAGATCATAGTGACACGTATTGGCATTGTCGCCGAGTTAGGCAGCGAGAGCCGGGTGGCGGCGACGCCCACCACGGTGAAGCGGTTGTTGGAGTTGGGCTACGAGATTGTGGTCGAGAAGGGTGCGGGGGAGTCCTCAGCGTTCCGTGACGAGGACTACGAATCTGCAGGTGCCTCGGTGGTGGGTGCTGATGAAGCGTGGGGCAGCGAGGTGGTGCTGCGGATCAATCCACCCTCGGAGGACGAGATTGGCCGTTTGGCTGACGGTGCGACGCTGATTGGAATGTTGGCCCCAAGTTTGCGGCCGGAACTGGTGGAGGCGCTTGCGGTGCGTCCGATTACGGCGCTGGCGTTGGATGCTGTCCCGCGGATTTCGCGTGCGCAGTCGATGGATGTGCTCAGTTCGATGGCGAATATCGCCGGGTATCGTGCCGTGATTGAGGCGGCCCACGAGTTTGGCAGGTTCTTTACGGGCCAGGTGACCGCTGCGGGCAAAGTCCCGCCGGCAAAGGTCCTGGTGGCGGGTGCAGGTGTTGCCGGGCTGGCGGCGATCGGTGCGGCCTCGAGCTTGGGCGCTATTGTGCGCGCGACGGATCCGCGGCCCGAGGTCGCTGATCAGGTGAAGTCCATTGGCGGGTCCTACCTCAAGGTAGAGGTTGAGGAGGAGATGAAATCCTCGGATGGGTACGCCAAAGCAACGTCGGAGGCGTACAACCGGCGTGCAGCGGAGATCTACTCCGAACAGGCAGCGGATGTGGACATCATCATCACCACGGCCCTGATTCCGGGCCGGCCGGCGCCGAAGCTGCTCACGGCCGATGACGTGGCTGGGATGAAGCCGGGCAGCGTGATTGTTGATATGGCTGCCGGCCAGGGCGGGAATGTGGAAGGCTCGGTGGCCGGGGAGCGGACCGTCACCGAAAACGGTGTAGTCATCCTCGGCTACACGGACCTGCCGGCCCGGTTGCCGGCTCAGGCTTCACAGCTGTATGGAACTAACCTGTTGAACCTCCTGAAGCTCCTCACCCCGGAGAAGGACGGTCAGCTGAGAATCGACTTCGACGACGTCGTCCAGCGTTCAGTGACTGTGGTTCGGGAGGGTGAGAAGACCTGGCCGCCGCCCCCGGTGCAGGTCTCCGCTGCCCCCGCCGCCCAGGCCCCGGCCACGGCAGAAGTAACCAATGCGCCGAAGAAGAAGGAAGGCCTCAGTCCTGCGGGCAAGGCGGTTTTGTTCGCCTCGGGGATCGCTGCCCTCTTTGGCATCAACGCGGTGGCCCCGGCGCCGCTGCCGCAGCACTTCACGGTGCTGATGCTTTCGGTCGTGGTGGGCTTTTACGTCATCGGGAAAGTCCATCACGCGCTGCACACCCCGCTGATGTCTGTCACTAATGCAATCTCGGGGATCATCGTGGTCGGTGCCCTGCTGCAGGTCACCTCGGAGAACCCGGTGGTGCAGGTCCTCGCGGCCGTCGCAGTCTTGCTGGCCAGCATCAACATCTTTGGCGGTTTCGCAGTGACCCGGCGCATGCTCGCCATGTTCTCGGCCGGGAAGGCACGTTCATGAGCCCCGCCACCGAAGCAACTGAAATCATCTCGAGGAGCCTTACTTTGCCTGACGCTGTCTCTGGTCCGCTGACCGCGGAATCCATCGCCGGGGCGGCCTACGTCGTCGCGGCCCTGCTGTTCATCCTCAGCCTGGCCGGGCTGAGCAAGCACGAAAGAGCCAAGGCCGGTGTCATCTACGGCATCACCGGCATGGTGATCGCGTTGGCTGCCACGGTCTGGCTGACCCTGCAAGGTGCCTGGGGAACAAACCATGGCCTGACCGGCCTTGTCCTGCTCGTCGCCGCGGTCCTGGTGGGCGGTGCGATCGGGCTCTGGCGCGCCCGGGTGGTAGAGATGACCGGCATGCCCGAGCTCATCGCGCTGCTGCACAGCTTCGTCGGACTGGCCGCGGTGCTCGTTGGCTGGAACGGCCACCTTCAAGCCCCGGACCTGACCGGAGCCCTTAAGGACGTCCACCACGCCGAAGTGTTCATCGGCGTCTTCATCGGAGCGGTCACCTTCACCGGCTCCATCGTGGCGTTCCTGAAACTGTCGGCCCGGATGAAATCATCACCGCTGATGCTGCCCGGCAAGAACGCCATCAACCTCGGCGCCCTCGCCGTGTTCGTCGCATTGACCGTCTGGTACGTCAATGACTCCCAGCTCTGGCTCCTGGTGGTTGTTACGGTGCTTGCCCTCGGACTGGGGTGGCAGTTGGTGGCCTCAATCGGCGGCGGCGACATGCCCGTCGTCGTGTCCATGCTCAACAGCTACTCCGGCTGGGCCGCGGCCGCGGCAGGCTTCCTGCTGAACAATGACCTGCTGATCATCACCGGTGCACTGGTTGGTTCCTCCGGCGCCTACTTGTCCTACATCATGTGCAAGGCCATGAACCGGTCCTTCATCTCCGTGATCGCCGGCGGCTTCGGCATCGCCGCCCCCGCCAGCAAAGGAGACACAGACCAGGGAGAGCACCGTGAAATTACGGCCGAGGCAACAGCCGAAATGCTCACCAACGCCTCGTCAGTCGTGATCACCCCCGGCTACGGCATGGCAGTCGCCCAGGCCCAATACCCCGTGGCCGAACTCGCACACCAATTGCGCGAACGGGGCGTGAACGTCCGGTTCGGAATCCACCCCGTCGCCGGACGCCTGCCCGGGCACATGAACGTCCTCCTTGCCGAAGCCAAGGTCCCCTACGACATTGTGTTGGAAATGGACGAAATCAATGACGACCTCGACAGCACCTCCGTGGTCCTGGTCATCGGCGCCAACGACACCGTCAACCCCGCCGCTGCAGAAGACCCCGGCAGCCCCATCGCGGGAATGCCCGTCCTCAAAGTGTGGGAAGCCGAAAATGTCGTCGTGTTCAAACGCTCCATGGCCGCAGGCTACGCCGGAGTCCAGAACCCACTGTTCTACCGTGACAACTCCCAAATGCTCTTCGGCGACGCCAAACAACGCGTCGAAGACATCCTCAAAGCCTTCTAGTTCCCCAGCCCTCTTCTTCCGCGGGAATGTCCTCGACCGGGATCTGGTCCGGGCACCTGCTCTCACCACCTATGGACCGAGATGAGAGACGATGATTCTGCACCGCTTATTTCGCACCAGCAGTCCGATCAACGGGACACCATCGAATGAGCCGGAGCCGGTGCTCAAGACTGAACAAGCACCGTCGCAGCCAGCGAGTTTTATCGACGAGATTATTGCGTCATCGTGGGTAGGACTTCACTACAGGCATGAGTTTTTGCTCCATCACAAGCACGAACTTTTGGAACACCACCATGCGGTGTATCGAACTAAGACCTGACCTGTCGGCGCCAAATCACTCCGCGGCGGCGACCCCGAGGTCCGAGGCATGGCCGCTGATGGTGCGGGCGAGGTCGATGTCGCGGCTGGTAATCCCGCCGACATCGTGGCTTGAGAGAGTGACGCTGACCTCCAGGTAAGTGAGCGTGAGGTCGGGATGGTGGTTGGCCTCCTCGGCGGAGGCGCCAATGCGGTTGACGAACTCCAGGCCGGTCGAGAACTTTCGGGTCCTGAAGGTGGCGGTGAGGGCGTCACCGGTCAGGTGCCAGCCGGTGAGTCCGGCTTCGGCAAGCTCGGCGGTGGACAGCTTCCGTTGGGGATCAGTCATAGTGACATCATGGCTCCGAAAGCCCCCCGTGGGCTACCGCTGGAGGAACCGCGGGAAGGCGGTGGACGCACCGACTTTATCGAGGACGACGGCGGGAGTCATCCTCCCGCCGTCGTAAGCCCTACGGCTTTCTCCCCAGAACGGTTAGCGCGGCGCTCAGCCCCGAAGCTTGGAATGCTCGCCCAGTCGGTGCCATGAGCGGTTGTGGTAGACCAGAGCGTCGCCGGGTTCGCCCGCCTGGACGTCACGCATCACGCGGGATTCCAGGGCGTGAACGGCGACGATGGTGGAGGTCCCCACCTCCATGCGGTTGATGACGGCGCAGCGCACCCAGGCGCGGACATCGTCATACACCGCTTCACCGGTTTCAAGGGCCGACCAGCGGTGCGTCTGGTCAAAGCGGTCGACGCCGGGGGTCGCTCCAAACTTCGCCAAGCCGACGTCGTGCGCGTCCAGCAGGTGCACCACGACCGTTTCGGCGCGTGAAAGAACCTCGGACGCAGAGGACAGCGCCGAGACCGAGAAAATCAGCAGCGGAGGTTCCGCACTCACTGAAACCACCGACGATACTGTCAGCGCCACCGGTCCTTCGCCGGCATCAGCCGTGACGACAGCGACACCTCCCGGATGGCCACGGAACAGTGCTTTGAATTCGTCGGCCGAGAGGGAGGATGGCACGCTTTGCTTCGGAGCCTCGAGCCACGTGTCTGCCGGGTAGGCGTGAAACATCGTTATGACGCCCTGGGGGCGGAGCGGGCGAGTTCCTCCCGAACGATGCTCGTACCTGCGCTGAGAGCACTCAGCTTGGCCAGTGCGACGTCCCGGGGAAACGGTGCCATGCCGCAGTTGGAGCTGGGGATGAGCTTGTCCGCATCGACGAACTGCAGGGCCTTGCGGAGGGTGTCGGCGACCTCCTCCGGGGTCTCGATGGTCTCGCTTGCAACGTCGATTGCCCCGAGCATGACCTTCTTGCCGCGCAGGAGCTCGATGAGGTCCATGGGCACGTGGGAGTTCTGGGATTCCAGAGAGATGATGTCGATGCTGGACCTCTGAAGCAGCGGGAACGTTTCTTCATACTGCCGCCACTGGGAGCCGAGCGTCGCCTTCCAGTCATTATTTGCCTTGATCCCGTAGCCGTAGCAGATATGCACGGCGGTCTCCGCGCGCAGCCCTTCCGCTGCTCTCTCAAGCGCAGCCACGCCCCAGTCCTTGACCTCATCGAGGAAGACATTGAACGCGGGCTCGTCGAACTGGATGATGTCCACGCCGGCCGCCTCCAGTTCTTTTGCCTCCTGGTTGAGGATCGTGGCGAACTCCCAGGCCAGCTTCTCGCGGCTCTTGTAGTGGTCATCGTAAAGCGTGTCCACCATCGTCATTGGGCCGGGAAGCGTCCATTTGATCGGCTTGTCGGTGGTTGCGCGGAGGAACTTTGCGTCTTCCACGAATACCGGCCGCTCGCGGTGCACCGGCCCGACGACGGTCGGTACGCTGGCGTCATAGCGATCGCGGATGCGCACAGTCTTGCGCTGTTCAAAGTCGACCCCGCTGAGATTCTCGATGAAGGTCGTGACGAAGTGCTGGCGGGTTTGCTCGCCGTCGCTGACGATGTCGATGCCGCGCCGGCTCTGCTCGTGGATTGCGATGCGCAGCGCATCCTCTTTCCCCTCGCGCAGCGCATCTCCCTCCAGCTTCCACGGGGACCAAAGAGTCTCAGGCTGTGCGAGCCACGATGGTTTCGGCAAGCTACCGACAACGGTGGTGGGCAAGAGTGTGTTCATGATTGACGATTCTCCGTGGGTCAGTTGACGAGGGCGGGGTAGTTGGCGGTCCACTGGTCCAATAGATCCTTGTGGGGCGTGATGAAGTGCTCCTCCGTGTACTTCGCCTGTGTGATCGCAAGCTGGCTGCGCTCGACGCGGTCGTAAGCGATCTGGGTCCGCGAGTAATCCTGCTCGCCCAGGCTCGGCTGGTAGACGACGGCGGCGGCGGAGTTCGCGTTGTAGACCTCCGGGCGGTAGATCTTCTGGAACGTCTCCATGGTGCTGATCGTGCCGATCAGCTGCAGGTTGGAGTAGTCATTGAGCAGGTCGCCGCGGAAATAGAAGGCGAGCGGCGCAACGCTGCCTCGGGGCATGAAGTAGCGGACCTTCAGCCCCATCTTTGCGAAGTACGCGTCCGTCAGCGAGAAGTCGTCCTGCTGGTACTCGACGCCCAGGACCGGGTGACGGTTCCCCGTGCGCTGGTACGTTTTGCTCGTGGAGACGCTGATACAGACCACTGGCGGCTGCGGGAAGCGTTCCTGGCATTCCGGGGAATCGAGGAAGTGCTGGAACAGTTTGCCGTGAAGATCGCCGAAGTCCTCGGGAACGGTGGGCTTGCCGGAATCACCTGCTGCGGCCGGCAGTACGACGCTGAAGTCAAAGTCACGGACGTAGGAGGAGAAATTGTTCCCCACAATCCCCTGGTGGCGGACCCCGTTCAGCAGGTCGACGATCTGGATGTCGAGAACCTCGAACAGGGGGAACTGCTGATCCGTACCTTCCGCGGTGAACTGTATCTGCACGGAGACGATATTAAGCTCGAGCGTGTAGCGGTCCCGGTCCGGGTTGTCCCAGTCTGCGAGATCGTTGAAGCGGCGCCGCATCATGGTCAAGGCGTTGCGGAGGTTCTCCTGGCGGTGCTCGCCCCGTGCGAGGTTGGCGAAATTCGTGGTGATCCTGGAGCCTTCCGACGGGGAATAGTCCTCGTCGAAGCGGGTGGTGGTGATCTTGAAGGTAAAGTCGTCTGCCATGCGCTGCCAATCCGTTGTTGATGGGCCGGAGACGGCCTTCCAGAAGGGGACGTCTCCATGGTGCAACCTTTCAGGGGGTATCGGGTAACTAGGCGCTACTATGCGTTCATATAGACTTTGCCTATGGCACAGCTATCCAGCGGACTGACCCTGCAGCAGCTCCGCTACTTTATTGAAGTTGCAGCTGAGGGATCGATCTCCGCGGCTGCCGATCTTCTCTACGTAGCACAGCCAACAATGTCCGCAGCGATGAAGGACCTTGAGGCCCGGGTGGGCCGTGCGCTCCTGGTTCGCTCCGCCCGCGGGGTCACCCTCACCGCCGACGGGGTAGAGTTCCTCGGCTATGCGAGGCAGGTCGTGGAGCAGTTCGCTCTCCTCGAGCAGCGCTACCTTGGCAGGCCACCGAGGCGGCGTCTGCTCGGGGTCTCAACGCAGCACTACTCGTTCGCGGTGGACGCCTTCGTCCGGATGGTCAAGGCCAGTGAGGTGGCCGAATACGAGTTCTCGCTCCGGGAGTCCCGCACTTGGGACATCATTGAGGATGTCCGGACGCTCCGCAGCGAGTTAGGCATCCTCTACCGGAACGATTTCAACCGGAAGATCATCGACAAGCTGCTTCGGGAATCCGGGCTTGCGTTCACACCGCTTTTCCTCGCCGATCCGCACATTTTCATTTCACGGAACCACCCGCTCGCCTCAAAAGAGCGTGCAACTCTCGCCGATCTCGCCGGCTTGCCGCGGCTTACCTTCGATCAGGGTGCGAACAACTCCTTTTACTTCGCCGAGGAGATTCTCTCAACCCTGTCCAGCAAACAGGAGATCCGGGTCTCTGACCGTGCGACAATTTTCAACCTCATGATCGGGCTCCACGGATACACAATCTCGACCGGCATTATCAGCGGGCAGCTCGACCCTTTGATCGTTGCCATCCCGCTCGACGTTGACGAACGCATCGAGATCGGCTGGATCGGCCACGCTGCGATTCCGCTCACCGACCAAGCGCAGAGCTACCTCAGGGAATTGCGGGCCGTCGTCGCTGAGTTCGGCGTAGCGCTAATCGACTGACTGCAGTCGAGCGGGCGGGTCTTATCCTCCAGTGATTGACGTAGCTGTTGCAGCCAAGCAAGTTTGCTGTTGTCACTCCGTACTTATTGCATCCTGAGGTTGTTTTGGTGGGCGGTGCTTTCTAGCTCTGCATCACCCAGGCAGAGCACGACGCCATGGTCGGCATCTTGAAAGGCTGTCAGTAAGCGGGTTTGAACAAGTGGCCAAAGTCAGGTTGGCTACTCAAGAAGACTACGAACCTCCTGTACTGGATCGGGGGCCCAGACATGGCAGACCGCCTGAAGTTTCGCCGATGATTGGCTGGAGAACGCGGCCGACCCGTCGTGAAGTGTGGGGGACCGTCCTCATCATCGCAGCGGCTTTCTGCGCTTGGGCGTACCAAGCCATCTACGACGAATACCGAGCTGGTGCCAGGGAGAAGCTGCTCCTCTACGTTGGCTTCCCTGGGCACTCCATCGCTTCGTGGTTTCTGGTGGTGGCAATCCTCTGCGGGGCTGTCGGGCTGTCCTCGCTTCTGCCGGCGTTGATCAGGCGCATCCCAAGAAAGGTCCCACGGCGGGTCGTAGGCTGGGCCGCGGGCGTCGCTGGTGTCGCCTGCGTGCCGTACTTCGGCCTCATGCTTCTTTTCTCCGGCCTTGGCGCGTTGGGGGTCAGCGACACCATGAAGATCACGGCAGCCGACGGACGGTCAGTTCTTGTCACGCAGGACGGTTTCGACGGTGATGCCGTCGACATCTACACCGAATACGACGCCCACCACTACAAGTGGATCCGCAGCGCACCCGAACTCTCCGGAGGGCCACGGGTGAAGGACCAGCACTGCCAACTGAACGATGCCATCACCGGCCTGCAACTCACCTGTGGGGTCCACACCTTGGTTCTGGACTCGACCAGGCAGTGACGGCCGCGCGAAGGGTGACCATGCAGGTATCCCCGTCCCGGCGTTGGCCGCGGCTGTAGCCGGACACATAGAATGCGAATGCTGTCCCCGATAGAAAGACCCTCGTGAAGCAGAGTATTTTCACCCGCGTCGCCCAGCTCGCCAAGGCTAACCTGAACGCCCTCTTGGACTCGGCTGAGGATCCCCAGAAGTTGCTTGACCAGATGGTCCGTGACTACTCGAACAACATCCGCGAGGCAGAGGCCGCGGTCGCGCAGACGATCGGCAACCTCCGGATGGCTGAAGACGACCACAACCGGGCCGTGAACGAAGCCAACTCTTGGGGCAGCAAGGCGATCGCTGCGTCCCGCAAGGCTGACGAGTTCCGGGCTGCCGGCAACAGCGGTGATGCGGACAAGTTCGATGCCCTTGCCCGGCTGGCTCTTCAGCGGCAGATGGCCGCCGAAACCACCGCCCAGGCCCAAGCGCCGGGCCTGGCCGCGCAGAACGAGGTCGTCGACAAACTCAAGAGCGGCCTGGACCAGATGCGTGGCAAGCTCGGGGAGCTGACCGCCAAGCGCAACGAGCTGGTCAACCGGGCGCGGGTCGCCGCCACCCAATCCCAAGTCAACGACGCCCTCAAGGCCCTGGACACCGGGGACCCGACGTCGGCCATTGGCCGGTACGAGGAGAACATCCGCCGCCAGGAAGCCACCGTCCGCGGCCAGCAGGAAATCGCCGCCTCTTCCCTGGACGCCCAGTTCGCCTCCCTTGAAGACCTCGGCGAGCAGACCGAAGTGGAAGCCCGCCTCGCCGCACTCAAATCCATGGACCGGAAGGCCGTCGACGGCTAAAGGAAACTACCGGGTTGTTCAAAGCGATCAAGTATGGGGAACTGGCCCGACCGCCGGAAGTCACGTCCAACGAAGACCATTCCGACGATGTAGACTCGTCCGCCGCAGGCCGATAGCCACCGGATCGGACTCTCGAAGACTGCTGCCTGCTGAAACGGAAAGATGAGCATCGCGGGGGAGTAGACCTGCTGGGTCGCGAGTCCTTTCCAGGGGCAGCACCGAGAGGCATCGCAGCTTTTGACCTGAGCCTATGGGGGCGTGTGCGGGGCGATACGCTCTGGGCGGATTGCCGACCCGAAAAGTGCAGGACTGTGCGCCACTCGCTGGCTATCCCGTCGTGCCGTTCCCGCGAGAATTCAGTTTCAGGCGCAACCTGGCAACGATCGCAGGCAGGCGCTCGAAAGGCTCTGGGGTCGACAACTCGAAGATTGCCTGGGCGATGAGGTCCCGGTCATTGGCATCGAACCTGATGTCATCCAGTGACTGGACCGTCTGGGCCCATTCCTCGAGGGAGGCATCGTCCAGGTCTCCGGCGACGTAGCGTGCCAACACGTGCTGGAGGTGGTGGACTGTGAGGATGACGGGCCTGACGCCAGTTCGGCCGCTGCCGGCAATGCTGCTCCGTACGCCGGTGAGGGGCTGACTAAACGCCACCAGATCCTTCAGGGCCGCTTCACGGCGGCCCATCCGTCTCCGCCGCACGAGGGCTCCGATTATCCGGTACAGGAAATAGAGGATGAGGAGGGCTGACATGGCTCCTACTATCGTGGCGGCCGGCCGTCCGATGACAGGACCACTTTCACAGAAGCTTTCCCCGTAGCCGGGCACGTAATCGACGCAGCGGCCAACCTCCATGAGGGACCACGGGAGCACGAAGAATGTCACCACAAGAATGCCCACTGCCCAGGGCCACGCTTCGCTCCAGGGCCACGACGGCTCTTTGCCCCGTTTCACCCTTATACGTCCAAGGTGGGGTTGGCGCCCCTTCTACTGGAGGTCCAGCGGACAATTGCCCAGGTTGCCGCCGAGAGCAGAACGACGACCATTCGGGTTTCCGTGCCGTTAGGGGCCATCCCGAGTAACTCCAGAACGTAGGAAATTGTAAAGACTGCGACAATCATCCCGGTGATGGCGCCGAGCCAGGCACGTGCGCTCATCGCTCGTCTCCGCTGGTGAACTCGACCTGGCTCTTCTGCTCCCGCCGCCCGTCCGCTTGGAGGATACCGTCACGTACAGCGGCGCGGATGACACTGTAGAGGACGTAGAAGAAGACGGCCGCAATGACCACAGTCAGGACCAGGCTGTCGAGGGGCATCATGCTGATCCTTTCTCGGGCCAATTCATTTGCACGTTGGTGGCGGCCTCCCGCAGCTTTGTGCCGTCCAGGACGACGGAGGTCTCCGGGAGCCCAAAGTCGAGCCACTGCGCCAGGAGACGCAGTTCTCCGGCGGGAGGCAGGGGCCATATCCACAGGTTGCCCGTCCCGGTCAGTTCATCCTCCCCACCGCCACCGCCGCCATTGTTCAGGACGATCGTTGGAGGCTCTGGTTCCTTCTCATTGCCTCGGAATCCGTAGGGGCTATGAAGCCCACTGCTGGCCTTGGACCCGTCGGGGAGCTCGATGCCGAACATCAGGCCCGTCGTTCGGGTCTGGCCGCGGAGAGGGCCGGGGCCGAACTGGAAGAACATGGAGTGCAGCGCAGACCAGTCCTCGTCGTCCTGCTCTCCGCGCCGGATGAGCCAGGACAAGCTGACGGAGCAGCCCGTGGAGAACACTTCCGCACTGCGAACAGCCATGACAAGGCTCGGACTGCGGTGCAGAAACCTGCCCAAGTGCACGGCCGCGGGCAGCTCGTAGTAGGTGGGTGGCCCCATCCACGGAGGCGGTTCGTGCCGGGTTGACCGCGGCCGGGGCTCAGAATGGGGAACGGGGAAGCTCTGGAAAAATGTCAACGGAACCCTCTTTGCTGCACTGGCTGCGACCGACCAGCGGAGCAGCGGTCTGAGCCGCTCTGGATCCCCCAATCCGTCCTTACCGGCCCAGTCTAGCGGGGGCCCCGCAAGGACCGTCAGGACACGTCCGGTGCCTGCGCGGTGTTCGTCAGAGGACGGGAGCGTGATAGAGAGCTTATGGCCTCAACGGTGAGGATGGGGGCTACTCGGCGACCGGACAGGGGGGACGATGCCCTGAACAACTTCCCGAACGGGCCACCCTGCTGCCCGGCTACATCGAGTCGCTCACCCTGACGGGTTCACCGCCGTCGTGCGCTTCGAAAAGCCGGCACTCCGTTTAGACGCCCTTCACCGGGAGCTTGATAGTCCGTGTCCGGAAGCGTCAGCCATCTTCTGGTATGAGCCAAGCGTTGCCGAATTTCTGCGCAGGACCCGCTAAAGCACCACGGCTCACTGCTCATAAATGAATGAGGACAACCCGGCGTTGTCCCTGTGGGCAGGATGCTCCATCAGCTGACCTTTATACGGCATGAAGAAGAAGGCATCCAGGGGCGGCAGACTTTCAGCAGCCGGCCCGGGGCATGCCCGTTGGTCTTTTCCCGAACGCCCCTCACGGGGGTTCTGCGCCAATCCCCAGACTCGAATCGTGACGCACGTCCTGTGCGTCATGCTTGCCGGGCGGTTGTTGTAATCTATCTCTTGAATTCCGGCTCAGCAGGGGGGCTGGCTCCCGTCGCGTCGAATGGTCCTTGTTTGTCATCCCATGTTTCCCTGGGCGAGAGTGCGTCCAGTAACCTTCCGCACCATGCTTTTCTTGACTGCCCCACGGGACTGGTCGAATACTCCTTCGCCGATGACCGGTTTCACTGGTCTGACGGGCTTTACCGGATCTACGGCTATGAGCGCGGGGACGTCGTTCCGTCAATGGAGATGGCGCTGGCCCATATTGAGCCTGAGGACCGGGAAGCGGTCCAGGCATACTGGGATCATGTGTCGTCCCATGGTGGCCCTTCCTCGATTTACATCTCCATCCGGGACCGTAAAGATCGGCAGCACAAGCTGCTCTTGACAGCGGACTATATCCTCGACGGCAGCACACCGGTGGGCGTTTGGGGCGCGGTAGCTGACATTACGCAGTCCATCCATACCGACCGGCACCAGCTCGCCACCGAAGCCGTGGCCGCATCGGCGCTTAATCGGGACTTCATCGAGCAAGCCAAGGGCATCCTCATGGGAAAAACCGGGATCAGCGCGGACAGAGCATACGAGCTGATGAACCAAATGAGTCAGGACAAGAACCTGAAGGTACATGCCATCGCCCGGGAAATCATAAACCGGGCAACCAGCCCCGGTGGCGACCCAACAGCTGAGAGAGCAGACGAATAGCCCCTGGGCCGCTTTCAGACGCGTGATGACTGACGGCTCTACTCCGTTGTGAAGTTCAGTCCCAGCGCTATTCCTCATCGGTTGTGCACTTACCCTTAGCCGCCATCGCAATTCTCTCAGCTGAAAGTTTGGCACGAGCGATACGCCTGGACAGGTGAGAAGCACAAGACGGGGATCCGCGCCCTGCACACATGTCAGTCAAGCCCAGCAGGTTCGCCCTTTACATGCACGGGCCAGCAAACCGCCCGCAGCAAGCGGGAAACCGACCGCCCACCGCAGGCGATGAAGTGGTGTCGACTTTTATGCGGGCAGTGGGATGTGCGGGTATTCCCGCTGCCGGTGCTGGAACTGCAGCACGTCCTGGTTCAGGACCACGCCGTCGCGGATTTCGATCGCACGGCTGATGGTCTCGTTTTCCGTCCACGCTGTAGGGCCGGTGATCACGGTTTCCAGGAAGGGCAGCAGTGCTTCGCTGATCTCCCAGCTGGAGGATTTCCAGAGGTATGAGGGGCTGTGGTCCACCGCGTAGTAATCGATGTGGTCACCAACGGTGAACATCGGTTCGGCGAAGGTGGTGGTTTTCGCCCAGCTGAAGCCCATACCTTCATCGCAGGAAACATCCACGATCAGGCTTCCGGGCCGGAAAGCGTCCAGGTCCTCGGCCCGCAGGTACGTCAGGGGTGCGTTGGGGTTTTGCAGGGTGCAGTTGACCACGATGTCACTGGCGGCGAGGAAGGGCGCCAGTGGGACCCGCCCTCGTTCAGTGATGACCTCGCTGAGGAAGGGTGCTTTGGGGTCGTGATCGAACTGGACGATCCGAACGGAATGGATGGGCGAGCCCACGGCGGCGATGCCGCGGTTGGTCAGGACCTGGACGTCATGGATGCCGTGGGCGTTGAGGGCCGTGACGGCGCCTCGGGCTGTTGCGCCGAAGCCGATGACGACGGCGCTGAGTCGCGGGCCATAGTCTCCAGTGGAGCCGGTCAGGGCCAGGGAGTGCAGCACGGAGCAGTAGCCCGCCAGTTCGTTGTTCTTGTGGAAGACGTGCAGCCCGAATCCGCCATCGCTGGCCCAGTGGTTCATCGCCTCGAAAGCAATCAGCGTGAGTTTCTTGTCGATCGCCAGCTGGGTAATGGCCCGGTCTTGGACGCAGTGCGGCCAACCCCAGAGGACCTGACCGTCATGGAGTTCGGCGAGGTCTTCGGGCTGCGGCTTGGGCAGGAGGACGATGTCGGCCTCCTCCAACAGTTGAGCCCGCGGGGCGATGCGGCCCACGAGTGGTGCCAGGTGGGAGTCCGGCAGGCCGAAACGCTCGCCGTAACCTTCCTCGAATATCAGGTGCTGCCGGATTTCGGGGTCGATCCGGCTCAGGTGAAGCGGGTGAATCGGCAGGCGCCGTTCGTCAGGTTTTCGGGTGCCGGACAGGACGCCGAGGCTTAGGTAACCGGTCATGCCGGTCACTTCCTGGTGGGGCTGGTCGACTTGGCGGTGGCCTTGTCCCCGGATGAGGGGGGTGCCGCCGCGGCCTTTTTGTCGGCGCGCTTTTCCTTGATGGTTTTTGCGGACTTCTTGGATGCTGTTTGGCGGGGGGATTTGTCAGCCATGATTGCTCCTGTAGCGGAACCGAGAGGTTCCTGACTTCGAACGATACAGGTACCGGCCTAACCCGCCCTCGGAGCCGCCGAGCGGATCCCGAAGTGTGGGCCGATTGTGGAAGGTGTGGCGGCAGGATGGGTCACGAATGCGTCGTCCCTGCAGTGGCTCCCGGGTGGCTGGCCTGCCGGGTAGCGGCCAGGGACGCATGGCTTAGATGACCGCCAGGGCGCCCTTGGAGCTTTCCACAAGAACGGTGGTGGAGGCGGGAAGATGCCTGACCTCGCCGTCGATTTGGCAGGGAACGGCGTCCCGTGTGGCGAAGGCGTATCGGCTGACGCTTGGTTGGTTCCCGAGTCCCAGGGTAACGGCCCGAAGGGTCATCAGGGCCATCTTCCAGCGGCCGGAGTGAGGTAGCGTCACGACCTCGAATCGGCCGTCATCGGGGCCGACGGACTCGCTGACTGTCCCATACTTTGCCATCCGCGAAATGTTGGCCAGTATCAGGCTGTCCAATCGGGCGGTGGCCCCGTCTGCCCGGACGAGCTCGAACGGACTTAGGTGCGTGAGCGTGCGTGCCACGGACACGAGTTCGAGGATTTTGCCCTTTCCGCCGCTCTCGATGCCGATTGCCATCAGCGGCGTAAGCCCGAAGCCGATATACGAGTGGGCGTAGTGGACCTGTTCACGCTGACCATCCCCAAAGGTAATGCGCAGCAGGTCGATGTGACGGACCGGGTCGTTCCGGACAGCCTCCGTCAGTGGCCTGTCAGGCATGCTGCGGTGGTGGTCGTTGGCGTTACCTGCCGCGACGACGGTGCACACAGCTTTGTTGCCTGGAACGTCCATCACCCCATTGACGACCTCGTTGTACCCGCCGTCGCCGCTGACTGAAACAATGAGCGGGGACCCTGTGGCCGCGGCGGACCGTGCGAGGTCCCGTGCGTGCCCCGCAAAGCCGGTGGGCAGCACATCCACCTGCAGATCCGGTATGCCAGCAGCAAGCTCCCGTTGCAGGTCGGTGATCCTGGCGGTCATGCCGGCCTTGCCCGGGTTGAAGACCAACACGGCCCTGTCAAAGCGGTCTGCAGGTTGCCTGCCGCGGTAGCTCGCTGTCATCGCGATTCGCAGCTATCGACTGGCCAAGTCGTCTGCTACGCGGCGAAGGTCCTGGACCCACCCGGTCGAACGGCTGGGCGCTCCCGAATTGGCTTCAAAGTTGCCAAGCGCTTCGGCAATGCACTCCAGTGCTTCCGAGATATTGGCCTTGACCGCTACATAGCCTTCTTCCGAGCGGGGGTCGGAAGAAGCCGAAGCCAATAGTTCCGCTCCGGACTTGATGACCAGCGAAGCCTCATATTCGTTCACCCCTGCACCTCGTGGCTTTCCTCGTGTTGGACGTGCCGATACTGCTCGTCAGCACAACCATACAGCTGCGGTACCAGGCCGGGTTGATCGCCCGCATCGCCATGAAATGCCGTGTTCGAAGGGCCCCTGGTGAAGCGATGAGCGACCTGATTATCCGGGCGAGTTCCTCGGCGGAGGGTTCGACGGCGTCGGCTGCTTTCAGGAGCGCGGCGGACCGGGCGTCGTGGCCCAGGGCAGCCCACGCTGGATGGGCGGCGACGGCTGCTTCGTGGGCTCTTTCAGGTAGTCGGGATCGTGGTTATTGCGTCATCCACGGCACATTGGGGTGGGTCTGAGTAGGAGTCTGCGCCCGCTGGCGGGATCGCCTGACGCATCGGCTGGTCATTTGCTGAACACGATCGAGTCGAAGACGGCGCGTGCCTCTCTTGTCAGGTCAGGATTGATCGATTCGTGGAATTGGACCACCCAAAGCACTCCGCGCTGGCCGTTCATGTCGACCACCCGGTAGGTTTCGCGTTCAGCGGCGCTCGAGTACCAGCGTGTGCATTCGTGGGAGAGTGATGAGTGGATGCAGAACTTGCCGCGGTCGCAGGCTGTGATGTCCACGTCGCCCTTGACGGCGTGGTCGAACTCCACGCCGGAGTAACCGCCCAACATGACCCTGACGGGGGGAGTGCTTGCCGTTGACGTCTGCGCCGTGATCGCGTCAACGAAGACATCAGGCGACGGACCGACCTCGACGAGCGCGTCCAGCCACGCGCATGAGTCCGTCGGCACATATTTGCCGGGCCACCAACCCACGAAGACCCCCCATTCATCCGGGTGATTCGGGTCGTCCTTGGCCAGACCTTCGCCGTCGGTGCTGGAGAACCCGTGACAATGAAGAGTTGCACGCGGATCATTGACCCGAGGGCCCCACAGCATCACCATCAAAACGATGAGGGCGATGCTGCCGCTGCAAAACCTTCAGAGCTGGACACGCTGCCGGAACTGCCGCGGAGTTTCACCCGCGTCGTTGAGAAAATGCCTGTTGAAGTTGGACAGATTCGAGAAACCGACCTCGTAGCAGATCTCGGAAACAGCCTTGTCACTGTGCTCCAGGAGCCGCCTGGCATGGGCCAGCCGGAGTTTTCTGACAAGGTCGCTGAAGTTCTGGCCCGTGGCGCGTTTGAAGTACTTCGAAAAGGTCGGCTCTGTCATACCCACCAGTTCCGCGGCCTCGGACATCTTCACGCTGCCGGCATGGTTGCTGAAGACGTACTCCAGGACAATGTCCACAACCGCAGCCGCCTGCCCGTCGAGCTGGGGCCGGAACCAATCGTCGGCAAGGTAGCGTCGTTCATTTTGCGGGGCCCGGGCCAGCACCACAAAGAGTTCCATCAGGTGGCCCAGCCGCGCCAGCCCGGCGCTGGCCCCCATCGCCTCGATCGAAGCGGCCGCCGCCGCCGCGGAGGGTCCCAGAAATTCGATTCCCCGCTGGGATTGCTCGAGCAGGGGCTTCACCTCGGCCATTTCAGGGACCAGTTCAGCCGTCTGTTCCACCCATTTTCCGTCGAACTGGATCACTGCGTCCCTGTTCTCCAGCACTTCGCCGGCTTCGAGGTCGCTGACCCAGTCGTGCGGCAGCCCGGATCCGACGAGAGACACATGGCCTGCCTCGAACGTGCCGATGTGGTCTCCCACAATGAACTTGCCTGTGCCTTTGCGGATCAGGTGGATTTCGTACTCGGGGTGGTAGTTCCAGCGTGCCACTGGACTGGGATAGCTGTGCTCCACCCACCGCACCGAGTGTTTGGGATCGGGTGGAACTATCTCACGGTTGGCGCGCATGCCCAGCAGCCGCTCGGCCAGCCGGGCGGCGGCTCCATCGGCAGTGTTCGCGGCAGTCATGGTGGTTCTCCGTACCATCGGGCGCCTATGCATTCTGGACGCATTTTCCAAGGTCCTTCCCCAGAGTAGCGCGATACACGTCAAGCACGGCAGAAAATTAGTATCAGAAAGCGGCAACCAGGACGCTAGTTGTGCCTCGCATCACGGGCCTACCCTTGAGGTACTTCAACGGCCCAATCCGATCCCGATGGACCGCCCACGTTTAGCCGACGCCCCTGCGCAGCAGTGAAGGTATTTCGGCTCCGCACCTCCCCGAAGAACAAAGGAGTCCTTAATGCGCCCGAAAACGCGCGCCGTAATCCTGTCAGCCGGAGTCCTCTGCATGGCCATGAGCGTCTCGGCCTGTGCAGGTGCCGGCGGGGGCAACTCCGCCGGAGACCCGAAAAGCATCAGCGTCCTGATGGTGAACAACCCCCAGATGGAGGACCTGCAGAGGCTCACCGCAGAAAACTTCACTAAGGAAACCGGAATCCGGGTCAACTACACCATCCTGCCGGAGAACGATGTCCGGGCTAAGATCAGCCAGGAGTTCTCCAGCCAGGCGGGACAGTACGATGTTGCCTCGCTGTCCAACTACGAGATCCCGTTCTACTCGGCCAATGGATGGCTCGCCCCGCTGGACGACGTCGCTGCCGATCCTGGCTTTGAGCAGGACGACATCCTGCCCGCCTACACCGCGTCCCTGACCGGTGAGGACGGCAAGCTTTACGGCGAACCGTTCTACGGCGAGTCCTCCTTCCTGATGTACCGCAAGGACATCCTGGACGCCAAGGGCCTGACCATGCCTGCCAAGCCCACCTGGGATGAGGTCGCCGCCATCGCCGCTAAGGTGGACGGCGCAACTCCTGGCATGAAAGGCATCTGCCTCCGCGGCCAACCGGGCTGGGGCCAGGTCTTCGCACCGCTGACCACCGTGGTGAACACCTTCGGCGGGACCTGGTTCGACAAGGACTGGAACGCGCAGGTCAACTCCCCGGAGTTCACCGAAGCAGTCGAGTTTTACACCACGCTGGTCCGCGAGCACGGCGAAGCCGGTGCCGCGCAGGCCGGGTTCACCGAGTGCCTGAACAACATGAGCCAGAGCAAAACCGCAATGTGGTACGACGCAACATCGGCCGCCGGCGCCCTCGAAGCCGAGGACTCCCCGGTGAAGGGCAAGATCGGCTATGCCCAGGCACCCGTGAAGGAAACCAAGTCCTCCGGCTGGCTCTGGACCTGGTCGTGGGCCATGCAGGCCGCGTCCAGGAAACAGGACGCTGCAGAAAAATTCATCGCCTGGGCCAGCTCCAAGGACTACGAAGCCCTGGTGGCGGACAAGCTCGGCTGGGCCAAGGTCCCATCCGGCAAGCGCATCTCCACTTACGAGAACACCGAATTCCAGAAGGCGGCGCCGTTCTTCGAAGCCGAGCGCTTCGCCATCGAGAACGCCGATCCCAAGAACCCCGGTGCCCAGGAACGCCCCGCCGTCGGCATCCAGTTCGTGGGCATCCCCGAATTCGCAGCCCTGGGCACCAACGTCTCCCAAGGCGTGAGCTCCGCCATCGCAGGCCAAGGGTCTGTGGCTGACGCGCTGGCCAAGGGTCAGCAAGCCGCCCAAAAAGTCGGCGACAAGTACAAGCAGCCTTAACCGAACCGCAGGAGAACATCATGACTACCGCAACGGCGCGCATCTCCCGCCCGGGACACACCGCAGCCAAACCATCCCGCAACGCCAGGTCACGTGAACGCGCCCTGGCCTGGGCACGGCGTGCACCACTGCTCCCGGCCCTGCTCTTCCTCATCATCGTCACCCAACTCCCATTCGTGGTGACGCTGATCATCTCGTTCTTGAACTGGAACAGCCTCAGCCCGGACAAGACCGCCTTCGCCGGCCTGGAAAACTACGCCACAGTCCTCACCGATCCCGACCTGCGCCAGGCAATCTTCACCACCATCCTCCTCACTGTTTCCGTGGTGCTCATCAGCCTGCTCATCGGACTCGGCCTGGCCCTGCTGCTGGATAAGAAGTTCATGGGCCGCGGCCTGGCCCGCACCCTGCTGATCGCCCCTTTCCTGGTGGTCCCCGTGGCCGCGGCCCTGATCTGGAAGCACGCCCTGCTCAACCCCACCTACGGCCTCATCAACGGCATCCTGACCTGGGTCTGGTCGCTGTTCGGCATCACAGCGGCGCCGCAGCTGGACCTGCTTTCACAGGCACCGATGATGGCTGTGATCCTTTCCCTGGTGTGGCAGTGGACACCCTTCATGATGCTCATCCTCCTTGCAGGACTGCAGTCCCGCCCCATGGACACTGTGGAAGCAGCCCAGATGGACGGCGCCACACCCTGGGCGATCTTCCGCCACCTGACCCTGCCCCACCTGCGCCAGTACCTGGAACTCGGCGGGCTGCTCGGCGCGATCTACATCGTGCAGAACTTCGACGCCGTCTTCACCCTCACTGCCGGGGGACTGGGCACCGCGAACCTGCCCTACGCCATCTACCAGACGTTCTACTTCGCCAACGAATACGGCCTGGCTTCCGCCGCCGGCGTCGTGGTGGTCATCGGCACCATCATCGTGGCCACCTTCGCACTTCGCACCGTCTTTTCACTCTTCAAGAAGGAGGCAGCACGATGAGCACCCTCACCCCCGCCGCACCGCAGAACACACCACCGGGTCCCACCGCACTCAACACCGGCCGTACCCGCCGTCGGGGCAAGGCACGCATGGACCCCACCCGCAACAACACCGCCGCCGGCATCGCCGCCTGGCTGCTGGCCCTCCTCTTCGCCGTCCCGGTCCTGTGGATGGTCCTCACCTCGTTCCACTCCGAGACCGACGCCGCCACCAACCCGCCGTCTGTCGCCGCGAATCTCACCCTGGACGCGTACCGGGAGTTCTTCGGCGAAACCTCCGGCGTCAGCCCGTGGCCGTCGTTGATCAACTCCGCCACTGCCTCGATCCTGTCCACGGTCCTGGTGCTGCTCCTGGCCTTCCCGGCCGCTTACGCGCTCTCGATCCGGCCGGTGAAGAAGTGGACCGACGTAATGTTCTTCTTCCTCTCCACCAAAATGATGCCGGTCGTCGCCGCGATCCTGCCGCTCTACCTCTTCGCCAGAACTGTGGGGGCCTTGGACAACATCTGGTTCCTGATCCTGATGTACACCTCCATGAACCTGCCCATCGCCGTCTGGATGATGCGCTCGTTCCTCGCCGAAGTGCCGGAAGAAATGCTGGAAGCCGCCCAGATCGACGGCGCCAACCTCCTGCTCATCCTCCGCAAGATCATCGCCCCCGTCGCTATGCCCGGAATCGCCGCCACCGCGCTGATCTGCTTCATCTTCAGCTGGAACGAACTGCTCCTGGCCAGGGTCCTCACGGGCGTTGTCGCAGGCACGGCCCCGGTCTTCCTCACCGGCTTTGTCTCCGGGCAGGGACTCTTCCTCGCCAAAGTCTGCGCGGCCGCCGTCGTGATCTCCCTGCCTGTGCTCTTCGCAGGCTTCGCCGCCCAGGACAAACTCGTCCAGGGACTCTCCCTCGGCGCTGTCAAATAGCCCGCCAGTTCCCCACCACAAATTTTTTTCAAGGACTACTTCGATGACAACAACAACCGCACAGTCACCTGCCACCGGCTCCGGACTGCCCCCCACGATGCGCGCCAACATCCTCAAAAGCCAAGGCGACATGGCGATGGAAACCCTGCCCCTCCCGCAGCTCGACGCCGACCAGGTCCTGGTGCAGGTTGCCGCCGTCGGCGTGTGCGGCAGCGATGTCCACTACTACGAGCACGGCCGGATCGGCCCGTATGTGGTGGACCACCCGCTCATCCTCGGCCATGAACTTTCCGGCCGGATCGCCGCCGTCGGCAATTCCGTTGACCCCGCCCGCATCGGCCAGCGCGTCGCCGTCGAACCCCAACGCCCCTGCCGCACGTGCAAGCAGTGCAAGGCAGGCCGCTACAACCTCTGCCCGGACATCGAGTTCTACGCCACCCCGCCGATCGACGGCGCCTTCGCCGAATACGTCACCATCCAGTCCGACTTCGCCTACGACATCCCGGACAGCGTCAGCGACGAGGCAGCCGCCCTTATCGAACCGCTCTCCGTGGGCCTCTGGGCCTGCGAACGTGCGGAGATCAAGCCCGGCAGTAGGGTCCTGATCACCGGCGCCGGCCCCATCGGCATTATCGCCGCCCAAGCCGCCCGGGCCTTCGGTGCCACCGAAATCTACATTTCGGACATTGCCGAAGACCGGCTCGCGTTCGCCTTGGAACACGGCGCCACGCACGCCATCAACGCGAAGACCGACAGCGTCGAAGGGCTCGACGTCGACGCGTTCATTGACGCGTCCGGCGCACCGCAGGCGGTCCGTTCCGGGATCAAGGCAGTGGCCCCGGCCGGACGGGTGATCCTGGTGGGGCTGGGTGCCGACGACGTCGAGCTGCCCGTCTCGTTCATCCAGAACCGGGAGATCTGGCTCTCCGGCGTCTTCCGCTACACCAACACCTGGCCGCTGGCCATCCAGCTCATCGCTGACCGAAAAGTTGACCTGGACATCCTGGTCACCGGCAAGTTTGCCCTCGCTGAGTCCGAAGAGGCCCTCAAAGCCGGCAAGCAGCCAGGCCAACTCAAAGCCGTCGTCTACCCGGGCCGTTAGCGCAGCTCGTGATCGCACCCTGGAAAATGACAGGGCGGCGAGCGCAAAACCCGGAACGGTTCGGATCAACCTTGTTCGAGCATGTTCGAGTGCATTGTGACCCCCGATTCAGGCTCGTAGTCTCGGGGTGCCCGGCCTTCCTGAAGCTCCCGGCACACAGCACCCGACACCCCGACGATGAGGTCCCTCCATGGCGTTATCCGCACACAGAATCCGAAGGCCGGTAGCCGCCCTGGCAGCAGCCGTGACCGCAGCTGCCGGCCTGGCCCTCCTGCCGGCAGCTCAGGCAGCAGACTCAACTGCCGTCACCGTTACACCGAACCCTGCCAGCCGCGGGGAAGCTTTTGAAGGCTGGGGCACCAGCCTTGTCTGGTTCGCGAATGCGACTGCGGGATACTCACCGGAGCTGCGCGAAGCGCTGTACCAGAAGGTCTTCGGTGAGGACGGCCTGAACCTCAATATTGCCCGCTACAACGTGGGCGGCGGCAATGCCCCGGACGTCAAGGACTACCTCAACGATGGCAGCGCAGTGGAGGGCTGGTGGAAACCGGTCACTGAAGCTTCACCCGGCCAGCCGGCGTCCAACCTGTACAACCCGGACGGGAGTGTCGATAAGGCCCAGGCCAACAAACTCGCTTTCCTCAAGGCCTGGAACCCGGATGATCCTGCGTCCTACAACCCCGACGCCGATCAGAACCAGCGCTGGTGGGTGGAGCGTTTGGCCCAGGACCAGCAGATCACGCACTGGGAAGCGTTCAGCAACTCGCCGCCGTGGTTCATGACCAAGAGCGGGTACGTGTCCGGTCAGGTCAACACTGCCAAGGGCGAGAATCTGCTGCCCGAAGCGGAAGGCAAGTTCGCCGCCTACATGCGCCACGCCGTCGAACTTCTCGAAAACGGCAGCGGGATCACGGTGGACACCATCGATCCCTTTAACGAGCCCAACTCCGGTTACTGGGGCACGGACATCAACGCCGCCACCGGGAAGCCACCCACCACCTACACGCAGAAGCAGGAGGGTGCGCTGATCTACCCGGCGGCCCAGGACCGCGTGACCAAACTTCTCGCAGCCGAGTTGGCGAAGGGGAACACGGACGCCGTCATCTCCGCGATGGACGAGACCGACCCCACCAAGTTCATGACCAACTGGAACGGCTACAGCCAGGAAGCCAAAGACGCCGTGGCACAGCTCAACGTCCACACGTATGGCACCAATGACCGTCGCCGTGTCAGGGATCTGGCAGGCTCCACGGACAAGCCGCTCTGGATGAGCGAGGTGGGCGGTTTCTGGACCGGCAACCCCGCCCTGGGCGACTCAACCAGCGGCTGGGACCGCTCCAACATCACCAACGGTCTGGGCATCGCGAGCCGCATGGTCAACGATCTCCGCGAACTCGATCCCAACGCCTGGGTGTTCTGGCAGCCCGTGGAGGACACGTACAAACAGGAGAAGGCAGACAAGGGCTGGGGCTCCATCTACATCGACTTCGACTGCAACTACGCCGGCCGCGAGGGTTATTCGAACCGCCGGATCAACGACGGCGACACCCCGGACGCCGCCAAGTGCAAGGTCCTGACCAACCAGAAGTACAACACCACCCGGAACTTCACGCACTACATCCGCCCGGGCGACTTCCTCATCCAAAACAACGACCCTAAAACCGCCAGCGCCCTCCGGGCCGACGGCAACGGCGCCACACTGGTCCACTTCAATGACACGCCGACGCCGGAGAAGGTCACCATAGACCTCAGCCGCTTCGGCAGCATCGCGCCCGGCGCCAAGGTCACGCCTGTGGTCACCACCAAGTCGCCGCTGGACGACATCGAGAAGAACGCGCTGGTCAAGGGCACGCCGGTGCCGGTCAATGCCGGGACGAAGTCTGCGACGCTTGAGGTTCCTGCCGCGTCTGTGGTGACGTTCGTCGTCGACGGCGTCAGCGGAGTTTCGGGCGACGCCGCACCTGTGCAGGACGGCCATAGCTACCACCTCAGCGGCGAAGCGAGCGGCAAGTACCTGACTGCGGTCCCCGGTACCGGCGCATCGATCCAGGATCTGGGCTCGGATGCCGCGGGTGTTGCTCCGCAAATCTGGACCTTCAACGCAGTGGACTCCGGCGATGAGTTCGCCAACGACCGCCGCTGGGTTGTCACCGGCGCGGACGGGCGGGTTCTGACCGGCAGCGGCGGCGTGCTGAACGGGAGCCAATCGGGTGCGGCTTCGCTTGCTTCGCTGACGCTGGAGCAGGCCAAAGCCAGTCCTTCGGCACAGTGGATAGTGACGACGGAAAACGGCAGGCAATGGACCCTGGTGAACGCCGCCGCTGCCATCGCCCTTCAGGTTTCGGGCAACCAGACAGCGGCTGGGACACCTGTTGCCCTGGCCTCCTCAACGGGCACCACTGCAACAGCTCTGGCCAGCCCGCATCAAGCATGGGCGTTCACTGACATCGCCGATCTGAAGCTGCTGGGTGTCTCGCCCGTTGAGATGAGCACGCCCGTGGGGACAGCTCCCGTTTTGCCCACCAGCGTCACTCCCGTATATGAGGCCGGCCCCGGCAGGCCGCTGGCCGTGACGTGGACGCCCGTTGACCCTGCCTCCTGGCAGAAAGCCGGCAAAGTGACGGTTTACGGTTCCGGCGTGGACCCGTATGGTCAGGCATTCGAAGCTGTCCTGACCGTCACCGTAGGTGCTTACATTGCTACCGATCCCGTTTCGGTGACTGTTGGTGCCGGCGCATCCCTGGCTTCCGTGCAGGCCCTGGCTCCCGCTACTGTTCCTGGCCAGATCGCGGACGGACCTGCCCGAAACCCGCTGTCCGCCAGTTGGGATTGGTCTTCCGTGACCGAATCCTCGCTGCAAGCCACAGGGAAGGTGACAGTTTCCGGAACCGCCAACGGACTCCCGGCCACCCTGACCGTCATTGTGGTGGACCACGTTCCTGTAGCCAACATCTGCAAGGACGACCCCGCCACAACAGCCACAGCGTCCTACACCGAGGGCTCGTACATCGCCAGGAACACCTGCGACGCCAACGCCTCCACGCGCTGGTCCAACTGGGTGAGCGGCGGCCGCGTAGGCGATTCGTTGAGCTACGGCTTCGCACGCGATTACACCGTCTCATCGGTGACCGTCACGTCTGCGGAGAAGGCTGCAACAAGCCTCAGGGTCCAGTACCAGGATGCCGACGGCGCATGGAAAGACACATCGGCAGGGACCGTGACTGGCCTCTCTATCACATCGCCCATCACGGTCTCCTTTGACCCAGTGACCACCCGCGGCGTCAGGGTTTCCTTCGTCACCACGGCCTCATACACCAAGGTGGCTGAGGTGGCCATCGCCGGAACCCGTTTGGCTGACGCCGGGCTCGCCGACCTCGGCAGGCTCCTCGTCAACCAGGCGTCGGTGGTGGGCTTCTCTCCCGGAACCACCGACTATCGGGCGCTGACCCCGACGGCGACTCCCGCCGTCGTCGGCTACCCGCTGGACACGAACGCGAAGGTGACGGTCCTGCAGGCAACGGCGGAAAGCCCGACGGCGGTAGTCACCGTGACTGCCCCGGACGGAACCATAAAGGAGTACCGGGTGGCGGTGCCCACCGGCAAAGACGCGTGCAAGAACGATGGCTGGAAGACGAGCCCTTCGCCCGTGTACAAGAACCAGGGGCAGTGCGTGAGCAGCTTCGCCGCCGGTTTGTAGGACTCCGGACGCTACGAGGCCCCCTTCGACAGAGTCGCGAGGGGCCTCGTTGTATCAGGAAACGGTGAGTAGGGGCGCCGCTGCTCACCGTTGCGAGGAGTGGGTCAGTACTCCGAACCCGTCCCAAAAACAACAGTGTTCACACTCAATTCTGATTCTTGCTTGCGCCTGGGGTGCACTTCAACCGAGGAGTGGTGGCGTTGTTTGTCATACCTCGATGGGAAAGACGAGGAGAGACCCAGTGGCAGTCGCGACCAGCTTTCCGTTGGCGTCAATGACAGCTCCGTCGGCGAAGGCTACGCGCCTTCCTGCCTTGGACACGGTGCCTACACACGTCAACGTGCCGCTGTTGGCCCGCACGGATCGAAGATAGTTCACCTTTATCTCGATGGAGGTATACCCAAGCCCCTTTGGCAGTGTTGTCTGTACGGCGCAGCCCAGGGCTGAATCGAGGAGAGTGCACACCAGCCCTCCGTGAACAGTGCCGATCGGATTGTAGTGGGATTCATCCGGATCGCAGGTGAAGGTGGCTGTTCCCTGCGCAGCATGGACCAACGTCATATTCAGTAGTTGGCCCATGGGCGGGGGGCAGCTTTTTGCCCATCATCGAGTGCATGTATTCCAAGCCACTCATGCCCGGCATCGCTGCCACGCCAGGTGCGGGATCGTCCCATGAGATTAGCTTTTGGCGCTCTTTCACTGCTTCTCCTTTTGAGGTGCTATCCCGGGGCAAACGGCAACATCTTTCCCTGGTCGGGGGGGTGGCGCCTGACCGGGACATTGTGATCGCGGCTGCAGCGGCCGCTGTTCGTCCAATCTGTTCAAGGACTGAGGGTGCGCAGCCGTCGGTTCCGCGGGTGAGGAGTCCCAGTATGAGGGCGGACATGTAGGAGTCGCCGGCACCTACAGTGTACGCAACCTTCGAGATCACTGCCGGAATGCTGACAGGCGCTGGGGCATCGAAGACTTGCGGGCTATGGGGACACCTGCCCTGTGTGTCCTCGGTTTGAGGGTCGCTGGCAGGCTTGATTCGGAGGAAACGCCGGCCCTGGTAACCCGGCGTGCGCCCCTAGGGTCGCCTCCAGGATCGCTGCCTGGTACCCCGTGGTGGCGGGTTAGCATTAGGTCTGCCCGGGCTCTCCGGGATGGGCGAGTAAGAGGGGGTGCCCGGGTTGCGCTTGCACCGCGCCACAACAGCCTGCTTAGCCGCCTTGGCCATGCTGACGCTGACGGCCTCATCGTGCGATGAGCGGCCGTTCACGCGCGAGGACGCCATGGCTGTTCCGCACTCTGTGATCCAGGTTGGCGAGTATCGCGATAAAGACTGGGAGTACGTCGACAGCAACGGAGTGACGCAGAAGCTCAATAGATGCGAGGACGAAAGCCCTTGGACCGTCGAATACAGGTGCACGTCTCCTGATGGCGCTGTCGAGCTGACCTTCGATAACTCGAAATACGACAGGATGAAGGGTGCCGTACTCCACATCGATGACAAGGACGTGCCTCTCGACTGCATCAACGGCGGCTTTTGGACCGACGGGAAGATGTTCTGCATGCCGAACTCAGCGACTCCGGAGCCGACGAGGAACTAGATGCTTGGATCGGGCCCCTTCCGGGTCGCCTTGCTGCTTTCCCTCGAATTGCCCAATGGCAGCTTCAGCGGCGTGCTCGCCTGGCATTCCCTGATCCATCGGGCACCAGCGGCGCTGCCCATGGCTCCCACGGAGTTCCAACATGTTCTCTGGTCAGAAGGGCGCCTACTCGTGGGATCCGTTCAGGGAAAGGCCGGCGACGTGTTGGACAATGCAGCGACCGAGGCGTACTAATGGTCCATCGACCAGACGCGTATCGTTAGCACGCCGGGACGCCTCCCCGAAAGAGCCAGGTCACGGCGGACCTCTACGGACACGATTCCCGTCGCAGCCAAGGAAGCAACAGGGGCGACAGCATCCAATAACCCGGTGCCTCCAGTTCCACCGAAAGCCCAAGAATCGTGCAACACGCTTCGTTTTCCGCCCGCCGGCAACGCCAAATTTAACTGGTGATCCACGGTATCGCCGCCCTTTGCAACTGATCGGTGTCCCCGGGTTTTGTAGTCCACGCTGACGGTTGGGTCTCTATGCTGGCCTCCGCCATAATCTCGCTGTCAAAGCCCCAAAGGCTCTTTTCAAGCTGTCCTGGCGCGCCTAAGCTGCCCCCACGATCATCCACAGGAGGCACCAATGCGGACAGCAAAAGCACGGACGGAAACTGAGCAGGTTCGTCGTCTTCCGGAGAACCTCAAGTCTCAGCTCGCCAAGGGCGGGGAATGGGCCACCCCCGGGGTCCAGGCAGCCCTCCAGAGAGCGGTAGCCGGACTGGATACCGGAATCGAAACCGCCTCCCCGCGGCTTCAGGCGCTGTTGCGGCGGCTGGCAGATGAACTGGCCGGCAGCGTGGAGACCCTCACACCCAGGGTGCATGAACAACTCATGCGGGTCGGGCCACGAGCCGCTGCGCCGGTCCCGATCCAGACCAGGAAATCCCCGTCGCGGATCTGGTGGTTACTCACAGGAATCGCCTGCGCAGGAGCCGGGGCAGCGGTGTGGCAGTTCAGGAAGGCATCCAAACCCGAACCATCACCATGGGTCAACACCGAGGAACTGAAAGCCAACCGCGCTGATACCAACGTCGACGCAGACCTGACTTCCGGCCGGATGTAGAAGCGTGTTCCGGGAGAACCGGCATTAGGATCCGGACGCCTTCACGGCGCCCAGCCAATCAGCACCAGTCCTACAGCTTCGTAGACTCATGAGGGACCCCAAGGGTCCTGACGCCTTCATCTCCAGCTTGTCCAACGAGAAACTGGCGCAGATGCTGGATGCTCTTTACCGACGCCTTGATACTCCTGTGCCTGAACTGGGGACTGTTTATTGGTACGAAGCTTGCCTTGACCTGAGTCTGCGCGGGCACGGGCTGGACCGGACGCGATCGGATGAGGAGGCCTCCCACACATGAAGCGCCCCCGGGAGGACAAGCCACTTCCGGGGGCGTTGAGTTCAATACTGTCCGGCTGCAGCCTTCTGCTGGTGAAGGATCACCTCCTGTTCCTCTTCGCTAATCGCCGGCCCGGACAGTTGTGCTCTTGCGCTGTCATCGTGCGACGGGGATCTTGAGCGCTTCGACGAGTTCGGCGCACGGGCTCGCCGACCTGGGCAGGCTCCTCGTCAATGAGGCATCAGTGGTGGGCTTTACCCCCGGAACCACCAGCTACCGGTCGCTGAACCCGACGGCGACTCCCGCCGTCGTCGGCTACCCCCTGGACACCAAAGACAAAGTGGAGTGCAGGCTGCTGTTGTAGTGGTGAGCATGGCACCGGTCAGGCTGGCGGCCGGCTCACCATAGTCGGGGCAATCACGTCGAAACCCAGATGCGCTTCGAGGACATTCCGGACCGAGTTCCATTCATGCGGGCCGTAGCGGTCGTTGTTGACGTGACGGAGCTCCGCTTCGCCGCTGAACATGCTGACGAAGTACTGCATGCCCTGCCACGCGGGGAAGGTCTCGTCTTGGTCCCTGGACAGACGCCGGCCGATCTTGCTCGCGGCCGCTAAGAGACCGGTGGTACCGGCCCACTGCAGGGAGAATGGCGTTCCGGTGAGCTCGCTCATGGTGCGGGCGATACTTCGCGCCGTAACCCGGTCGCCGGCTATCTCGACGACGCGGGGCGCGTCCTCGTCGAGGGCGACAAGAGCGACGGTGCGTGCGACGTCGTCCTTGGTGGTGAAGTCGAGAATCTGGTCCGGTGAGGACCAGAACAGGATCCGGCGACGCTCGAACAGGATCATGGGCGCCTGCCCGGTGAGCATGTCTGCGAACGCTCCGTTCAGCACTGACGTCACGCGGATGGGGGCAGCGTCGAGTTCAGCGGCCAACTCGCGACGCAGCTCGAAATTCCGGTTGCTGCCCGGGGTGATCCGGCGATAATCCGCAGAGTAATCCGATGGGATAAAACGTGCCACCCCTGCTTCGATGGCGGCCGCGAGGAGCGCCCGCTGCGCGTCGATGATCACCGGACGCGCACCGCTCACGGCCGAGATCACTGTTTCGACGCCCGACAGGGCTGAGACGAGGCCGGCTGGATCTGTGTAGGCGACCTCGTGTATCTCCACCCGGTCATTCCCGCCGTAGATGGCATGGGCTTTCCCGCTTCCGGGGCGTGTCAAGACCCGGACCAGGCTGTCGCGGAGCAGGAGTTCGCTGACGATGCGTTGGCCAAGGTCTCCGGTGGCTCCGGCGACGAGAACCGTGATGTTTTTGATGATCTGCTCTTCTCGATAGCAATAGGCGGTGGGACGCGGGCGGGAGGGGCCGAAACCTCCAGGTCAATCGCCCATGTCGAAGTCTAGGCCGACGTCTTCCGGGGAGTGCAGTTCCCGCAAGAGAGTGAGGTGATCCGGGCAGTCGGCAATACGGCTGCGATCGGCATCGGGTCCCTGGCCACGACGGTGACGGAGACTCCAGCAGGCCGGTGTTGACAATGCCGCCTGGTATGTCGGCCTTTGCGTCAAACCTTGCCAATGACGAATCTAGAATCTACACTCTAGGGAACGGCCAGATGTGGTCGAGGTCACTGAGAGGGAAAGCAATGTCGCTTGCACTTGCCGCGTTGTCACACGCGCCATCATTTGGGAACGTCGATCCGGGCGGGACGATTTTCGCGGAAATAAATGAAGCCTTGGGAGAAGTCCGTTCGTTCGTTGAGGACTTCGCCCCGGACGTCACCGTCATCTTCGGCCCGGACCACTTCAACGGCGTGCTCTACTCGATGATGCCGCCGTTCGCCATTGGGGCGCAGGCTGTCGGTGTGGGGGACTACGGGACCGGTGAAGGTCCCCTCCCGGTGGATTCCGAGACGGCACGGGAGCTGCACGCGCTCACCATTGCGCAGGGGATCGACATTGCCCGTTCGGAGCGTCTCGAAGTTGACCATGGCGTCATGCAGCCGCTGGAATTCCTGTTCGGCCCGGGCTTTGCCAATCCGTTTGTTCCCGTGTTTGTGAACGCCCTCGGCAAGCCCCTTACTCCTATGGCCCGAATCCGCCTCATGGGTGAGGCCCTGGGCCGTGCTGCCCAGCAACTGGATAAGCGCGTTCTCCTTGTGGCCTCCGGCGGGCTCTCCCACAACCCGCCGATTCCCGAGTACGACGGCTCGCCGGAACCTGTCCAGCAGCGATTGGTCTCTTATGCACCGTCCAGAGAGGACCGGGCAGCCCGCGAAGGAAAGATCATCGAGGGCATCCAGGCAATCGCGGATGGCCGGGCATCCAGTGCACCCCTCAACGAAGAATGGGACCAAAAGCTGATGAAGGTGCTCCGCTCGGGTTCCCTGAGTGACGTGGACGGCTGGGACAACGACGAATTCATCGCTGAAGGAGGTAGCGCGGCGCACGAGATGCGTTCCTGGATCGCGGCCTTTAGCGCATTGTCGACGGCGGGCGCCTACAACATGGTCGTGGACCGGTATTGGCCGGTCAGGACGTGGGGCGCAGGTTTCGGCATCACAGCTGCTCTTCCCCAGAACTCATGACCCAGGTAACCATGTGGGGAGAGATTGCCGATTTTCCCCACACCCTTGAGTATGTCCAAGTAGGACCATGGCGTACGCGGGTGCTGACCGTGGGCGCCGGAGAACAAACCCTGGTCCTCCTCAACGGCACCAGCGGGCACATCGAAGCGTGGACCCACAACATCCGTGCGCTGGCGCAGAACTACAAGGTCATCGGTTACGACTACCCAGGGCATGGCTTTTCAACGCTGGCTGAAGCCGACTTGGAAATTCCGGACTACGAGGAGCATCTCCTGGCTCTTTTGGACGTTCTCGGCCTGGGTAGTGTGCACCTCCTGGGCGAGTCCCTCGGTGGGTGGATCGCCATCAAGTTCGCTGCGCACCACCCCGACCGCCTGCAAACCATAGTCCTGAGCGCTCCCGGCGGCCGCATGGTGGGCCCTATATCCATGGATCGCGTCAGCCCGGTGAGCCGCAAGGCCGTGGAAGACCCCAGCTACGAGAACGTCAAGGCACGGCTTCAAGTGGTCATCCACAATCCCGAACAGATCACGGACGAACTGGTGGAAGTACGCCGTGCCGTCTACAGCCGGCCGGGCTTCATCACCTCCATGGAGCACATCATGGCGCTCCAGGTTCCGGACATCCGTGCGCGGAACCAAGTGACCAAGGAAGACTACGCTGCCATCCCGGTGCCGGCCTTGCTCGTGTGGACGGACCATGAGCCGACCGGCGGCGTGGCAACGGGGGAGACCCTGGCGGCGGCAATCCCGGACGGCGAATTCGCGCTGATCCGCAACGCCGCCCATTGGCCGCAGTGGGAGGATCCCCGCACCTTTAACGAAAAAGCACTCGACTTCCTCAGTAGAAAGGCCTGATGAGATGCCGGACATCATTACGGAGATCGCTGACGATCTCTACCAGGCGCGGACAACGCGCACCCCTATCGAGTTCGTTCGCCACCGGCTGCCGGAGAAGGACAAGGACGCCGCCTACCGCATCTCCGAGCTCGTTACCCAGCAGCGCGAAGCCGCGGAAGGCCGCCGTCGTGTTGGCCGGAAAGTTGGCCTGACCAACCCCGTTGTACAGGCGCGCGCCGGCGTGGACGAGCCTGACTACGGCATCATCCTCGACAACATGGTCTTCGAATCCCCGGTCGAGCGGCCCTCGTCGGCGTACTTCCATCCCAAGATCGAAGCTGAGCTGGCGTTCGTCCTCAAGTCGGACATCCTGAATTCAGACCTGGCATCAGTGGAAGCCGCCATCGACTACGTGACGCCTGCAATGGAACTGGTTGATAACCGCTACCACAGCTACAAGATGGGCATCGTTGACACAATCGCCGACAACGCGGCCTGCGAAGGAATCGTCACTGGTTCGGTCCGCATCCCTTATGGCGAAGTCGATCTCAAGCAGGTGGAGATGGTCCTCTACCGCGGCGACGAAGAATTGACGCGCGGTGTTGGCGGAAACGTCATGGGCGATCCCATCAACGCAGTTCAGTGGTTGGCGGAGACTTCGTTGCGGATCGGCAAGCCCCTCCGCGCCGGAGAAATCCTGCTCTCCGGATCCATCGGATTGATCGTGGACTGGGATCCCAACGTTACGTATTCCGCGAAATACTCGCACGGGTTCGGAGACGTCGTCGCGCACCTGACGGGGCCTGCACATGCGTAAAGTGACGCTCGAAACCAGGGTGGCCATTGAGGCGCTCGTCGCGGAATTGTTGTGGCGGCTCGATCACGGCAAGGCGGACACAACCTGGGAGCTTTACACGGAAGACGCTGTATCCACGGGCCCCCTGGGCGACATGGATGGCCGTGATGCCATCAAGGCCTGGGGCGAACGCCGTGCCAAGGTCACAGGAGTTTTGGGCCGCCACCTCATCGGCGGCATCCGTTTGGAATGGGTAGGCGAGGAGCTCCATGGCTGGACGCAGTACCTGACATTCCGGGACTCCTCGGAGAACCCGCTGATGCCGGCCAGCGTGGGTGAGTTCCGGGAGGTCTACCGCACGGTAGACGGCGAGTGGAAGATCGCGCGACGCGAGATCAACCCCATTTTTGGCGGAATGAACGCTGCTGCGCACGCCAAGCGCCTGACGGAAAGCGCCGCGACATGAAGTGGGAGAGCCGTGGCGGCAAGCCGCCCGCACTCTTGCACCAGGCAATCCCTTCGCTCTCCGTCACGGAGTGGGCCCTGGCTGCCGGCTACGACGGCGTGGTGGTCGACTTGCAGCACGGCGAAGTTGGATTGGAATCAGCCTGCACCATGCTGAGGGCCGCACCCCGCGATTCCGCCTACAGCTATGCGCGGGTCGGAAGCCTTGATCCCGCCCCCATCCTTCGTCTCCTCGACAGCGGTGCACGCGGAATCATTGCCCCTACCATCGAGTCGGGCGAACAGGCACGAATGCTGGTGGAAGCCACTAAGTACCCCGGCGTGGGCAACCGTAGTCTCGGTCCCAGCAGACCTGCCCTCTACAAGGGAGAGTCCTACACCGAAGCAGGCAACCGCGAAGTGTCCACCATCGCCCAGATCGAAACAGTGGCCGGCCTAAAGAACGCGGAGGAGATCGTCACGACTCCCGGCCTGGACTCCATCTACATCGGTCCGGCGGACCTGGCCGTGTCTTTCGGCCTTCCGGGCAGGGGCGACTGGGAAGATGGGCCCGTCCGCGAGGCCATAGTCCATCTGGCTGCCTTAGCGAGGGAACACGGCGTGACCCTGGGTATCTATTCGGGCTCCGGTGCCTATGCAGCAGACCTTCTTGACCGGGAACTCGTCGACTATGTCGGCCTCGGCATTGACCTCGTATTCCTTAGCCGTGCGGCACAGGAATCCATTAAGACCCTGAGGGGCACAAAATGAGCGACCGCAAGGACGTAATTATCATCGGAGCCGGTCCGGTTGGTTTGACCCTGGCCAACCTCCTTGGCCAGTTTGGCGTCAGCACCGTGGTCTTTGAAGGCCGCGATGAACTCATTGACTACCCGCGCGCCGTCGGCATTGACGACGAGGCGCTCCGGACCATGCAGACCATTGGTTTGGTGGACAAAGTTCTGCCGCACACTGTGCCGGACCAGAAAATCCGGATCGTCAACGGCGAGCGCAAGGTGCTGGCGGAGATCAATCCCACCACCCGTGAGTTCGGCTGGCCCCGAAGGAACGGCTTTATCCAGCCCCTGGTTGATAAGGCCCTGCTCGAAGGCCTGGCGCGGTACCCCCACGTCGAAGTGCGTTTCGGATGCCGCGTTGAGGCTTTTGAGTCTGCTTCCGACGGCGTCACCGCCACGGTCAGCACGCCCACCGGTGAGGAGCGGGTTAGCGGCAGCTACGTCGTGGGTTGCGACGGCGGCCGGTCGCTGACCCGTCAGCATCTTGGGCTGGCCTTCGAAGGCGAAACCCGCTCCACGCGCGGACTCGTGATCGACGTCGCCAACGATCCAATCGGCACACCGCATGCGGTATTCGGTGGAGACCCCAGCCGCGGCTATGCAACGCTTAGCCTGCCCCACGGTATCCGGCGCTGGGAGTTCACGCTGTTCGAAGGGGAATCGGAAGAGGTGGCCGAGGACGACGAGTTCGTCTTCTCCCTCTTGGCCCCCCATGTGCCCGATCCCGCGAGCCTCGACATCATCCGCCGTCGGGTGTATGCCCACCACGCCCGCGTTGCGGAGAAGTTCCGCGTGGGGCGTTTCATGCTGGCGGGCGATGCCGCCCACGTCATGCCCGTTGTGGCTGGCCAGGGGTGGAACTCCGGCATTCGGGATGCCCTGAACCTGGGCTGGAAACTCGCAGCCGTGGTCCAGGGCAAAGCGGGCGACCGCTTGCTTGATTCCTACGAAGACGAACGCCGTGAACACGTGAAGGCCATGGTGGCACTTTCACTGAACATGGCGAATCTCGTGACGGACCACAACAGGCTGCGCACGGCTGTCCGCGATATGGCTGCTGCCGTGGTGGACCGGCTTCCCAAGGCCCGTGCCCGCCTGAACAGCCAAGGCTACAAACCGATGCCCAAATACGATCACGGCGTTGTGGTTCCGTCGAAGCTCCCCACGTGGAAGTCTCTCCCCGACAGGGAGGACGCGCCCCGTACTGTGGGAACGTTGTTCCCGCAGCCCACAGTCCGAAACGCGGACGGTGAGTCGGTCCTGTTGGACGACGCCACCGGCCAAGGGTGGCGAGTAGTGGTTTGGAACAACAATCCCACGGCATTCGTGAGTGAGATTGACGCAGAAAGGCTTGCGAGGTTCGGCGGTGTCCTGGTGCATGCAGTTCCGGCCACGCAGCTGCCGTGGGCCAAAGCGGCGGCCGCGCCTGGCGTGCGGGTGGTGGGCGACGAAAGCGGCCTGCTGAAGTCCTGGTTCGACGAGAGGCCCTTCTCTGCCATCATCGTGCGGCCGGACCACGTGGTGGCTGCTGAGTGCCTGGCACAGGAACTCAGTGCGGTCTTGGGCAAGGTTTTCAGCGTGGCCGACGCCACATTCGCTGCTCAAAACGCATAATGATAATAAGAATGCATAATCCGTTGACAAAGGCTTAGTTCACAAAATACTGTTGCTGCAACTCGCCAGCACAGGCAGTAGGCGGGAAAGCCCGCCCAGCGTTCACTCAAGGGAGAGCGAATCTCATGAACATCAAGAAAACCCGCACAGCTACCATTGCTGCCCTGGGCTTGGCATTGACCCTCAGCGGCTGCGCATCCGGATCCGTGGATGGGAGTGCCCCGGCAGCAGCAGGAAGCACATCCGAGGGACTCACCAAGGTCACCTACGGAATTTTCCCGTCCAACACCGTGGCAGCTTTCCAAGTCGCCAAGGACAAAGGCTTCTTCGAAAAGCATGGAATCGACTTGCAGCTGGTAGTGGGTGCGGGCAGCAGCGCGGCACAGTTGCCGGCGCTGGCAACCGGGGAACTGGACTTCATGCTGGCAAGCCCTGTTACGGCGCTGACGGCAGCAACGCAGGGTCTGGACGTACGAATTATTGAGGGTGTCACCCAGAACGACCCCAAGATCGTGGAAGATTCAACGGCAGTCGTTGTCGGAGCTTCATCAAACATCAAGTCTGCCCGCGATCTTGAAGGCAAAAAGGTCTCGGTGAACGCCTTGGGTGGTATCGGTGAGATCGGCATCCGTGAAGCAGTAGCCAAGGACGGCGGCGACCCGAAGAAGGTGACGTTCGTTCAGTTGTCCTTCCCGGAAGTTGCAGCCCAGATCGAAGCAGGCCAGATCGACGCCGGCATGGCAGGCTCTCCCTTCATGCAGCAGGTGGTGTCCAAGGGCGGCCGGGTGGTCAGTGACTTCATCCACGACACGGGCCTCGGCACGAACGAACTGGTTTCCATCTCCAGCGGCAACCTGGTGCAAAGCGATCCGGACAAGGTCAAGCGGTTCACTGAAGCCATGAAAGAGGCCCTGCCCTTCCTGGTCGAAAACAATGATCTGATCCGCGACGCCATGCCGGCGGCCCTCGGAACCGACCCCGCAGCCGCGAAGAAGGCACAGCTGTCCCTTTACAGCCCGGATATCTCGAAAGAGACCATCCAGCTTTTCGCGGATCTGCTCGTCAAGTATGGCATTGTCAGCACCAAACCGGACGTTGACAAGGTGATCTGGAAGCCATAAAGCCGCTGTCGGGGCCGCTCCCCCCTGCGGCCCCGACAGTCAACTGATCGCACAAATGAGAGCAGAAGAAACCGTGGAAACACAAACCCCAACCCTGAGCCGCGTGGCCGTGCGCTCCCTGCCCACGCGGGAACACTCGGTCCGCCGTGCTGCACGGTGGACTGCTGTTGGGCCGTATGTCCTGGGTGTCGCCGGCATCCTCGCCGCACTCATCGTCTGGGAAGCCTTCTCAGCGTTCGGCCCGGTCAGCCAGCACCACTTGCCACCACCATCGGTGGTCATCCCAACATTCCTTACCACATTGACCTTCACCCAATTCTGGATCACCGTCGGCCAGACCATGTGGGCCTGGTTCCTCGGACTCATCATGGCCACCCTGGGTGGGGTAGCGATGGGGCTGCTTATCGGTTCGAGCAAATTCCTGCGGTCGGCGACGCATACCACCATCGAGTTCCTCCGCCCGATTCCGGCTGTAGGCCTGATTCCCTTGGCTGCACTGCTTTTTGGCCCGAGGATCGGCGCCGAGCTCCTGATCGTTGTTTACGGGTGCTTCTGGATCGTCCTGATCCAGGTCCTTTACGGCATCACCGACATCGACAAAGTTGCTGATGACACAGTGCACACCCTGCGCATGACGTGGCTCCAGCGCGTGCGGTACCTCGTTCTCCCCACCCTCCTGCCGTACCTGATGACAGGCATCCGGCTGGCAGCGACTGTCGCCTTGATCCTGGCAATCAGCGCGGAGCTCATCGTCGGTACACCAGGCATCGGACGTGCTGTTGCCCAGGCCCAGCTCAATGACAACCCGCCGGCGATGATCGCCCTGATCATTACGTCAGGTCTTTTGGGAATCGTCGTAAACCTGATTTTCCGTTTCATCGAGCGAAAGGTGCTCTTCTGGCACAGCTCAGTCCGTTCGGAGGTGGCGGCATGATTGTCCTGAAGCGTTTGGGCATGTCGTTGGGCCTGCCGGTCATCCTTGTAGCCATCTGGTGGGCCGCAACGGCCCAGGGCGTCAATTTCTTTGTTCCCAAGCCCGATAAACTGGCCGACACTTTTGCCAAGGTGTGGTTCAGCGAGAAGTTCTTCACGGACGTGCTCCCGAGTCTGGGACGGCTCCTGGTTAGCCTCGCGATCTCCCTGGTGCTCGGCGTCGTCCTCGGGATCGCCATCGGACTCTCCCGAACTCTTCGGTGGCTCCTTGAACCGCTACTTGAGTTCATCAGGGCGGTCCCTTCAACAATCCTCATCCCGGTCCTGCTCCTGCTCATCGGCATTAATGACACGATGAAGGTGACGGTGATCGTCCTGGGCTGCCTCTGGCCCATCCTGCTGAATACGGTTGAAGGCGTGCGCTCCCTCGATGAAGTCCTGAAGAACACTTCGCTGGTCTACCGGCTCCGTGGCTTCAACCGCATCCGCTACCTGGTGCTGCCTGGAGCGATGCCGCTCATCATGGCCGGCATCCGGCACAGCCTCGCCGTGGGACTCATCCTCCTGGTMGTTTCGGAAATGTTCGCCTCGACCGATGGCATTGGCTACTCAATTATCAACTTCCAAAACCGTGTCGCAATCCCCGAAATGTGGAGCGGAATCGTCCTGCTGGGGATCATAGGTGTGTTGCTCTCGGTTGCATTCCAAGCGATCCAAAAGCGGGTTTTGGGATGGTACTACGGTCTTAAGGAGGCCTCCAATGACGGCTAACAAGTCGGACGTCCGTCTCAGTGTCCAGCAGGTTCGGAAGGTCTACGGCGTAGGCTCCCGCAACGAAGTGGAGGCTGTCAGGTCACTCAACTTCGATCTGCACGCCGGAGAGTTTGCCTGCCTCGTGGGTCCTTCGGGCTCGGGGAAAACGACGCTGCTGAAATGCATCGCCGGACTCCTCGAACCCACCTCCGGGGAGGTGGTGCTGGACGGCAAGCGCGTCTCGGGTCCAGCCGAAGGCATGGCGGTGGTGTTCCAGGAATACAGCCGCAGCCTCTTCCCCTGGCTCACCGTGGAAGAGAACGTCGCGTTGCCGCTGAAGACCTCTGGTGTGCCCAAGGCCGAACGAAAGGCACGTGTCAGTGAAGCGCTGGAGGCCGTCAGCCTTTCCCATGCAACCAAGAGCTACCCTTGGCAGCTGTCCGGCGGCATGCAGCAGCGCGTGGCCATCGCCCGGGCCGTGGCATCCAACCCAAGCGTCCTGCTCATGGACGAACCGTTCGCGGCCGTTGACGCCCAGACCCGTGGGGAGCTCGAAGACCTGGTGCGGGACGTATGGAAGCGACTCAACATGACCATCCTCTTCGTCACCCATGACATCGATGAGTCCGTTTACCTGGCGGAGCGTGTCCTGGTCTTGTCAAGCTCGCCGACCATCGTCCAGGCCGACCTCCACATCGACCTTCCGGACGTTCGCAGCCAGGCGGACACCAGGTCCCTTCCACGTTTCGGCGAGCTGCGCCATGAGGTCTACGAGGAAGTACAGTTCGCCAAGATCAATCCCGGAGGAGTGCGGACTGCGACGCGCGGGGAGTTGCACGCATGAGCCCCCGTGCGAGCGCCGACGTCAGCAGCAATGGGAAGAGTGAGACCGGCAAGCGTCGCCGCGTCCACCAGTCCACGCCGGAAAATGAACGCGCCATCCTTGAGGCCGTGCTCCAGCTGGCGGTAAAAGTCGGCTACGAAGGCACCACCATGGCCGAGGTGGCCCGGGTTGCCGGCCTGCCGATCGGTTCGGTCTACTGGCACTTTGAAAACAAGGAGGGTCTGTTTGCTGCACTGATCGACTACTGTTTCGAAAACTGGCAGACCCGTCACCGTGGACCAGAGAACAGGGCCATCCTCCGTACCAGCATCGCCGGATCCGCCGCCAATTCCACTGATCCCGAGCATGCGCAGGAAGCGTTTTGGATCATTGGCCTGCTCTTTGCCTTGGAGAAGAGGTTGGCAGGAAACGCTGCCCGCCAGAAGTACTTGGAAGTCCGCGAGCAGATGTATGAACTCATGGTGAAGGCCGTCACTCCGGGGCTACCGGAGGCAGCGCTCCGTGCCAAGCCCGATCTTGCGCGGAAAGTCGTGATGCTGGGCCGAGCCCTTACGGACGGTTTCTACATCTCGGCCTCCGCGGGAGACCAGATCGACTTCGCCGAAGCGGCCGAGCTCTCGGCGCTGGCCATGGACAAGCTCGTCAAGCACTATGCCGAGCTCGGAGAGGCGGCGGACAACGAGTGACAGCACCAGTCAAGGTAGCGCTGGTGGTGGGCGGTGGCCGCGGAATCGCGGGTGCGGCAACCAGGGCTTTGGCTGCTGACGGGTACAGGATTGCGGCACTTTCTCCCACCGGCAGTGCCATGGAATTGGCCCGCAGCCTCGGCGGGGTGGGCGCGGTTGGTTCCAACCGTTCCGTTGCTGACCTGAAGTTGGTAACGGACTTGGCGCTGGAGACCTACGGACGGATCGACGTCGTCATCAATAGTGCCGGCCATGCGGCCAGGAAGCCGGTGCTCGGGATCAGCGACGCCGAATGGGCCGAAGGCTACGAGATGTACCTCCTGAGCGTCATTCGCATGGCACGGATCGTCACTCCTCACCTGCTTGCCGCGGGCGGGGGATCGGTGGTGAACGTTTCCACCAGTTCCCCCTTCGAACCCAATCCGAACTACCCGGTTTCCGGCACATTCCGCGCCGCCCTGGCCGCTTTCACCAAGCTGTATTCCGATGAGTACGGTCCGTCCGGAATCCGAATGAACAGTGTCCTTCCGGGCTTTACCAAGGAAGACCCCGGCGCCGTGCCGGCCGAATGGACCACCCGAATACCACTGCGCAGGGCTGCCAGTTCCGAGGAAGTAGCCCGCGTCATCCGATTCCTCGCTGGTGAGGAATCGAGCTACATCACAGGCCAGAACATCCGAGTGGATGGCGGCTCGTCCCGGTCCGTTTAGGAGTGGGACATCTAGAGAAAGGCTTTAGCTATGGCAGTTGGTGTGATTGCCGAAATGGGCTATCTCGCAATGCGAACCCGGGACTACGACGAGTCCCTTGAACTGGCTACCGATGTCCTCGGCCTGCGCATGACGCTGAACGATGACAAGCGTGCCTACCTGTCCGCCGCGGACCGCCACCACGAGTTGGTTTACGTAAAAGGCGAAGAGGACGGAATCGACCACATCGGTCTTGTTGCGGACAGCCCGGAGGGGCTCGAAATCATCCGCAAGCGCCTGGAGGCGGCGGGGTTCCCCATCCTGACCCGTAGTCCACTGGAGCGGGAGATCGGCGAAGGCTTCGCTGTCCTCGGCCCGGAGGGCTACGTCTACCACGTCTACGTTGGGATGAAGGACTTCCGGCACGGTCCCGCATCCTTTGGCCCGGACCGGTATGGCCACATTAATATCCATCCCCAGAACCCCGGCTTAATGAAGGACTTCCTGGTGGAGTTCTTCGGCTTCAAGGTTTCCGATGTCATTGGCCAGGACTTCGCGTACTTCCTGCGGTGCAACCCGGATCATCACGGTATTGCCCTGATCAAGGGCCGCGGTTCCCTGCACCATCACGCGTGGCAGACCCAGTCGATCGCAGACCTCGGCCGTCTGGGTGACAGGTTGTTCGCCAAAGGTCGTCGGTTGATCTGGGGCCCCGTGCGCCACGGCGCAGGACACAACATCGCGGCGTACTACGTCGAGCCCAACGGCACCGTGGTGGAGCTGTACACCGACCTGGAACAGATCCACGACGTTGAACGTCCTCCGATCGAATGGGACCAGGACGACCGGACCTGGTTCAACCGCTGGGGCGTCTACAACGGCGAAGACTTCCGCTTGCACGGTGCCTTCCCCATTGCGTTGAACTGAGAATGGGCCGGGTTGCCCTACTCCTTGGGCAGCCCGGCTTCGGAGGCGGCGTGAAACTCGGCTTCTTCGATCACATCGATCGTTCGCATGTAGTGCTCACGCAGAAGCTTGGTGGCCGTCGGGGCGTCGCGGGCGACGGTGGCGTCGAGGATAGCCCGGTGCTCGGCTTCGATGTCCCGGGACTGGGCGCGTTTGTCCGGAGCGGTCCAGAGGCGGTAAAGGGCGGTAGCCTCGCCAAGGGTGGCTGCGAAGTCCTGCAGCAAAGGAACTGGGCAGGCTTCCAGCAACTTTGCGTGAAACGCCTGGTGGGCTAGGAACCAGTCAACCGAAATGTGGTTCGGGTCCTCGCTGGTGCGGCGCGGGGTCCGTTCCAAGCGGTGATGGACCGCGAGAAGATCGGACTCCCAGGTAACATCGCCCTGTTCGATGGCCAGCGTCAGGCCGTATTCCTCTACGCGGCAACGTAGTTCACTTAAGCCGCGCAATTCTTCAAGGGTGTATTCGGAGACGAAGAAACCTCTGTTGGGCCGGAACTGCAGCAGCTTTTCACCAGCGAGGCGTACCAGTGCTTCGCGGACCACCGTGGAACTGGCTGCATACCGCTTCGTGAGTTCGCCGACCTGGAGGTTGGTACCCGGGGCCCACTGCCCGGCAAAGATGTCGGCCCGCAACTTGCTCCGGACCACTTCGCTGATGGTTTCTGCGTTTGCTTGTCGCGCCATACGACAAGACTACACATACGCACTCATGCGTATGGAATGCATTCTTGACCTAAGAATGCATTGAACCTAAGGTTGAAATACCGGCAAGCCGCAGGCAATGGTGCCGGCACTAGAAAGGATTCACATGCGCTACGCGAGTTACTTGAACCAGGAAGGCCAGCCCACGTGGGGTCTTGAAGCCAACGGAGAGCTGTTGGACCTTGGTCCCAGTGGTGCCGACGTCGGCCCCTCACTGCAGCAGGCCATCCAGGAAGGCCTGCTGTCAGCTCCCCTGGAGAAGGACGAGGCGCCGGCCCAGCCCGTTGAAGGGACCACCTTCCTCCCCGTCCTGTCGGCTCCTGGCAAGGTCATCTGCATCGGCGTTAATTACCGGAGCCACCAAGAGGAAACGGGACGCGACTCGGTCGGCAAGCCCACCGTCTTCGCACGCTTCTCCGATACCCTGGCTGCCCACGGCGCAGACCTGCCGATTCCCGCCGAAAGCTCCATGTACGACTACGAAGGTGAGGTTGCTCTGGTGATCGGTGCCCACGCCGACCACGTCAAGCCCGAAGACGCCTGGAACTACATTGCCGGCTACGCCGCATTCAATGACTTCAGCGCCCGCGACTGGCAGCGCCACACGGGTCAGTGGACCCCGGGCAAGAACTTCCCGCTCAGCGGAGCCTTCGGTCCCTACTTCATGTCCGCCGAGGAAGTCGGCGACGTCACCGAGCTCGTGGTGGAAACCCGCGTCAACGGTGAGGTTCGTCAGCGCGCCGCCGTCGCTGACCTCATCTTCGATATCCCCGCCATCATCGAGTACGTCACCGCGTTCACCCCGCTGGCTCCGGGCGACGTCATTGTCACCGGTACACCGGGCGGCGTGGGACTCTTCATGGAGCCCCCTACATTCCTGGTCCCCGGTGACGTGGTCGAGGTTGAGGTCGGCAAGCTCGGCACCCTTCGCAACGTCCTCGTTGCTTAGGGATGCGTGGAGGAAACACTATGGATGACTTCGATGTTGCGGTTGTCGGGGCCGGGCCAGTTGGTCTGACGGCGGCGTTGTTGTTGGCCGACGGCGGTGCACGCGTTGTGCTGCTCGAAACCGCCACGGCGCCGGCGGACCTGCCGCGGGCTATCAGCATCGCTGATGAGACCTTCCGGACGATGGACCGGTTGGGCCTCGCGCAAGCGCTGAAAGCGGAATCGCTCTTGGGAACCGGCAGCCGCTACTTCGGGCTGAATGACCGGCCACTTGCGTCGTCCACACCTGTTCCCTCCCGCCTCGGGCATCCTGCGAAGTCGCAGTTCGACCAGCCCGTGCTGGAAGAACTGCTGTGGAACAAGGCCCACAACCACCAAGGGATTGAGTTCCTGGCCGGTGCCGAGGTAACTTCCATCAGCCAGAAAGCCGACGGGGCAACAGTCGGCTTCGAATCCGGCGCCGGTGCCGGCACCGTGACGGCATCCTGGCTTGTCGGGGCAGACGGTGGTCGCAGCTTTATCCGCGAGAGCCTGGGCATCGACCTGGTGGGTTCCACCCAGCAGGAACGATGGATTGTGGTGGACCTGCTCAACGTCCCCGGGGCACGCGAACCCTTCGCCGAGTTCCATGGCAACGGGACCCGCCCCTACGTCCTGGTTCCGGGAATCAAGGGCCGACTGCGGCTTGAGTTCATGCTGTTCGATCACGAAGACGCGGACGAAATGACGTCTCCGGAGAAGATCCTGGAGCTGTCCAGGCCCTTCCACCCGGAGCTCCGCGCCGAAGACGTCAGGCGTGCCGTGGTCTATGTCGCCCATCAGCGGCTGGCACGCACCTACCGTTCGGGACGCGCTTTCCTGATCGGGGATGCCGCACACTTGATGCCTCCCTTCTCGGGACAAGGATTGAACGCAGGCCTGCGGGACGCCCTGAACCTGAGCTGGAAGCTGCTGGAAGTGCTCCGCGGTGTGGGCACGGACCGCCTCCTGTCCACCTACGAGTCCGAACGTCGCACCCACGCGGCCAAGATGGTCAAGGTTTCACGCCGGACCGGTGCAGTAGTCATGGCCGTGGGCGCCTTCCGGACCAATCTCCGCGATGTTGCCTTCCGTACGGTCAGCCTGATTCCCGCCGTGTACAGGTACCTGGGGTCGATGCGGTTCATCACGCCGCCGGATTACCGCAACGGTGTGGCCATCAAGGCCCATCGCGGTGTTGATCGCCGAGTCGGAGCCTGGGTGGGGCTCGCCCTTAGCCAACCGTCCGTAGTTGATGATGACGGATCGGCGGCGCCACTCGACTCACATCTGGGGAGTGGGTGGGCGCTCATCACACTTGGGGCAGGCGGGGGAGGAACGTCCGAGAGCAGCAAGTTCTGGTCCTTGCTCGGGGCTCGCCGGATCACGCTCACGGGGAGTTCCCACGAGGCGCGCCGGAACGCTGATGAGCGGGTCCTGGTGGACGCCGGGAGTGTTCTCGCGCTTCCAGGGTTGTCCACACCGCACAACGTTCTCGTCCGTCCCGACCGTTACGTCGCTGCCGTGTTCACCGAGCAAGGTGAGCAGGCCGTGATCGACAAACTGCGTTCATACGTCAGTCCGCTGCCGCGGTCCTGACGAGTCAAGGAGGAAAAATGCCCAGCATGCAGGAAATGAGGTCTCAGACGATGCGGTTTGACGACCTCTATTGGGAAGCAAGTTCAGAGCGGATCGTCGAGGACGACGGTGAACTGGAAAAGATCGCCGCCCGGGCGGATCTTCCTGTCCTGCTCGCCGCCCTCGCGGCGGCGCTCGGCGACACCTCTTTCCTCAGCAGCGATCTGCAGCCTCCCTTGACCCCGGTTGATACCCAGCCCCATGCTCAAGGGGGCATGTCACCGGCCCAGCAGGGACGCGCCAAGGCACTGGCCTTGGAGGGCTTGCGCCAGCTGCGGGACAAAGCGATCAATAGCGTTGACCTGCTGGAGGACGGCACCGTAACAGAGCTCCTGGCCTTCCTTACGGGTGGCCGTGAGCACTGGTATGCGTCACTGAAGCATGAACTCGACCTCGCTCCGGACAAGGGCGGAGCTCCACAGTGGCATTTCGACGAGGTAGCTGAGGGACGCAGCTTCCCGGTTCTGATCATCGGCGCCGGGATTGCCGGAATTGCCGCCGCCTACCGGTATGCACAGGCGGGTGTGCCCTTCACCGTGGTGGAGGACGCCCCTACCCTCGGCGGGACCTGGGCGAAGAACACCTATCCGGGGGTCCGTCTCGACACGCCCACGTTCGGCTATTCGTATTCCTTCGCCCAGCGTGGTGACTGGCCCCACCAGTTCGCTGAAGGTGGAGACGTTTTGGATTATGTCCGCGATGTGGCCGAGCGTGCAGGCGTGGTGGAATCCATTGAGTTCTCCACCCGTCTTGTCCGCTTGTTGTGGGACGAAGAATCCCGCACTTGGCAGGCGACCACCCGCCTTAGCGGCGGCCAGGAGCGGGTCCGCACCTTTGCCGCCGTCGTAAGTGCCCTCGGCCAACTGGACCGGCCCAACATCCCCGACTTCGCCGGTGCGGAACTGTACGGCGGGGTAACCATGCACTCGCAGGAGTGGTCGCACGGCGTGGACTACCGCGGAAAGCGCGTGGCAGTCATCGGCACCGGCGCCAGCGCCTACCAGATTGTGCCCGCGCTCGCTGACGGAGTCTCCGGGCTGGTGCTCTTCCAGCGCAGCGCACCGTGGATGCTTCCTGCTCCGAGCTATCACGACGGCGTCAGTGACACCTTCGATTGGCTGCGGCGCAAAGTTCCCCACTACGCCCAGTGGTACCGCCTGTGGGTGACGCTTCAGGGAATCCCCGGCCGCATGCACACGGTTACCGCCGAGGACGGATGGCAGGGTGCGCCTTTGAGTGTTTCGGCCAAGAACCAGGAAGTCCGCGAAGTGCTGATCGAGCGCTTAGAGGAGCAGTTCGCCGACCATCCGGAACTGCTGGAGACCGCCATCCCGAACTATCCGCCGGGAGCCAAGCGGATGCTGCGTGACAACGGGGTGTGGGCCGCTGCCCTCAAGTCCGAGCGCACCACCGTGGTTACCGCCGGGATCGAGCGGTTCTCCGAGAAGGGGATCATCGACAAGTACGGTGTTGAACACGAGGTGGACATCGTGGTCTTCGCCACCGGGTTCAAACCCTCCGATTACCTCGACGAGGTGGAGGTTGTTGGTCGGCAGGGTGTGGAGATCCACGATTTCTGGAAGGGTGATGCCAGGGCCTACAACGGCGTCACTGTGCCCGGGTTCCCCAACTTCTTCCTGATCTATGGACCCAATGTTGGGGGAGTGGTGGCGGGAAGCCTGCACTTCATGATCGAGCGGGCCGTCGAGTTCTCCCTGAAGGCCGTCCACGAGGTCCTGCAGCGCGGCGCCTCCGCAATCGACGTCAAACCGGCGGCGCTGGACCGCTTTGTGGAATGGGTCGACGCCGGAAATCGCCGGATGGCCTGGGGGCAGCCCTACGTGCGCAGCTGGTACCAAAACGCGCACGGCCGGGTTTCCCAGGTGTGGCCCTACACCAACGCGGAGTACTGGGAAGCCACCGAGACGGTCAAGGCGGACGATCACGAGTTCCTTGCGTGACGGTTCTGCGGATTGATACACCAGCTGGGGAGGTCCGGGCGAGTCTCCGTGCAGGAGTAGTCGACGCGCCCGGACTTCGCTACGGCACGGCAGGTCCGGACCCCCGCAACAGCGAGGTTTCCATGGTGATTGCTGGTGAACCACAAACCCGCCCCGCAGCCTTTCCGCAGCGGCCGGGCACGCTGGACGGGTTGCTTGGCACTGCGCTGAGTGAACTTGAACAGCGTGAGGACGCTTTTACCTTGCGTGTCCAGGCGCCCGCGGGTGCTCACGGACTGCCGGTGCTGTTCTTCATCCCCGGTGGTGGTTTCACCACTGGCTCCGGGGAGTGCCGGTGGTACGACTCGCCGGATCTCGTGCGGACCGGCGGCTTTGTTCTGGTCACCGTCAACTACCGGCTCGGGGTGACAGGGCATTTCGGGTCGCTTGGGGACCCCTCGGAATCCACCAAACCCTTGCGAGACCTTCGCGCCGCACTGGCGTCGGTGCGGGAGAACATCAGCGCCTTTGGCGGAGACCCCGGGAAAGTCACCTTGGCCGGGGATTCAGCCGGCGCTTGGTACGCCTATGCCCTGAGCACGGACCCGTCAGTGCGGGGTTTGGCAGCGCAGACCCTGTTGATCAGCATGCCCCGCCTGGCGCCACTGCCTGTAGAGGTCTGGCTCAGCCATCGTGCTGCCGTTCTTGAAGCACTGGGGTCCGGGCTGGAGACTGCTCCTGTCCCGGCACTTCTTGACGCCCAGGAGGCTGCAAGGGCAAGTCTTCGGCCGTTCCCGTTCATGGCTGCGGAATCGGGGCTGGTTCCGGGGGACCTGGTGAGGTACGCGGCTTCGGTGCGAAGGATCCATACCCGTGCCCTGCTCATCCTCACTACTGCTGAAGAGTCCGCAGCGTTCCTGCGTAACCAGCCGCGGGACCAGTTCTCCGACGCGGGCGTGGACGGGTTCATTGAGCGAACCTTCCAGGATCCTGCCCTGGCCGCGGAAATGCTGGTGGTCCCGGGTGAAGAGGCCGACGCCTACCTCCGGATGGTTCGGGCCGCGACACTGGCCCAGTTCCGCACCCCCGCCCTCGAGATCGCCGCGCACTCACCTGTGCCGGCCCAGGTGGTCCGATTCGATCACCGAAGCAAGCTTGATGGCGCCTACGCAGCCCACTGCTTCCCGCTCGCCTTCATTTTTGACGGCACTGACCGTTGGGTCGATTCCCCGATGATGGTCAACGCCTCAGAGGTGGAAACTGCGCGGGTGACTGCTTCAATGCGGGAGCTGATTTGCCGGTTCCTGCATTGCGGAGTGGCCGAAAGCAGCCGCTACGACGCCGGGGCTCCGCGGTCGTTGTTCATTGACGCTGACGGGGTCCGGTGGGAGCCGGTCCGTGAAGCCGAAGTCAAGGTGTGGAGGTAGGGGTTTCCCGTCACCAGTGCTTACGCACTTCCCCATGGAAGTTGACCCACCTGCCCGCGTCAATGATTGTTTTGACGCGGGCAGGTGGGTCTTGGGATTCCGTGCATCAGTTACGGCAGGAACTCGTAGTCGCCAGCCTCGACGTTCTCAGTGATCCGCCAGTATTCGGTGGTCTTGAAAGGCCACACCTGGGAGACCCTGTTGAAGCGGTTCTTGTACCAGTTGGTCACGTAGGGCTGGCCCCACGTCATGCGGCGGTTCTCTGCGTCCACCCACTCAATATGCCGGTCGAGGGCTTCCTGTTTCAGGTCAAGCACAGCCTTGTCCCGCAGGAGGAGCTGGTGGATGGCCTCGACCGCGTACTCGGCGGCGCGCTCCATCATGAGGTGCAGGCCGCCCGCGGCCACCCCGGTGGTGTTGGGTCCCAGCATCATGAACAGGTTCGGGAAATGAGGCACGGTGATTCCTGCAAATCCCTTTGCATCTCCCTGCCAGTAGTCGTGGATTTCCAGGCCGCCACGTCCAATGATCTCAATGGGGTCCAGGTAGTCGGAGGGGCGGAACCCGGTCGCGTAGATCACCACGTCCACATCGATGTGTTCTCCCGCGCCGGTTACCAGCCCGGTCGGGGTGAACGCCTCCAGCCCGGATGACACCACTGTGGTGACGGGTGCCGTGAGCGCGGCGGCCCAGACACCGTTGTCGCGCAGCAGGCGCTTGGCCGACGGCGGGTAGTTGGGGATTGCTTTCTCAAGCAGGTCGGGACGGTCTTCGTACTGGAGCTCCATGCGGCGGATGACCTCTTGGCGGAAGGCCTCGTTTCTGGGGCTGACGCTCAGTGGCGCCTTGTCCCACCCCTCCTCGACCGTGGCGACGTTGATGCGACCTTCGATGCCAAGGGCCGTGACCCAGAGACGGTACCACTTGCCATAATGGGGAACCTTTGAATGAAGCCAATTAGCGGTCTCCGACATCGGCTCGTGGTAGCTCTCGGCGGGCAGCATCCAGGGCGCGCTGCGCTGGAAGACGTGGAGGCTCTCCACTTGGTCGACGATTGCAGGAATGATTTGGTAGGCGCTGGCGCCGGTACCGATCACAGCCACCTTCTTGCCGCGCAAGTCCACGGAGTCATCCCAGTCTTGCGAGTGCATCTGTGCTCCCGTGAATTCCTCCTGCCCGGGCCACGATGGAATATGAGGGTGGTCGAGCTGGCCGACGCAGGTGATGATGGCGTTGAACCGGCGGGTCTGCCGGGTCCCGTCCGTGGATCCGGTAGTTGCCGTCCAGGTCCTGGTCACTTCATCGAACTCCGCCTTCTCCAGCCAAGTTTGAAGTTCGAGCTCGTCGGCAAGCTTTGCGCGGGCCACCACTGTTTCCAGGTATTCAAGAACTTCCTCACCCTTGGCGAACTGATGAGGCCAGTCATCGCGCTGGGCGAAGGAAAAGCTGTACCCGTAGGTTGGGGTGTCCAGCCGGACTCCGGGGTAGTGGTTCTTCCACCACGTTCCACCAACCCGGTGGGAGGATTCAATCCAGGTGTAGGGGAGCCCTGCTTCCTTGAGTCGGTACGCTGCGGCGATGCCGGAGACGCCGGCGCCCACAATCAGCGTGTCGAAGGTCCGTCCTTGGGAAAGCTCCTCGAAAGACCAGTTGGCCGAGCCGTTCCTCTTGGGGCTGATGAGCAATTCATGCTGCATTTCTCCCGCCCAGCTCGGATCCGAGCTGGTGCGCCCGCCCGTAAACCAATCCAGGATGTAGTCCGCCTGTTCAGGCGTAAGTTCGTCCACGGTACGGATGTCTTCATCCCGCAGGCGTCCCAGCCCTTCGAAGGCAATCTGCCGGCCGCGGGCTACCTGGTCCTCGTCCAACCCTCCGTGGGGCTGCGTAGTGGCCCCCATTGGCGGCAACGGCGGGGAGAGATCCGGCTCGAGCAGCGATGTGTCCTTCAGTGCCGCGGCCAGCGCGGCCATGAGGACCGGTAGTTCAGCACCTTCAGCGAAGGCCCGCAGCTCCTGATCGTTCTCGGTGACCTGGGCGTAGGCGTCCTTGCCGTAAAGGTCTCCGTAGCGGGCGGGCGAGGTCCGTTCGTTGGTGGTTGCGGGCGTGGTCATGGCATTCATGAGTTTCCTCCTGCGCGCCATTACGGCGCGGGTTATTGACGACGTTGTCTCTTCAGGAAATAACGCGGTCTTAGCGCGTTTACTCTTGAGCTGAAGCGGGCGGTCCCGTCAGCCCCTGTGAAGGCGGAAATCGTCCTTGGCGGTGCGGATTTCGGCAACGATTTCGGTGATACGCGGGCGCATGCGCTCCGCCGGCCCGGAGACCGTTACGGCGCCCAGGACTTCCCCTTTGTCGCCGCGAACCACAGCACTGACGCCGATGACTCCGGGTTCGCTTTCTTCGTTGTTCAGGGCCCATCCGCGGTTGGAGATTTGAGCGAGTTCGGCAAGCAAATGGTCGCGGTCATGGATCGCCATGTCGGTACCGCTGGTCCAGCTCCGTGCCCCGGAAAACATCCGATTCACTTCTTCTGGGGGAAGGGCGGCCAGAAGGCACTTTCCAGCCGAGGTGATGTGGGCCGGAAGGCGGTGCCCCACCCTGGAAACGGCGCGGATGATGTGTGGGCTTTCCACGCATGCAAGGAACAACGCCTGGTCTTCCTTGAGGACCAAATAGTGGGCTGTCTCCCCGGTCTCCCTCGCCAGCCGGGCCAGGGTCGGCTCGATCTCGGTCCTGATGTCGCCCTTGTTCGTCAGGGTTTGTGCCAGTTGCATCAACGCCGGACCCGCAATGAATGACTTGTCCGTCGGATGGCGTTCCAGCAACCCGGCCTGTGCCAGCGTGGACACCATTCGGTGCGCCGTCGACCGGGCCGCGCCAAGTTCCTCGGCAACGTCGACGATGCGGATGCTGGACCTCGAACGCAGCATGAGGAGGGTGCGGGCGGCATTCTCAACCGACTCGATTGGATACCGGTAAGCCGGATCCGCCGGGGACTCCTCGGGGACGGTGACGTTCATGGGGCTCAGCCTCTTCGTATGTGGTTGGTCTGTAGTCAGCATAGACAGACTCCGGACCCCGCTGGCATTACGCACGGACGGCCCCTCCCACAAGCATGTTGGCCTCCTCATTTCCAGCCAGCGGCGGTGATTCCCGGGTGATGTAGGCGAGAAGCTTGACAAGGGATTCCTCCAAAGCCTCCGCGCCCTTGCCGGCGTCGAACACGTACGCGTCAGGCCGGACCAACACCCAATCGGCGTCAGCGGCACCCAACCAATCGGCGAAGCGGCTCCCTTGCTCAACTAGGCTGGTCATTGGCGGTGAGGCTTCAGCCGGCTGCGCGCTGATGGAAGCCATGGAGACGTCCAGCAAACTCAGGTGAAACTTCGCAGCGGTCGAGAGACCGTTCAAGATGTCCGGCTGAAGAGCCAGCAACGTCAACGAGGAGCCGAGCAGATCGTCCAAAAGGACGTCCTTCGTACCTGCAATGCGCGGTTGAACCGCCAGCCGGCCGCCAAGCGGGCCGTCCACGAACCCGGCTCCCAACCTCGGTTGGAACGGCGGATTGGCTTCCCTCCGCGCCTCAAGCCTGTGGTCCCTTACCGCTGCTTTGGCAGGATCCGTCTCGCAGACCATCTGACCCACACGAACCGATTCGGCGATGTACTCCGTCACATGGGGCCGCCGGCTTTCGGTGTAGGCGTCCAGGAATTCGATGGGAGCGATACCTTTCAAGACTTTGTCGAGCATCCAGGACAGCGTCATCGCATCCCGCATTCCGCTGATCATGCCCTGGCCCATGAACGGCGGCATCAGATGCGCCGCATCTCCCGCCAGCAACACACGGCCCCGGTTGAAGGTGGAGGCCACCAAGGAGTGGAACGTATAGGTAGTGGACCGTAGAAGCGTTGCCGTCTCCTCCGTAATCCATCGACGAAGCTTTGGCCAGACATTCTCCGGCTTTGCCGCCTCCACGGGATCGGCGCCATTGACGATCATGAACTCCCAGCGGTAATGGTCCCCTCCCAACCAGGCCATGTGCGAAGGCTGCGCAGGGTCCAGGACCTGGCCGGTGTCCGGGACTTCGGGGGCCTTGGCTCCCTTCTTCATTTCGACGTCAATGACCACCCAGGTCGCTTCGAATCCGAGGCCGTCCCTCGCGATCCCTGCCTGCTCCCGGACCAGGCTGTTGGCGCCGTCCGCCCCCACAACGAAACGCGCATGGATTGGTTCCCTGCCGCCGTCGACCGTTAACGCAACGCGGTCACCGCGATCGGATACTGTCCGCACGTTGGTCGACTGGCGCACGGTCACACCCGGGGTCGACTTGGCCGTCGCATCGAAGATGCCCTCGATGTCCGGCTGATAGAAGTGGTAGGAGGATTCCCAGCCACTTGGAGTTTGCCAGCCACGTGGCAGGTTGGACAGGACGCTCAGGTCGGCGCGGAGGAGCAGGTACTCGCGGGCCGGAACGATGGCTGCGTTGATCTCCTCCGCGATTCCCATGGCCTGCAGGATCCGCATCGCTTCATGGTCCAGGTGGCAAGCGCGTGGCAGCGGGTACAGGCCGGCTTGCTTGTCCAGGACCAGGATCGACCAACCTTGGCGTCCCAGCAGCGTGGCCAGGGTCTGACCCACAGGGCCATAGCCGACGATCGCGACGTCATAGTTCGTGGCTGCTTCCATCTCCTACTCCAGCCCCTGACGGCGGAACGACGCCGGCTGCGGAGTCTTGGCAATGGTGGTGCGCTGGGTTCCGAGGCCTTCGATTTCGATAAGCACGTCGTCGCCTGCCTGCAGCCACGGAAACTCACCCTCGCCGTGGGTGCGGCTCAGTTCAAGGATGCAGCCCGTGCCGCAGGTGCCTGAACCGAAGACGTCACCCGGGCGAACTTCGGTGCCGCGGCTCGCATAGGAAACCATCTCCCCGAACGAGTAGTGGACGTCAGCCCAGCTTGCCCGGGAGTACTCGATTCCATTGACCTTGAGGGACATGGCCCGGTCAAAACCGGCAGCCGTCCGGTACGGCTCCAGCTCGTCCTTGGTGACCAGCCACGGGCCGAGCGAGGTGGCCGTGTCCTTGCCTTTCGCGGGCCCCATGGAGAGGAGCATTTCCTCGTGCTGGATGTCGCGGCCGCTCCAGTCACAGAGGATGCTGTAGCCGATGATGGCGTCTTCGCCCTGCTCGGCCGTTAGGTCCTGCCCGCTCTTGCCGACAACTGCCGCGACCTCGAGCTCGAAGTCGAAACGCTCGGAACCCGGGGTCATCGGGATTTCGCCCTCGCCCTTGAAGTTGTAAGGGTTGGAGAAGTAGAAGACCGGAATCTTGTACCAGAGGGGATTCATCTCCAGGCCCCGCGACTTCCGGCCGGCCTTGACGTGTTGTTCAAAGGCATAGAAGTCACGGAAGGTCGGTGGCGTGGCAATCGGGGAGAGGTTACAGACGGTTGAAGGATCGACGACGGCGCCCGCCCGGATTGCCTGCTCGCCGGCCTTTCGCAGGGCTTCTTCGCCGTGCTGGATCAAGTCGAGCAGGTCATGGTGGCCATTGATGACCCGGTAGGTGTCGTTCATGACGACGCCAACACGGGGCAGCTCACCTTCGCTGGTGAATCGAACAAACTTCATGGCCTAGCGTCCTCCCACAAGCTGCGTGCTTTGGCGGTACTTGGAAGGCGTCGGGGCCAGTCCCAAGGCGCGGAATCCTTCGGGGAGGTAGTCATTCCACTGGTTCCACCACACTTCGCCGTCTTCCCACACCACTGGTTCGCGGTTGTCGTCATAAATCTGTTCGATGTCCGTGTAGAGCTCCACGACGTTTCCGGAGTGCTCCTTGTAGTAGCAGGCAATATTGTTGCCCGCGCCGTGCCGGACCGGCCCCCACAGCAGCTCCCGGCCCAGGGCATGGAGGCGGTCTCCGGCTTTGGTGAGGTCGCTGACGCCCTGAACCTCCCAGGCGTGGTGGTGGAAGGTGCCACGCCCTTGCAGGACGGCGATGCCGTGATGCTCGGTGTTGCAGCGAAGGAAGTAGCCCCTCGAACCGCCGGTGCCGATTACGTCCGAGACCCGGAAGTCGAGGACCTTGGTCAGGAATTGCACCATCCCGTAGTGGTCTTGCGGATGGAAGTTGAAGTGGCCGTAGCGGTTCGGACCGAAGCCCTTGGGTGCGACGCCGGCGTTTTGCAGGCCCATGGAAATTTCGAAGGCGAAGCCCTCCGGACCGATGAACGTGAAGCCATCTTCCACGCCTTCTCCGGTGGGCTTGTCGGAGACAACCAGGAAGCCTTCGTCCTCAACCCGCCGTCGGACATCCCTAAGCGCATCGCCGGTCGCGGCGATGAGGCCCAAGGCTTCCAGGCCGTCGACGTCGGACTCGACGTACGTCAGTTCATGGTGCACGTCTGCGGCCGCCAGATAGGAGACGCCGTCCGTCCGCTTCGTTTCCCGAAGGCCAAGGATCTGGGTGGCATCGAAGACGGACTGTTCAAGATTGGAGGTCCGGATTGATACCGGCCCCATTTCGGAAATTGCGCCCCACGACATTCTGTACCCACCTTTGGATAAATCGGATTCCTTGTTCCGTGCAGTAGAACCTGTTCCGCTGTACGGATGCTTGGGACCCTAGCAGCTCCGGAAAGACGGAGGCAACCCCCAGAGGTGGCGGAGACCTTTGGGCTTGTGTCGCAACTCACGCTCAAGTAGCGTGTGATCATTCCCTAGAGCAGAACATGTTCTGTTATGCGGAACTTCAAGATTTCCCCTCTACAACGACGTGACTTGGGAAAGGACATGACATGACAGAACGGACGCCATCGGTCATCAGCCCGGAACTGCACAGCAGCTCCCGGGAACGCCGACGAGTGGTCTTTGCGACCGTCGCCGGCACCACCATCGAGTGGTACGACTTCTTCCTTTACGCCACCGCCGCGGGCCTGATTTTCTCCAAGGTCTACTTCGAACCCGCCGGAGAAGCCGCGGCGCCGCTGCTTGCATTCCTGACGGTTGGCATCAGCTTCTTGTTCCGCCCGCTCGGTGCTTTCCTGGCCGGGCATTTCGGTGACCGTTACGGGCGCCGCGTGGTTTTGATGGCCACCCTGGTCCTGATGGGTGCTTCAACCGCCCTGATCGGCTTATTGCCTACCTTCGATTCGATCGGAGTCGTGGCTCCGATATTGCTGGTCCTGCTGAGGATTCTGCAGGGCATCTCGGCGGGAGGCGAGTGGGGCGGCGCCGCGCTTCTGGCCGTAGAGCACGCCCCAGCCCGCCGGCGTGGAATCTTCGGAGCCTCGCCGCAGATTGGCACACCCCTTGGACTGCTGCTTGCATCGGGCATGTTGGCCACAATGACCCTGATCGCGCCCGGTGACGCTTTCCTCGAGTGGGGATGGCGCGTACCGTTCATCCTTTCCGTGGCGCTGATCGCTATTGGCTATTACATTCGACGTCGGGTGGACGAGAGCCCGGTGTTCAGCGAGCTGGCCGAACGCAAGAAGGAAGCCCGTGCGCCGATTGTCGAGCTCTTCAGGAACCACTGGCGCCTGGTCCTCTTGGCGGCCTTGATTCCTTCCGCAAGCCAGGCTGCCGGCTACATGACTACGGGCGGCTACATCCAGCGCTATGCAACCGATCCCGCGGGCCCTGTTGGTTTGAACTCCGGAGAGGTCCTCTGGGTGGTCACTGCCTCGGCTGTTTCGTGGCTGATTTTCACCCTGGTTGGCGGTGGGCTCTCTGACAAAATCGGACGTCGTAAGACGATGCTCCTCGGATGGCTCCTGCTGGCCGCCGCACTCCTCTTCCTCTTCCCGTTGGTTAATACCGCCACCACCGTAGGCCTCTTCACCGGGCTGACCCTGGTAACTGTTGGCCTGGGAATGGTCATCGGCCCGTTGTCGGCGCACTACACCGAAATTTTCCCTGCGACGGTGCGTTTCTCCGGGGTCTCCATCGCCTACGCGTTGGGTGCCATCGTTGGAGGTGCGTTCGCTCCCACCATCGCCCAGGCCTTGGTGCAAGCCACAGGGTCAACCGGCGCCGTCACGGTTTACCTGGAAGCGATGGTCGTAGTGTCCATCATCGCCACCCTCCTGGTCCGCGACCGTACAGGAGTGCCCCTGGGTACAGAAGCGGAGGGGCGGGTTGAAAGGCCCATCCGCGGCGTCAACGCCTAAGATGTCGCGACGCTCAGAAAGCCTGCTGCCGGATCACCTGGAGCCGGACCAAAAGAAATTGTACGAAGCCATTACGCAGGGCACCCGGGCCCAAGGCCCGCAGCATTTTGCCCTGACCGATGGCCAAGGCCGTCTCAACGGGCCGTTTGGCGACTTCCTGTTGTCGCCGTCGGTCGGGATGGCGCTCCAGGCGCTTGGTGCCGCCCTGCGATACGAAACCGAGCTGCCCGACCGGGCGCGCGAACTCGCCATTCTCACTGTCGCCGCCCGCAAACGTTCAACTTTTGAGCGGGAGTCGCACGAGGCAATAGCGCGGGCCCTCGGATTCAGCCAGGAAGAGCTGGACGCGATCCAGCGTGAAGATATGACACCCTTCGACGGAGTTGAATCGCTGGTCGGCCGGACAGCCGCGTTACTGCTCGACGGCGACCTTGATGACTCTGCTTGGTTTGAGGCAGAGCAACTACTCGGCCAGCGCACGCTCTTTGAGCTGGTGACGCTGGTGGGCTACTACTCAACCTTGGCATTGCAGCTTCGCGTGTTCCGGGTCGGGCCCGAGATGGCGGCACACACCCCAATAGACGAGGCTGCCGCCCGTCGCTGACTGCGTGTCCGGACACGAAGGCCAAGATGGTACTTCGCGACGAATTGCAGCCGGGCACACGCAGCGGGATACATACAGCAGGGAGCGGCCGTCGACGGATGACGGCCGCTCCCTGCTTGGCTGGACTAGCTTAGGCGGTCGTGGCCGGGAAGCGGTCCCAGACCCGGTGGGCTGCCAAGAGTATGGTGAGCTCCGTGACCAGGGCCTCAGAGTCCTCGCTGGCAACGATTCCCGGGGCGTCCTGCGGTATGCCGGCAGCGGTCAACGCTGCTGAGCCTGCGCCCAGGGACGCGATGGCCTTGGCGTGCCGGAACGCCTCGGTCAACAGGAGCGTGGCCCGCGGATCCACCCGGCCGCCCGGTGCCCCGGCCTTCGCATCGAGCCCGGGTGCGGCGTCGGACGCCGGGGCTGCTGCCGAGGCGACGATGACGGCGTCGAACTCCGTGGAGCGTGCGGTGAGGTATGTCCGCTGTACGGGGACCCCGCCGTCGTCCTCCCGTCCAAGGAATCCGCCGGACGGCGCGATGACGAGCGGGACGATGCCTTGGGCGTCCAGGGCCTGGCGTACCGCGTTCACGGCAGCGAGGTCACTGTCCTCGGCGGCCAGGATTCCTACCACGCGGCCCGCGACAGGCCAGGTCTTGCCGATCTGTGAGAGGGCAGGGCTGGCCTCGGATGAGGGCGCCTGTTCTGTCGCTTCCGGGGCGGGGAGGCCGAGGCCTTGGGCCACCGCGGCGCAAAGCCCGGCGTCGATGTTGGCGAGGGCTGTGAGCTGCCGTTCCCGGATGGATTTCTCGTAGCACTTGCCCAGTTCGAACGTGTACGCCTGGATGATGTGCTCCTGTTCCACCGGGCTCAGGCTGCGGAAGAAGAGGCCTGCCTGGCTGTAATGGTCACCAAAGGAGGCCGGGTTCCGGCGTTCCTTGATGGCTGCGGCCACTTCCTCCGGCACGTCGATGAAAGCCCCGACATCTTCTCCGGCGAGGAACGGGCACCCGCCGTCCAGCGAGTTGGGCCGGTACGGGGCGACTCCGGCATGGACGGCCTGCTGGTGCATCCCGTCACGGAGCATGTCGTTCACCGGGGCCTGGGGCCGGTTGATGGGGATCTGGCCGAAGTTGGGTCCACCAAGGCGGGAGATCTGGGTGTCCAGGTAGGAGAAGAGCCGGGCCTGCAGCAGCGGGTCGTTCGTAACGTCGATGCCGGGGACCAGGTGGCCGGGGTGGAAGGCCACCTGCTCCGTCTCAGCGAAGTAGTTGGTGGGGTTGGCGTTGAGCTTCATGACGCCGATCGGCTGGACCGGTGCCAGTTCCTCGGGGACGAACTTGGTGGGATCGAGCAGGTCGATGCCTTCGAACATCTGGTCTTCGGTGTCCGGGAAGGTCTGGACGCCGAGTTCCCACTCCGGGTAGGCACCGGCCTCAATGGCGTCGGCGAGGTCCCGGCGGTGGAAGTCGGGATCCATGCCGTTGATGATCTGCGCTTCCTCCCACAGCAGGGAATGGACACCCTGCTTGGGCTTCCAGTGGAACTTCACCAGTGTGGTGCGGCCTTCGTCATTGACGAACCGGAAGGTGTGGACGCCGAATCCTTCCATCGTCCGGTAGGACCGGGGGATGCCGCGGTCTGACATGTTCCACATGGTGTGTGCCTGCGCCTCGGTGTGCAGGGAAACGAAATCCCAGAAAGTGTCATGGGCACTTTGGGCCTGGGGGATTTCCCGGTCCGGGTGGGGCTTGGCGGCATGGACCACGTCCGGGAACTTGATCCCGTCCTGGATGAAGAAAACGGGAATGTTGTTGCCCACCAAGTCGTAGGTGCCCTCGTCCGTGTAGAACTTGGTGGAGAATCCGCGCGTATCGCGGACGGCGTCGGCAGAACCCCGGGAGCCGAGCACAGTGGAAAAGCGGACGAAAACCGGGGTCTCCACGTCCTTGGCCAGGAAGCCCGCGCGGGTAATGTTCGCGGCGGTGCCGTAGGAACGGAAGACGCCGTGCGCGCCGGCGCCGCGGGCGTGGACGACGCGCTCGGGAATGCGTTCGTGGTCAAAATGGGTGATCTTTTCGCGCAGGTGGTGGTCCTGCAGCAGAATGGGGCCGCGGGAACCAGCCTTCAGAGAGTGATCGGTATCGCGGAGGCGAAGACCTTGGGCGGTGGTCAGGTACTGGCCCGACTGGGACCGTGCCGTTCCGGGCGCCCCGGTGGGGCTTCCCGTGGGCGACACCGCCTCAGGCCCCCGCTGGTCCGGCTTGGGCGGCAGGGGCTCCCGTGGAGTTGTCGGTTCTTCCAGGCCGGCCGGTTCGCTTGCCGGGACGCCGGGAATGTTGGTGCTTGTTTCTTCTGGCACGGTGCTTCTCCTTTGGGTGGGCAAACCTAGCAGTCCTCCGCCGAAACCGGGATACTAAGCGTACTTAGTACCCTAGGGAAGGATTTGCAGCACCACAACTTTCGGGAGGAATTCGAACACCGCGCTGGTTGTCTTCGGGGCGGGCCGGGGTCGCCCACGTCTATCTTCCGACGGCGGTTGGCCGCGCCAAGGAGCGCGGGCACAGGCCTTCCCGGGGGCTGCCGCAGGTATCAAAGTTCGGGATAAGAAAGTTTTTCGCTCGCCTAGGAAAGGACCTGGAGCAGCCGGTTCTTCGTTTGGATGGCGCATCTGCTGAGGTCGTCCAGATGCGCCCGCGCCATTCCGGGCAAGGCGGTGGTGACGTCGTGTTCGCTGGCGGTACGCAGCGCGGCCTGAAGGTGGCCTGTGAGTGCGGCCAGGCGCTCAGCGCCCACCATCTCACTCGAGCTCCGGAGGCTGAGTACGGAGTCCATCGCTCCTTCAAAGTCCGCACTGGTCAGGCATAGCCGCACGCGTTCGATTCTGCGGGGGAGCAGCCCGATGTAGTTCCGGATGAAGAGCCGCCATATGTCCGAGTCGTTGTCGTCCCCATCCCGCAGCCGGTCCAGAACGGTGCTTTCCAAAAGTGGATGTCCCAGGGCGTGCATTTCCTTCATTGAAGTTGTCCCGGCACTCCGGCTGTGGTCCGCCCCATCGCTTCACGACGGAGTCGGCGGATAGCCGGTCCGGAACGTGGGCTCCTATGTCGCTTGGTATTCCCTGGCAATGATCCGTGCACTTTTGCCCCCAATTTTCCTGTGTTGTTACCCGTTGCAAGTGCGTGATCGCGGGCCTACCCGCGACGCTACGGGCATTTTTGCGGATGGACACGAGTAGTCGGTACTCATATTGCTTACTAATTGAAAATAGCTCGAGCGAAGGGGCGGCAGGTGCGACATGACATGGCATGATCGTCTCGGAAAGAAGCGGACAGGGTAACGCGCCGTCATCGGTCAAGAACCGGGCGCAAAAGTATTGGGGGAGCAGTATGGAGCCGCAGAAACGTATGGGTCCGGAGTACCCGCATAAACCTCCCAATCCGCCCCAGCACCACTACGCACAGAATCCAAGGCCGTATCCCCAGCATTGGGCTCCTCCTCCACCCAAGAAAAGCAAGAAAGGCAGGACGGGATGGATCCTTGGCATCATCGCTGTGTTCCTGACTATCTGTGGAATTTTCGTGTTTGCCGGCTGTTCGGCCTTGGTGAGGGAGGTCAACGGAGGCGGCGGAAGTCAGGCCGAGAAGGCAGCGGCCATGAGCGCTGCAGTGGACAACGTACCGGGGGACGGTTGGACTGAAACGTATCGGTTTCAGCGAAAGGTTGACCCCGGTTGCCTTTCCATCGACACCCACTGCCTCAGACTGGAAGCGGCGTGGGCGGTTGACCACGAAGTAACCGTTGACGAAGTTGCCTCACGCCTTGGTCAGAGCATCGACGAGTTCGAGTTCGAAGGATCTGGTGACGGGACCTGCATGACGAACCGCGACAGCAACAGCATGACCCAGATTTGCGTGGGTGACAGCGCTGATGGCGGACATGGCGCCAGGGTCACCATGACGCGGAAGTAGCATGCAATGCGCAAGGTGCCCACACCCGGCTGACCGGGAGGCGCCCGTCATGTGAGGCTGGCCCCGCCGGCGGTCTCTCACTCACTATCAGGAAGAATGGACGCCGTGAGCTCCTCTGATACCGTCGTACCGCCAAAACGCCAGACCTTCTGGGCCCGTCTGGGAGGCTTCGCGTTCGTCGCGATCTTGCTCCTGGCGGGACCGGTGCTGATCGGGATCGGCTCCTCGGTGACCGATTCGGATGAGGAGCTCGCGCGCACCGGCATTCACGCCACAGGCTCCATTGTGGACTTCGCCGACGTACGGAAGGCGTCGAACCGAAAAATTACTGTGGAGTACATGGCGGCTGACGGCCTTGGTTACTCGACTTTTGCTTCCGTTGACCATGACCAGCACCCCGTGGTCGGCGGGGACGTTACCGTGATCTACAGTGATTCCAATCCCGGTAAAGCGGTCGTTGTGGGCTACGAGAGCAGCGGCGTTTCCGTGCGCGGCATCGGTGCCCTCTTCGTGCTGATATTCACCGTTCCTTTGGGCGTGGTCCTCGTGGTCAAAGGGCTCCGGAAGAACCGCAGGCAGCGAACCACCTAGCGTTCGCCCGAAGGGCGGCGTGCCCTGGACGCCTTCCTTGATGCCCTGCGCCAGGACCCTTTCCGTGGCTGACATCGGCTTACCGATGCCGCTCCCTGATGTGGTCAGGCCAGCAGCCAGCGCCACCAGCGTGGCCGCCCCGGCTCCGGTGTCGGTTCCGGTTCAGGTTCCGGTTCCTCTCCCAAGGCCAGCGCGGCCTGGACGATGTCGTCCACGGTGAGTGTCATGACCGCCTCACGGTCGAGCGCGTCGAGGCTTTGTTCCTCGTCGAGGGAGAGCCGCAGTGCCTGGCGGTTGATTGCCTGCTCGAACAGCGTGCGGGCGAACCGGGCGTTGCCGGAGTCCTCGCTCGCATGGAGTCCTGTGAAAATGCGGTGCAGCATCTGGTCCGCACCCGGTTCCAGGGTGTACTCGTGCTGGGCCAGCATCTGGTGGAAGATCGTCTGCAGTGCGTCCACGGAGTAGTCGGGGAAGGTGATTTCGCGGGCGAACCGGGAGCGCAGTCCGGGGTTTGAGAGCAGGAAGGACTCCATCAGCCTGGGGTACCCGGCCACGATCACCACCAGGCGGTGGCGGTGGTCCTCCATCCGCTTGAGCAGGATCTCGATCGCCTCGGGACCGAAGTCCATCCGGCCGTCTTCCGGTGCGAGCGCATACGCCTCGTCAATGAACAGGACGCCGTCAAGCGCACGCCGGATCACCCGGTCCGTCTTGATGGCGGTCTGGCCGACGTACTGCCCGATCAGGCCCGATCGGTCCACCTCGACCAGATGGCCTTTCTGCAGTAGCCCAACGGCCCGGTACATCTCGGCCAGGAGCCGCGCCACTGTGGTTTTGCCCGTGCCCGGATTTCCCAGGAACACCAAATGCTGAGAGGTGGCCACTTCCGGAAGGCCGTGCGCTTTGCGGCGGGCCTGGACCTGGAGCAGTGCGACGAGTGCGCGCACCTGTTCCTTCACGGTCTCCAGTCCGACCAGCGCGTCGAGCTCGGCCTGCAGTTCGGCCAGCGGACGGGCCGGCCCGGGCTTGGAGCCCATAAGGTCACCCATCAGGTCGTCGACGCGTTCCGAACCGGGCAGCTTGAGCTGATCGGTCAGGTGGCCGATGGTTTCGCGCAGGTCGTCGAGCGGATTGCGGCTGAGAGCCATGCATCAACTGTAGACCCCGATTCCCGGACGTGGAGGGTAGGGGAAGTCCCGGGTGGCAAGGGTCGCGGGATTTCTCGAATCCCGACTGCTTCCCACCGCTGGCAGCGGCGCTCCCCGGGTGGGATAATTTTGGTCATCCTTTGAATGAGGGGGGCCATCATGGCCGGCCTTGCTGCTCTTCGACCTGGCCGCCGCTCCCGGGCATCCATGCCCCGGCTCCTGGCGGTTTTGCTGGTGCTCGCGCTCGGGGTGCTGTTCGCTCCGCCGGCCCGGGCCGTCGACTATGGTCACGACGTCTCCTGGCCGCAGTGTCCCGGCGGGCTGCCGATGCCGCCGGACACCACGGAGTTCCTGGTGGTGGGGCTGACACGCGGGCTCGCCTTCACCGACAATCCCTGCCTGCAGCAGCAGTACCAGTGGGTGCTGGACCGCGGCGTCAGGGCGCAGGCGTATGCCATGGCAACGTTCCCCACCGCCGCCCAGTACGACACCTACGGCGGCGGAGGCCCTTACCCTGGAACCGTCCGTTCGGACCGGCTGCGCAACGTGGGGTACGCCGAGGGCCGCGCCGCCCTCGCGTCCCTCACCAGGGTGGGGTGGCGGCCGGAGCGGATCTGGGTGGATGTCGAGCCCCGCCCGGCACAGCCCTGGCCCAGCTCAACGGCCGCAGAGCGGCAGGAAAACCGGTACGTCATCGCCGGGCTCCTGGCCGCACTGGCTGACGCGGGGTTCCCGCACGGCTTCTACTCTTATGCGAGCGCCTGGGACGCCATCACCGGATCGTGGCAGCTTCCCGATGTGCCGGTCTGGTCACCGGCCGGGCGCCTCGACGTCGCCAGTGAAGCTTCAGACCTCTGCGTGAATCCCAGTTTCTCAGGCGGCACCGTCCACCTCACGCAATGGACCGACGGCACCTACGACTACGACATGACCTGCACGGGCGTCTACCAGGCCCATGTTGCCACCCTCGGCTGGCAGCCCAGCGTCTTCGACGGCGGCACCGCCGGCACCACCGGCCGGTCACTGCCGCTGGAGGCGTTGCGCCTCTCGGTGGCAGGAGACCGCCTGGCCGGCGACATCCTGTGGCGCGGGCATGTGCAGGACATCGGCTGGCAGCCATGGACGACGGCGGCGTCCCCCATCGGGACCACGGGTCTCGGTCTGCGGTTGGAGGCTTTGGAGTTGCGGCTGACGGGGGACCTCGCCTCGCAGTACAGCATCCGGTACCGCGCCCACGTGCAGAACGTCGGCTGGCAGCCCTACGTGGTTGACGGTGCCACGGCCGGCACCGTCGGGCAGGGCCTGCGGGTGGAAGCGGTAACCATCGACCTGGTTCCAAAGATCGCTCCGCAATTCACCGCCGTCTATGCCGCACACGTTCAGAACCGCGGCTGGACAACGAACGTCTCCGATGGCACGGTCGCGGGGACTACCGGCCAGGCCCTGCGGGTGGAGGCCCTCCGCCTCACCGTTTCCAGTACGGCTTATGGCGGCGACATCCAATGGCGGGGACATGTCCAGGACATCGGCTGGCAGCCGTGGACTTCCTCGACCAATCCCATCGGCACCACTGGGCAGGGGCTCCGCCTGGAAGCGTTTGAAGTCAGGCTCACCGGTGAGCTGGCCAACCACTACACCGTGTACTACCGCGCCCACGTGCAGGATGTGGGCTGGCAGTCATTTGCGGCCGACGGCGGTACTGCGGGAACAACGGGTCTGGGCAAACGGATCGAGGCCGTACAGATCATCCTGGCCCCCAAAACCGGCGGTTAGCCGGCAACCCTGGTACAGCACCTCCACGGGAACTGCGGACTTCAATCCTGCAAGTCCCGGTCCGGCTGCATGCTTGGCGGCGCCCCCGGCCACGGCGAACAGAAGTGTGAGTCCCGTGGTCATGGCGGGGTGTGCCAGGGCCTTGGAGGACGGGGTGGTCATGTCCAATTGCCTACGATCGTTTCGGCGCGGTCGGTGGCAGGGGCGGGAGTGGGTGACAGGGCCGAGATTCCTGCCCGCAGCTCGGCTGTCATGTCGATCTCGAGCGCCGCGAGGGATCCTTCGAGCTGCGCGGGGTTGCGTGCGCCCACGATCGGTGCCGTGACGCCCGGGTGGCCCATGGCCCAGGCGACAGCGAGCGACACAGGCGAGAACCCGGCGTCGTCCGCGAAGGCGGTGAAGCGCTCGGCGGTGGTCCGGTCGCTTTCGAGCCCGTAGCGGTCGGCGTACCGGGCGTTATCCACGAGCCGGCCGGCCGCAGGCGGCTGCCCGCCCCGGTACTTGCCGGTGAGCAGGCCGCCGCCGAGCGGGCTGTAGGTGATGACTCCCATGTTTTCGGCCTGGGCGAGCGGGAGGATTTCAACCTCGGCCTGTCGCTTGGCGAGGTTGTACATGGGTTCGATGAGTTCAAAGCGAGCCAGCGTCTCCCGGGCGGAGAGGCCAAGGGCGGTGGCGATCTGCCACGCGGCCCAGTTGCTCAGGGCAGGGTAGAGGATCTTGTCCTGCCGCTGCAGGTCATCGAGGGCGCGGAGCGTCTGCTCGATGGGGGTGCTGTCATCGAAGGCGTGGACAAAATAGAAGTCGATCCTGTCGGTGCCGAGCCGTTTGAGGCTTGCTTCGGCGGCCTGCATGATGTGGCGGCGGGAGAGGCCCTGGGCGTTGATGTCTCCGCTCGTGGGGAGGGTCCTGTAGTTCACGGGGTGTTCCTTTCGTTGAGTTGCCTGCTTGCGAGGGCGGCGCACAATGCGACCGCCGCCGCAATGAGGAGGCTGGCCATGAGCCCGGGGTGGAACGTGGCTGGCTCTGCCAGCAGGGCACCGAAGACCGCGACGGCGAGGGCACCACCGAACTGCCGGCTGGTGTTGAAGATCCCGCTGGCCGTCCCGGCCAAGTTCCCGGGCACGGCGTTGAGCAGCGCCGCCGTCATGGGCGGCATGACCAGCGGCCCGGCCAGCCCCACCAGCACCATGAGCCCTGAGACTACCCAGACGGGTGATGCAGCAGGGAGGAGGGCAATGGCGGCCAAGCCCACGGCCATAGCAAGGAATCCGAGCGTCACCAGGCGCCTGGCGCCGAAACGCTCAACGATGCGGGCGCTGAACGGGGTGATGATGAGTCCGGTCAGCATCATCGGCAGGAACGCGATCCCGGTCTGGAACGCAGACAGTCCGCGGTGTTGCTGCAGGTCCAGGCTCATCACGAACGGAAGCCCGTAGTACCCGACCATGAAGGCGAAGCCCGCGGCGGCGGCCACAAGGAGAGTGCGTGAGCGGCGGAGCTCCGGCGGTATCATGGGGTGCCGTCCCCGGGCCTGCCCGACGGCGAACGCGGCCAACGCGGCGAAGCCTGCGGTCAACGCGATGGCTACTTGCGGAGCAGCGAATCCGGCTGCTCCAGCCTCGATGACGCCGTAGGTGATTCCGCCCATGGCGAGCATCGCCGTCGTTTGTCCGATCCAGTCGATCGGTGCGCTGTGGCGGGCCGAGCGGGAAGTCATTGCAAGCAGGACCAGCGCCACGACGCCCACCGGGATGTTGATGAGGAAGATGAGCCGCCAGCTCGCCAGGCTCAGCAGCCCTCCGATCACTGGTCCGGAGGTGGACGCGATGGCACCACCCATGGCCCAGAAGGCAATTGCCCGCGCCCGACGCACCGGCTCGGGGTACGCTTCACCGATCAAGGCCATGGACGCGGGCAACATCAGGGCCGCCGCTGCGCCCTGCACGAATCGCGCCGCAACGAGGGCAACCATGCCCGGGGCGACACCGCACGCCAGCGACGCGATGAGGAACAGGACCAGCCCAATGCCGAAGGACCGCCTGGCGCCCAGGCGGTCAGAAAAGGCGCCGGCGGACAGCAGGAACGCAGCGAACATGAGCGTGTAGCCGTCCAGCACCCATTGGAGGCCTGTCATGCCTCCGCCGAGGTCAGCACGGATGCTTGGCAGGGCTACGTTCACCACCACCGCGTCCAGGGTGATCATGAAGAAACCCAGGACCGACGCCGCGAGGGCGGTGCCGGCACGCGGGCCTGAAGTGCCCGGACGTGTCTCCGGAGGCGCTGCGGGGCTGCCCAGTTTCATGGGGACTCCTGATCTGTGTTTAGTTCGGTCCGTCAGTGCCGAAAACCTTCTTTGCCACGGTCATGGCGGACATTGCCTTCGGCCAGCCGGTGTAGAAGGCCAGGTGGGTGATCGCCTCGATGAGCTCCTCCTCGGTTACCCCGTTGTCGCGGGCGAACGGCAGATGGAAGTTCAGCTGGTCGATGTTGCCCATGGCGGTCAGGGCAGCGACTGTGGCAAGGCTCCGGTCCCGCTTCGACAATTCAGGCCGCTCCCATACCTCGTCGAAGAGGACCCTGTCCGTGTAGTGCACAAGCCCCGGGGCAAAGTCTCCGAACGCGTTCTGCCCGCCGGTCCACCCGTTCTTCGATGCGCTGGTCATGGGTACGCTCCTTCTCTGTTAATGGGTCGCAGTTACTGGCTTTCCACTAACAGGACATCGCGGATTACCCGCCCGTGGGAGTCCCTGCTGAAGGATGTACCAGCAGGGCATCCCTCGCAGGCCCGGGTGGACGTAGGGTCTGTGTGTGGACAACAGGAATGAAGCACGGGAATTTCTTATGTCACGGCGGGCTAAGCTCGCTCCCGACCAGGCCGGGGTTGCCGTTTCCGGGCACCGGCGGGTGAAAGGGCTTCGCCGCAGCGAGGTCGCCGCGCTGGCGGACGTGAGCATCGAGTACTACTCGAAGATCGAGCGGGGAAACCTCACAGGGGTCTCCGACTCCGTGCTGGATTCAGTGGCGAGGGCGCTGCAACTCGATGATGCGGAGCGTGAGCACCTCTTCGACCTGGCCCGTGTCGCAAACGGCGCCGCCCAGCCGGTGCGTAAGCGTAAAGCGAAGGCCTGGGCTGCGAGGGAAAGCCTGACCCGTTCGCTGGATGCCATCACGAACGGCCCGGCCTTCGTTCGCAACGGCCGGATGGACATCCTGGCGGCCAATGCCCTCGCGCGCGCCTTCTACGGCCAGGTTTTTGATGGGCCCGGCCGTGGCAACCTCGCCCGCTTCAACTTCCTGGATCAACGGTCCCGGGAGTTCTACCCGGACTGGGAAGCTGCAGCGGACGTGAGCGTCGCGATCCTGCGGACCGAGGCAGGACGGGACCCGCACGACAAGGAATTGCACGACCTCGTCGGTGAACTCAGCACCCGGAGCGATGCTTTCCGCAGCCGCTGGGGCGCCCATAACGTGCGCCGGCACGGCAGCGGAACGAAGAACTTCCACCACCCGGACGTCGGAGACCTCACCCTCACCTATGAGGGAATGGAACTCACCGCCGAACCTGGACTGTCCTTTCTCATCTACACCGCCGAGCCCGGCTCACCGAGTGAAGACCGGCTGAAGCTCCTGGCCAGCCTCGCCGCGACGGCACGGCAGCAGGCAGCGGCCGCCTTGCCTGCCATCGAGGCCTCGCAGGAACCCAGTTAGCAGGACTGGTTCGGAAGTCAGCGGCTGGTCGGTGCAGCAAAGCACCTGTCGACGCGGCAACTGACCTGTCGTCCCAGCCAGACACGTGGACCTCCACGACGGCAGGGGCCTCATCATGGGACGTGCCTCTCAGCAGCAATCTGATGCTGTAACACCCGGTGAAGGGAGACGCAGGGAGGGTCTGCCATAACCCGTTACAGCAAAGCCCTGGCTACGGCTCCCGGAACCCGCTTTCATGAGACTGACCCAATCGCCGCTGATCCTGCTTCAATGCTGGCCGTGACGCCTGGCCCAAAGAAGCCAGGCCCGAAAAGGATGAGAAAACCCCCATGCCTCGTGCCACGTCCCCAACGACTACCGGGCCACACCCCAACGACGCCCGGCCGCATCCCGCCCACTGGGGAGGTGTCTTCGCGATGTCACTCTGTGTCTTCGCGCTGATTGCTTCCGAATTCATGCCCGTCAGCCTGCTCACCCCCATGGCCGCCGAACTCAACGTCACGGAGGGCCAGATCGGGCAAGGCATTGCCATCTCCGGAGTCTTTGCTGTCCTGACCAGCCTCTCGATATCAACACTGGCCGGCAGGATGAACCGCAAGACGCTGCTGCTCGGGCTGACGGTGGTCATGGGAATCTCAGGTGCGATGGTTGCGCTGGCTCCGGGATACGCCTTGTTCATGATTGGCCGCGCCCTCATCGGCGTGGTGATTGGCGGGTTCTGGTCCATGTCGGCGGCCACGGCCATGCGTCTGGTACCGCCCCACCAGGTGGCCCGGGCCCTGACCATCTTCAATGGAGGCAACGCCCTTGCCACGGTCCTGGCAGCCCCGCTGGGCAGCTACTTGGGGTCAGTCATTGGCTGGCGCGGGGCGTTCTTTTGCCTGGTGCCCATTGCCGTGATCGTACTGGTCTGGCAATGGATCAGCCTTCCCGCCATGAAGGCCGCCGAGCGGAGTCCGGGCACCGCAAATGTCCTCGGCATCTTCACCGCGCTCAAGAGCCCTCCGATCGCCTGGGGAATGGCAGCCTGCGGGTCGTTCTTCATGGGCCAGTTCGTCCTTTTCACCTACGTCCGACCTTTCCTTGAAACAGTGACGGTTATTGATGTGTCAGGCGTTTCCCTTGTCCTGCTGGTGATCGGTGGTGCCGGCGTCGTAGGTACCCTCCTGATCGGACGCGTCCTCCGTAAGGGCCTCTACCGCACACTTATTGCCATTCCGGCGCTGATGGCTGTCGTCGCCGGGGCTCTTGTGCCTTCGGGTGCCTGGGTGGCAGCCGTGGTGGTGCTGCTCGGTCTGTGGGGCCTGCTGGCCACGTCGGCACCTGTCGGCTGGTGGGCGTGGATCGCAGAAGCAATGCCCCATAACGCCGAAGCCGGCGGGGGCCTCATGGTGGCAGTAATACAGACGTCAATCGCCATTGGCTCCACTCTCGGCGGGCTGCTGTTCGACTCTGTAGGCTACCGGGGCGCGTTCTTGACGAGTGCCGCCCTGCTCCTGATCGGTTCCTGCCTGGCCTTCCTGACCGCCCGGACGGCACGACGGGACGCACCCTCGGCATCGTAGCGACCAGCCACGGAGGTGGATTCGCGGGTACCCGGGCGGATTATCGGCGCGCAAGCAGGCTGACCTGCGCCTCTATGTCCTGCAGAATCGCCGCGGTGGTCAAAGACGCATTCACGCTCGCGGCCATGGTGACGAACATGACTGCCGAGATGATCCGGGCCGTCGTTGCGGCGTCGCCGGTAGCGATGCGGCCATCGCGGCCCAGGGCGGCAGCGATGGCTTCCTCGGTCCGGGCAACGATGGAGAGGGCCTGGCCATGGTGCGGCTCGGCCGGATCGCCGAACACCATTTCCCGCAGGTAGAAGCGCCCGTTATCGACCTGGACACGGTTGCACTCCACGATGGGCCTCACGATGGCCATCACCGCACCCAGGACATTCGGAATGGTTTCAGCCTCGGCCCGGCCCCGCTCAAGTGCTTCGGCGTAGTGGGCGTTTTGCACGAGGAGGAGGAGTTCGCCCTTGTTCCTGGCATAAAGGAACAGGGTTCCGGCGCCAATGTCAGCCTTGTCGGCAATTTGCTGGGTAGTGACATCGTCGACCCCGTACTGGGCGAACAGTTCAGTGGCCGCGGCCGTAATGCGGTCCAGCTTCTCCTGCTTGTTCCGTTCCCTTCGTCCCAGCGGTTGAGGTGTAACAGGCATCCGATTCCTCTGGACTCAAACTGACTGGACTCAATATTGAGTATATCCAACCAGTCTTGGTGACACTTCCGGCCGGGATGTGCGCAGTGAGGCCGGCCAGCTCAGTTGGCGACTGTGACGACCGCCTTGCCGCGGAAGCCCCCCGCAGCCAGGGACTCCAGCGCCCCAGGCGTTTCGTCGAAACTGGCGACCTTCCCGACGACGGGGCGGAGTACGCCGTCGTCCACCAGTGCACTGATCTTTCGCAACTGGTCGCCGCTGGCCCGCATGAAGAGGAACTCATAGCTGACGCCGAGTTTCCTCGCCTGCCTGCGGACCCTGCTGCTGAGTGCTGCGATAGCCACGCGCAGTACGGGGTTCAGCCGGCCTTCGCGCGCAAAACCGGAATCCGGCGGCCCGGAAATTCCAATGGCCTTGCCGCCAGGTTTGAGGATACGCAGTGACTTTTCCAGAGTCTTCCCGCCGAGACTGTCCAGCACGAGGTCGTAGCCGCTGAGGAGTTGCTCAAAATCCTGGCTGCGGTAGTCGATGACAGTGTCTGCCCCGAGGCCGCGTACGAAGGCGGCGTTGTGGTGGCTCGCGGTGGTTGCAACTGTCGCACCCAGGTGCTTGGCGAGCTGGATGGCGATGGTGCCCACACCGCCGGCGCCGGCGTGAATGAGGACTTTTTGCCCGGGACGCACGTTTCCCCGCTCGACGAGGGCTTGCCACGCGGTAAGCGCGACGAGCGGCAGTGATCCCGCCTCCACCATGCTGATCGAAGCCGGTTTCAGCGCCACGTCTTCCTCTGCCATGGCAATCCGCTCAGCAAACGTGCCGATTCGGTCTTTGCGGGGGCGGGCGTACACTTCATCCCCGGGTTTGAACCCGCGGACGGCTGCGCCCACTGAGAGCACCGTTCCGGCAACGTCGTTGCCCAGCACCAGTGGAAACTTGTAGGGAAGGATCTGCTTGAACTCACCCGTGCGGATCTTCTCGTCCAGCTGGTTGAGGCCGGCGGCCTGGACTTTCACCAGCACGTCCCCTTCGCCAACTATCGGCTCGGCAACCTCAATTTCGCTTAGTGGTTCCTTGTAATTCTTGATACCAAAAGCCCGCATGCGTGTTGCTCCTTCTGGGTCGTGTTCATAGGGCTGACGTCGGGCCACTGCTACGTCGTGGCCCAAGGCGGTGCGGCTGCCTTTAGGCCTTGCTGCGCGCAAGTTGAGGGTAGAGCGCCTCGATGGGGGCACTGAGCCCGGCCTTGAGCTGCACAGACGTCTGGTCGGCGAGGACCTCGTAATCGCCCGCTTCGACGGCATCCAGCACCGTGGTGACCAGATCGGCCGGGTCCATCTTGGGATCCGTGGCGTGCGCAGCCATCATCGTGTCGACATAGCCGACATGGACGCCCACCACGTGCACCCCTTCGGGTGCCAGTTCCAGGCGCAGCGAGTTGGTGACAGACCACAGTGCTGCCTTGGTGGCACTGTATATGCCGCCAACGGCGTACCAGCTCATCGCGGAGTGGATGTTGATCATCGCGGACTTTTCCTTCGCTATCAGGACCGGTGCGAAGGCGCGGGCGAGGAACAGGGGGCCGAGGAAGTTCGTCTCGACGTTGGTTCGGATTTCCGCGTCGGAATGGGTAAGGATGCCCGGGGTAGCGACGCTGGCTCCAGCGTTGTTGATCAGCACGGTGACGTCATCCGCGGCCGTTACGGCAGCCTGTATTGAGTCCGGGTCCGTGATATCGAGGGCAAGCGGGACGATGCGCTCATCATCCCAGCTGCGCGGGGTACGGGCGGTGGCGTACACCTTGCTGGCGCCCCGGGCCAGGGCGCTGTGAACGAAGTGTGTGCCGATGCCGCCGTTGGCGCCAGTGACGAGTACGACTGCTCCATTGAGTGAATACATGGTGGAAACCTTCCTGGGCTGTAAACCGTGCGCGCCGGTTGGCGCGGAGGGTGCGGGGACCGGAAGGCCCCGCATACCACCCGGCATCTCTCCGGGTGACTACACTCATAACTGAGTGCGCTCAGCAAATATTCCCGGGGTTGGAGGAGGCAATGAGGCCGCCCCCGAATCGGCGTGCTGCAATCCACTCGGCAGGAAGAGGCATCGAGCGTCACCGGGGCGGGCGGGGAAGGGACCCGCCTGTCAGGCTGCCGGCCGTGGAGGCAGCAAATCGGTCAAAGACAGCCTGGTGAGTGACGTGGGCCCCGCCGCGGACAGGGCCGCGGCGTACCCCGGAGGGGCAGGAAGGAAAACCGCACCCAGTCCGTTCACCTGCGGGTGGGCAGGGCTTTCGGCGCGGAGGGTGGAGCAGTCGTCGTTGGCCGAATCGCCGGCCAAATGAACTTCGGCCGGAGGTACGCTGAGGCCGAGCCCGGCCGCCTTGAGTACTGCTTCCTTAGCCACCCAAAGTCGGAGCCGCGCGGGTATGTCACCGGGGGCAAGCGCTCCACGTTCGGCCGCGGACGCGACGTACTGGTCGAATCCGCTGTGCAGGGTGTCGGGAATGCGTTCGATATCCGCGCCCACCGGGGTGCCCTCAGGTCCTGCGGCCACCATTACGGCGCCCTTGCTCCGGGACAGGCTGAGGCTGGCCCCCGCGACTGCCGGCTTGCCGTGCCCCGTGCTCCCGCAGCCGCTGCACCACCGGGTGACTTCCAGCTGCCGCGCCTCAGCGAACCCCCGCCCCAGCCGGTGCGCAGCAAGCAAACGGAACAAGGCATGGGAGGCCAGATAGTCCAGGCGGTCTCCGGGGCGGGCAAAGCGCCGGGCGGATTGTGCTTCGGCAGGGGAGAGGCAAGCCGTCAAACCGCCAATCGGTCCGCAGGCAGCCTCAAGATCTGCAGAAAAGACGGTGAGGAAAAACGTGCCGGCAGCAGGGTTTCGGCCGTTCATCGCCGGCTGATGCGCCGGTACTGGGTAATGGCCAGCGGCGCGAACACCGCAATGATCCCGACGCTGCAGAGTACCGAGTAGAGCACCGCGTTATCCGCCGCCCAGCCGCCCGGAACGCCGAAGCCGGCGGGAGCCGCATTCCCGAACAGTTCACGCGCCGCAGTGGCGACGGCTGTGACCGGGTTCCATTCGGCGATGGTCCGCAGCGGGCCAGGCAGGGAATCCACCGAGACAAATGCCCCGGAGATGAACGTGACGGGGAACAGCCACACGAGGCCCAGGCTCTGTGCCACTTCGACGCTGCGGGCGGTCAGCGCAATCACTGCACCGATCCAGGACACAGCGAAGGCGAAGAGCAGCAGCAGGGCCAACGCCGCAAGAGCGGGGCCGGGTCCATTGGTGATCCGCCAGCCGATGGCCAGCCCGCACAGCATGGTGGCCGCTACGGACAGCACGCTGGTGGCGAGGTCGGAGGTGGTGCGGCCCAGGATCACGGCGCCGCGGGACATCGGCAGGGACCGAAACCTGTCGATGAGGCCCAGTTGCAGGTCCTTGGCCAGGTACACGGCCGTGAAGGAGGCGTTGAAGGTGAGCGTCTGCGCCAGGATTCCGCCGATCAGGAAGCTTCGGTACTGGTCGCCGCCGAGGGTGCCGCCGAACACGAAGCCGAGCAGCAGCACGAACATGACGGGCTGCACGAGGCCGGTCACCAGGGCACCGGGGGTCCGGAGGACATTGAGGAGGTTGCGGCGGGCAATGACAGAGCTGTCCCTCGCGGCTGCGGTAATGGCGGTCATACGGTCACTTCCTCCTTTTCGGCGCCGGTCACGGACGCGTCGGTGGCGTGGCCGGTCAGTTTAAGGAACACATCGTCCAGGGTGGGCCTGCGGAGCGAGGCCTCTTCCACTGCAAGGGACTGTGCGTCGAGTTCGGTCAGGATGCGCACCAGGGTGCGGTGGCCTTGCGGGGCGGCGATGGACACGCCCAGGTTCTGCGGATCCAGCTCGGGCCGGACGTCCGGGCCGGCGGCGGCGTGGAGCACGGCGGCTGCGGCGGGCAGGTCGGCAGCATGGCGCATGACGACGCCGATGCGTTCAGTTCCGGCATTTTGCTTCAGCTCTGCGGCTGTCCCCTCGGCGATGACCTTGCCGTGGTTGATGACGGCTATGTTGTCGGCCAGCCGGTCCGCTTCTTCCAGGTACTGGGTAGTCAGGAGCACAGTGGTGCCGTCGGCGACGAGCCGGGATACGACATCCCATGTGTCCAGGCGGCCGCGCGGGTCCAGTCCTGTGGTGGGTTCGTCGAGGACAACCACCTTCGGCCGGGCCACGATGGCACCCGCGAGGTCCAGGCGGCGCCGCATTCCGCCGGAGAAGGTTCCCGACCGTTTGGTTGCCACATCCGTGAGCCTGAAATTCTCAAGCAGCTCCGACGCCCTGGCGGAGGCCGTACGCCGGTTCATGCCGTACAGGCGTCCCACCATGTGCAGGTTCTCGAAAGCGGTGAGTTTTTCGTCCACGGCCGCGTATTGCCCGGAGAGGCCCAGGTTGCGACGCACCAGGTCCGGGGCCGACAGCACGGAGTGCCCTGCCACCCGGGCGTCCCCGCTGTCCGGAGCCAGCAGCGTGGTGAGGATCTTGACGGTGGTGGTCTTCCCGGAGCCGTTCGGCCCCAGGAGCCCCAGAACAGTTCCCTCACCGGCCTTCAGGGTCAACCCGTCGAGGGCTTTGAAGCTGCCGAAGCTCTTGCTGACGTTCTCTACGCGGATCACTGCGAAGCGGCGAGCTCGGAAACCTTGCGCGGTGCCATGTCCGTCCACGTCCGCGACACGTAGTCAAGGCACGCTTCCCGGTTGTCGGGGCCGAACATGGTCACCCACCCCTCGGGGACGGCGGCAAAGACGGGCCAGAGGGAGTGCTGCTGGTACTCGTTGACCAGTACGGAGAAGGTGGCGGACTTGTCATCGAACGGGTTCGTCATTATGACCTTTCCTGGCGTTTTTGGTGGTGTGCGGGGGCCCCAGGCGTCACAGGAGCATCATCTGTTATTCGGTTCCGCCGCCCAGGTGGATGGCCAGGGAATGCATGATTGTCTTGAGAGCCCGGTCACTGAGGAGCTGGGAATGCCTCTCGCCGACAGGAACATCGGTGATGGCCCCGGTGACGAACGGCGACCATGCATCGCTGCCGGGAGTGCCCGGCGGGACCTGCTCCGTGGCGCGGAAGAACAGCAGGTCACCGGTGAACAGTTGGGGCCGTTCGTCCCGGATCAGGCGTGCCAGCACCGGGAAGTTCCGGGCCATGGCCTCCACCGAATCCGTGGGGACCGTTCCTACCGGGTTGTGGTTGGCGCGCAGGATCTCCTGGGCGCGGTGCACGTCCATGCCTGTCAGGTTTTCCCCGGTGAGGTCGTAGCCCTGCGCTTCCAAGTAGCTCGCCCACAGCGCCTGGCCTTCGCCGGGAGCGGTGTTGTTTTCCTGGTTGTCCGGGAAGGCGTCGAGGATGGCCAGGAATGCCACTTCGTGGCCACGTTCCTGCAGCCGTGTGGCCAGCCGGTGGGCCAGATACCCGCCGAATGACCAGCCCAGCAGGTGGTACGGCCCCTCGGGCTGGACGGTGAGGATCCGGGCAATGTAGTCATCAGCCAGTTCCGTCAGGGTTGTGGCAGCCACCGGAGAGGTCCGGCCTGGTTCCATGCCTGGCATCTGCAGCCCGATCAGGGGCCGTTCGGGGTCAAGCTGCCCCAGCATGGAGGCAAATCCCCAGCCGATGCCCGACGCCGGGTGCACGGCAAACAACGGTGCCTTCGACCCGGCTGCCCGGAGGGGCAGCACCTCCCGCAGGCTGTCCGCGATGCTGGCACGCGAGCCGTTGGCTGCTTCGAGCAGCAGCCCTTCCACGGTGGGCGCCCGGAAGAGCGACTGCACCTGCAGGTCCGTGCCCAGGGCAGCGTTGACCTTTGCGACCAGCGGCTGCGCGAGGAAGGAGTGGCCCCCGAGTTCGAAGAACGACTCGTCAACGCCCGCCCGGTCAAGGGACAGCACCTCGGCGAAGATGCCGGCCACGGTCTTCTCCTGCGGGGACCGCGGCGCGCGGCCTCCTGTGCGCGCCGCGGTGGCGGCATCGGGGAGCGCGTTGGCATCCACCTTGCCGTGCGGCGTCAGCGGCACTTCCGGGATCACCATGACCACTGAGGGCACCATGTAGTCCGGCAGTGCCGCCTGCGCGTGGCGGCGCACTGCGTCAGGCAGGTCTTCCGCGGCCTCACCGGACGCGACCACGTAGCCCGCCAGCCGCGCTGCGCTGCCTTCACCCACTGCCCGGACCACTGCGGCCCTTACGCCCGGAGCACCCCTCAGGACCGATTCCACTTCGCCGGGTTCCACCCGGAAGCCACGGATCTTCAGCTGCCCGTCGTTGCGGCCGGCGAAGACCAGCCGCCCGTCCCGGTGGCGGTAGACCACGTCACCGGTGCGGTACATCCGTTCGCCGCCGCCGTGGAAAGGGTCCGGCACGAACCGTTCAGCCGTAAGGCCCGGGCGTCCGCGGTATCCCCGGGCCAACTGCGTGCCGGCGATATACAGCTCGCCGGCTGCGCCCGGGAGGGCGTGCTGCAGCCGGTCATCCAGGACGTAGAGCCGGGTACGGGGCGTGGGCCGGCCCAATACGGGCGCATCACTGTCGGCCACCGCTGCCACCACGGTATCCACGGTGGCTTCGGTGGGACCGTAGAGGTTCCAGGCCCGGACGCCGGGAAGCGCCGCCAAGGACGTCCACAGGCCGGCGTCGAACGCTTCACCGCCCAACGCGAGGCTGAAGGCCTCCCGGCCGCCCGGGTGGTTGGCCAGGTAGGCGGCGAACTCCGGTTCGGCCAGGAGTTGGCGCAGGTAACCCGGAGTGGTCTCCCAGGCACTGATGCCTTGGCGGACGAAGTACCCGGCGAGGGCCGTTGGGTCCCGGCGGAGGTCGTCGGAGAGCAGGTGCAGTTCATGACCGGCAGCCAGCCAGAGGACGGGATCCCACGATGCATCGAAGCCGACGCCCGTTGTGTGGGCCACCTTCCGCCTGCTGATGCCGGCAAGCAGCGTCTCCCGGTGGGAGGCCAGCAGCGCGGCCAAGGCACCGTGGCTGACCTCCACGCCCTTGGGCCGGCCTGTGGAGCCGGAGGTGAACATCACCGACGCAAGCTCACGCGGGTCCCTGACGCGGTGGGGCACCGGCGGCTGCGCGGTGGTGCGGGCCAGGTCTTCGATCAGGAGCACGCGGGGTTCAACAGCCAGCCCCGCCAGGATGCCGGCGAGCCTGGGCGCCACGGCGGAGCTGGTGAGCACTGCCTCGGGCGCGGCATCTTCGAGGATGGCGGCCACGCGCTCGTCCGGATACGCCGTATCGATGGGGTTGTAGGCGCTGCCCGCAAGCACCACTCCGAGGAGGGCCTCCACCGTGCCGGCGGACCTGGGCAGCATGACAGACACCAGGCCGCCGCCCGCGCCGGCTGCGGTGAGTCCGGCGGCGACGCGTCCGGCGGACGCCGCAAGGTCCGCGAAACTAAGCGAACCGGCGTCGGTCACAAGTGCAACGGCGTCCGGCGTGGCACGGACTGCCGACGCGAAGGCCGCCGGGATGTCCTGGTCGGCAGGCCCCGGGGCTTGTCCGGGTGCCTGGCCGGCCCCGGGGGCGGCAGTTCCGGCGAGCGAGCCCGCCGTTGACGCAACCAGGGCACGCGCCTCGTGCTCTTCCAGCAGCGGCAGCTCCGACAATGGCATGTCCGGAGCCGAGGCGGCCAGGTCCAGCAACCGAGTGAACCCTGCCGCCAGGCGCCGGGCGGTGCCCGGTTCGAACATGGCGGAGTTGTAGTCCAGCGTTCCGGCCAGGCCCCCTTCGGCATCCGGCCGAAGCGTGAAGGACAGATCGAACTTGGCCTCTCCTGTTCCGGCCTCCGGCTCGGGAACCACCGTGACGCCGGGAAGCTGGGGGACCGCCGGCATGTCACTGTCCACCGTGAGCATGGTCTGGAACAGGGGATGGCGGCCCAGTTCGCGTTCCGGTGCCGCTGCCTCCACCAGCCGTTCGAAGGGCACATCGTCATGGTCGAAGGCGTCCAGGATGCTGGCCCTGGACCGGTCCAGCAGGGTGCGCAGGCCAGGGTCGCCGGCGGCGTTAACGCGCAGCGGCAGGGTGTTCACGAAGAAGCCCACCATGGGGGCGAGCAGCGGATCGGCTCGGCCCGCGGTGGGCGAGCCGATCACCAGGTCCTCACCGGCGCCGGTCCGGAGCAGGTAGCCGGCAAGCCCGGCGTGCAGGGCCATGAACAGGCTGGCGTTCGACGACGACGCGAGGGTTGAGAGCGCCGTGACACTTTCAGGGGACACGCGGAAGCCCACCTGGCCGCCCGGTTGGCGTGCGGTGCGGGGCCGCTGGTGGTCAGCGGGCAGCATCAATTCGGGCGGGATCCCGGCGAGGGCGTGCCGCCAGTGGCCAACCTTTTCAGCCAGGGCGGGCCCGGCCAGTTGCTGCCGCTGCCATGAGCTGAACTCGGCGTACTGCAGCGGCAGGGGAGCCAGGGCCTGTGCGGCCGGCGCCCCGTCCGCGGCTGCGAGCGCCGCTGAGTACGCCGCGGAAAGGTCCCGCGCCAGCGGTGCCAGGGAGGCGCCGTCGCCGGCGATGTGGTGGATCACCAGGTGCAGCACCCATTGTGGTCCTGTCTCCTGCGGTGCTTCACCGGCCTCGCCGTGGATCCGGATGAGACCGGCCCGCAGCGGCACCTCGGTGCGGACATCGAAGCCGCGGCTTGCCTGTGCCTGCAGTTGGTCGCGGAGGTTGTCCTCGGATGTGGCAGTGCTGACGGCAAGGTTCATCGAGGACCCGTGGCCGGCGCTGCCGGTGGAAAGGATGTGCTGGCCGGGGACGCCGCCGGTCTCCGGGTATACCGTCCGGAGGACCTCATGCCGGTGGAACAGTGCCTTCACGGCGGAGGCCAGGGCCTGTTCGTCGAGGGTGCCGGTCAGCCGCACTGCCAGGGAGATGTTGTAGTCGGCAGCGCCTGGATCAAGCTGGTTGAGGAACCACATGCGTGCCTGCGCGTGGGACAGTTCCAGGTGCTCCGGCCGGGTGGCTCCAGCAGTGTCCAGCCATTCGCCGAGCGGCATGCTGGCGGTTCCAGCGTTCGCGGCCATGCCGGGCCCGTCAGCGTCTCCGGCGGCGACGGTGTCCGTCCCGGCGTCTGCCGTTCCGGGCCGCAGCGCGGCCAGCAGCCCGGCCGGGGTGGGGGCGTCGAACAGGGTGCGCAAGGGAAGTTCCCGGCCGAAGGCCGTCCGGATCCTGCCCATCAGGTCGATGGCCAGCAGTGAATGCCCGCCCAGGGCGAAGAAGTCGTCGCCCATGGAGACGTTGTCCACGGCCAGGACGGCGGCAAAAACGGCGGCCATGGCGTGCTCGTCCGGGGTCTGCGGTGCTGCTCCCATCCCGGCTGTTGATGCGGCGGGCGCGGGCAGGGCTTTGCGGTCCAGCTTGCCGTGCGGTGTCAGCGGTATGTCCGGGATGGGCATGAGGATGGCCGGGACCATGTAGTCCGGCAACCGTTCCGCAGCGTGCGCCCGGAGGTCCTCCGGTGCAGCGGCTCCGGTGTAGTAGGCGATCAGCCGGTGTGCCGGTTCGCCGTCGGGAAGAACCACGGCCCGGTCCACCAGTGTGTGGGCTCCAAGTGCAGCCTCGATCTCACCCGGTTCCACCCGGAATCCGCGGACCTTCACCTGCTCGTCGTTGCGGGCGACGAATTCGAGGGTCCCGTCGCTGGTTCGCCGCACCAGGTCGCCGGTGCGGTACATCCGGCTGCCGTCGGTGGCGTAGGGGTTGGCCACGAACCGGGCCGCTGTTTCGCCGGGTCGCTGGTGGTAGCCCTGGGCCATTCCGGCTCCGGCCAGGTACAGCTCTCCCGGGACGCCCAGGGGTACCAGGGCCAGGTGCTGGTCCAGGACCAGGGTGGCGGTGTGGGCGATTCCCGTGCCGATGGTGGGCCGGGGCCCCTGGATCCGCGCGGTTGCGGAATCCACGGTGAATTCGGTGGGCCCGTAGAAGTTCCAGGCGTCCACGCCGGGCATGCCGGACAGGGTTGCCCATAGCCCGGCAGGCACGGCTTCGCCGCCCAGCAGCAACAGCAGCGGCAGTGCCTGCCCGGTACCTTCGGTTTGGGAAACCGGCTCCGCACCGAGGCCGAACTGCAGGAGCTGGCCCGCGTAGGAGGGGGTGGTTTCCAGGACTCCGATGGCGTGGTCCTGGCAGTAGGACGCCAGCGCCTGGGCGTCGGTGCGCACGGCGTCGGCCACGATGTGAAGTTCGGCGCCGGCCACCAGCCACAGCATGGGGTCCCAGGCTGCGTCGAATCCGAGCCCAGCGATGTGGGCCACGGACACCGTTGCGCCCCGGGCTGCCTCGAACCGCGGGGCATAGAGCGTCCGGAGGTGGTGGGAGTAGAGGTTTGCCAGTGCACCGTGGGATACGGCGACACCTTTCGGCCGGCCTGTTGACCCCGAGGTGAAGAGGACGTAGGCGAGGTCTTCCGGTGCGGGCCGTCGCCCGGCCAGGTCTGTGTCAGCGACGCCCGTTCCGGCGGAGATCAGCATCTCCAGGGTGACTGTCCGGGCGGCCGGAACGGGGCCCGCCTGGCCCGGGCCCGCGGGTGCGGCGAGCACCATCGCGGGGCCGCCGTCGTCGAGGATCATGGCGATCCGTTCGGCCGGGTAGGTGAGGTCTACCGGGATGTACACCGCTCCCGCAGCAAGGACCGCGAGCGCGGCCGTGGCCACATCTGCCGTGCGGGGAAGGGCCACGGCCACCCTGTCGCCGGGCTGGATACCCAGCGCCACCAGGCCCTTGGCCGCAGACTCCACGCGTTGCCGCAGCAGGCCGAAAGTGAGGCCAGCGGCCGGGCCATCTGCGTCCACCACGGCGGACGCAGATGGGGTCCTGGCGGCGGTGGCCAGGAAGGCATCCACTACCGTTTGGCCTGTCCCGTCCCCTGGGCTGTACGCGGTGCCGCTGGCGCTGTGCGCCAGCACCAGGGCCTGCTGTTCAGGCGACTGGATCCGCAGCCTGTCCAAAGTGACGGTGGGGTCCGCGGCGAACTGGTCCACAACGGCCAGGAAGCCGTCGGCCAGCAGTTGGGCGGTGTCCGCGTTGAAGAGGGCGGGGTCGTAGGCGAGGGATCCGGTGAGGCCGCCGGACCTTTCGGCGAGGTCCAGGAGCAGGTCGAATTTGGCTCCGGCCGCCTCCCGGGCCTGGTCCGCCGTGGCTTCCAGGCCGTCCATGGCCAGTTGGGTGGTGGCGGTGTTCTGAAGGGTCAGCATGACCTGGAACAGGGGGTGCCGGTGCTGCGAGCGGGAAGGGTTGAGCTCCTCCACCACCCGCTCGAAGGGCGCATCCTGGTTGGCGTAGGCATGCAGGTTGGTATAGCGGACGCTCTCCACGAGTTCACCTGCGGTGGGGTTGCCGGAGGTGTTCGTGCGCAGGACCAGCGTGTTGACGAAGAAGCCCACCAGGCTGTCCAGCTGGGTGTCCGTCCGGCCGGCCACTGGGGTGCCCAACGGAATGTCGTCGCCGGCTCCGGCCTTGGTGAGCAGTGCTGCAAAGGCTGCCTGCAACACCATGAACAGGCTCGCGTTGTGCTCCCGGGCCAGGGCGTTGAGCTGCTCCGCCGTTTCGCGGCCGATGTTCAGGTGAACGGACGACGCCGGACCGCCGCCTGGGTGCGCAGCGTCAGTCCGGGTGCCGCGGGCGTGGTCGAACGGCAGCAGCAGTTCCTCCGGGGCGCCGCGCAGTTCGCGCGCCCAGAACTCCAGTTGCCGCGAGATGGGGCTTTCCGGATCCGACTCGCTGCCCAGTTCGGAGCGCTGCCAGAGCGTGTAGTCGGCGTACTGAACGGGCAGCGGCGGCAGGTCCACGTCCCTGCCCGCGGCGAGGTGGTTGTACGCGGCCGACAGATCCCTGGCCAGGGGAGCCAGGGACCAGCCGTCGGCTGCGATGTGGTGCAGGGTGACCGCGAGGACGTGGTGGTCCGGCGCCAGCTGGAAGAGGACCGCGCGCAGCGGCAGGTCCCGGGCCAGGTCGAACCCGCGCCCCGTCTCCGCAGCAAGCGCGGCGGGCAGCGCTGCGCTGGAGCATTCCACGGCAACCAAGGACGGCCGCCCCTCTGCCGGCGGCAGGATGTGCTGGGCGGGTTCGCCGTCAACCAGGGGGAACACCGTGCGGAGCGTCTCGTGGCGGGCGGTCACTTCGCCGAGGGCAGCAGCCAGGGCTGTGACATCCAGGGCCCCGCGCAGGTCCAGGACCACCGGGATGTTGTACGTCCCGGCCGCCGGATCCAGCCGGTTCAGGAACCATAGCCGGCGCTGGGCGAACGACAGCGGCAGGACTGCCGGCCGGGTGGCGGCAGCCAGCGGCTGGGCCGGAGCCGTACCCAGGTCCAGGGTTTCGGCGAGGGCCGCCACCGTTGTCTTCTCGAAGACTGTGCGGAGCGCGGGAGCCGTACCGGTCCGGTCCCGCAGCAAGGCCACCAGCCGGGTGGCCAGCAGTGAGTGCCCGCCCAGGTCGAAGAAGTCGTCCTCCAGCCCCACCGAGTCGAGGCCCAAAACGTCCCGGAACGCAGCGGCAACGATCCGTTCGGGCTCGTTACGCGGGGTAGCGGCGGAGGTGTCCTGTTCCGGTACAGGCAAGGCCTGGACGTCCAGCTTTCCGTTGGGTGTCAGGGGCAGGGCAGGGATGCTGGTGACGGCGGCGGGCACCATGTAGTCGGGCAGGTTGCGCCGTGCCTGGCGCCGAAGCTCGGCGGTGTCCAGCGGTTCCTGCGGCCCGCCGTCCTCCGTGGGCGCCGGCGTGACATACGCCAGGAGCTGGTCATAGCCGGCCCGGTTGGTACCTACGGTGATGGCTGCCTGGTCTACGCCTGGCAGGGCGCGCAGCACCTGTTCGATCTCGGCGGGTTCAACGCGGAATCCCCGGATCTTGACTTGGGCATCCAGCCGCCCCCGGAATTCAAGGGTGCCGTCATCCCGGCGGCGCACAATATCTCCGGTGCGGTACATCCGCGAGCCGTCCAGCGCGAAAGGGTCCGCCACGAAGCGTTCTGAGCTGAGCCCGGGCTGGTCCAGGTACCCGCGGGCAAGGTTGATGCCGGCAACGTAGAGCTCGCCCACGGCATTGTCCGGAACCGGGTTCAGACCGGAGTCCAGGATGTAGTGTCGGGTGTTTGCCACCGAACCGCCCAGGGTGGGTGCGGTGCCAACTTCCATGACCGCGGTGAGCGAGTCCACGGTGGTTTCGGTGGGGCCGTAGAAGTTGTAGGCGACAACGCCGTTGCGGCCTGCCAGGTCTTCCCACAGTTGGGTGTCCACAGCCTCGCCGCCCAGTGCCACCACAGACGGATGCCGTTCCTGGTCGAACAGTCCGCCGGCCACCAGTACCTTGGCGAAAGAGGGCGTGGTCTCGACGGAGTCAATGCCGGCCTCGGCCAGATAGGCGCTGAGTGCCTCAGGGTCCCGCCGGGTCGCGTTGTCCACGAGGTGAAGTTCATGGCCTGCCACCAGCCACAGGATGGGGTCCCATGACGCGTCAAAGGACAGCCCCGCGGTGTGCGCCACCCTCAGCTTGCGGCCCAGCCGGGCCTCCGCCGGGGCAAAGATGGTGTCGCGGTGGGAGGTGTAGAGGTTCAGCAGGGCCAGGTGTTCGACACCGACGCCCTTGGGCCGGCCCGTGGAGCCGGACGTGAATATGACGTACGCGAGATCCTGTTGGCCGGTGGCGGACGGGAGAGCCGAACCGTCCTTGCCGGCGAGGCAGGCCTCCATCAGGGCAGAGTCCAGGACCGTGACCGGGACGTCCGTGGCCAACTCCTCGTATCCCGGTGCCGGCGCGCTCCCCGCCCCGGACCCTGCCGCCGTAAACGCTGCCGAGGTGAGGAGCCTCAGGGGTGCAGCGTCTTCGAGCATTCCCTCCACGCGGCCCACGGGGTAGTCCGGATCCAGCGGAAGATAGGCGGCGCCGCACTTGAGGATGGCCATGAGCGCTATCGGCAGCAACAGGCCGCGGTCCAGCCGCACCGCCACCGTGCTGCCGGGACCTGCGCCGTGCCCGGAAAGGAACCTGGCCAGTTGGTTTGAACGGGACTCGAGTTCGGCGAACGTGAGAGTCCCATCCGGCGCCACAATGGCCGTCTGATGCGGCTGTGCCGCCGCGTTCTGCTGGAATTCCTCCACGACGGTGTGACCCGGCAGGCGCTGGCCGTGAGCCTGGCCCGCGGCGAGGAGTTGCTGTTCCTCGGCCGGGGTGGTCACCGGCAGGTCAGCCACCACCGCGTCCGGGCGGGTGGCCACATGTTCCAGCAGGCGTACGAAGCGGTCAAGGTGGCCGGCCAGCACATCCTGCGTGTACATCGCCGCGTTGGCTTCGAACTGGACTGTGGGCTGCGGTGCTGCACCGCCGGCGCCGAGGCCGTGGACCACGATGGAGAGATCGTCGACGGGCCCGGTGGAGAGGATGTTCATCGCGCCCCGGGCCTCGCCGAAGGAGATCGCGTCCAGGACGGGCAGGATGTTGACCGAAGGGCCGAGGTAACCGCCTCCGGTGTCCAGGTCCTCATAGCGGAAGCGCTGGTGGACCAGTGCGCCGCGGAGGCTGCGTCCCACCGCGGCCGCGGTGGCGGTAATGGTTTCGCCGGGGTCCACGGTGAGCTTGACGGGAACGATGTTCGACAGCATGGACGGCGTTGACTTCGCCAGATGTCCGCGCCGGGCCGTGACGGGCAATGCCACCGAGGCGGTGCGCTCACCGGTGATCCGGTGCAGGTACAGGGACGCGGCAGTCAGGATCAGCGCCGGCGCGCTTGCCGGCGCACCCTCGAGGGCCGTGGCCGCGGCGGGTGGGAGGACCATCGAAGCCCGGATCAGCGACCCCGCGGCACCGTTGGGCCGCCCGGCCAGGCCTGTGGCAGGAGGCGCCCCGGTAAGCTCGGCATCCCAGAAGGCGCGGTCGGCCGCGGCGCCGTCGGACCCGGCGTAACCCGCCTCAGCCGCCAGGAGATCCGTGAACCGTGCAAAGCCCGGACCTTCCCCGGTGGCCTGCCCGCCGCCGTCGTCCGCCAGGAGGATGTTGTAGAGCTCAGCCACCCGTCGCAGGACCAGGACCGCGGAATAGCCGTCCAGCAGGAGGTGGTGCACGCGCTGGTAGAAGAAATGACGTTCGGGCGCGAGGCGGATGAGCTCTGTATGGAGCAGGTGCTCCGATAAAGGATCCCGGGGGAGTGCCAGGTCGGCGTCCATGAGGGCCCGGGCCTGTGCTTCCGGGTCTGCAGCGCCGGCCAGATCGGTGACATCAAGAACGGCCGGCCGCGGACGCGGGTACTGGAACGGCCCGTCTTTGTCCTCGCTGAAGGCCATGGTGAGGGCCTCGGTGCCTGCAACCCCCTGCTTCAGGGCGGCCGCAAGGACATTATGGTCCAACGGACCGGTGATCTCAACAAACTGACCGATCTGGAACATCGGATTCTCCGGTGCCAGCTTCTGCGCATACCAGATGCCACGCTGGGCCTGGGTCAGGTCCAGCCGCAGAGCTGGGCGGGCAGGGGAGTTCAGTGCGTCGTGGGACATGTTCCTTCTCGGGATCTCTGGGCCGGCTGGCACGTCGGGGGCATGGCGAAGCACCGCTGCCCGGCGTGGAGGCCGGGCAGCGGTGGGTCAGGCGGGGAAGGTTACTGGAACTGGCCGAACTGGAAGGGGCCGGTGCCGCCCAAGTCCACCAGTGGGCCGTCCACTACGGGACCGTTGATGACGCCGCCGTTCAAAATTCCGCCGGCGAGTACATCGCCCAGCAGAAGGGAGCCGGTGGCCTGCCGGGAAACTTCAGTTACGGGGCTGGACGCCGTAGCGGCCTGCGCGGGGAGGGTGGTTGCGGCCAAACCGGTCAGGGCCAGCAGGGAAGCGGCGGCGGTCCGGGTCATGGTCTTGGCACTCTGGTTCACGATCATCTCCAGTCAGGTAGCAAAAGTTTCCACACTCGTTCAGGTGTCATAAGGGCATTCGGACCTGACGCAGTACCGGATGGGCGGCAACGCCATGCAGGCCCATGGAGTCCCCCGGAGCCAGGGCTTCCGGGCAGTCGCTCCGGCTGAGGTTTCCGTGCCACACACGTATGGCCCGGCTGAAGTTTCCGCCGGGCCATACGTTCGTGGGTTGTGACCGCCTAGACGGCCGTGACCTTGATGAGCAGCGCGTGCTCCGGGTTGAGCATCGGCATCGGCAGGCCAACTTCGCCGAGGAACCGGCCGCTGGCCGTTGCACCGTCAGTGAGCCAGGCCGGTGGCTGCACCTGGGTGAACGTGTGTCCGTAATCGTTATCGCCGGGGGCCGGGAAGATGGGTTCCACCCGGTAGGTCCGGTCCGGGTCGAGTCCGGGCAGGCCCATCCGTCCCGGCTGCTCGGCACCCGAGGTGCGGGCACAGACAAAGGCGAACAGCGCCGCCGTCGTACCTTCCGCAGCGGGTTCCGCGGCCGCCACGCCGTGCAGCTGGTATGCCTCATCAGCGATGTCCGCGTGGACCGGGTGGCCGCTGTGGATCAGGCCCCGGTGCTCCTTGAAGAGCCCGACGACGCGCCGCAGCTCCTCCCGTTCCGCGCCCTGGACGCCGCGGACGTCCCATTCCATGCCGAAGTGGCCGAAGAAGGCGGTGATGGCACGGAAGGACAGGTCGTGCGTGCGGGCTGTGGTGTGCGAGGTGGTGGGGCCGATGTGGCTGCCCACGAGCTCCGGCGGAACCACGGCGCCGGTCCAGCGCTGGACGGCCTGCCGTTCCAGGGCGTCGTTGCAGTCCGACGCCCAGACACGTCCGGTCCGCTCCAGGATTCCCAGGTCAACGCGTCCGCCGCCGGAGGAGCAGCTTTCAATCTCGACGCCGGGATGGGCCTTGCGGAGCTCGTCGAACAGCCGGTAGGCGGCGAGGGTCTGTTCGTGGACGGACGCGCGGCCGGCATGGCCCTGTTCAACGATGTCCCGGTTCTGGTCCCACTTGAGGTAGCTGATGTTGTTCTCAGCCAGGAGTGCCGAGATCCGGTCGAAGACGTACTGCCAGGCTTCCGGATTGACGAGGTCGATGACGTGCTGGTTGCGCCATTCAAGGGGCAGCCGGCCGCCGTCCTTGTGGGCTACCGCTGAAGGGCCTGAAATCCAGTCCGGGTGGGCCCTGGCAACATCCGAGTCCAGGTTGACCATCTCCGGTTCCACCCACAGCCCGAACTCCATTCCCCGCGAGGTGACGGCTTCGATCAGCGGCGTCAGCCCGTCCGGCCACAGGGTTTCGTCCACGTACCAGTCGCCCAGGCCCGCGTGGTCGTCGCGGCGGCCGCGGAACCAGCCGTCGTCGAGCACGAATCGCTCCACGCCGAGGTCCGCTGCGGAATCGGCAAGTTCGATCAGGGTGTCGAGGTCGTGGTTAAAGTACACGGCCTCCCAGGTGTTCAGCACCACCGGGCGCGGCTTCGCGGCGGGAGCGCCGGCCGTGGAGGCTGTGCCGGCCGCGGCGGCAGGAAGGATGTGGTGCGGGCGGGACCGGAACCAGCTGTAGAAGGCCTCGGTGATGCCGTCCAGGCCGCGGTCCGAAAAGGCAGCGAACAGGGCAGGTGTGGTGTAGCTGCCGTCCGGCGCGAGGATGACCTCCGCGGAGCCCAGCAGTTCCGAGCCGCCGATCATGGTCCGTCCGTCGCCGATGGTGTCTGCGAACTGTTCATGGTTGCCGCTCCATGCCAGGTGGGTGGCCCAGACCTTGCCGTGCCGGTTGCCGAAACTTTGGGTGCCGGCGGCAAACAGGAGGGAAGAGTCGTGGCCGGTGCGGCCATGCCGTCCGGAGCGGACCCACGTGCCTTGCTGGATGGGCCGCCGCTGCGGGTGGCGTTCGCGGCACCAGCGTCCGGTCAGGTCAAGGAGTTCGACGGCGTCCGGCGCTACGGGGAGGACGGTGGCCAGTTCGTCCACCTGGAAGGGGGTGGTGCCGTTGTTGGTAAGGGTATGCCGCAGTTCCAGCAGGCCACCCGGGTGCAGTGTGAGGGCGGTGGCGACGCTGATGCCGGTGTCGGCATCGGCCTGGACAATGGTGGCCCGCCCGGGGCCTGCGGTGTCCACCGACGTGACGCGGAGGCGGGAAGAGAAATCCATGCCGGGGGCGCCGTCAGTGATCCGGTTGCCGCGGAGGGCAGGGCGGCCCCGCCAGGACGAGGAAGCCTGGGGGAGGAGTGCGGCCGGGACGCGGGCGTCCACGGAGGAATTTCCTACGGGCGTGGTGAGGACTGCGAGGTCTGGAAGTGCTGCACCCAGGTCCGCGCCCCAGTGGATGACCTCGGCCTCCCCGCTGTCGAAGCTGATCAGCAGGCTGGTGCCGGCGGAACGGAGGTGCAGGGGATCCATGGTGGTCTCTTTCGGTGTTCAGGGTGCGTCTTAAGTTACGCATAACGGGAATGCCAGGGAAGGGGGTGGCCGGGTGCCGCCGCCGCGAGGAGGAGGACGGCGGGACCCGGCCGGGTGGCTGCGACCACAAACGCAGCCACTTTTTTAGGGGTTACTTGAACAGCGCGTTGACCTGTTCGTTGGCGGCCGTCAGCGAACTGACCGGCGCCTTGCCGGACACTACGGCGTCCATGGCCGGTTCCATGATGCCCTTGACCTTGGCGGTGTTGTCCGTGATCGGGTACAGGAACGTGGTCTTGTTCTTCACGTGCTCGGTGAAGGCGGTGACGTCCACGCCCTTGGCCTGGAATGCTGCGGCTGCCTTGTCCGAGGATGCCTTCAGTGCGGGGAAGACCACGGCTTTAGACGCAACGACGTCCTGGCAGGCGGATGAAGCCAGGTATTCAACCCACTTGATGGAGGCGTCCTTCTTCTTGGTGCCGGCCCAGATGGAGTCTGCCAGGCCGTTGAACATGGAAGCGCGCTTGCCTTCGGGGCCCACTGGGGTGGGAGCGATGCCCACCTGGATGCCCTTGTATCCGGTGTACTGGCCGATCATCCATGAACCGTGGGCGTTGATGGCGGACTTGCCGGCGGCGAAGGTGTCAGCCATGCTGGCGCCGACGGTGGTTTCGAGCTTGGGCATGTAGCCCCTGTCCGCCAGGCCCGCAAACCACTGCATGCTGTCCTGGAATTTCGGATCGTCATAGTTGTAGTGGGTGCCCCACGGGTTCTTGTCCGTGTGGGACCAGCCGGTGGTGTTGGTGAGGTAGCTCCACTCGGTCTGGCCGGAGGAGTCGCCGCCGCCGTTCAGGCCCAGGCCGTAGACCTGGACGTTGTTCTTGTCGAACCCGGGCTCGTCACCGCGCTTGCCGCTCTTGTCCACGGTGAGGTGGGCGATGACCTTCTCGTAGGTGCCGCCGTCCTTGGGGTTCCAGGTGAGGTCCTTCATCTGGTCCTCGGAGATGCCGGCGGAAGCGAGCATGTCCTTGTTGTAGAACAGGCCGATGGTGTCCCAGTCCTTGGGCAGGCCGTACCGCTTGCCGTCCTGGCCCACCCAGAGGTCCGCGAGGCCTTCGTTGTAGGCGGACAGGTCCACTTTGTCTTTGTCCACTGCGTCATCGATGGCCAGGAGCTGCTTGTTCTCGGCGAGCTCGCCGTACCGGCCCAGGTGGTTGGTGAAGACGTCCGGTGCGGTGCCGCCCACGAAGCCGTTGGTGAGGGTGCTCCAGTAGTCGTCCCAGCCGCGCTGGGTGATCTTGACGGTGATGTCCGGGTTGGCCTTGGTGAAGTCGTCGGCGCACTGCTGGTAGGCGGGGAGCTGGTTGGCGTCCCAGAGCCAGTAGCTGATTTCGCCCTTGCCGGCTTCGGCCGAACCGCCGCCGCTGCCGCAGGCGGAGAGAGCGAGGACTGCTGCGGCGGCCGCAGCAAGGGCACCGGTTGCTTTCATTTTCTTCATGGGAGGTCCTTTCAGGGATGTTTTCGGGCAGGCCGCCATGGCCCGCGCGAGGTTGCAGGAGAAAAAAGGGGGTCTACTTGATGCCGGAGAAGCCGATGGAGTTGACGATCTTCTTGCCGAAGGCGGCGAAGAGGATCAGGACCGGCAGGGCCGAGACGAGGGTGGCGGCCATCAGGCCGGACCAGTCCGGTGCGCCCTGCGGGGACTGCGATTTGAAGACGCCGAGCCCCACCTGGAGCACGCGGACGTCATCCTGGGAGCCGACCAGCAGCGGCCAGAAGTACTCGTTCCACTGGCCGATGAAGGTGAGCAGGGCGAGGGTGGCGATGGGGGCTGCGGCGTTGGGCAGGACAATCTGGAAGAAGATGCGGAGGTGCTTGGCACCGTCGAGCATTGCCGCTTCCTCTACCTCGCGGGACATGTTCAGGAAGAACTGGCGGAGGAAGAAGATGGCGAACGGGGTCATGAACAGATAGGGGAGGACCATTCCGAGCATGGTGTTGAGCAGGTCCAGGTTCTTGATCAGCAGGAAGTTGGGCAGCGCCGTGAAGATCGGCGGGACCAGCATGGTGCCGAGGAAGAGGCTGAAGACGGCATTGCGGCCCTTCCAGCGGAGCCGGGCGAAAGCGTAGGCGGCCATGGCACTGAAGAACACGGCCCCGGCGGTGGTGATGGAGGAGAAGACAACGGAGTTGCGCAGGTAGATCCAGAAATCGATCGCGGCGCCCGAGCCGCCTTCGGCAACGGCCTCCGCGGGAGTCTGCAGGCCGAAAACCCGCTTGAAGGCACCGAAGGTGAATTCGGCCGGGAGGAGGCTGCCGGCGTTGGTTGCCAGCGCGTTGTTGGTGGACAGCGCGGTCCGCAGCACCCAGAGGAAGGGAAGGACGGAGACGGCGATGGCCAGGATCAGCAGGGCCCAGGCGCCGGCGCGGCGTGGGTTGAACGGACGGTGCTTTGCCGTACGACGGCGGCTGGCCGGCTTGGCCAGCGGCGCGCGGCTTGCGGTGGTGGTCATGGAGGACTCCTTAGTCCAGGTCCGACTCGTTGCCCTTGAGGAACTTCATCTGGATGAAGGCCACCAGGGCGAGGATGAGGAAGAGAATGACGGCGATGGCCGATCCGTAGCCGAAGTCCGACTCCGTGAAGGCGCGCTGGTAGATGTAGTACTGGATGACGCGGGTGGCGTTCACCGGGCCGCCGCCTGTGGTCACCGCGACGGTGTCGAAGACCTGGAAGGAACCGATGACGGTGACCACCAGGACCAGTACCAGGACCGGACGCAGCAGCGGGATGGTGATCTTCCGGAAGGTCTGCCATGCCGATGCGCCGTCCAGCTTGGCCACCTCGTAGACGTGGCCCGGAATGGACTGCAGGCCGGCGAAGATCAGCAGCGCGGTGTAGCCCATGTGCCGCCAGGTGTTAATCAGCGCCTGCGTGGGGATGGCCCATTCCTCGCTGCCGAAGAAGGCGGCCCGGGGCAGGCCGGCCCACTCGATGAACTGGTTCACCACGCCGATCTGGTAGTCCAGCATCCAGAACCACAGCAGGGCGGCAATGACGTTGGACATCAGGTAGGGGAGCAGCAGTGCGCCCCGGATGATGGTCGACTTGGCCACCTGGTGCATGAGCAGCGCCAGGCCGAGTGCCAGGGATGTCTGCAGCGCAATGTTTAGGATGACGTACTGGCCGGTGACGGCCAGTGAGTTCCAAAACAGGGGATCCTTGGCGATTGCCTGGTAGTTCTCCAGGCCGATCCATTCCGGATCTCCGAGGATGTTGTATTCCGTGAAGCTGAGGTAGATCCCGCGGATGGTGGGCACCAGGTAGAAGAGGACGAATCCGATCATGGCCGGTGCGATGAAGAACAGGGCAATCCTGACCTCGCTGCGGGTGCCGGGCAGCTTCCGGTTAAGCCGTGTTCGCTTGGGGTTTTGCTCCCCCGAACGGGGGCTCCTGGTAAGGGTGGTCATCTTCGACCCTTCCTGATTGTGTGATGTGCCTAACAACCTGAGCTGCAATCTACACGAGTAGATGGAGTGAGGCAAGAGATTAATTTATGCCCCGAAACGGCTTGATTTTTATGGCCTGGAGTTGTTGACTCGAGTAGAACAACTGAGTTCCCGCATTGGCAGGGCGGGAAACACATACTGGATTCCTGCTTCTGCGCCGCCACCGGCGCACATCCACTTCCACACAGAAGGAAAACAATGACGTTCTCAATCGGCATCGTTGGCGCCGGCCAGTTCGGCGGCCAGTTTGCCCACCTGTTCAACCTCCACCCCGGCGTCAGGGAGGTGTACGTGGTGGATGAGCGCCCGGAACGCGCTGCCGAGGCGGTGGATCGCTACGACCTCGCCGGTGTGAAGCCGGATTTTGAGGCCCTTCTGGCCTCCGATGTTGACGCCGTGGCCATCTTCACCCAGCGCTGGACCCACGGTCCGCTGGTTGAACGTGCCCTCCGCGCGGGCAAGCATGTCTACTCGGCCGTGCCCATGGCGGTGACGGAAGAAGAAATCGCCCGCATCATCGAAGCCGTCCGTGAAACCGGCCGGGTGTACATGATGGGGGAGACCAGCTACTACAACCCCGCCACCGTCTACGCCCGCGAACAGCACGCTGCAGGCAAGTTTGGGCGGATCTTCTACTCTGAGGGCGACTACGTCCATGACATGGACCTGGGCTTCTACGACGCCTACCAGTACAGCGGCGGCGACCGCTGGAAAGAGACGGCCAGCTACCCGCCCATGCTGTACCCCACCCATGCCATCGGCGGCGTCCTTGGCGCACTTCCGTCGCATGCGGTCAGCGTCAGCTGCTTCGGCGTGAAGGACGACCGCAATGACGGCGTCTTCGACAAGGACGTCAGCATGTTCGGCAACGACTTCTCCAACGCCACGGCCCTCTTTGAACTGAACGACGGCGGCGTGATGCGCACCAACGAAATGCGTCGCGTGGGCTACCCCTCCCACATCCGGGAGTCCCGGTTCCGCTTCTTCGGAACCGAGGCCAGCTTCGAACAGCTCGCCAAAGTCACGGTGTGGCAGGACAAGAAGAACGTCCACGACATCTCGGAACAGATGGAGACGCGGCCCAGCATTCCGCTGGACGATCCGTCCCTGGCCAATGTTGCGCCCGAACTGCGTGACGCATTCGTATCAGGGCTTGCTCCCGTGCACGACGCGGGGCGGCTGCCGGAGGAGTTCCGCGGCGCCCCTAACGGACACGAGGGCAGCCACCACTTCCTGGTGGACGACTTCGTCACCGCCGTCAACGAGGGAACGTTGCCCCCGGTCAACGCCTGGGTGGCCGCACGCTTCACCCTGCCCGGCATCGTGGCCCACGCCTCGGCGCAGCAGAACGGGGCGCGGCTTCCCATCCGCGACTTCGGCGACGCCCCGGCCAACCCCTAGGAGCCATGTACTCCATGACCATGTCGGCTGTGCCGGGGCCCCGGGGGCCTGTGACGCGTAAGGATGTTGCGCGGTTCGCCGGTGTGAGTACTGCCGTGGTGAGTTATGTGGTTAATGGTGGTCCGAAGCGGGTGGCGCCGGCCACTGAGGCGAAGGTCCAGGATGCCATCCGGCGGTTGGGGTACCGGCCCAATGCTGCGGCCAGGGCGTTGAAGCTGGGCTCGAGTGAGACCATCGGGCTGGTCATTCCGGATAACAGCAACCCGTTCTTTTCGTTGCTGGCGCACGCGGTGGAAGAGGCCGCGGCCGAGCGTGGCTATGCCCTGGTGCTGACCAACTCGGACGGGAACGTGGCTAAGGAGCGCCGGAACGTGCGTAACCTGGCGGCCCGGCAGGTGGACGGTGTGATCGTCTCGAGTGTGCTGATGGAGCCAGGGGTGGCGGACTTCGAGTCGGCGGAGGTCCCGGTGGTGTTGTTGAACCACAGTGCGGAGGCGCCGGGGTTCAACAGTGTGGGGGTGGACCTGGTGGCCGGTGCGCGGGCTGCCGTGGAGCACCTGATCGGTCACGGGCACACGCGGATCGCGTTGGCGATGGGAACGAACACGGGCAACTATTACGACGGCCGTGAGGAGGGCTGGTTGCAGGCCCTGGCCGGGGCGGGCCTGCCGGAGGGTCCCATTGTGCGGACCCCGTTCACGCGGGAGGGCGGTTACGCTGCGGGCAAGCGGCTGCTGGCCGGGGCGGAGCGGCCCACGGCTATTTTTGCGACGTCGGACCTGCAGGCCGTTGGGATCCTGCGGGCGCTGCATGAGGCGGGTTTGTCCGTACCGAAGGATATGGCGTTGGCGTCCTTTGACGGGTCGGCGGAAGCGGAGTACAGCTGGCCGCCCCTGACCACAGTCAGGCAGCCGGCCAAAGCCATGGCCGAAGCCGCGGTCAACGCCCTGATCGGCACCGGACGGGGCAACACCCCCGAGCACCTCATCTTCCCCGCCGACCTCCAGGTCCGCCAATCCTGCGGCTGCCGCCGGGAATGATTCCGCAGGGCGGCGGGCCCGGAGGCGCCATACCCGACGCCTCCGAGAACTCGAGCGCGCGGACGCGAACCCTTCCGCCGCCGTCGTGCGTTCTTGCTCCGGACTTCAGGCCAAGGCGCTCGTCAAGGCTGTGATGGCGGCGAGTTGGTCGTTGTCCAGGTCGACGTCAGCCGCGGAAGCGTTGGCGTGGAGTTCTTCGACAGACTCGGCCCCCACGATGGCCGATGCCACAGCCGGCCGGGACAGCAGCCAAGCCAGTGAGGATTGGTTGAGTGCCAGTCCCCACTCGCGGCTGAGCCGGTCGAGTTCGCGGGCCGTATTGATCTCGCCACTGGTAAAGCCGGGCCCTGCGAAGCGCTGGTCGCCGCTGACGCCCCGGTCAAGGACGCGAAGATCAGCAAGCAGGCCACCGTGCAGCGGGGCGTACGGGATGATCGAGACGCCAAATTCGTCGCAGGCCGGCGCCAGTTCCCGTTCGGCTGTGCGGTCGATCAGGTTGTACTTCACCTGGGTGGCCACGGGTCCGTAGTAGCGGCGGTCGTCGGCGAGCCACAAAGCGTGGACGAGTTGCCAGGCGGGGTGGTTGGACAGGCCGATGTAGCGGATCTTGCCTTGGCGGATGAGATCGTCGTACGCGCTGAGGGTTTGTTCGAGTGGAGTGTCGGGGTCGGGGTTGTGTGCGTAGTAGAGGTCGATGTAGTCCGTGCCCAGGCGCCGCAGGCTGGTCTCGACCTGCGCGATGATGTGGCGGCGCGACAGGCCGCCATCATTGATCCCGGGGCCAACATGGACCTGGGACTTTGTAGCGATGACTGCCTCATCGCGGCGGCCGCGCAGCGCGCGGCCGAGGATCTGCTCGGCGGGTTCGCGGTCTGCGGACGCCGGGGCGCCCGGGCGATCGAAGACGGGCATGTTGCCGTAGGAGTCTGCGGTATCGATGAAGTTGATACCAAGGTCGAGCGCCGCGCCGACCAGCCGGCCGGCTTCGCGCGCGTCGGGTGCAACGCCGAACGTCGCGGTACCGAGACAGATCCGGGAGACCTTGAGGCCGGTCCGGCCGAGGATGGAATACCGCATGAGCACTTCCCGGGTAGTCGTAGGGACCTCTTCTGGACATGAACCATAACCGAATGGTAGGTTTTCGTCAACGTCCCGGAAAAAGGAAGTGCCTGAATGGCCGGCAAGGCTGTCTCTGCCCCCAGGGGCCCATATAAAACAGGGGTGCGGCGGCGGGAGCAGATCGTGCAGGCGGCCCTGACGGTCTTTGGTGAGCAGGGCTTTGCCGGCGGATCCATCCGAACCATCGCCGAGCGCGTCGGTGTCTCGCATGCCACGCTGCTGCAGCACTTTGGCAGCAAGGAAGGACTGTTGACGGCGGTGCTGGAGGAGTGGGACCGCCAAACCGTTGAAACCGGCCTCTCGGGAGTTGAGGGGCTGGAGTACTTTCGGCGCCTGCCCCTGGTCATGAGCGCACACCTGGCCAATCCTGGCCTGCTCGAACTTTTCATCACCATGGCCGCCGAAGCGTCTAACCCTGCGCACCCCGCCCATACGTTCATCCGGCACCGATATGACCGCAACCTCACCACACTGGCCGGACACCTTCGCCAGGCTGCCGATGCGGGCGAAACAACGTCCTTAGCGCCGGCACAGATTGATATGGAAGTCCGCATTGTGACGGCCGTCCTGGACGGCATCGGACTGCAATGGCTGAACGACCCCTCCACGGACATCGTCCAGGCGGTCGCCACGTTCATGGACCGCACCATCGCCGACTGGAGCCGCCACTAGCCTGTGCCGTTCTGGTGACGCTTTCCGGCTCCTGCGGCGGGGCGAATCAGCGCTGCGTCGCGGGTGGACCGTGGGCCGGCCCCCAATTCTGGTACCGGCCCACGGCGGGGGCCGGTACTGCATTGGGCCACCCTCACCTGTTACCGCATCCTCGGTGCAACAGGTGGTCTTTAGCCCGTTTCCAGGGCAAAGCTACGGAGGGAAGCGTCGTGGATCGCTGAACCATTGATGGTTGGCGTAGAACTCACGGGGGCTCCCTTGCGCGCACTGTGCGGGCTGGCTGCTCAACCACGAGTAGCAACAAGATACCCCACTCGGCGCCGTCAAGCCACGGTGACGCCACTGATGTGTACAGATGAATTGTCCGCCGGTGTTGATGGTTTGATTAGTCAGTGCTCCGTATTCGACGTTATGTGGTTCTCTGCCTGTTCCTGATCTGCGTGGGCACCGCATTCTCGTTCTGGGCTGCCGGGAAGTCCGGTGCGGAGGACACCGGCCAGATCCTCCCACCGCCCCCGCTGGCGGGCGTGAAACTCGATGCGGGGCGTAGCGGAATGACAACGGCCGTCAACGTCACGGCAAGCCCGGATGCCCAGTGGCTCACGGATGCAGCGGCGCAGACCGGCATCCCTTCCCGTGCCCTGCGGGCCTACGTTGCCGCAGCCGCCTCGGCCAATGGATCTTCCCCGGCCTGCGGAATCGGTTGGAACACGCTGGCCGCCATCGGCTCCGTGGAATCGGGACACGGAACCCACGGCGGTGGCAGCCTGGACACGGACGGGCAGGCAAGCGGCGCCATTGTTGGCCCAAGCCTCGACGGCGAAGGATTCGCCGCAATCCCGGACACCGACGGCGGCGCACTGGACGGAGATGGCCAGTGGGACCGGGCCGTCGGACCCATGCAGTTCATACCCTCGACGTGGCGGCTGGTGGGTCGAGACGGCAACGGCGATGGAGCAGCGGACCCCTTCAACATCGACGACGCCGCCCTCAGCGCCGCCACGTATCTTTGCCTCAACGGCCGCGACCTTCGGACGTCCCAGGGGTGGACGCAGGCCATCTACTCTTACAACCAGTCCGATGCCTACATCCGCCGGGTCAAGGACAAAGCGGTCACTTATGCAACGGTGACCGGAACGCTGAGATAGATTTCGAGGCAGTTCCAGCCCCGGATTTCCAGGGGCCGGCTAGGTGTGTTCACCCCTTCGGGAACAACGGCGCAGCGGCGCACGTTGGAGACACGTCAAGTGAGCAGCCGGCAAGAGAAATGAGATGCACCCGTGGCAACCGATTATGACGAGGTCCGCTCCGATGTAAAGGAGTCCCAGGACCGTTCCCTGGAGGCGTTGCAATCTGCCAACGCCCCCGACGCCCGCAGCGTTGTTACCCAGTTGGACGAAGCGGATGCACTGGATGAAGGCCTGACCCCCGGTGGAGAAATCGTCTCTGAGGAACTGACAGTCCAGGTCATTCCCCAGGGCGCGGACGAATTCACCTGCTACTCCTGCTTCCTGGTCCGCCACCGCTCCCAGCTGGCGCGGGAAAGCAACGGCCATTCGTACTGCAGCGAGTGCGAGGGCTAAAGGCAGGAGCGCTGGCAACAGCGCCGCCAAGGGAGGTCGGCGGAACCATCGTTCAACGAAGGTGACCAGGGGACTGGCCTGTCCGGCTCCCGGGGCTTAGCCCAGGCGCAATGCCACGGCGAGGTCCGGGGCCAGCGACTTCGCGAACGTGTTCGTCATGTGGTTGTCGCGGTAGACAAGGACATTGCCAATAACCACCGGGCAGACGCCGTCGCGGCAGAAATGGCGGGACAGGTCGATCGTTTCAACCCCGGGAACACTGCCGGCGGCAGCCACCAGAGTGTCCGTACCTGCAAGGGCCTCGGCTGCGGACGTTGCGCATTGATCCTGCTTGCCGTGCTTCTGCAGGCATTCCACCGGATTTCCGCCGGGGTACGGCGGATCGGCGATCACGGCGACGCGCAGGCCCGCCCCGCGTAGCCGTGACAGGGACTGGACGTAACCGTCAGCCAGCGGGGATTCGGGGGACCAGTGCCACCCGAGCGCCTTGCGGTAGCCGTCCTCGCGCATCCCCGCCACCAGGACCAGATCCGGTTTCTGCCCGATAATCTTCTCGGCAGTGATGGCGTTCTGCGCCGAGCAGTTGGCATACACGGTGTCCGCGGAGCGTGGCGGCGTCAGCGCAAACGGGCAGCCGTTGCGCACCATCGCATGGATCCTGAGCGGAATCTTCTTCGACACCGCAACGAGCGGATCCACGAACTGGCCGGCGTGCGAATCGCCCACCACGACCACTACGGGCGCCTGCTGGTCCTGTGACCCGAACCAGCAGTCAGTATCAGGCACCGTGGCCGGATCGTAGACACCGCACGCGCCGACACTCGTGGCGGGAACGTCCTGCATCGCCACGGACGGATCCGGGCGGACGGGCATGCCCGCGGGAACGGCGGCGGGACGCTCGGACCACGCCTGGGCGCCGGGGTAGTCCCGGTCGGACAGGGCCGTGGACAGCTGGGCCCGCTTGACCTCAATAACCTGCCACGGCGCCCACGCCGCCACGGTCACCAGCACCGCGCTGCACATGGCAAGGACGTACACCTTCCGGTGGCCGCCCCACCCGGTGTTCCGGCTGGAAGGGTGCCGGAAGCGCTGCTCCACCCAGTAGTAGGACGCAGCTGCGAGCCCGAGGCTCAGCACTGCCAAAAGGATGGCCTCCCTGATCCGTGGCGCGCGGCCCAGCAGGGCCACGGCGAACACGATGACTGGCCAATGCCACAGGTAGAGCGAGTACGAGACGTCGCCAATGAAGGTCAGCGGACGGAGGCTGAGCACCCTGGACGCTGACCACGGAACGGCTGCCGCCGTGCTGCCTGACCTCAGGAGCAGTGCAGTGCCGAGCACGGGTATGGCGGCGATGCTGCCGGGGAACGGCATATCGGTGGTCAGGAAGAAGACGGGGATGACGACGGCGGCCACGCCCACCCAGCTGGCAAGGGCGGCACGGCGCCCGGTCAGGATGCCCATGGCCGGCACCAGGGCGGCCAGTCCGCCGACGGCCAACTCCCACACCCTGGTGCCCGTCACGAAGTAGGCCAGGGTGTGTTCGTTGTTGCTGAGGTAGATGCTGTACGCGAAGGACACCAGTGCCACCGCAGCCAGTGCGGGAACAATGAACGTGTCTGCCGCCCGGTTCAGGCGGCGGGCGGCCAGCACAAGGCCCAGGAAGAAGAACGGGATCACCAGGTAGAACTGTTCCTCGACCGCGAGGGACCAGAAGTGCTGAAGCGGTGACACTTCCCCAGTTGCCCCCGCATAGGACACCGCGGACAACGCCTGGTGCCAGTTCTGCACCTGGAGAAGCGAAAAGAGCACATCGGCCGAGATGCCCTGCCAGCGGCTCTGCGGAAGCAGCAGCACGGTCCCCAGCAGGACCGCCACCAGCACGGCGGCCGACGCCGGGAAGAGCCGGCGGATCCGCCTGGCATAGAAGGCGGGGACGGAGATCGACGAGTGCTTGGCAGCTTCCCGTGCCAGGGAACCGATGATCAGGAACCCTGAAAGGACGAAGAACACGTCGACGCCGATGAACCCGCCCGCCAGGGCCTCCGGCCGGAGGTGGTAGACCACCACGAGGCCAACGGCCAGTGCGCGGAGGCCCTGGATGTCGAGCCGTGGGGCGTGCCCGGTTCCGTTGTTGGCGCGCTTGACCGCGGAGGCATGCCTCATTGCGTCCCCTCTGAGTACTTCTTCAGTCCCGCGCCGTGCGCAGGGAAAATCAGGGGCGAGCGGAGGCTCGCCGACAGGAGATTCTATCGGATGCCGGGTGGTTACTCCGCGTGCCGGAGCACGTCCGGGAGTTCTTCGACGTACACCGTTTGCGGCGGTTCGAAGTAGATCACCAGCACCTCCTCGCCCACTGCGAAACCGCTCGCCTTGTCGAAGGGGTGTGCATGGAAGGCCATGGTTCCGCCGAGATAGGGCAACATGACCTCGCCGATGGTGCCGGGCCCGATCCGTCCCGTCACCCGGGCGATCTTGCCTGTCAGGCTGCGGTCGGCATTCCTGTGCATGGCCTTCCTAGGCGCCGGGAGCCGTTGGTGTCCGTGAGGAGTCTTCCTTGCCGTTGCGGAGTGCGGTGCGCAGTGCCGGCAGGTAGTCGCCGGCCTGGGCCAGGATCCCGCCGAGCATCTTGTTGACGCCCTCGCCGCCGTTCAGGACTGTCATTTGGCCAACGTGCGAGAAGGGTTCGGCGGCGGCCGCGATGATGGCGGGCATGTTTTCGGCGAGCTGCTGGGAAATCACGGCGTCCTGGTTGCTGGCCAGGGCTTCGGCCCGTGCCTTGATGCCGTCCGCCTCGGCCAGGGCCTTGGCCTTGATGGCGGAGGCGGCAGCATCGCCCTTGGCCTTGGTGGCCGCAGCCTCGGCCTCACCGGTGACCTTGGTGGCGCCAGCCGCAGCAGCCGCGGCGGTGGCGTTTGCCTGTGCCGTCATTTCCGTCCGGCGGGCGTTGGCCTGGGCTTCGAGCTCTGTGCGCCGTGCCAGGGCTTCTGCGGCGCTGATGTCTGCCGCCTTTTGCCCTTCTGCGTCGGTGCGCTTGGCATAGGCCTTGGCGTCTGCGGGCTTCCGGATGGTGGTTTGAAGCTTTTGTTCCTCGCGGTCCGCCTCGAGCTTGGCGACTTCGGTTTCCTGGACCACCACCTGCTGGCGGGCCGTGGCCTCCGCCAGCGGACCGGCCTGGGCAGCGTTGGCCCGGGCCCGTTCTGCGTTGGCCTGCGCCACCGACTGCCTGATGGCGGAAAGGCTTTGGGCGTCAGCGATCAGTGCCGCCGCTTCGGCCTCCTTCTCGGCCGCCTCCCGGTTGCGGGTGGCCTCGGCGATCCTGGCTTCCATCTTCACCTGGGCAATGTGCGGCTTGGCGATGTTCTGGATGTACCCGGTGGGATCCTGCAGATCCTTGATCTGCAGCGAATCCACCACGAGGCCGAGCTTCTCCATTTCCACGCCGCTGGCGCTGCGGACCTGCGAAGCGAGCTTGTCCCGTTCCCGGATAATTTCCTCCATGGTCATGCTGCCGATAATGGATCGCAGGTGCCCCTCGAAGACGTTGTAGACCTGGCTCTCCATTTTGGGCTGCTGGCCGAGGAAACGGCGGGCGGCATTGGCAATAAACGGTGGCGCGTCCCCAATCTTGTAAATGACCACCCCTTCCACCACCACCTGGATTCCCTGCGAGGTGACGCAGGAAACCTTGAGTTCCGTTTCATTCAGGGTCAACGAAAGTGGGCGCACGGTCTGCAGCCCGGGTAGTACCAGTGCCCCCTTGCCCGTCACGATCTTGAAGTCCATGCCGGCACGGGTATCCAGGGTTCCGCGGGTCAGCCCGGAAATGATCAGGGCTTCGTTGGGTTCTGCCACTTTCCACATCAGTTTGGTGGCCACCCAAATGAAACCAACGGCAAAAAGCACTCCCAGGATGATCGCAATGAGCGGGAAGAATGGTGAGAAGTCCGGCATGACCAGGTCCTTTCACGGGTTCGACAACCCGCCTCGGATAACGCCCCAATAATGCAGCTGCCCATTCCCGGCCGATCAATTTGTGCCCGTAACTGCCCATCCGCTGGCCAACTGTTGTAGCCAGTCTGATTGCGGCCTGCCGAAGAGTCCATAGCCCGGCCCCTGTTATTTGCCCGCGGCAACAAAACAGCGCACGACGACGGCGTCCGGGCCACGCAGGCAGGCCCGCCGCGCCGCCGTCGCGGCACAACGGGCCAGGTCCTCATCCGGGGGACGCCTCCCCGGACCCGGACCGGTGTCAACGGCCGAAGAGGTGTTCAGGATGCCGGAGCGGCCTCCGGAGGTGCGGCGTCCGAGCCCGCCCCGGGTTGCAGGTCCACTGCCTCCCGCTGCAGGGATGCAGGTGCGTCCGCGGCAGGACGTGTAACGCCGGTGCCCGTGGCCGGTGCCGGCGTGATGTTCTGGTTGATGTGGAAGAAGTTGTCGGGATCGTATTTGGCCTTGATTTCTGCAAGCCGCGCGTAGTTCGAACCCAGCGTCTCCTCGATGCGCGCTTGATCGTCCGAGTCCTGGAAGTTGAGGTAGCCGCCCGGCTCGGAGAACTCATGCAGTGCCGTCCAGTAATCGCGGACCCACGCGATGTTCGCCTCATTCTCTGAGGCGTCGGGCCACTGCCCTGCGATCACCGGCGCAAAATTGACGTTCCGGTGGGCGAAGGCCGTGGCTTCCGGAGCCACCCGCTGGACTGCCCCGTCAATCGGGTAGAAGTGGTTGGCCGTATGGATGCTCGGGATGCCAGGCGATTTCTCGACGGCGACGCGCAGCGCATCGTCGCTGAGGGTCCGGAGGAAATCGGCCTTCCAGTATCCCTGGAGTCCGGGAACATTCAGCCCGTCGAACATCATGTTCAGTGCGGGATAGGGCATGGGTGCGAAGAAGCTGCCCAGCGGTTCTCCTGCGTCCAGCATCGGCTGCCAGTGGGCGGGGCCGGCGTCGGGATCGCCGGTCCACATGCCCACGACGACCGTAACCGGCCGTCCATGCCATTCCTCGGGCAGGAACGGAACCGGTGGCCCCTGGTGGAAGCCCAGGAACGCTCCCATTTCCTCAGGTTCGGCGGCAATCCATTCGCGGTAGGCAGCACCCACGCCGGCTCCGGTGGACGCGTCGAAGAAGATGATGCCCACATGGACCATATCCACGGGGTGCAGCCGGAACTCGAGCGAGGTGACCACGCCGAAGTTGCCGCTGCCGCCGCGCAAAGCCCAGAAGAGGTCAACGTTCTCGGCGTCGCTGGCCGTCAGGAATGAACCGTCAGCCAGCACGACGTCGGCCCCGATGAGGTTGTCGCAGGACAGGCCGTACTTGCGGGCAAGGTAGCCGATGCCGCCGCCCAGGGTCAGTCCACTGACGCCGGTGGTGCCGACGATGCCGCCCGTGCTGGCCAGGCCGAAGGCGTGTGTGGCGTGGTTGTAGTCAGCCCACGTCGCGCCGGCTTCGACGCGCGCTGTCCTCGCTGCCGGGTCAACCCGCACCCCGCGGCGCGCCGAGAAATCCAGGACCAGACCGTCGTCGACCGTTCCGAATCCGGGGGCGCTGTGCCCGCCGCCGCGCACCGCAACATCAATGCCGAGGCCGCGGGCGAAGCGCACGGCGGCCATGACGTCTGCCGCCTGGGATACCTGCAATACCGCGGCTGGCCTGCGGTCGATCATGCCGTTGTAGACGTGCCGGGCCTCCTCGTAACCGGCGTCCCCTTCTTCGATGACCTGTCCGCGGACCTGTTCGCGGAGCACGTCAAAACGATCGCTACCCATGACAACTCCAGATGTGTACCAAGACCAGGGGGCAGCCGACTCCATACGGGGCCCAGCGGGGGCCAGCGCGCTGACCTTTTCGGTATACGCCCGGCCACCACCGCCGTCAAGGCTCAGGAACCCGCCCCTGCCCCCTATGTTCGGCCGGTATGGAGCCCGGCGATTTACGGGGCAACTGGCGCAGCGGGAGCCGCCTCAGCTTTGGGTTGGCGGTGGCGAGGACGGCTGCCGCTTCCTGCTGCGGGCACGCCGCACCCGCCAGATCACCACGGCAACGAGGCCAATGACCACGACGGCGGCAGTCACGTCTTCGCCCGCGGCCTTGGCTACGGCGCCATAGGAGTTGCCGGCGAGATAGCCGAGCAGCACGAAGCCCGCACCCCAGATGAGCCCGCCCGCGGCGTTGAAGGCCAGGAAGCGCGGATAGTGCATGCCGGAGACGCCCGCCAGTGCCGGCATCAGGGCCCGGAAGAGCGCCACGAACCGGCCGAGGAAGACTGCTGATCCGCCGCGGCGCCGCAGGAAGTCCTGGGCCTTGCCGAGGTTGTCGCGGTGCCGGAGCAGGAACCGGTTCTCCAGCAGCCTGGGGCCCATATGCTTGCCCACCTCGTATCCCACACTGTCGCCGATGATGGCGGCCAGCACCACCAGCCCCATCATGACGCCCAACTGCACCTGGCCGCGGCTGGCCACCACCCCGCCCAGCACGGCGGCCGTTTCGCCGGGAATGACGAAGCCGATGAACAGTGCGTCCTCGGCGAAGACAAGCAGGGCCACCAGCGTGTAGGCGAGCGCCGGACTCACGCCGAGGATCCCGTCCACCAGGCCGCTCACGGGAGCGCCGCCGCCACGGCCTGCCGCCATTTAATCTCCATGACTGCCATTGTGTACCCACTCCGGCGGATCCCGGCCGGGCAGGTCTGTCCGCACGGCATTTACAGATCTACACTGAAGCATTCCCACCGCGGCCAGGGCACGGACGCCTCGGAACAGATGATCAGCGTCAGATCGAAAGGGCCGGCCATGGGCAACGCCTCGGAGAAGGCAAACCGTGCAGTTTCCGGAGCGGCGTCGGCGAGCCGGAGCCCCGCGCTGCGGGTGTTGGCCCGGGCCGGATACGTCTTCATTGGGCTGCTTCACATCCTGATCGGGGTGATTGCCCTGCAGATCGCCGGCGGGCAGGGCGGCGAGGCTGACCAGACCGGCGCCATCGGGGCGGTGGCCTCAAAGCCCGGCGGCGTCTTCCTGCTGTGGGCGGGTGCGGTCGCCTGCGCCGCGCTGGCCCTGTGGATGGTCAGCGAGGCAGTTTTTGAGGCGCGTTCCCAATCGGAGTCCAAGAAGAAGCTGCAAAAAGCCGGTACTGCAGGCGGGAAGGCGCTGGTGTTCGGGGTCCTCGCCTTCACGTTCGCGGTGTTTGCCACCGGCGGAAGCAAGAGTTCAAGCCAGTCCGCCACCGACTTCACCGCGAAACTGATGGCGGCGCCTGCCGGAGTGGTGCTGTTGGTTGTTGTGGGACTCGCCATCATCGGCGCCGGCGGGTACTACGCCTACAAGGGCTTCAGCCGGCACTTCATGGAGGACCTGCAGGACCCCGGCAACGCCCGGACAGCCGTTGAATGGACCGGCAGCGTCGGGTACGTGGCCAAGGGCGTGGTGCTCGCCGTCGTCGGCGTCCTGGTGATCGCCGCTGCCGTCACCGCCGATCCGTCAAAGTCCACCGGCCTGGACGGGGGACTGAAGACGCTCGGCTCGCAGCCTTACGGCACCGTCCTGCTGGCTGTCATCGCGGTGGGGCTGGCCTGCTATGGGGTGTATTCGATGGCGCGGGCACGCTACGGACGCTTCTAGCCGCCTGCTGGCCGCCGGGCGCGGTGCACGCTCAGCCGATGGGCCACCACTCGGGAAGCAGTTCGCGCAGGTCCGCCAGGAATTCGTCCACCGGGCGGGGCGAGGCCTCCACCAGCCGGGACTCCATTGCGCCCACCACGCCGTAGGCGATGAACCGGGCAACCATGGGCTGCGGGACTTCCCGGCCGCCCGGTGCGGGTACGGCAATGGCGCGCCGTTCGAGCAGCAGGCGGACCGAACTTTCGAAGTGCGCTCCGAGCATGGCGTGCAGGCCGCCGGATCCGGCGTCGGTGACCAGTCCCCGGCGGTAGATGGCGCGGTGCCGGTCCAGGTGACGGACCACGTCGGCCGTGACCGCGCCGATGGCCGGGCCGATGTCGCCGCCGGCCGCGCTGAGGTGTTCCGCGCGGAGCACGTCCAGTTCGTCGGAAAGGACCTTCCGCAGCAGGGCTGCAGGGGAGGCTGCGTGCTGGTAGAAGGTGGACCTGTTGACCCCGGCGGCGGCTGCGACCTGCCCCGCAGCGAGCGTTCCGGCGTCGTTCTCCCCGGCAAGGTCCAGGATGGCGGAGGCCAGCTTTTCCCGGCTGCGAAGAGCCCGCGGATCGCGAAGCGCAGGTGCTTCGGGGTCCTGCTTCGGTTGCGATGTCATGCAGGTCACACTCCCGGGTGATCTTGGCCGCCGGCGGTGGATAAACCGCCACGTCGAGCGTACCGTTCTAACTATCCAACAAATGTCGGATAAATGACTTGGGCCGCTTCGTTGACAACCCGGCCCGCTGTGGAAAGGAAGCACCCATGTCCCGTTTTGACGGACGAGTCGCCATCATCACCGGAGGAGCCAGCGGCATCGGCCGGGCAACTGCCGTCCGCTTTGCCGGCGAAGGCGGGTCCGTGGTGGTTGCGGACATCCAGGACGAACTGGCCGCCCAGGTGGCCGCAGAGATCGGCGCCGCCGGCGGGCACGCGCGGGCCTTCCACCTGGACGTGACCAGCGAGTCCGGCTGGGCGGGCGTCGTAGCTTTCGCCCTTGAGGAATTCGGCAGGCTCGACGTACTGGTCAACAACGCGGGCATCGGCGACAACCAGGCCATCGAAGACACCAGCCTTGAGACGTATGCCAAGGTGGTGGCCGTGACGCAGACCAGCGTATTCCTCGGCGAAAAGGCCGCAGCGGAAGCCCTGAAGGCGTCCGGCAACGGTGCCGTGGTCAACGTGTCCTCCATGTTCGGCATCGTGGGTGGCTTCGGAACCTCTCCCGCTTACGCGGCGGCCAAGGGCGCCGTTCGCACCCTGACCAAGAACACCGCACTCGGCTGGGCCACCCAGGGAATCCGCGTGAACTCCGTCCACCCCGGCTTCATCGACACCCCGATCCTCGGTGACACGGACCGGAAGCTCCTGACGGACACCACGCCCATGGCCCGGCTGGGCCGTCCCGAGGACGTTGCCGCCGTCATTCTCTTCGCCGCCAGCGACGACGCCGCGTTCATGACCGGGTCCGAACTGGTGGTCGACGGCGGCTACACCGCCCGCTGACCGGACCGCCTCCGGGCATCCAACCAAACACCATGCAGCAGAAACAGGAAGGGCATCGCATGCGCGCGATCGTATTCAAGGAATGGCAGCAGTTTCCCGCACTCGAGGACGTGGACCGGCCCACCCCCGGTCCAGGCGAGGTGCTGCTGAAGGTGGCCGGTGCCGGAGCCTGCCACTCTGACGTCAGCATCTTCGAGGACTTCACGGCCGAAGTTCCCGGGAACATGACCAAGGGCTTCGTGCTGGGCCACGAGAACTCGGGGTGGGTGGAGGAATTGGGCGCGGGAGTGGGCGGCATTGAGGTGGGTGCCGCCTACCTGGTCTACGGTCCCATCGGCTGCGGCCACTGCAAGGCCTGTTCCCGCGGCCAGGACACCTACTGCGAGAACGCCGCAACCAACCCTTACCTGGGTATCGGCCTGGGCCGCGACGGCGGCATGGCTGAGTACGTCACGGTCCCCGTCCGCAACCTGATCCCGCTCGGCGATGCGGATCCCATCGCGGCGGCACCGCTGGCCGACGCCGCCCTGACTCCGTACCACGCCATCAAGACAGCACTGCCGCACCTGAACGGCGGCGGACGCTATGCGCTGGTGGTGGGGCTAGGTGGCCTGGGACAGATCGCCGTCCAGATCCTCAAGGCCCTGACCGGAGCCACCGTCATTGCCACGGACATGAAGCCCGAGGCGATGGCCAAGGCCGAAGCGGCAGGGGCCATCACGGTTCCCGGCGGCCCGGACCAGGTGGCACGGATCCGGGAAATCACCGGCGGCCGCGGCGTGGACGCCGCCTTCGACTTCGTCGGTGTTACTCCGACGATCGCCACCGCCACCGGTTCGATGGCGGTGGGCGGGCGGCTGACCGTCGTCGGGATTGCCGGCGGCGTACACGAATGGACGTTCTTCAACACCCCCTATGAGTCCACCATCACCAACACCTATTGGGGAACCATCGAGGAACTCCACGAAGTGGTGGACATGTACCGGGCGGGGCAGATCATCCCGGAAATCGAAACCTTTTCCCTGGATGACGGACTCACCGCATACCGGAAGCTGGCGGACGGGCAGCTGAGTGCCCGCGCCGTGGTGGTTCCGCACCAGACCTAGGACGTGGTGGCCGGGCTGAACGGTCCGGCCACCGCTTACAGACCAGAAGGCCAGCGGGAGCACCCGCCGAAGCGCGTACCTGGCCGGGAATATGGTGGAATCCCTCGATTAGGGGGAGGACGGGGATTACCGTAGAGGGGTGACTGACCGTCCCGAAATCTCCACTGTTGGCGAACTGCGTGCCGCGGGTCATGTCCTCAAGGACCTGCGCCACGAAATCCGAGACAACCTGCTGGCCGCGCTCGCGGACGGGCGGGATCCCTGGCCCGGGCTTTACGGGTTTGGCCGAACCGTCCTGCCCCAACTGGAGCGGGCGCTGATCGCCGGGCATGACCTGGTGCTGCTGGGCGAACGGGGCCAGGGCAAGACCCGCGTGCTGCGCACGCTGGCCGGACTGCTCGACGAATGGTCACCTGTCATCGACGGCTCAGAGCTGAACGAACACCCCTATGAACCGATCACGGAAGCCTCGCGGGCCCTTGCCGACTCGGAGGGGGACAGGCTGCGGGTCGCCTGGCGGCACCGCTCGGAGCGGTACGTGGAGAAGCTCGCCACCCCGGACACCTCCGTGGCGGACCTCATCGGCGACGTGGACCCCATGCGGGTGGCCGAGGGCCGCCGCCTGGGCGACCCCGAAACCATCCACTACGGACTGATTCCGCGCTCCAACCGCGGCATCATCGCCATCAACGAACTTCCGGACCTTGCCGAGCGGATCCAGGTGGCCATGCTCAACGTGATGGAGGAACGGGACATCCAGATCCGCGGCTACGTGCTGCGGCTGCCGCTGGACGTCCTGGTGGTGGCATCGGCGAACCCCGAGGACTACACCAACCGCGGCCGGATCATCACCCCGCTGAAGGACCGCTTCGGAGCCGAGATCCGCACCCATTACCCCATCGAACTGGAGGATGAGGTTGCCGTCATCCGGCAGGAGGGGCGGCTCGTGGCGGACGTACCGGCCGTCATCCTGGAGATCCTCGCCAGGTACACGCGTGCACTGCGGCATTCACCAGCCATCAACCAGACGTCCGGAGTCTCCGCACGCTTCGCCATCGCCGGCGCGGAGACTGTGGCAGCCGCGGCCCTGCGCAGGGCCAGCCTCCGCGGTGAGGACCAGGCCGTGGCCCGCATCATCGACCTGGAACCGGCCGTGGAAGTCCTCAGCGGCAAGCTGGAATTTGAATCCGGGGAGGAAGGCCGCGAACAGGGCATCCTTGACCACCTCCTGCGCACCGCCACCGCAGAAGCCGTCAGGGCCCACTTCCAAGGCATCGACATGGGGCCGCTCGTGGCCGCGCTCGACGGCCACAGGACCGTCACCACCGGCGGCCAAGTGACGGCGAAGGAGTTCCTGGGCAACCTCCCCTCGCTGAACGGATCAGGGTTGTACGACCTGATTGGCAAGCGAATGGGTGCGCAGAACGACGGACAGCGCGCCGCCGCCGTCGAACTGGCCCTCGAAGGGCTGTACCTCGGCCGGCGGATCTCCAAAGAGGCCGACGACGACGAAACGGTCTACGGCTGACACCAGGCCTGCAGCCACAACAGGAGGCAGCATGACCCTTCACGACAGGTCACGGTACGGCCGGTACGCCGGTGGCCCGGACCCGCTGGCACCGCCGGTTGACCTGGCCGAGGCACTCGACGCCGTGGCCGAGGACGTAATGGACGGCTACTCGCCCCGCCATGCCCTGCAGGAGTTCCTCCGGCGCGGCGGCCGGGACCGGGACGGCCTGGACACCCTGGCCCGCCGCGTGCAGGAACGACGCAGGGACCTGCTGAACCGGCACCGGCTGGACGGTACGCTCGATGAGGTGCGCAAACTGCTGGACACTGCCGTCCTGGAGGAGCGCAAGCAGCTGGCCAGGGACGCCATGATGGACAACACCGACCGCGCCATCCGGGAGATGCAACTGCAGAACCTGCCGCCGTCCACGGCAGCGGCCGTCAACGAACTTGCCTCCTACGACTGGCAGTCGGGCACCGCCAGGGAAGCGTACGAACGCATCAAGGACCTCCTGGGACGCGAAGTCCTGGACCAGCGGTTCGCCGGCATGAAGCAGGCCCTGGAGAACGCCACAGACGAGGACCGCGAAGCCGTCAGCGACATGCTCCGCGCCCTGAACGGACTCCTGGGCAAGCACCGCCGGGGCGAGGACACCGCGGCGGACTTCCAGGAGTTCATGGCAAAGCACGGGCAGCACTTTCCCGAAAACCCGCAGTCGGTCGAAGAGCTGGTGGACGCGCTGGCCAAACGGTCCGCCGCCGCACAGCGGCTCCTGCAGTCCATGTCGCCGGAGCAGCGCGAAGAGCTGATGCGCCTCTCCGCCCAGGCCTTCGGCTCGGCCGGCCTGATGGACCAGCTCAACGAACTCGACGGAAACCTCCAGGCGCTGCGGCCCGGCGAAGACTGGAATGGTTCGGAGGCCTTCGACGGGCAGGAAGGCCTGGGCCTGGGGGATGGCACTGGAGTCCTGCAGGACCTGGCGGAGCTGGACGGACTGTCGGAACAGCTGTCGCAGTCCTACAACGGCTCACGCCTGGACGACCTTGACCTCGACTCCCTCACCCGCCAGCTGGGGCCGGACGCCGCCGTCAGCGCCCGCACCCTGGCCGAGATCGAGCGTGCCATGGAGGACGGCGGCTACCTGCGCCGGGGGCCCGATGGCGACCTCCGCCTGTCCCCACAGGCTGTGCGGCGGCTCGGCAAGTCCCTGCTGCAGGACACCGCACGGCAGCTGTCCGGGCGGCAGGGGCAGCGGGACACCCGACTGGCCGGAGCGGCCGGAGAGCAGACCGGTTCCAGCCGTCCCTGGGAGTTCGGGGATGCCGAACCCTGGGACGTCACCCGCACCATGACCAACGCGATCCAGCGCACCATGTCCGACGGCGGGAACCCGGCCCGGGAACTCCGGCTCACCCCGGAAGACATCGAGGTGGCCGAAACAGAAGCCCGCAGCCAGGCCGCCGTGGTGCTCCTGGTTGACGTGTCCTTCTCCATGGCCGCCGAGGGGCGGTGGGTGCCGATGAAACGGACGGCCCTGGCACTGCACCACCTGATCTCCACCCGGTTCCGCGGCGACCGGCTGCAGCTGGTCACGTTCGGCCGCTATGCGCAGTCCATGGACATCGGTGAACTTACTGCACTGCCGGCACTCCGGGAGCAGGGGACCAACCTGCACCACGGGCTGCTGCTGGCCGGGCGCTTCTTCCGCCGGCACCCGTCCATGCAGCACGTCCTGCTGGTGGTGACCGACGGCGAGCCGACGGCACACCTGCTTCCGGACGGCGACTCATGGTTCAACTGGCCGCCGGACACCGAAACCATCCGCGTCACAGTCGCCGAGCTGGACCGGCTGGGGCGCTCCGGCGTGCAGGCCACGTTCTTCCGGCTCGGTGACGACCCGGGGCTGGAACGCTTTGTGCAGCGGATGGCCCGCCGGATCGACGCGCGGGTGGTGGCGCCGGACGTCGGCGGCCTGGGCGCCGCAGTGGTGGGGGAGTACCTGCGCGCCCACGTCCGCAGCTCCTACAGCGACACCGACTGGGCCCTCTAGCCCGGACCTGACGCTCGCGGCCGGCTAGTGCCCGCTGTTCGGGGCCTTGCCGTTTGGAGCCTTGCTGTTTGTAGGCCTGCCGTCCCCGGCGGCAGGGGTATCCAGGCCTGCCTCCGAAATGAGTTCGGTCAGCCAGGGGCGGTGCTCGCGGTGGAACGTGAGGCCCTCCGGCAAGCCCTGGACGGTGGGTTCGGAGCCTGTGATGTCGATCGTGATCCGGCCGCCGGCCAGTGGCGCGTTGGTGATGTGCAGGTTTCCATAGGATTCGGGCAGGGCCGGGTCCATCCAGAAGCCGCCGCGGGACACGTGGGCGTCGTACCGCATCAGGCTGGTGATCAGCATGATCGGAGTGGTGGCCGCCCAGGCCTGCGGCGAACAGGCGGTGGGGTACGGAACCGGCTCGGCCACCTGCTCCCGGCTGAAGCCGCAAAACAACTCCGGCAACCGGCCGCCGGAAAACTCTGCCGCTTCAAGCAAGGCTGTGGCGATCCGCTGGGCCTCCTCCACGAAGCCGTAGCGCATCAGGCCGGCCGCGATGATGGCATTGTCGTGCGGCCAGACTGACCCATTGTGGTAGCTGGCCGGATTGTAGGCGCCCATGTCGGAAGCCAGGGTCCGGACGCCCCAGCCGCTGAACATCTCCGGTGACATGAGCCGTTCCGCCACCATCGGCACCTTGTCATCATCAACGATCCCGTGCCACAGGCACTGCCCCATATTGGAGGCACACGAGTCCACCGGCCGTTTGCGGCCGTCCAGGGCGATCGCAAAGTACCCGCGGTCCGGCAGCCAGAATTCCTCGTTGAACCTCTTCTTGAGCTGGGCCGCCTCATCGGTGAGCCGGGCAGCCAGCGGTGCGTCCCCGGCGTCGTACGCCATCCACGCCCGGGACAGCAGCGCGGAGTACACCAGCGCCTGTACCTCGCACAGCGCGATGGGCGGTTCGGCCAACGTTCCGTCGGCAAAATTGATGCCGTCCCACGAGTCCTTCCAGCCCTGGTTGAGGAGGCCCTGGTCATTGAGGCGCGAGTACTCCACGAAGCCGTCGCCGTCCTTGTCGCCATAGTTCCGGACCCAGTCCAGGGCGCGGTCGGCGTTGGGCAGGAGCGCGGCGATGCTGTTCCTGCCGAAACCCCAACGGCTCACCGACGCCAGGGTCATCACGAACTGCGGGGTGGCATCCACGCTGCCGTAGTACACGGACTTGCCGCCCAGCGCCAAGCCTGACGAGACTCCCAACCGCACCTCGTGGAGGATCTTGCCGGGCTCCTCCTCACTCATGGGGTCCACCACCTTGCCCTGGCGGTCCGCCAGGGTCTGCAGCGTGCCCAGCGCCAGCGACGGGTCCACGGGCAGGGCCATTTCCGATGCCCACAGGGAGTCGCGCCCGAACAGGGTCATGAACCAGGGCGCTCCGGCTGCCACCACGATCCGTTCCGGATGGGCAGGGTCCGTGATCCGAAGTGCGCCGAGATCGTCATAGCTGCGCCGGAGGGTCCGTTCGATGGACCGGTTGGTCATCTGCAGCCTGGGGATCCGCGATACCCATTCCTGATGCCGAAGGTCGCTAGGCGACGGTCCGTGTCCGGCCGGCCGCCGGATGTCCTGCCTGCCGGTGGGGGCGACACTTAGCCGGGTGGTCCACAGGCCATGTCCGGGGACCACGGCCTGGTAGGTCAACCCGCCCGCGGTGGCAACCCCGCCGCGGCCCCGCACCAGGACCGCCTTCCGGAGGTCCTGCCAGGCGGCGCTGATGATGAGGGAATCGCCGTCGGCCCCGCGTGCCTCCCGCCACCGCCGCTGGACCCTGGCCTCCTTCACCTCAAAGAGGTCGGCAAAGTCCGCATCAACGCTGAACGTCACGAGGCAGGGGACAGGCTCGGATGAGTAGTTCCGGACGGTCACCTCCTCGACCATCCCGGCGGCCACTTCCCGCAGCCGCTCCACGATCAGGGGGCTGTCCGCGTACCCGTCCGCCCGGGGAACGCGGCCTATGAACAGCGCCCGGTAGGGTTCCTTGGTTTCTGCCGTCAGCGGCTCGAGGGGCAGCCCGTTCACCGCCAGGGTCCACCCGGAAAGGATGCGGGTATCTTCGTGGAACACCCCGTGCGGAAGCTCCGGGCGGATATCGCCGTTGGCGGCGGAGATGCAGAATGATGAGCCCTCCACCAGGGGACGGTCCCCGCCCCCACGGGCCCCGCCGCTGTGTCTGCGTTCCATCCAGCCATGTCCGCTCCTTTGACGGCGACGACGGTCTCCCGGCGGAATAGACGCTACGCCTCGCGCAGGGCCGGCAAAAGGGGCGGACCCTTGAACCGGCGCCCCTCCGGGCATAACATGGCGGCCACATCCACGCCGATCAGTCCAAGGAGCCGGCCATGGGCGCCACACCTGCTGAAACGTCACCAGCAACCCTGATGGTGGACCTCATCATCTCGCTGGACGGGTATGCCTCCGCCGAGGGGTGGCCCGGCTGGTGGGGACTGGAAGGGCCGGAGTACCTGGCCTGGCTGGACGAAGAGGCGGCAAAGAACTACACCTTCCTGCTGGGGGCCAATACGTACCGGCTGATGTACGGCATGTCTGCCCAGGCAGCGGCCGACCGCACCGGGTTCTCCGCGGAGGAGGGCGCCAGCCTCACCGGCCTGGCCGCCGTGCCCAAGATAGTGTTCTCGTCCACATTGCAGGCGCCCCTGGACTGGCCGAACTCCACCCTGGTCACCGGGGACGCCGTGGAGGCAGTCCGTGAGTTGAAGCGGACCGCAACAGGACCGCTGAGCACCCTTGGCAGCCTGAAGCTGACCCGGTCATTGCTGGCCGCGGGCCTGGTGGACCGTTTCCGGCTGGTTGTCTTCCCGGTAATCACCGGCGCCACCGGCCGGGAAAGGATCTACGACGGTTATCCGGACGTGATGCTGGAGATGGTGCAGAGCAGGACCTTTGACGGCCGGCTGCAGTTGCTGGAGTACGTTCCCACGGTGCTCACCGGCCCGCCCGGCAGCAGGTGACCGGAGCACGCTGCAGGAAAGAGTGTCACCGGAAGACGCAAATGCTTGAACATTGAACTAACGGGACGTAGGATTTAGTTCAAGCTTCAAGTATTTCCCTTTCCGATAGCCGAGGACCCCCATGACTGCTGTTGCCCATGCCCCGTTGCCGCACGCCGCCCTCCCCGCGGCCACCGTCCGCAGCCGCGTCACCGTCCCGCTTCGTTTCCCGGACGGGTATTCCACGACGGCGGAGATCCTCACCTTCCACGGCCTGGCGGACGGCAAGGAACACCTGCTGCTGGCTCTTGGGCCCTGGGAGCAGGCTCTCCTCAGCGGGGAACCGATGGTCCGCCTCCACAGCGAATGCATGACCGGCGATGTGTTTGGCAGCGAGCGCTGCGACTGCGGCCCGCAGCTGCGGGAAGCTGCCGAAACCATCACGGGCGCCGGCGGCTTCCTCCTCTATCTCCGGCAGGAAGGCCGCGGTATCGGCCTGTACTCGAAGCTCGATGCCTACGCCCTGCAGGACCAGGGCCTTGATACCTACGATGCCAACCTCGCGCTGGGCCACGGTGAGGACGAGCGGGACTACTCCGCCGCAGCACAAATGCTCGAGGCACTCGGCGCCACCAGCATCCGGCTCCTGAGCAACAACCCGGACAAAGCCCGGCAGCTGACCGCTTTTGGCATTGGCGTCGGCGAAAAGGTTCCCACGGGTGTCCACCTGTCCGCCGCGAACAGCCGCTACCTGGCCGCCAAACGTGACCGTACCGCCCATACCCTGGACCTGGATCTTGACCCGCGCGTTGGACGGGGCCGCGGCACAGGTGCCGAACCCGCCGTCGTACCCAGCATGGCGAAGGGTGCCGGCGAGGTGCCCGGCCACGAGGAAATGCTCGACCGTGTGGCGGCTTTGGTGCCCGCCCTTCGGGCGGCGGCCGAAGAAACCGAGGGGCTGCGCCGCCTCCCGGAAGCCACGGTTGACAGCCTTGAAGCCGCCGGGGTCTTCAGGATCCTGGCACCTGCCGCGGTGGGCGGCTATGGACTGGGCGCGGAAACGTATGGCGAGGCAGTCCGCCGCCTGGCCCGGGGATGCGCCTCCACGGCCTGGACCGCAGGCCATCTCGCTGAGCATGCCTGGATGCTGGCCCGCTGGCCGAAGCGGGTGCAGGAAGAGGTCTTCGCCGGTGGCGGGATGCCGCTCGCGGCCGCGACCAGCGCACCCGTCGGTGCTGCCCGGAAGGTGCCCGGCGGCTACGCGGTCTCGGGCCATTGGAGCTTCGCCTCCGGCATCATGCATTCGGAGTGGGCGCTGCTGGCCGTCCAGCAGGACGGCCAGCGGCTGCAGGCACTGGTTCCCCTCGCCGACCTGGAACTGGTTGATGCCTGGCACACGGACGGGCTCCGCGGCACCGGCAGCAACGACCTGCGCGCCGCGGATCTGTTCGTTCCGGAATACCGGGTGATGGACTGGGCACTTCTCAGCGCGGCGGACAACCCCGGCAGCCTGATCCATTCCGAGCCCCTGATCCACACTCCGATGGCCACACTGCTGAACTTGGTGGCTCCGGCGGCGGCACTGGGTTCGGCCGAATATGCGGTGGAACTGTTCCGTGAGCAGCTGCTCGCGCCGAAGGTCAAGAACGGCGTCGAAATCCGCCCGGCCGATTCTCCGCTGGCGCAGGCACGCTACGCCCGGGCCGCGGGACTGCTGGCCTCGGCGCAACAGCACTGGGAGGCAGGGCTCTCCGCCGTGGCGGCCTCGGTGCAGCAGGTGTCCGAGAGCCTGCAGGCGCCAGGCCTGCCGGAGGGGGAGAGGGCCGCGTTCCGGCTCTTGCTCGCCCTGAGTGCCCAGGCAGCGCAGGAAGCCGTCCGGGTCGTCCTCGCCGGTTCGGGCGGCAGCGCCCACCGGCTGGGCCACCCCCTGCAGCGCATCCAGCGCGACGTTGGTGTGCTGCTGAACCATCCCACCCTGGGCATTGATCCCATCCTGGAACAGGCCGGCCGGGGGTTGCTGGGGCTGGGCTTCACCGCCCCGTCCTTCTAGGGCACCGGGTGGCGGCGGTATCTTGCCGCTGCCACCATTTCGGGTGGTTCCGTGGCAGGATCAGGTATGCCCCAGCGCCTGATGCTGCTCGACACTGCCTCGCTGTACTTCCGTGCCTTCTACGGCCTCCCGGACACCATCCGGCGCGCCGACGGAACGCCGGTCAACGCGGTCCGGGGCCTGCTGGACATGATTGCCCGGCTCACCACGGACTACCACGCCACCCACCTGGTGGCCTGCTGGGACGATGACTGGCGGCCGCAGTGGCGCGTGGACCTGGTCCCCACCTACAAGGCGCACCGGGTGGCCGAGGCCAGGCCCGGCGGCACCGACGTTGAAGTGGTGCCCGATGCCCTGGAGGCGCAGTTGCCGATGATCCGGAAGGCCCTGGAGCTTGCCGGCATCGCCATCGTGGGGGCAGCGCAGCATGAGGCCGACGACGTCATCGGCACCTACGCCGCGCACGCGGCCATGCCCGTGGACGTCGTCACCGGGGACCGGGACCTCTTCCAGGTCTGCGACGACGAACGGCAGGTCCGGGTGATCTACACGGCGCGCGGAATGCGGAACCTGGAGGTCTGCACGGAGGAAACCATCGTGGCCAAGTACAAGGTCCTGCCGCAGCAGTACGCCGACTACGCCACCCTCCGCGGCGACGCGTCCGACGGCCTGCCAGGCGTTGCCGGCATCGGTGAGAAGACCGCGGCGTCCCTGCTGCTCAAGTACGGCACTCTGGATGCCCTCCTGGCGGCAGCGGACACGCCCGACGGCGGCGTGTCCGGACCCGTCCGGGCGCGGCTGTCCGCCGCGGCCGCCTACCTCGAAGCAGCCCCCGCCGTCGTCCGCCTGGTGCGGGACCTGCAGTTGCCCGCCCTGGAGGAGGCCGGCGCCCTGCTGGAACCGGTGGCCGGCGACCGGCGGGCGGAACTGGAAAGTATCGCCACCGACTGGAACCTCGGCGGATCCGTCCGCCGGCTCCTGGATGCCCTGGACCTCCGGGGGCAGCCGGGCTGACCCGCGCAGGCACAGACCCCGGGTTGCTGCCGGGCCGGGATCAGAGGCTCTTCAGCGCCCGTCCCAGCCGGGCCGCAGCCTCCTCGAGCCGGGGCACGGAAACATCGCCGAACGCAAAGCGCAGGTGGCGGTCCGAACCGGTGCCCGGCCCCGAAGCGAAGAACGAACCCCGCTGGTACTCGACGCCTTCGGCACTGGCCGCCGCCGCCAGGAGGTCCGGATCGATGCCGGCGTCGCGCAGCCGCGGCCACAGGAAGAGTCCGCCGCCAGGGAGCACGCTGTCGAACGCCCCGGGCGCCTCCCGCTCAAGTGCCGCGATCAGCGCCTCGGCCCGCGTGCGGTACAGCTCGCGCGCCCGGCCAAGGGTCGAATCGAACAGGCCCGGGTCCGCCGTCAGCGCCTCGCCCACCATCGCCTGCACCAGGGTGGAACTGTGCGAGTCCTGGCGGCTCCGCAGCGCCACGAGGTCCGGCAGCAGGCGCTCCGGTGCCACGAGCCAGCCCAGCCGCAGGCCCGGTCCCAGGGTCTTGGTGAAGGTGTTGATGTGGATGACGTGGTCCGAGTGATTGAAGGCATCCACGCTCTCCGGCCCGCCTGAATACCAAAGCTCGCGGTAGGGGTTGTCAGCCAGGACCACGAATCCGTAATGCTCCGCCAGTGCTGCCAGCCTGCTGCGGGCCTCGGCGGGGAGTGTGCCCTGGGACGGGTTGTGGAAGTCCGGCACCGTGTACAGGGCCGAGGGCCGGGCGCCCTGGCGCAGTTTGTTTTCCAGCTCGTCCACGTCGATGCCGTGGGCGCCGACTGTCACAGGCAGGGTCTGGGCTCCGGAGAGCTGCAGCCCGCGCAGGAACAGCGGGAAGATCGGGTTGTCCACGGCTACGAGGTCACCGCGCTCCACGACGGTCTGGATGCCGAGGGACAGGCCATGGAATCCGCCGTTGGTGATGATGATCCGCTCGACCGGCATGCCCTCGCGGTCTGCGATCCACTCGCGCAGGGGTGAGATGCCTTCGGTGCGGGAGTACTGCAGGGAGGGCAGCCCGGGCCTCGAAAGGACCCTCGCCGTGGCTGCGGCCAGCTCCGCCGCCGGAAGGACGCCGGGGTCCGGGACGCCGCCCAGCAGCTCGATGGCGTCCTCCCGCTTGTCCCGCAGGGTGGCATCACCAAACCCCTTGGGGGCGGTGAAGCCGGCGATCAGGGCGGGCTTCCGCAGCGATTCCGGGCGGGCTGTTGCGGTGGGGGTCAAAGTCATAATGCTGCCTCTGCTAGTTTCGGGATTCGGCTGTGTTCCGCGGGAGTGTCTGCCAGTGCGGGCGGCGCCAGTCCTGAGGTGCCCGGGATGGCGTCCAGGAGCGCCCGTGTGTAGGGGTGCTGCGGCCGCTCGAAGACCTGGTCCACCGTGCCGTGCTCCACCACCTGGCCGCGGCGCAGCACTGACACGGTGTCGGCCACCTGCCGCACCAGGGCAAGGTCATGGGAGACGAACACGTAGGTCAGCCCAAGGTCCCGCTGGAGCCGGGCCAGCAGCTCGAGGATGCCGGCCTGCACGCTGACGTCGAGTGCCGAGGTGGGCTCGTCCAGGACCACGACGTCGGGACGGACCACCAGTGCGCGGGCGATGGCCACGCGCTGCCGTTGCCCGCCGGAGAGCTGGGCCGGACGGCGGTCCGCAGCGTCGTCCGGCAGGCCGACGGACTGGAGGGCCTCCCTCACACTGTCAGCGCGGTCAGCCGTGCTGCCCACCCCGAACCGGTCCAGGGGCTCCCGGACGATCTTTCCCACCCGCCACGTGGGGTCCAGCGACGTAAACGGGTTCTGGTAGACCAGCTGCAGGTGGCGGCGCACATCGCGCAGGCCGGCCCGGGTAAGTCCGGCGGTGGAGTCGCCGCCCACCGTGATGGTGCCGCTGTCCGGCTGTTCCAGTCCGAGCAGCAGCCGGACAGCTGTGGTCTTGCCGGAGCCGGATTCGCCCACCAGGGCATGGGTTCGGCCGCGTTCGACGGCGAAAGATACTCCATCGACGGCGCGCACCTCCTTGCCGCGCGTCCGGAAGCTCTTGGTGACATCCGTGACCGCGATCTGCGCCGGCCGGTCCGCGGTGGTGAGGTCCGCCGTCGTACCGTCCTGCGTGGCGACGGCCTGTGAAACGGCGTCCTGTGAAGCGCTGTCCTGCCAAGTGCGCCGCAGCGTGTCCCGGGGCTCGCCGGTGCGCTGGCTGCGGTACCGGTCCGGATTGAGGGCCGGAACATCGGCCTGCAGGTTGCGCGTGTAGTCCGTTCGGGGGGCTGCGAACACCTGGGCCGAGGGGCCCTGTTCCTGGACTGCCCCGTCCTTGAGCACCACCAGCGTGTCGGCGCGTTCGGCCGCGATCGCGAGGTCGTGCGTGATCAGCAGCAGGCCGATGTCCAGCTCCTTCCGCAGTTCGCCCAGCAGGTCCAGGATGAGCTTCTGGACCGTGACATCGAGGGCCGAGGTTGGCTCGTCCGCCACGATCAGGGACGGCCGCGGCAGCACCGTCAGGGCGATGAGCACGCGCTGGAGCATCCCGCCGGACAGCTGGTGGGGATAGGAATCGTAGACGCGGACAGGATCGGGCAGGCCCACCTGGTCGAAGACCTCCAGGATGATCCGGCGGCGGGCGGCGGCGTCCCGTTCGCCGGTCAGTGCGGCGGCCTCGTGGGCCTGGGCGCCGATGCTGCGCACCGGATTTAGTGCCGAGCCGGGGTCCTGCGGGATGAACCCAAGCTGCTTGCCGCGCAGGGGGCGGAACTGCCGCTCCGGCAGGGACAGCACTTCGGTCCCGGCCAGCCGTACGCTGCCGCCCACCGTCGCTTCGGCGGGCTGCAGCAGCCGCAGCACTGCCTTGGCGATGGTGGACTTCCCGGACCCGGATTCGCCGATCAGGGCCAGGCTTCCGCCGCGGGCCAGGGTGAACCCGACGTCGTGGACCACTTTCCTGCGGCCGTAGGCGACGTGCAGGCCCTCGACGCTGAGCAACGGGGATGCCTTGGTTTCCGGCACTGTCGTGTCCTTTCCTCTGGTGGTTCCACCGGGGTTGGGGGCGCTCATTTGCTGTTCCTAAGCCACCGGCTGATGCGGTTGATGGACAGGACCGTGGCCACGATCACCAGGGCCGGGGCGTAGACCAGCCACGGCGCGGTGACGTAGGTCTTGCCCGAGGCCACCAGCAGGCCCCAGTCCGAGGATGGGGGCGGATCACCGTAGCCGAGGAAGGCGAGGGAAGCGATTACCAGGATGGACGTTCCAAACTGCAGCACCGCCAGCACCAGCACCGAACGGTAGGCGTTGGGCAGGACATGGGTCAGCAGGGCCTGGAGCCTGTTGCCGCCCTCCAGATATGACGCTTCCACGAACGCCGAGCGGCGGACCCGGATGACCTCCGCACGCATGAGCCGGGCGAAGACGGCCACGGCGGAAACCCCGGTGGCGATCGCGGCGTTGATGGTCTGGAAGCCCAGCGAACTGACAATCACCACGGCCAGCAGGAAACCGGGGATGGCCAGGAGCACGTCAACGAACCTGCCGAGGGTGGCATCCAGCCAGCCGCCGCGGAAGCCGCTGGCAAGGCCGATTGCGCTGCCCACCAGCAGGCCGATGGCCACGGCAACCAGGGCGCTGGTGACCGAGGACGCTGTTCCGTAAACCACCCGTGCGTACTGGTCCCGGCCCAGGTAGTCGGTGCCGAACCAGTGCTGCAGGCTGGGCGCGTTGAGTTTGCTGCCGGTATCGCCGTTCACGGGGCTGTACCCGGTGAACAGTGAAGGCAGCAGCGACCACAACACCACCACCAGGACCACGAGGAAGGACAACAGCACCGTGGGCGGGATGGCGGCCCGGGTGCGGAGCGTTGCCGTCCCGGCGCTGCGGAGACGGGCGAAATTCAGGTCCGCGCTCATGCGTTGGCTGCCTCTCTGACGTTGACCCTCGGGTCGAGCAACGGGGTAAGGAGGTCCGCGGCGAGGTTGACCGCCACGAAGACCACCGCGGAAAGGGACACCACCGCCTGCAGGACCGGCTGGTCCTCGCCCGTGACGGCTTTCTGGACCACTGTGCCGATGCCGTCCCGGCCAAAGATGGTCTCGGTGATGACGGACCCGCCCAGCAGTTCGCCCACAATGAGGGCCACCATGGCCACCGAAGGCAGCGCCGAGGGCTTCACCAGGTGCCGGGCGAACAGCTGCGCTTCGGCGAGGCCCCGGGAGCGGGCCACAAGTGCATACTCCTGGCGGGATTCGTGGTCCAGGCTGGCGATCAGCACTTCAGCAAGTGGAGCGGAAACCGGGATGGCGAGGGTGACGGCCGCGAACAGGGTTGCGGTGGCACTGTTCGGGTCGGTGGTGGTGAAGGCGTGCAGCCGGAACGCGAAAAGCTCGATCAGGACCAGGCCGATCACGAAGTTGGGCACGGACAGGAAGAAGGACGGAATGGAGCGCAGGATGCCGGCCCACCTCGGCGGAGCGTAGTGCGCCCCGTAGGCAATGACGACCGCGAAGACCACGGCGATGGCCAGGGCGGTGGTGGCCAGGGTGAGCGTCGACGGCAGGGCGTCACCCACGATCTGGGCCACCGGCAGGTTGGACTGCAGGGAGAAGCCCAGCTCGCCGGTCAGGAAGCGGCCCAGCGACAGCACCAGTTGGACGAGGACCGGCTGGTCCAGCCCGTAGTACTGCACGATCCGCTGGATGTCGGCTTCGCTCAGGCCGGACTGCGGGTCGCGCAGCGAGTTGGTGATGGCGTCACCGGGCAGGACGCTGATGACCAGGAACGTCAGCACATAGGCCAGGAGCACGACGACTGCCGCCTGCCCGGCCCGGGCAAGGGCGAAGCGGCCATAGCCGCTGGTCACTTGGCCACCCAGGCAGTGTAGAAGTTGGCGTACGCCAGGCCGTTGTACTGGACGCCCTTGACCGCGGGCGAGATGAGGTAGAGGCGCTGTACCAGCTGGTTCAGGGGGATGAAGTAGCCCTGTTCCAGGACGTACTGCTGCAGGTCACCGGCGACCTTCTCGCGGGATTCCCGGTCAGAAGCGCTGGCGATCGCAGTGGACAGGTCATTGAGTTTCTGGTCGCTGGTGCCCAGGTTGAACCAGTTTTCACCGTTGTTCTGGCTGGTCAGTACACCGGCCACCGTTCCCACGTCAACGAAGCTGCGGGAGGTCTGGAACAGCGGCGGGCGGCTGGCCTGGATGGCGGCGTAACCTGCCACGTCCACCACCTTGAGGTTGACCTTGATGCCGATGCGCTCCAGCTGCTGGGCGATGAGCTCGTCCTCGGCCTTGGTGGAGGGGACGTACGGGTTGGGCGTGAGCGGGAATTCGAGGACCTTGCCGTCCTTCACGCGGAACCCGTCGGGCCCGGGCTTCCAGCCGGCGTCGTCCAGCAGCTTCTTCGCTTTGTCCGCGTCGAAGGCGAAGGCACTGCTGTAATCGCCGGCCTCCGGGACGTTGCCCTGGATGAAGGTGGTGGCCGCGTCCCAGTCCTCCGTGTACACGGTCTTGCGGATTTCCTCACGGTCGATGCCGTGCTGGATGGCCTGGCGGACGCTGGGATCGTTGGTGGGGAAGGCCTGGGTGTTGACCTGGAAGCCGTCTACGAAGCCCAGGTACTTGGGTGTGCCCACGGTGAAGCCCTGGGCTTTAAGGGAGTCGATTTCCTGCGGTTCCACATTGAAGGCAACCTCGGCCTGTCCGGACGCCACCGTCGAGGTCCGCACCGACGTGTCTTTGATGACCTTGTAGGTGATGGTGTCGAGCCGGGCGGCACCGGTGTGGCCCAGGGCGGCCGGACCCCAGTTGTAGTCCTTGCGCTTCTCGAGCACGTAGGAGTCGCCCTGTTTCCAGGACTTGAGGACGAACGGGCCGCTGCCGATTTCCTGCGCCAGGTCCGCCTGGGCGTCCACCGGCAGGGCGAGGGTCTTGGGGGACAGCAGGATGCAGCCGTGGTACGCAAGCGTGGCGATGAAGCCCAGGGCGGGGGAGGAGAAGGACACCTTGACCGTCCTGGCGTCGGTGGCTTCCGCACTGACGAAGTTGCTGGACGGGAACAGGCCCACCTTGCTGACGCCGCGGTCCGGGGCGCCCTTGGCCCAGGCGTTGAGGTTGGCCACGACGGCGGCCGCGTCCAGGGGTGTGCCGTCGGAGAAGGTCACTCCGTCCTTGAGGTGCAGGACGAAGTCCTTGGCCCCGTTGAGTTCTTCCCAGCTCTCGGCGACCCAGGGGCTGAGCTGTCCCTTGTCGTCGACGTAAACCAGCTTGTCGGTGATCTGGCCCCAGAGGTTGCCCTCGTAGCTGGAAATGGACGTCTTGCTCGAGACCCAGCCGGTGTCGTAGCCCTGGATGAGGAAGGTGATGTTTCCCCCGTCAACCGGCGTGCCGGCGTCGGAAGAGCTGGTGGCTGCGGGGCCGCCGCATGCGGTGAGGACGGCGGAGCCGGCGATGGCGCTGATGCCGGCGAGGAAGACGCGGCGGCGGAATTCGATGGGGGTCATGGGAGTTCTCCTGGGTGGAAGTGGTGGGAGCCCGCTGGGCTAGATGGCTTTGCCGGGGTTGAGCAGTGCTTGCGGGTCCAGAGCTGATTTGATGGCGTGCTGCGCCTGGCGGATCCGGGGGGAGAGTTCCAGCGCGGCCCAGTCCTGCTTGATGCTGCCGATGCCGTGTTCGCCGGTGACGGTGCCGCCGAGCGAGAGGGCCACGCGGACCAGTTCGGTGGCGGCCTCCTGGAGGGCCGCCGGCGGCTGCGCGGGGTCGTCGCCGGGCTGCCTGTCGAGCGTGATCAGCGGGTGGAGGTTGCCGTCGCCGGCGTGCGATACGGCCGAGATGTCGACGCCGAACCGTGCTTCCAGCGCCGGAAACGCTGCATAGACTTCGGGGAGCCGGGACTTCGGGACGGCAATGTCCTCGCCGATGTACCACTTGTCCTTCGGGAGGCCGCGGCCGCTGCGGCGCAGTTCCCAGAGCCGCACGCCGTCGTCGTCCGATTCCACTGTGACCCGCCCGCCGGCGGCGGTGAGTGCAGCGGCAAGGTCCGCGGACTGCGCCTCGATGCCGTAGCCGTCGAGTTCGATCAGGATCAGCGCGGCGCCGCGGGCGCGGAGGCCGGTGCCGGAATAGCTGTCGATGTTTTCCAGGGTGGGGGTATCGAAGAACTCGATGGCCGCCGGCCGGACGGGGGAAAGGGTGATGGCGGAGAGGCCCTTGGCGCCCGCCGCCGTGCTGTCAAAGAACGCTGTGACCGTCTTCCGGGCCACCGGGATGGGCCGCAGCCGGACAGTGGCCCTGACCACGATCCCCAGGATCCCCTCCGAGCCGACGAACAGCGAGGTCAGGTCCAACCCTGTCACGCCTTTGATGGAGCGGTGCCCCACGCTGACCAGGCTGCCGTCGGCGAGGACGACGTCGAGGGCCAGGACGGATTCGCGGGTCACCCCGTACTTGGCGCACCTCAGTCCGCCGGCGTTGGTGGCGATGTTGCCGCCGATCGACGAGATGTCGAAGCTGGCGGGATCGGGGGCATAGAACAGTCCGTGCGGCGCGAGGCGTGCGTTCAGCTCAGCGTTAATGAGGCCCGGTTCAACCACGGCAACTTCGTCGAGCGGCGAGACCTCGATGACAGCTGTCAGCCGTTCCGTGGACACCACCACCTGGCCGGCGGTTGCGGTGGCGCCGCCGGACAGTCCGGTACCGGCGCCGCGGGGAACCACCGAGACGCCCAGTTCAGCGGCCAGCCGCACCACCTGCTGCACCTCACCGGCGCTGGCAGGGAAGACAACTGCGGGACCATCTGTGCCGGCGTCGGGCGCGGCCGTTTTCGCCGTCGCGGCGTCGTAACGGTAGGACCCGGTTTCCGGCGTCGGCGCCAACACCTCAATGCCCGGGTGGCGGGCGGAAAGTTCCAGGACGAATGAGTCCACGGCACGTTGCGTATGGGTGGGGCGTGGCCGCGTTTCGGGTTCTGCTGATGTCATGCCGGAATCTCTTTCGGGGTGGGTGCCTGGCGGAAGAATGTGACAGTGAGGGAAAGAGGAATTTCCCGGGAGCGTCATTTTTCAATTCGGTTCTAAGGGAAATTAGCTTTGTTGGCCCCTGCGCCGCGAACCTGGACGAAACCGGAATAAACAAATCGAAATTGCAGGACATGCGGATCAACGGGCGGTAAGAAACGGTCATGAACGGCGTAACAGTGCCGTCAGATGACGCCGCGGGTACCGGCGTGAAGCCGCGTTGCGGAGCGCGTCAGTGCATTGCGGCTGTGCTTGTCGAATTGATTTGGGTAATGGTTTGGTGAGGTAACGATCCAAACGAGAGGCCACATAATGACAGCCACATCAGATCTTGCCCCCCGCCGGCTTCGCGATATTTTTGGAACCTTTGCCAGCGGGCTGACGGTAATTACCAGCTCAACCCCGCAAGGGCCGGCCGGCTTTACCTGCCAGTCGTTCGCATCCCTGTCGCTGGAACCCGCGCTGGTCACGTTCAGCCCCGCCCGAACCTCCAGCACGTGGCCCGTCCTGCGGGACGCGGGCTCCTTCACGGTGAACATCCTGCCGGCCGAACACCAGCACCTCGCCGGACAGTTTGCCCGCTCCGGAACGGACAAGTTCGCCGGGGTCAGCCACACGTCCTCGCCCCTGGGCAACCCCATCCTTGACGATGCCCTCGCCTGGATCGATTGCGAACTCCATGCGGAGTACGACGGCGGCGACCACACCATTGTGGTGGCCAGCGTGCGGCACCTGAGTGCCCGGATGGACGCAGAGCCGCTCCTGTTCTTCAAGGGCCGGTACGCCGGACTTTCGCCGGCCCGCCTGCTTGAAGCCGCCAGCTGACCACCCACTTCCGCTTCGGGATGGCGACGCAGCGGGCGGCCGTTTCCGCCCGGGTGGCGGCCTGGTCCTGATCCGGCTTCCTGCAGGGTTCTTGCATCCGCACCGCCGAGTAGTAAGCTTGCTGAGCATTACCGTAAGCTTGCTGATTAGCGGACGATGGAAGCAGGAACAATGGGCGCAGTATTCGGCGTTGCCTGGTCACTGATGCTCACTGCCGGCGGAGCAGCCGTTGCCGCGTCAGCCCCTTATGGCGGTGCGGCGCCCGGCGGACAGTACCTTGCCGGCCATGTGCTGCTGGGCGTGGGCATCGGGCAGTTGGCAGCGGTCCTGCTGCGCGCAGCGGTCCAGGGCGTCCTCGGACGTCTCCGCGCCCACGCTGGCACCCGGCACGGCCCGCAGCCTGTTGCCGGGGCCGATGCCGCCGAACGCGATATCGCCGCGGTCCCAGTTCCGGCGCGGGTTTCCACCCTGCCGATGCGCCCGGCTGCGTCCCTGGCCCCACTCCGGGGCCGGCATGCTGCCTGAGTTGATGCCGGGCGGTGAAGCCCCGGCCGCGAGGCCCGTAGCACCGTTACCCGTAGCCCCTTCATGGCCAACACGGCGCCCCCGCCGCCTGTCACGCTCCACTCTCCTCCGCAGCGGTATCGCCGTCCTGGTCGCTGCGGCCCTCACGGCCGGCTCCGCGGCTGTCTATCAGGGGCAACAGGCCGGCGACACCGATCAGGCCACTATGCGGGGCTTCCAGATCCGGGTCCTGAGCATCAGCCAGGCGGCCGCGGAAAACAGGCTCGAGGGCGCACTTGCTGCCCTGCAGGGACTCGAAGATGACCTCGACCGTGCCGCCCTCGACGGCCGGATCACCGCACCGCGGCTGCGCGGCATCGAGAGTGCCCTGGGCGAGGTGCGGGCCGACATCACCGGGCAGCTTGAGTCCCGGGCTGCGGTGGCCGGCACCGCCGCTGCCGCCGGGACAGCACCCACAGCGGAGGCCGCCCAACCCGCGGACGGCACGCCAACAGCCGGTTCCGCAGGCACCGTGGCCGTGCCCGAAGCACCTGCTCCTGCTCCTGCTCCTGCCGCGCCGGATCCCGCGCCGGCCGTGCAGCAGCAACCCGGACCTCCGCCCGGCGTCACAGCACCCCAAGGCAAAGCCAAGGGCCACAAGAAACCCTGACCCGTCCGCCCGGGACCACGCTGCAGGACTTCGGGGGACCGGGCTGCAGGCAGAATGGACAGGTGAGTTTGTCCACGGGTCCGTCCGCCACCCCTGATACCCAGCCCTTTGACCTCGCTGCCATTGGCGCTGACCTCGCGTTCGCGCGGTCCCTCCCCGAACTCCGGAAGGCGCTCGACGCCGGCGGTCCGTCCGCCGCTGCCGTGGTCCAGGCACCTCCCGGCACCGGCAAGACCACCATGCTGCCGCCGCTGCTGGCCAACCTGGCCGGTGGAGAGGGCCGCGTTGTGGTGACCCAGCCGCGCCGCGTCGCAGCCCGTGCCGCCGCGCGGCGGCTGGCCTCCCTGGATGCCAGCCAGCTGGGCGGCAGGGTGGGCTACACCGTCCGCGGCGAGCGCCGGGCCGGAGCGGAAACCCTCGTCGAGTTCGTGACCCCCGGCATCCTGTTGCGCCGCCTGCTGGCCGATCCCGGGCTGACAGGCGTGGCCGCCGTCGTGCTGGACGAAGTCCACGAAAGGGGCCTGGAAACGGACCTGCTGGTGGGAATGCTGGCCGAGGTGCGCCAGTTGCGCGGCGACCTGCAGGTGGTGGCCATGTCCGCCACGGTGGAGGCTGCACGGTTCGCGGCCCTGCTGGGGGATCCCGACGGCGGCCGGCCGGCTCCCGTGGTGGACTCGCCGTCGGTCCTCCATGCCCTGGAGGTCCGCTGGCATCCGGCCACCGTTTCCAGGCTGGATGACCGCGGCGTGACGCGCGCGTTCCTTGACCACGTCGCCATCACCGCAGCGGAAGCCCAGGAGCAGGCCCTGCGCACCGACCCGTCCTCCGATGCCCTGGTCTTCCTTCCCGGCGCCCGGGAGGTGGCTCATGTGGCGGCGGGACTGCGCCATCGGCTGGGCGCCGCCATGGACGTCCTCGAACTCCACGGCCAGGCCGGCCCTGCTGAACAGGACAGGGCAGTCTCAGGCCGCCTGCCGGGCGGCAAGCCAAGGATCATCGTGTCTACGGACCTTGCCGAATCGTCGCTGACAGTACCCGGCGTCCGCCTGGTGATTGACTCCGGCCTGGCCAGGGAACCCCGGCGCGACGCTGCCCGCGGCATGGCCGGCCTGGTGACAGTGTCCTGCGCACGCGCCTCGGCGGACCAGCGGGCGGGCCGTGCGGCACGTCAGGGGCCCGGCACCGTGGTCCGCTGTTACAGCCAGCAGGCGTTCGGTGCGGCGCCCGCGCATGCCACCCCGGAGATCAGGGTGGCGGACCTGGCCGGCGCCGCCCTGACCCTGGCCTGCTGGGGTTCCCCCGGGGGCCAGGGCCTGGCGCTGCCGGACGCGCCGCCGCAGCTGGCCATGGACGAGGCCATGGAAGTGCTGCGGGAGCTCGGTGCCGTCACCCCTGACGGTCATGCCACCGCCGCCGGACGGGTCCTCGCGGAGATTCCGGCAGACCCGCGGCTGGCCCGCGCCCTGCTCGACGGCGCCGCGGACGTGGGTGCGCAGGCAGCCGCCGAAGTGGTGGCGGCCATTGCTGGGGACCAGCGGGCGCCCGACGCCGACCTGCCGCGGCTGCTCGGCAGGTTGCGTACGGAGGCGGGGCCGGCCCAGCGGCGGTGGCAGGAGGAGACCCGGCGCCTGGAAGCACTCGCCCGCCGGCACGGGCCAAACGCCGCAGGACGCAACGCGGCCGGACGCGCCGGCCCCGCCACCGGCGGGGCGCCGGGCGTCGTCGTCGCGCTGGCATACCCGGACCGGGTGGCACGCCTGGTGCCCGGCGACGGACCTGCCCGCTACCTGCTGAGCTCCGGGACCAGGGCCGGGCTGCCGGCGGGCAGTTCACTGGGCGGCCATGAGTGGCTCGCAGTCGCGGAAGTGTCGAGGGCCGATGGGCGGGACGCCGCGGGCACCGGGGCAGTGATCAGGTCGGCGGCGCCGCTCACCGCAGCGCAGGCTGAGCACGCCGCCAGCCACCTCCTGGCCGAAGCCGTTGAGGCAGAGTTCCGGCAGGGGCGGGTCACGGCACGGAAGGTCCGGCGCCTTGGCGCCATAGTGCTGGCGGAGACTCCCGTCCGGCCCACGCCGGAGGCGGGCCGTGCGGCGGTCAGCGCGGCCCTGCGCCGGGATGGGCTCGCCCTGCTGGAATGGTCGACGGCGGCACGGGACTTTCGCGGGCGCCTCGCCCTCCTGCACCGCGAGCTGGGCGGACCGTGGCCCGATGTTTCGGACGGTGCGCTCCTGCAGCGCCTCGACGAGTGGCTCGGACCGGAACTCCAGGCACTCGCTGAAGGGGCCGCCGTCGCGCGCGTTGACTTGGCCCGGCCGCTGCGGAACCTGCTGCCCTGGCCGGACACGGCACGGTTCGATGAGCTGGCACCCGAATGGCTTGAGGTCCCCAGCGGTTCAAGGATCCGGGTGTCCTACCCGGTCCCCGGCGAGGAAACCACCCGGCCCGTTGTGGCCGTGAAGCTGCAGGAGTGCTTCGGGCTGGCCGAGTCCCCGCGCCTGGCCGGCGGACGGGTTCCGGTCCTGTTCCATCTGCTGTCCCCGGCACGCCGGCCGCTGGCCGTCACCGATGACCTCACCTCCTTCTGGTCCGGGCCGTATGCCCAGGTCAGGGCCGAGATGCGCGGCAGGTATCCCCGGCATCCTTGGCCCGAGGATCCCTGGGCAGCTCCGGCCACCGCACGGACCAACCGGCGGAACTGAGGCATGCATCGGCAGTAAGCCGCGGCGCATGGCTGCGCAGACGGCTGCGTGAGAACAACGATACAAAGCCGAAACGTCCCGTCGACGTGCTGAAACATCCCTTGCCTAGGCTCTTTCCTACGCGGACAGCGTGGTCCGCACCACCTACGGAAGGACTCATCATGTTTCTCTTGACCAGCCTCAACCTCCTGCTGGATGGCCGCCGCAATGACGCCGGTGGATCCCGCAACGCCGAGTCCGGCACGTTCCCGGCGGGCCGGCTGACCTCAGCAGCGTGGGAGGGCTGGTGGCACGAAGACGCCGCCTAGCCTGCGCCAAGCTATGGCGTTATCCGCCGCTGGCCCTGATGAAATCCGCCACCGGCGCCGCCAACGAGGCACCAACCTGGCCTGCGGGCCGTTTAGCCCCCGCCACCGCAAAGGAATGGTCGCCGCCGTCCACCCACTGCAGGACCGCCGTCGGGCCGATCCGGGCCACCACGTCCTCAAGGAGGGCGGCAGTGGCAAAGGTGTCCCGGCTGCCCTGCAGGAACAGCATAGGCGTGGCCAGCCCGTACAGGTGTTCGTCGCGCAGCTTCTCCGGCTTGCCCGGCGGATGCAGCGGGTAGCCCAGGTAGATGAGGCCGGCCGCCGGCATCCCCTCCGCCACGGCCATTGACGCCATCCGGCCGCCAAATGATTTACCGCAGGCCCACACGGGGCCTGTGTCACCGTTGACCGTTGCCTGCTCCGCGGCGGTATCCATGACGGCCCGCCAGGTGGCGATGGCCAGCGGCGGGCGGTCCGGAAATTTACGGCCCGCTTCACGGTAAGGGAAGTTGAACCGGAGCGTGGCCAGGCCCAATACGTTCAGGGCATCGGTGAACCCGCGCAGGAACGGGTGCTCCATCCCGGCGCCGGCACCGTGCGCCACCACCACAGTAGGTACGGGGCCCGCCGGGCTGTCCGGGCGGGCATAGTCGGCGGAGACGGCGGTATCGCCCACCGGGATGGACAGGTGCTGATCGGTTGCGGGCATGGATCCATCATGCCGGACCTGGCAGGGCAAATGTGCTGCCGTACGGACCGCGGGGTGTACGTTGTCCCCATGGCGAGCGAACAGACCACCATCACCGTCCCGGGCCCCCACGGCGAGCGCGAGATGCGCATTTCCAGCCCCAGCCGGGTCCTGTTCCCGGACCTGGGCCTGACCAAACTGGATCTCGCCCGGTACATCTGCGAAGTGGGGGAGGCGTTCATCGCAGCGAACGGGGACCGTCCGGTGTCCCTGCAGCGGTACTCAGACAATATCGACGGCGAGATGTTCTTCTCGAAGAACCCGCCCCGGGGCACCCCGGATTTCGTCCGGTCCGTCAAGGTGGTCTATCCGAGTGCGCGCTCCCATCCGCAGCTGGTGCTGGACGAGCCGGCAGCCGCCGTCTGGGCAGTGCAGATGAACACTGTGGTGTTCCACCCCTGGCCGTCCCGGGCGGAGAACACGGACAATCCGGACCAGCTCCGCATCGACCTCGACCCCCAGCCCGGTACGGACTTCGACGACGCCATCCCGGCCGCCCAGGTGCTGCGGGATGTCCTGGCCGAAGCCGGACTCGAATCGTTCATCAAAACCTCAGGCAACCGCGGCCTGCATGTCTACGCCCCGATCGAGCCGGTCCGCGAATTCCTGGACGTCCGGCACGCCGTCATCGCCGCCGCCCGCGAGGTGGAACGGCGGATGCCGGACAAAGTGACCACGGCGTGGTGGAAGGAGGAGCGCGGAGAACGGATCTTCCTGGACTTCAACCAGGCCAACCGGGACCGGACCATCGCCGGCGCCTACAGTCCCCGCGCCCTGCCGCACGCCCCGGTCTCCTGTCCCATCACGTGGGATGAGCTGGAGAACACGGATCCCCGGAAGTTCACCGTCCTCACCGTCCCGGACCGGCTGAAAACGGTGGGCGACCCCTGGGCCGGGTTCGGTGACAAGCCCGGCACCATCGGCACCCTGCTGGAGTGGTGGGACAGGGACGCCAAGGACGGGCTCGGCGAGATGCCGTTCCCGCCGGACTACCCCAAGATGCCCGGCGAACCGCCGAGGGTCCAGCCGAGCCGCGCCAAGAAGCAGGACTGAGCCGCAATCCTGCAGCGGGGCGCGCTGGCACGGACCCGCCGGCCGCCGTCGTAATCCACGACGGCGGCCAGCGGCACAGTGCCCCGCGAAGGCGGTCAGGGCCCGGCGGTTACTCGAAGCGTGACGGGTCTCCCATGCCCCGCCGGACCACCTCGGCCACCCCGCTGGAAAAATCCACCACCGTGGTGGGTTCGGCCCCGCAGTCGCCGGCATCGATCACAGCGTCCACCTGGTGGTCCAGGCGTTCCTTGATTTCCCAGCCCACGGTCAGCGGCTCGTCCTCGTCCGGCAGCAGCAGGGTACTGGACAGCAGCGGTTCGCCCAGTTCGGCCAGCAGGGCCTGGACCACCCGGTTGTCCGGGATCCGCACGCCCACCGTTTTCTTCTTCGGGTGCAGCAGCCGCTTGGGGACCTCCTTGGTGGCCGGCAGGATGAACGTATAGCTTCCGGGGGTCACAGACTTGATGCTCCGGAACACATCGTTCCCGATGTTCACGAACTGGCCCAGCTGGGCGAAGTCACGGCACACCAGGGTGAAGTGGTGCTTGTCATCCAGGTGGCGGATGGTCCGGATCCGGTCCAGTGCGTCTTTGTTGCCCATCTGTGCCCCCAGCGCATAGCAGGAGTCTGTGGGGTAGGCGATGAGCCCGCCGTCGCGGACGATGCTGACGGCCTGCGCAATGGCGCGGGGCTGGGGATCGTGCGGATGAACATCGAAGAATCTGGCCATCACCCGAGCCTACTTTCCTCCGGAGCGTTAGGCACCACTTTTCGTCCGGGTCAGCCGACGTGGACCCACGGGCGCTGGGTGACGTCCGGTTCGGCCTCGCGCAGGATTTCGCGGGTCACCGGGGCAATCTCGCCCTCGCCGAGCACCAGGAACCGCAGGAGGTTCGACACCGGGTTGCCTTCGGTCCAGCGGAAGTAAATGTGAGGCATCAGCCCTGTCACATCCCGGATGTGCAGGAGCACCGAGGCGATGGTGTTGGGAACCACCGGGCCGTGGACTTCCAGCACGGGGTAGCCGTGGCGGAGGACACCCCGTACTTCCAGGGCCGTTTCGAAGTCCGAGGAGTCGTCCACCATCACTTCCAGGAACAGGGGGGTTGCGTTGTCCGGGAAGTGGCTCGCCTCAGTGGCGGAGGCCAGCTTCCGGCGGTACGCCTCGGCGGACTGGCGCAGCGGCTCGTGGGCGATGATGCCGATGGGGCCGGCCACCGCAGAGGTGACGAACTGGAGCGCCTCAGTGTCCAGGCGGACGTGGGTGGCGTGCAGCTCGAAGGACCGCAGCACCCTGGACAGCAGGGAGATGGCCACGATCGCCAGGATGAAGAAACCTGCAATCCGGATGCCCTCGGGCCGCTCGAAGATGTTGGCCACCGTGGTGTAGAGGAACAGCAGCGCAATGACGGAGAAGGCGAAACTCCTGCGCCGTTGCCGGAGCCGGCGCGCGGACAACGTCACGGCAACGGCGGCGGAGGTCATCAGCACCAGGACGCCGGTGGCGTAGGCACCGCCCTGGGCATCGACGTCGGCCTCGAACAGCACCGTGATGAGAACACCCGTCAGCGTGAAGACCAGCACCAGGGGCCGGACCGCTTTGGCCCACTCCGGCGCCATGCCGTAGCGGGGCAGGTACCGGGGGACGAGGTTCAGGAGCCCGGCCATCGCGGAGGCGCCGGCAAACCAGAGGATGGCGATGGTGCTGATGTCGTACACCGTGCCGAACTCCGGGCCCAGGTAGGTGTGCGCCAGGAACGCCAGGGCGCGTCCATTCGCCTCGCCGCCGGGCTGGAACTGCTGCTCCGGAATCAGGACCACCGTGGCGAAGCTGCTGGTGATGAGGAACGTGCTCATGATCAGGGCGGCAGTGGTCAGCATGCGGCGGGTACCGCGGATCCGTCCCGCAGGGTTGGCCTCGGTGTCACCGGCGGCTCCCCGGATCTGCGGCATGACGGCCACGCCCGTCTCAAAACCGGACAGGCCCAGTGCCAGGCGGGGGAAGACCAGCAGCGCCACGGCCACCGCCATGAGGGGGTTTCCGTGGCTGGTGGTGAGGGCATCCCACCATCCGCTGACCGCCACCGGGTGGGTGGCCGCCTCGGCGAGTGCCCGGGCCACCACCACCACGTTCAGTGCCAGGTACACGGCCACGAGGACCACGGCGATGCCGATGGCCTCCTTGAAGCCGCGCAGGAACACCGCCGCGAGCAGGCCCAACAGCACCAGGGTGATGACGACATTCTGGCCGTGCAGCCAGCCCGGCGCGAACGGGTTCTCGATCAGGTGGGCGGTGGCATCGGCGGCGGACAGCGTCATGGTGATCATGAAGTCGGTTGCCGCGAAGCCGAGGAGAACCAGGACCAGCAGTTTGCCGCCCCAGCGGGGAAGGAGGCGTTCCAGCATGGCGATGGACCCCTCGCCGCGCGGGCTCTCCGCCGCCACCCGGCGGTACACCGGAAGCGCCCCGAACAGGGTGACCGCCACCAGCACCAGGGTGGCGAGCGGGGAGATGGCGCCGGCGGCCAGGGCAGCGATGGCAGGCTGGTAGCCCAGGGTGGAGAAGTAGTCCACGCCCGTCAGGCACATCACCTGCCACCAGCGGTGCTTTCGGTGCCCGCTGGCTGCCACGCCGCCAGGACCCTGGTGCGTGCCCTTGGTGTCCTGCAGCCCGAACAGCAGCCAGTTCTTCATCGCCACGCCCCGCGGGAGCGGTGGGGCTGAGGGATCAGCCGGGGGCCGGCTCATGGTGGTCATCGCCATGCCTTTCGATTCAAAGTCCCGGCACGCCGCCGGGCACAGCCGAACGTAGCACCGGGCACGGGCCGCGGAACCGGCAAACGGGCGATCTTGATGCATCCTTAACGCCGTTGTGAGCGGACCCACACTCAGCGGCCCCGCAGCGCGTCCACCTGCCGCAACGGTGGAAGAATGTGCCTCATGGCAACCGAACGGATCGTCGCCGGCCTTAAGGGCGGAGACGACGACGAACTCCTGGTCAGGCGCGCCGCGCGCCTTGCAGGGCGCGGCGGCGGGGAGTTGCTGGCGGTGCACGTGAGGACCCCCTCAGGGACCCGAGGCGACTCGCCACGCGCCCTCGAAGACCAGAAGCGGGCAGTTGCCGGCCTGGGCGGCGAGTACCACGCGCTCGCCGGAACCGACGTCGCGCAGGCCCTGCTGGACTACGCGCGGTCGGTGCAGGCAACCCACATCCTGGTGGGACAGTCACGGCGGCGGCGGATTGCGGGACTGTTCCGCGGCAGCGTTGAAGCCCGGGTGGTGCGCGACGCCGGCGACATCGATGTCCAGGTGGTGCCCCGCGACCCGGCCGCACACCCTATGCGGCGTGCACGGACCGAGCTCGGCCGGGGCCGGACCCTGGCGGGATTCGCACTCGCGGCCTTCCTGCCGGCAAGCCTTCAGCTGCTCCTCGCCGTCCAGGACCACAGCGTGGCCACGGCGGTGCTGGTCCAGCTGGCCGGAGCGGTGGCTGTGGCCCTGGTGGGCGGGCTGTGGCCGGCTGTGGCCGGTGCACTCTGGAGCAGCCTGCTGGTCAACTACTTTTCCACGCCGCCCGTGGGGGACCTCGCCATCCACGACCCCCAGGACGTCCTGGCACTGGGCGTCTTCGTGGGGGTGTCCGTTGCCGTGGCCGGCGTAGTGGACGGATCGGCCCGCCGCTCCAAGGAAGCGGCCCTCGCCCGGGCCGAAGCGGCAACCCTGGCTGACCTGGCCCTGGGGGCCTCCCGCTCCGAGGACTCGCTGCAGGCGCTGCTCTCGGAGTCACTCAGTGTCTTCGGGGTCTCCGGAGCCGCCGTCGTCACCGCCGCCGCGGACCCTCCGCAGCCGGGCTGGGAACTTGTGGCGGGAGCGGGGGACATCCCGGACTGGGACGAGGGCCCGGACGGTTCGGCGGCGCGGACTGCCGAAGAACTGGGCAGCCGCACATGGCTGCTCCTGTTCGGGCGGGAGATTCCCCGCGCGGAGCGCCGGCTGCTGGACGCCTTCGGGGTTCATGTCCGGGCACGGCTGGAACGGCGGCAGCTGGAGGCGAGCAGGCTGGAGATTTCCCGCCTTGCCGAGGGAAACGCCATGCGGACCGCCATCCTCCGGGCCGTGTCGCATGACCTCCGCACGCCGCTGGCGGGCATCAAGCTGGCGGCCGGGGGCCTGCTTCAGGACGGCGTGGGCTACGGTCCGGAGGAACGGCGGGAACTGCTGGAAACCATCGATGAGTGCACTGACCGGCTGGACGGGCTGGTGGGCAACCTCCTGGACATGTCCAGGATCACTGCCCAGTCCGTGGAACCGCTGCTGGAACCCGTTCGGTGGCGGGTCGCTGTGGACCATGCCCTCCGGACGTGCCCCGCCGGCGCAGTAGCGGTGGCCCTTCCCGCCAACATGCCGGCTGTGGAAGCGGACCCCGGGCTGCTGGAGCGCGCCATCGCCAATATCGTGGAGAATGCGCTGAAGTACGCCCCTGGTGCGGGCATCACCATATCCGGTACCCCGATGCAGCAGGCCGGCCCCGGCGGCCACCCCGCCGGCGAGCTGCGCATCATCGACCACGGCCCGGGTGTCCCGGCCCGCAAGGTGGTGGAAATGTTCCAGCCGTTCCAGCGGCTGGGGGACGCGGACCAGGGAACCGGCATCGGGCTGGGGCTGGCCGTGGCACAGGGTTTCGTGCAGGCGATGCGCGGAAGCCTCGACGCTGAAGAAACACCGGGCGGCGGCCTGACGATGGTCATCCGCCTGCCGCTGTCCGCCGGGCCACCCGTCGCAGGATCTCCAGTTGCCGGCCGTGCCCTCACGGGACCCGGTGCCGGGCCGGCGGGAGTGACGGGGGCATGACGCAGGCGAACCAGGATACGACGGCCGACGGTGCACCGGATGCCCACGCCAGGGTGCTGGTGGTGGACGATGATCCCCATCTCCTGAAGGCGCTGCGGATCACCCTTGCCGCCCACGGGTACGCGGTGGACGCGGCCGCCGACGGCGCATCGGCGCTCCTTTCCGCGTCGCGGCACGCACCGGACCTGCTGATCCTGGACCTGGGACTGCCGGACATGGACGGCGTCGAAGTGCTGCGCGACCTGCGGCGGTGGAGCACCATGCCGGTGCTGGTGCTGTCGGCGCGGCATGGCTCGGCGGACAAGGTGGGTGCCCTGGACGCCGGCGCCGACGACTACATCACCAAGCCCTTCGGGCTGGACGAACTGCTGGCACGGCTGCGCGCCCTGCAGCGCCGTGTCCCTGCCCCGGAGGCGGCACCCGTGGTGGCCTCCTCTGCGTTCAGCGTGGATCTGGCGGCCCGCCGGGTGGACCGCGGCGGCACTGCGGTCCGGTTGACGCCCACCGAGTGGAAGATCCTCGAAATCCTGGTCCTGAACCCCAACCGGCTCATCACCCAGCAGCAGCTGCTGGCACGGGTGTGGGGTCCCGGCTACGTCAAGGAGGCCAATTACCTGCGCGTGTACATGGCGCAGCTGCGGCGGAAGCTGGAAGCGGACGCCGGCAAGCCGCGGCACCTGCTCACGGAACCCGGCATTGGGTACCGGTTCGTGCCCTGACCAGCCGGGCGAGGCGGCCTCCCGAACCCCCTACCCCCGGGGGCGCCCATGGGGCAGGATGTTGTCTGGTTCATGAGCAAGACACCACGCGAAGGAGATCCAGTATGCCGACCATACTCAACCCGTACATCAGCTTCCGGGACAACGCCCGTGAGGCCCTGAACTTCTACCAGTCAGTCTTCGGCGGCGACCTGCGGGTCAGCACGTTCGGCGAATACCAGATGGCCGAGGACCCGGCGGAAGCCGAGAAGGTCATGCACGGCATGCTGACCACGCCCAACGGCCTGGTGCTCATGGGCTCGGACACCCCCAACCACATGGAATTCAGCGAGGGCTCCGCAATCTCCATTTCCCTCAGCGGCGAGGACGAAACGGAGCTGCGCGGCTACTACGACAAGCTCAGCGGCGACGGCGGCGCCGTCACCGTTCCGATGGAGAAGTCCCCGTGGGGTGACGTCTTCGGCATGTGCACGGACCGGTTCGGCGTCGCGTGGCTGGTCAACGCCAACGCGGGGGAGCGTGCCGCTGACGCCCCCTGATCCGGCTGCCACGTCAGCGAAGGGCACCCCCGCGATTCACCGCAGGGGTGCCCTTCCCGGTGCCCGGCCGGTGCTACACCCGACCGCAAGCCCGGTTCCTATGCCCGCGGCAGGCCAACGGCCCTGCTGATGAGCGTGTCGAACAGCCGGTCGGTGAGGAGCCTGCGGGCCGCGATGAGGGGCCGGGCACCGAACCCGGCCACGTACCGGGTCTTCGGGTGGCGGGCGGTCACCGCCTTACCCACGGCGTCGGCAATGACCGTCGGCGGGGAGTTGCGTTTCGGGTTTGAACCTGAGCGCAGCGTCCTCGCCACGGCCGACGCCTGGGCTGCGTAGGGTCCCCTGCCGGAGGTCTCCTCAACGAAGTCTGCTGCGATGGCGCCCCACTCGGTTTCGATCCCGCCGGGTTCGATGACCACCACGTCGATGCCGAACGGTTTGACCTCCAGCCGCAGGCAGTCACTGAGGGCTTCAAGGGCGAACTTGGTACCGTGGTACCAGCCGCCCAGCGGGGTGTAGATCTTTCCGCCCATCGAGGTGATGTTCACTACGGTGCCGGAGCCCTGGGCGCGCATGTGCGGAAGTGCCAGCTGGGCCAGCCGTATGGCGCCGAAGACGTTGACCTCGAATTGCCGCCGTCCTTCATCGATGTCCACGTCCTCCAACGCGCCGTACGAACCGTAGCCGGCGTTATTGACCAGGACGTCGATCCGTCCGGTCGCCGCCATGATCTCGCCAATGCCGGACAGCATGGAGGCGTCGTCCGTCACGTCCATGGCCAGCGGGCGGACACCGTCCCGCGCAAGGTCCTGGAGCCGGCCGGTCCGCCGTGCGGCGCCGTACACGGTGAAACCCAGGGCGTGGAGTTTCCTTGCGGTGGCCTCTCCGATGCCGGAGGATGCCCCCGTGACGAGGGCGGTCCTGGTACTCATGCCTGTGCTCCTGTCCTGTGATGAGGCTGGTTCACCTACATCATGAACCAACGGCCATGCCGCAGCCTTGAGGCAGCCCCTGCCGCCTGCGAGGATGGTGCAGTGGAGCACCTCTTTGATTTCCTCTCCGATAAATGGTGGCTGGTCTTTCCGCTGACCGCTTTCGCCGGCCACTATGCCAATTCGTGGCGCAAGGCCAGCGAGCGGCGGCACCGGCGCAAGGTGGAACTTCTCACATTGAAGAACCAGGCCCGGGAAGCCGGGAAGGCTTCGGCAGCCGACGTGGAGGCGCTGACCGCCACGCATGACGCCACCAACCGGCGCTGGCTCGAGTACGAACTCGACGTGGGCAAGCTCATCGACTTTCCACTCATGACGGATGTGCGTGAACCCCTGACCGTCGCGTTCCTGCGGGCCAAGCGCGACGCCGACGGCCAGCGTCCCCACTCCGCCGCGGACCTGTCGCCCGCCCAGCTGGACGCCTACCGGACGGCAGTGAACGCCTTTGCCGTTGCCCTGGACGTGGCGGAGCGGGAAGCCCGCCGGATCCGCGACAGCAAGTTTTCCGGGCCCGAGCGTGAGCGGCTCGCCACGGCCAGGAAGCTGCTCATGATTGCTGAGAACGCGGCTGCCACCCCGGCGGAGCGCCAGGCTGCCTACAAGCGGGCGCGGCGGGAACTGGACGGCCTGATCGTCCTGCCGGACGTGACCATCGCCGCCCTCGAGAGGCTCGCTGCGCCAGGCCTGGACGCCGGACGCACGCCATCGGACCAGCCCGGCTGACCCGCGCGGACGGACACCGTGTCACGCACGCTGTATATCGACGTCGACGGCGTCATCTGCCCTTTTGGGCCGGCCGGAACCACCGGCTGGGGTACTGCGTGGCGTCGGGCCGACGCCGGGCTGCTGCCCGTGGCCTACGCCGCTGAGCTGGTCACCGGGCTCAACAGCATCGCCCGCACCGAAGGCGTGCGCTGCGTGTGGCTCACCAGCTGGGAGGAGCTTGCACCCCGGTACCTGTGCCGGGCCATCGGCCTGGACGGCAGGGACTGGCCGTATCTCACCGCGGCCGGCGCGGGAACGGGGGAGGGGTGGTGGAAACTCCAGGCCATCATGGGCCACCTGGAAGCCACCAGTCCGGATGCTGCCGTGTGGATCGATGACCAGCTCGGCTACGAGGCGGAGGCGAATTCATGGGTGCGGCTGCTGGGCCGTCGGATGCTTGCCGTATCCCCGGATCCCCGGCGCGGAATCTCACCATCCGAACTGGAGTCCGTCCGGTCTTTCCTGGCCGGATCGCTGTTTTGACCTGCTGCCACGGGCGCGTACGATCGATAGGGTTTCGCACCGGTTTGGTTAGCAGCACAGGACATTCCCCACGAACATCCGGTGAATTATGCTGTGCACGGCAGCCGGGGTACGGAAACTGCTGAACACCAACTCTGCAGATTGGGCAACAGGTGGACATCACCTTCATGGTGGCGCTGGTCATTGCACTGGCTCTATTTTTCGACTTCACGAACGGCTTCCACGACACCGCGAACGCCATGGCAACACCCATCGCCACGGGTGCCATCAAGCCGAAGACCGCGGTGACTCTGGCCGCCCTCCTCAACCTGGTGGGCGCGTTCCTGTCCACTGAGGTGGCGAAGACAGTTTCCGGCGGCATCATCCGCGAAGGATCCGGCACGAGTCCGATCACTCCGGAAATCATCTTCGCGGGCCTGATGGGCGCCATCCTCTGGAACATGATCACTTGGCTCAAGGGACTGCCGTCCAGTTCGTCGCATGCACTTTTCGGCGGCCTGATCGGTGCGGCCATCGTGGGCATCGGCTTCAACTCCATCAACCTGGAGAGCTTGCTGCAGAAGGTCATCCTGCCGGCCATCTTCGCCCCCCTTATCGCCGGGCTGGTGGCCTATGTATGCACCCGCCTCGCCTACGCCCTGACCTCCCGGCACGATCCCGAGACCGGCAGCAAGCTGACGCAGAAGCGTGGCGGCTTCCGCACGGGCCAGATCTTCACCTCCAGCCTCGTGGCGCTGGCGCACGGCACCAACGACGCCCAGAAGACCATGGGCATCATCACCCTGGTCCTCATCGCCGCCGGCACCCAGGCACCCGGCACCGGACCCCAGTTCTGGGTCATCGCTGCCTGTGCCCTGGCCATTGCCATCGGCACCTACTCCGGTGGCTGGCGCATCATCCGCACCATGGGATCCGGCCTCACCGAGGTCAAGCCGGCCCAGGGCTTCGCTGCCGAGACCAGCACCGCATCAGCCATCCTGGCTTCATCGCACCTGGGCTTCGCGCTGTCCACCACGCAGGTGGCCTCCGGCTCCGTCATCGGCTCCGGAATGGGCCGCAAGGGCACCACCGTCCGCTGGAACATGGTGGGAAAGATCGCCATCGGCTGGCTGTTCACCCTTCCGGCCGCCGGCATTGTCGGCGCGCTGACTGCCCTGCTCGTCAACACCGGCGTGGTGGGAGTCCTCATCGCAGCGATCGCCGGTACAGGCGCTGTGCTGTTCATGTTCTTCTACTCACGCAAGTCTGCCGTGGGCCACCACAACGCCGTGGAGGTCGAGGAAGCCGGGCAGGCCGTCCGCTTCGCCAAGAAGAAGGCCATGGCCCGGGCACGCGCCGAAGCCAAGGCCAAAGCGAAAGCCGAAGCCAGCGCCAAGCCAAACGCCAGGCCGCAGGCGGAAACGGAGCCGCAGTCACAGGCGCCGGCTGACGCCGACGCAACCAACCCGAAGGAAACGCAGCGATGAAGTGGTTGGAACTCCTGACAGTTGCCGGCGCCACACTCATTGCCGCTTCCACGGTGGTGACGCTGTACGCGCTGGGTGTCCGGCTGACGGCGATTGCCGCCGATGCCCAGCAGCCCTCTCCAGGTTTGAAGCGGTCGCTGGCTTACCTCTGCTTTGGCCTCTGTGGTGCTGCGGTCCTCTTCGGGCTTTACCTGATCATCCCGTACTTCTCCAAGTAGCCACCGTCCTCCAGGCGGCCATCGCGGTCCTGCCCGGCACAAGGGCCATGAAAGGCGTACTGGGCAGGCCCTGCGCCGTTGGCTAGGCTTGGGCCATGCCACGCATCCAGTATTTCGTCGCGGCCTCCCTGGACGGCTTCATCGCCACCTCCGGGGACGATCTCGGCTGGCTCCTGCAGTTCGACGGTTTCGAGGGCGGCAGCGAAAGCTACGAATCTTTCATGGCTGACGTGGGCTGCATCGTCATGGGCGGTGAGACCTACGCCTGGCTGATGGAACACGAACCGGGCAAATGGCCGTACCCGTCCACCCCCTGCTACGTCTTCACCCACCACGAGCATGCTGCCCCTCCGGGCTCCGACATCACTTTCGTCCGGGGCAGCGTCACCGAGTTCGCCGACGACTTCCGCGCGGATGCCGCAGGCCGGAACATCTGGGTGGTGGGTGGCGGCAACCTCGCCGCCCAGTTCGCCGCTGCGGGTCTCCTGGACGAGATCATCCTCTCCGTCATCCCTGTCATCCTGGGCGACGGCAAGCGCCTGCTGCCCATCCAGGGCCCGACGCCGCCGCTTGAGCTGACTGCCTCCCGAACCCTGGGCAGGGGCATCGTGGAGTCCCGGTACCTGCTCAGCGGCCGAACCACCTAGAGATTCCGCCGGACGCCCTACGCCCGGACGTTGTCGCGGAGCATGTTGGTGATCCGGGCCGTGGAGAGCCTGCGGCCCTGTTCGTCGGTCATAACGATTTCGTGGGTGGCCAGTGTGCCGCCCAGGTGAATGGCGGTGCAGGTGCCGGTCACCAGGCCTTTCGCAATGGACCGGTGGTGGGTGGCGCTTACCTCGATTCCCACGGCGTGCCGGTGCGGACCGGCGTGCATGGCTGCCGAGAACGAGCCAAGGGTTTCGGCGAGGACCACATGGGCGCCGCCGTGCAGGATCCCCGCCACCTGCGTATTCCCTTCCACCGGCATGGTGGCAACGGTCCGTTTCGGGCTCATTTCGAGGAACCGGATCCCCATTTTCACCACCAGCGCGCCGATGCCGAACTGTCCCAGCCAGCCGTGCAGGTGCTCTGGGACGCCGGCCGCGGTCAGCTCGGCCGCAAAGGGGCCGGGCGTGAAATTGTCCATCATGCCAACTAGGCTGGCACCTGTGAGTGAAACAACCAAACCGGCCCCTCTTCCATCCCCAGTACTTCCGCAGGGCGCCGCCGCCCAGGATGCGGCCCCCTCAGCCGGTGAGTCGGTTTCAGCCACTGCCGCTCCCGTCGTACCCATGACCGGCCAGCCCCGGCTCCTGGTCCTCGACGGCCATTCCATGGCGTTCCGCGCCTTCTTTGCCCTGCCTGCAGACAAGTTCTCCACGTCCAACGGGCAGCACACCAACGCCATCCACGGCTTCACGTCCATGCTGATCAACCTCATCAAGGAACAGCAGCCCACCCATATTGCCGTGGCCTTCGACGTCTCTGACGAGTCGACCCACCGCAAGGCCGAGTACAGCGAATACAAGGGCGGCAGGAACGAAACGCCGCGGGAGATGAGCGGCCAGATCGACCTCATCGGCCAGGTGATGGAAGCCTGGGGGATCAAGACCATCAAGATGCCCGGCTACGAAGCCGACGACATCCTGGCCACCCTCGCGGCGATGGGCGAGAAGGCCGGCCACGAGGTGCTGCTGGTGTCCGGTGACCGCGACGCGTTCCAGCTCATCACGGACAACGTCTTTGTCCTCTACCCGAAGAAGGGCGTGAGCGACATCCCGCGGATGGACGCCGCAGCCATCGAAGCGAAGTACTTCGTCCCGCCGTCCCGCTATTCGGACCTCGCCGCACTGGTGGGCGAGACCGCGGACAACCTTCCCGGCGTACCCGGCGTCGGTCCCAAGACCGCGGCCAAGTGGATCAACCTCTACGGCGGGCTCGAAGGGGTCCTGGAACACCTTGACTCCATCGGCGGGAAGGTGGGGGACTCCCTCCGCGAAAACGTGGACAACGTCAAGCGGAACCGGCGCCTCAACCAGCTGCACACAGACCTGGAACTGCCGGTCACCCTGGATGACCTGTATGAGCCCCGCCCTGACCAGGCGGCCCTGGAAGACCTCTTCGATGAGCTCGAATTCAAGACCATCCGCAGCCGGCTCTTCGCGCTCTACGGCAACGACGACGCCCCCGCCGCCGAACGCGAAAGCATTGAGGCGCCCGCCTACACCGTCCCGGCCACCGCGGACGAACTGGCCGCGTTCCTGGCCGGAGGGGACGGGCAGCGCTCAGCCCTCGCCGTCGACCTCGTCCCGGGACGCATCGGCGAAGACGCCGCCGGCGTGGCCATCGTCCGTGCGGGCGGCGCCGTCTACCTGGATCTCACCGCCCTTGATGCGGATACCGAGAATGAGCTGGCGGCCTGGCTCCGCGACCCCGAATCGCCCAAGGTCCTGCATGGGTTCAAGGCCGCGCTGAAGGCACTTACCGCCCGCGGACTGGAGCTCGAAGGCGTGGTGGACGATACGTCCATCTCGGGCTACCTCATCCAGCCGGACCGGCGCACCTACGAGCTCGCCGAGCTGGCCCAGCACCACCTCAATGTCGGGATGCCGGCCGCAACCGCCAAGGCAGGCCAGCTGGAGCTGTCCTTCGACGGCAACGACGCCGCCGCCGCAGAGGCACTTGTCCAGGCTGCCGCCGTCGTTTCCGCGCTGAGCCGGTTCTTCGAAACCGAGCTGAAGGAACGCCGGGCCGAAGAGCTCCTGTCCACGCTGGAGCTGCCGGTCAGCCGCGTCCTCGCGGACATGGAACTGGCCGGCATCGGGATCGACCTGAACCGCATGGACGAACAGCTCGCCGACCTCGCCAGGGTGATCGACCAGGCGCAGGAACAGGCCTATGCGGCGATCGGCCATGAGGTCAACCTTGGCTCGCCCAAGCAGCTGCAGACGGTCTTGTTCGAGGAACTGCAGCTGCCCAAGACCAAGAAGATCAAGTCCGGCTACACCACCGATGCCGCATCGCTGAAGAACCTCCTGGAAAAGACCGGCCACGAGTTCCTGGTCCAGCTCATGGCCCACCGCGAAGCCGCCAAGCTGCGCCAGATGATCGAGTCCCTGAAAAAGTCAGTGGCCGAAGACGGCCGCATCCACACCACCTATGCCCAGAACGTGGCAGCCACGGGCCGGATCTCGTCCAACAACCCCAACCTGCAGAACATCCCCATCCGCAGCGAGGAAGGCCGGCGCGTCCGCGGCATCTTCGTGGTCAGCGACGGATACGAGTGCCTGCTGTCCGCGGACTACTCGCAGATCGAAATGCGCATCATGGCCCACCTCTCCGGCGACGCGGGGCTGATCCAGGCGTACAAGGACGGCGAGGACCTGCACCGGTTCGTCGGCTCGAACATCTTCCACGTGCCCACGGACCAGGTCACCAGCGCCATGCGCTCCAAGGTCAAGGCCATGTCCTACGGCCTGGCGTACGGCCTGACGTCCTTCGGTCTGTCCAAGCAGCTTGAGATTTCCGTGGACGAGGCCCGTACCCTCATGAAGGACTACTTCGACCGGTTCGGTGCCGTCCGTGACTACCTGCGGGGAGTGGTGGACCAGGCCAGGGTGGACGGTTACACCTCCACCATCGAAGGGCGCCGCCGCTATCTGCCGGACCTCACCAGCACGGACCGCCAGCTCCGCGAGAACGCCGAACGGATTGCGCTCAACAGCCCCATCCAGGGCTCTGCCGCGGACATCATCAAGCGGGCCATGCTCGGGGTGCATGCCGAGCTGCAGGCCCAGGGGCTGAAGTCCCGGATGCTGCTGCAGGTCCACGATGAACTCGTCCTCGAGGTGGCGCCCGGAGAACGTGCGGCGGTGGAGACTCTGGTCACCGAGCAGATGGCCGCCGCCGCGGACCTCAGCGTGCCGCTGGAAGTCCAGATCGGCGTCGGGCCCTCCTGGTACGACGCCGGCCACTAGGCTGCGTGCGCAGGCCCGCCCGTGCCCGGGCGTGTCTGCGCTGGTCAGGCGCCGGATGCATTCGTTACGCTCTCCCTTGTGGCTGATTTGAGCGGAAACTATGACATCCGGCGCTTCCCTGCGGTATCCAAGGGCAAGGACGGGTACGCCGAAGCCGAAACCTGGGCGCAGGCCGTAGGGTTCGGCTTCCATGAATCCACCCGGACTCCCGAGCACCGCGAACGCTCACTCGCCACCTACGAAGTGGACGGCCGCATCTTCACCGGCGCCTACCAGACCGGCACCGTGGCACCGTCGTCGCTGCCGGCAGATGTTCCGGTGGCCACGTTCGGAACGTTCCGGAAAACGCTGAACATCGGCTTCGGCCGCATGCTCGAAGCCCAGCTGGTCACAGCCGTGACCGTCCGCACGTCGCACCGCCGGCGCGGCCTGCTGCGCCGCATGATGACCGAAGACCTGCAGGGTGCCAAGGACGACGGCATAGCTGTCGCCGCACTGACCGCCTCCGAAGGATCCATCTACGGGCGGTTCGGCTACGGCGTGGCCAGCCTCGAGCGCTCCATCAAGGTGGACACCACGGCGCGGTTCAAGCTCGCACACCAGGCCACCGGAACCATAGACGTCGCCGACCCCAGGGTGCTGCTGGACGTGGCGCCCGCCGTCTTCGACCGCGTCCACCGCAACACCCCGGGGTCCATCGGGCGGCAGGACTGGTACCGGCAGCTGGCCTCCGGCTCCCTGGGCCGCGACGGCAAGGAAGACCCGGCCATCAAGGTGGCACTCCACTATGCCGCCGACGGCGGCGTGGACGGCTACGTCTCCTACAAGTTCCTCGGCTGGGAAACCGAGCCCTACACCGTGGAGGTGGTGGACCTGGTGGCCGCCACGGACCACGCCTACCTTGAGCTGTGGGAGTACCTTGCGGCCATCGACCTCGTGGAGCGGGTCTCCTGGAATGAGGCGCCGGTGGATGATCCGCTGGCCTGGGCGCTGGTGGACCCGCGCTGCATCGACGCCTCGGACAGCCGCGACATGCTGTGGCTGCGGCTCCTCGACGTGCCTGCGGCGCTGGCCGCCAGGCACTACCCGGCAGACGGCCGGCTGGTGCTCGCCGTCGGGGACACCCTCGGCCTCACCGGCGGAACCTTCGCCCTTGATGTCGACGGCGGCCAGGCCGCCGTCGAACGCGTCCCCGACGAAACGTCCGCCGACCTCGAACTGGACGTCTCCGCGTTGTCCTCGATCTACCTGGGCGGTGTGTGCCCGGTGACGCTGAAGGCGGCCGGGAAAATCCGGGAGGCCACACAAGGGTCCGCACTCAAGGCCAAGCAGATGTTCGCCGTTGAGCGGGCAACACACTGCCTCACCCACTTCTGACCGCTTCCGCGGCCGGACTTCCGGCGAGGGGACCGCCGCGGGCGGGTCGCTAAAGGGGATACGGTGGGCTGCAGCTTTTGACCCTTGTTGCGCGCTGCGACTAGAATAAACGGGCGTGTACCACGTGCACGCTTCTGCGGTGATAAAACACTTCAGTACACCAATCCATAAAATCAGGATGACCCGGGGAATCCATCGGATTTCCCGAAAATCGCGCCTGCGTTCCATGACGCGGGCGCGCCGGTTGGCCTGACCGACTAACTATCCACAACGGAGCCCCTACTACATGACCATCACCTCCACCGAGAAGCCCGGTACCCCCGTAGTCGCCATTAACGACATCGGTACCGCTGAGGACTTCCTCGCAGCAGTCGACGCGACCATCAAGTACTTCAACGACGGAGACCTCGTCGAAGGTACCGTCGTCAAGGTCGACCGCGATGAAGTCCTGCTCGACATCGGTTACAAGACCGAAGGTGTCATCCCCTCCCGCGAGCTGTCCATCAAGCACGACGTTGATCCCGGAGACGTCGTCTCCGTTGGCGATCAGGTCGAAGCCCTGGTGCTCACCAAGGAAGACAAAGAAGGCCGTCTGATCCTCTCCAAGAAGCGTGCTCAGTACGAGCGTGCCTGGGGCGACATCGAGAAGGTCAAGGAAGAAGACGGTGTCGTTACCGGTACCGTCATCGAGGTTGTCAAGGGTGGTCTTATCCTCGACATCGGCCTGCGCGGCTTCCTGCCCGCATCCCTCGTCGAGATGCGCCGTGTGCGCGACCTTGCTCCGTACATCGGTCAGCAGATCGAAGCCAAGATCATCGAGCTGGACAAGAACCGCAACAACGTTGTGCTGTCCCGCCGTGCATGGCTCGAGCAGACCCAGTCCGAGGTCCGCTCCACGTTCCTCAACAAGCTGGAAAAGGGCCAGGTCCGTCCCGGCGTCGTTTCCTCCATCGTCAACTTCGGTGCATTCGTGGACCTGGGCGGCGTAGACGGCCTCGTTCACGTTTCCGAGCTGTCCTGGAAGCACATCGACCACCCGTCCGAGGTTGTCGAAGTTGGCCAGGAAGTCACCGTCGAGGTCCTCGAGGTCGACCTGGACCGCGAGCGCGTTTCCCTGTCGCTCAAGGCTACGCAGGAAGATCCGTGGCAGACCTTCGCCCGCACCCACGCCCTCGGCCAGGTTGTTCCGGGTAAGGTCACCAAGCTGGTTCCGTTCGGTGCGTTCGTTCGCGTCGAAGACGGCATCGAAGGCCTCGTGCACATCTCCGAACTGGCTGTCCGCCACGTGGAGCTGGCCGAGCAGGTTGTCTCCGTTGGCGACGAACTGTTCGTCAAGGTCATCGACATCGACCTGGAACGCCGCCGCATCTCGCTGTCCCTCAAGCAGGCCAACGAGGGCGTCGACGCCGACAGCACCGAATTCGATCCCGCTCTGTACGGCATGGCCGCAGAGTACGACGAAGAGGGCAACTACAAGTACCCCGAGGGCTTCGATCCGGAGTCCAACGAGTGGCTTGAAGGCTACGAGAACCAGCGCGCCGCCTGGGAGCAGCAGTACGCTGACGCCCAGACCCGTTGGGAAGCCCACAAGAAGCAGGTTACCCAGCACGCCGCCGACGACGCTGCAGCAGCAACGTCCGGTGACAGCGACTCGGGTACCACCAGCTACTCCTCGGAGCCCGCTGCCACCGATTCCGGTGCCGGCACCCTGGCTTCGGACGAGGCACTTGCTGCCCTGCGTGAGAAGCTGACCGGCAACTAATTGCCACCGGCCCTTCGGGGCTGACACAACAGACCCCCTGCCGCACGGCAGGGGGTCTGTTGGTTTAAGGCGGTTGCGGATTTAGAGGTCGACGACGGCGAGGACCGTTCCGTCGTCGTCGGGCGTGAGGCGGCAGCCGGCTGAGGCCAGCAGCTGCTGGGCGGCCCGGTTTCCGGCCAGCGTCCGGGCGGTGACCCGGGAGAGTCCCGCACTGCGGGCGTGGTCGAGGACGAGCGTCAGGGCGGCGGTGCCGATGCCCCGGGACCGGTAGCTCCGTCCCAGCCAGATGCCCGTTTCTGCCGTAGGGACCTCCGCCGGTGCGATCCGTTTGAGGCGCACGAACCCTGCGGCGTGGCCGGCGCTGAAGACCGCCCAGCTCTTTTCCCCGGCCGCTCCGTCCAGTCCGGCCGCGGCCTCGCGGTGGTAGTTGCGGAACCATGCCGTGCGTTCCGGGTTCCAGCCGGGCCCGCCCATCGGGGGAGCCACCTCGTCCGGGGACGCGTCCCGGTGGGCGAGGGACAGCAGCTGTTCCAGCACCAGTTCATCGACGTCCACCAGCGTCACGCCGGGGGAGCGTGGCGGTTCAGGCGTTGGGAACATCAATCCACTCCGTTCCTTCAGGGGCCAGCGTGGCGGATCCGGCGGTCAGGCCCAGCACCCGTTCGGCCGCAGCGGAGACTTCAGCGCCGGTGTCCGGCACGGCGATGCGGAGCACTGTATGGCTGCCCCCGTAGCTGGTGCCCGCCATGGTAAAACCGCCGGCACGGAGATCGTTCTCAAGCCGTCCGGCAACGCCGTGCGGCACGGGGATGGCGCAGATCCGCAGCCGGCTGCGCCGCACCAGGGGCACCAGGGCCAGCGCCGAGGACACAGATTCCGAGTAGGCGCGCACCAGGCCGCCGGCGCCCAGGAGGATGCCGCCGAAATAGCGGACGACGACGGCGCTGACGTCGCTGAGATCCGTGGCCCCGGGCACGGTTTCCTTCTTGGTGAGGGCTTCCAGCATCGGGATGCCGGCGGTTCCTGAGGGTTCGCCGTCGTCGCTGGAGCGCTGGATGTCGCGGTCCGGTCCGATGACGAACGCGGAACAGTGGTGCCTGGCGTCGTGGAACTCGCGGCGGAGGTCTGCCACCAGTGATCGCGCTTCGTCTTCGCTGCCGGACCGGCGCAGCACGGTGATGAACCGTGAGCGCTTGATCTCCAGCTCGTGCCGGAAGTCCTCCCCGGCTGACAAGGTGGTGTAGGCCGTGGCCCTGCTGTTCCCGGCCTCCGCTGCTTCCACCACGGGCTCAGTCTAACTGCAGCCGAAAGGCCGCTATTGCGGCGGCCCTACTTGCCGGCGGCCTCGCGCCGACGGCGGCGCAGCGTCTTGGCCAGCGAAAGTTTGCCGGTGTACTGGATGGAGCCGTAGCGGAACAGATGCACGGACAGGCGCAGCATCAGGACGCCGACAATGAACAGTTCGGCGATCACAATGATCGACTCGGCGGGGCTCAGGGTTCCGAAGCCGTTCCGGAGCATGGCGGTCACGGGCGCCGAGAGCGGGAAGTAGGTAAACGCCTGCACGATGGGGGACTGGGGATCACTCAGGATGAGGCTGATGGCGTAGAACGGCACGAAGATCAGTGCCATCAGCGGGCCGAAGACCACGCCGGCTTCCTTGGCGTTGGGCATCACCGCGCCAATGGCACCCAGGACTGCGGTGAACAGCAGGAAGCCGCCCAGCAGCAGCAGGGCGCCCACCAGCAGCGGCCCCGGTTCGAACACCACGTCGGAAAGGTTGATGTCCGGCAGGGACAGCCTGTCCCTGAAGAAGGCAAAGCCGCCGATGACCGGTGCCAGGAACACCGAAATCTGGACGAGGCCCACCAGGAGGAGCGAGATGATCTTCCCGATGATCAGGGTGGTGGGGTTCAGCGTGGTCAGGATCATTTCAGTAACCCTGTTCTCCTTTTCCTCCAGCGTGCTGTTCAGCATCTGGTTCGAGAGCAGGATGATCATCACGTAGAAAAGCACCAGGAACATCAGCGGCGGAACGGCGGCGCCGAAGCCACCGGATGCCTGCCCGTCCCGGTAAGTCTCGGTGTCCACTTTAACGTTCCCGCTGGCTGCCGCCGTGAGTTGCGGCGAGCCGATGTCTGCCTGCGCCGCCACCATGAGCAGTTGCTTGGCCACCGCCTCGTAGGTCCCGTTGGCAAAGACGCCGCGGTCCGTGCCGTACACCTGCACCGGTTCGGCGGTGGGGTTGGCCGGATAGGCGAAGTAGGCGTCCACAGTGCCGGCCTTGACGTCGGCGAGTGCCTGCTCCGGGTCGGCCGCCCTGGTCCCTCCGGCCGCCCGGCCGGCGGCCTCCGGAATGATCCCCGACGCGTCCGTGTAGGTGAATGACAGTGCTGCATTCTTCTGGGCATCCGCGGAGGCGCTCGTGGAGCTGTTGCTGACGAAGATCAGGGCGAAGACGATAGCCGTCACCACGGGGATGGCCAGTGTGGCGATCCAGAACCGCGGCTTTTTGGTGGTGCGGAAGAACTCAAACCCCACCACGGTGCCCAGGTTGTGCCAGCGCACCGCCGGGCGCCGGGCCGGGATAGGCGGAGTGGACGATGAACGTGTTGGTGCAGGGCTCATGGCCGGGCCTCCACGGGTTGGTCCTGTTCGCCGTAGACCCTGATGAAGATTTCATCCAGGGAAACGCGGGCTGTGGTGAAGCTGCTGACGCTGACTCCGGCGGTGACAAGCTCGCGCAGGACGGCAGCCTGCCCTGAGCCCGGACGCGGCGCCAGCTCGGCGTACCCGCCCGAGTCGAGCGCGATGTCGTACAGGGTGGAGTGGGGCAGGACACCGTCGTAGTCCACCCGGTAGACGGTTCCGCCGAACTGCTCCTGCACCTCCTCCACTGTGCCGTAGGCGCGGGAGGTGCCGTCCTTGAGGAGGATGACGCGGTCGCAGAGCCGTTCCACTTCTTCCATCTGGTGGGTGACCATGATGACCGTGGCGCCGGCCAGCTTCTGTTCTTCGATGATGTCCATCAGCAGGCGGCGGTTCACGGGGTCGAAGCCCTTCGTGGGTTCATCCAGGATCAGCAGTTCGGGGGCGTTCATGATGGTGACGCCGAGTTGGATCTTCTGCTGCTGGCCACCGGAGAGCTTGTCCAGGTTGGCGGCAGCTTTGTCCGCCAGCTGAACGCGCTCCAGGTAGTCGAGCGACCAGGCTTTGGCCTGTGCCTTGCCCAGGCCCTTGAGCCGGCCGAAATAGACCATGACGTCCAAAACCGGTTCCTTTTTATACAGGCCGCGTTCCTCCGGCAGGTAGCCCAGCCGGGCGCCGTCGCTGGGTTCAAAGGGTTTCCCGCCGATGTGGAGCGTCCCCGCGGTGGGCTGGTAGATCCCCAGCAGGGCCCGCAGGGTGGTGGTCTTTCCTGACCCGTTGCTCCCCAGGAAACCGAACGTTTCCCCGGCACGCACATCGAAGGACAGGTCCCTGATGACGGTGGCGTCACCGAAATCCATCCGGAAATCCTTGATGTGGACCAGCGGCTCCGTGGCCGCACCCCCTGCAGTCATGGACCCAGACTACCGAACCACGTGCCCGTCCCGGTCCTGCGGCGCGAGCCGGAACGTGGCGCGGCGCCGCCGGCCGTCCGTCTAGGCTGGGACGGTGCTGAAGATCGGATTGACCGGCGGGATCGCGTCAGGGAAGTCGGTGGTTGCCTCCCGGCTGAAGGAGCGCGGGGCGGTCCTGGTGGACGCGGATGCACTCGCCCGCGAGGTGGTGGAGCCCGGCACCGAGGGCCTCGAACGCATCGTGGCCGAGTTTGGCCGGGACATGCTCGACGCCGAAGCCCGGCTTGACCGCCCGCGGCTCGGAGAAGCGGTGTTCGGCAACAAGGACCGCCTGGCCGTACTGAACGGCATCTTGCATCCGCTGGTACGCACCCGGGCAGCGGCCATCACGGCAGCCGCGCCGGAAGATGCGGTGGTGGTCCAGGACATTCCCCTGCTGGTGGAGACCGGGCAGGGCAGCAACTTCCACCTCGTCCTGGTGGTGGATGCCCCGGACGGGCTGCGGCTGGAGCGGATGCAGCAACTGCGGGGCATGAGCGCTGAAGCGGCGCGCGCCCGGATGGCAGCGCAGGCCCAGCGGGATACCAGGCTGGCCGCGGCCGACGTCGTCCTGGACAACTCCGGCACCCTGCAGCACCTGCTGGAGCAGGTGGACAGCCTTTGGGACACCCGCCTGATGCCGTACGCCCGGAACCTGGCAGCCGGCGTCCGGGCCAAAAGGACCGGCGCGCCCGTCCTTGAGGCGTACAGGGATGACTGGCCGCAGCAGGCCGCGCGGATCGCCGCGAGGCTGATGGCTGCGGCACCAGGGGTAATCCTCGCGGTAGACCACATCGGCTCCACCTCCGTCCCCGGCCTGGCCGCGAAGGACGTCATCGACCTGCAGGTTGCGGTGTCCGGACTGGACGCCGCGGACCGGCTGGTGCCGATGCTGGGTGCTGCAGGCTTCCCCCTGGTGCCCGGCGCCGGCCACGACACGCCGAAACCAACCGACCCCGACCCGCGGCAGTGGCAGAAGCGGTTCCACGCGAACGCCGATCCCGGCAGGGCCGTCAACATCCACGTGCGGGTGGCCGGCTCTCCCGGCTGGCGATACGCCCTGCTGTTCCGGGACTGGCTGCGGCTGGACGGGCAGGCGCGGCAGCTGTACGGGGCGCAGAAGGCTGAACTTGCACAGTGCTTCGCCGGCGCCGCCAGCACCAGGTCCTACGCGGAGGCCAAGGAGCCGTGGTTCACTGACGTCGCGTGGCCCGCCATGGCAGCGTGGGCCGCCGCAACCGGGTGGGAACCGCCGTCGTACGCTCCCTGAAGGCGCCGATACCGCGCCGGGCTGTTCGCCCGTAACGGACTGGACCGTCCAGTGTCGGTGCCCGGTTGTAGATTAGATCCATGAGCCTTGCGCAGGATATCAACCGTGTTGTAGCGCCCTTCGAAGTCATCAGCGAGTTCAAGCCGGCCGGCGACCAGCCTGCCGCCATCGCCGACCTGACGGAGCGGATCAACAACGGCGAGAAAGACGTGGTGCTGCTGGGCGCCACGGGTACCGGCAAGAGTGCCACTACCGCCTGGCTCATTGAGCAGGTGCAGCGGCCCACCCTGGTGATGGTCCAGAACAAGACCCTCGCCGCGCAGCTGGCCAACGAATTCCGTGAACTGCTGCCCAACAACGCGGTGGAATACTTCGTCTCCTACTACGACTACTACCAGCCTGAGGCGTACGTGGCGCAGACGGACACCTTCATCGAAAAGGACTCGTCCATCAACGAGGAAGTCGAGCGGCTTCGGCACTCGGCCACGAACGCCCTGCTCACGCGGCGCGACGTCATTGTGGTGGCCACTGTCTCCTGCATCTACGGCCTGGGCACCCCGGAAGAGTACATCGCCGGCATGGTGACGCTGCGCAAGGGCGCCGAAATGAACCGGGACGACCTCCTCCGGAAGTTCGTCTCCATGCAGTACGCCCGGAACGACATGGACTTCCACCGCGGCACGTTCCGTGTCCGCGGCGACACCGTGGAAATCATCCCCATGTACGAGGAACTCGCCATCCGGATCGAGTTCTTCGGCGACGAAATCGAAAACATCCAGACCCTTCACCCGCTGACCGGCGAAATCATCCAGGATGAAGAGGAAATGTACGTCTTCCCGGCCTCGCACTATGTGGCCGGTCCGGAACGGATGGCCCGCGCCATCAAGCGCATCGAGGACGAACTCGCCGAGCGGCTCCAGGTGCTGGAGAGCCAGAACAAGCTCGTGGAAGCCCAGCGGCTGCGCATGCGCACCACCTATGACCTGGAAATGATGCAGCAGATGGGTTTCTGCAACGGCATTGAGAACTACTCCTCCCACATCGACGGACGCGCCCGGGGCACGGCGCCGCACTGCCTCCTGGACTACTTCCCGGACGACTTTCTGCTGGTCATCGACGAATCCCACGTCACCGTGCCGCAGATCGGCGCCATGTACGAAGGTGACATGTCCCGGAAGCGGAACCTCGTGGACTTCGGCTTCCGGTTGCCCTCCGCCATGGATAACCGGCCGCTGAAGTGGGACGAATTCCTTGAGCGCGTCGGCCAGACGGTTTATCTGTCGGCAACGCCCGGCAAATACGAGCTGGGCAAGGCTGACGGCTTTGTCCAGCAGATCATCCGGCCCACCGGCCTGATCGATCCCGAGGTGGTGGTCAAGCCCACCAAGGGGCAGATCGATGACCTTCTGGGCGAGATCAAGACGCGTACCGAAAAGAACGAACGCGTCTTGGTGACCACCCTCACCAAGCGGATGGCCGAGGACCTCACCGACTACCTGCTGGGCCACGGGGTCAAGGTCGAATACCTGCACTCGGACGTCGACACTCTCCGCCGTGTGGAGCTGTTGAGGGAGCTGCGGATGGGGACCTTCGATGTCCTCGTCGGCATCAACCTCCTGAGGGAGGGCCTTGACCTGCCCGAGGTCTCCCTGGTCAGCATCCTCGATGCCGATAAGGAAGGCTTCCTCCGGTCCTCCACGTCGCTGATCCAGACCATCGGCCGCGCGGCCCGTAACGTTTCGGGCCAGGTGCACATGTACGCGGACCGGATCACGGACTCCATGGCCCACGCCATCGATGAAACCAACCGGCGCCGCGCCATCCAGGTGGCCTACAACACCGAGCACGGGATTGATCCGCAGCCGTTGCGGAAGAAGATCGCCGACATCACGGACCAGCTGGCCAAGGAAGACGCCGACACCGATGCGCTGCTGGGCAGCTTCGACTACGGCAAGGGCAAGCGCGGCATCACGGGGGCTAACAAGCCCGGCGCGAAGAAGGGCGCTGCGCAGGTACGGGCGGACGGCCTGGCCGCAGCGCCGGCCGAGGACCTGTTGGGGATGATCGCGCAGCTGACCGAGCAGATGCACGGGGCCGCAGCGGAACTGCAGTTCGAAGTGGCCGCCCGGATCAGGGACGAGGTCGGCGAGCTGAAGAAGGAACTGCGCCAGATGCAGGCCGCCGGCCACGCCTGACACATACGTCACCACGGGGTCGCATCCAGCTGCGCTGCGGTACAGTTAACGTCACGTAGGGGAGTATCCCAAGCGCTACGATCGTCAACACGCAGGGCATGGTTGCCCAGCCGGGCGTAGCGGGCCAGCCGCATCAGCACCAAGTGCACAGGCTGGCCGGAGAGACTTACACCGCATCTCTGTACCCCGCGAAAGGCTACCCCTGTGCTCGAATTGCCCTTGTGGTTCGAGGTCGGCTCATTTGTCGTCCTCGGCCTGATCCTCCTGATCGACCTGCTCCTGGTCGTTCGCCGCCCGCACGAACCGTCCATGAAGGAAGCCGGACTGTGGGTGGCGTTCTACGTCACCCTGGCCCTGCTGTTTGCCGGCGCCATGTTTATCTTCGCCGGACACGAGTATGGCGGCCAGTTCGTTGCAGGCTGGGTCACTGAGTACAGCCTCAGCATCGACAACCTCTTCGTCTTCATCATCATCATGGCCCGGTTCTCGGTGCCCAGGAAGTACCAGCAGGAAGTGCTGATGGTGGGCATCATCATCGCCCTGGTCCTGCGCGGCATCTTCATCCTCCTCGGCGCCATCGTGATCGAGCAGTTCAGCTGGGTGTTCTACATCTTCGGTGCGTTCCTGCTGTGGACCGCGTGGAAGCAGGCCCAGGATGAAGGCGAAGACGAAGAGGACAAGGAAAACCCCCTCATCGCCCGGATCCGCAAGGTCATCCCCATGTCGGAGAAGTTCGACGAAGGCAAGCTGCGCACCACCGTGAACGGCAAGAAGGTCTTCACCCCCATGCTGATCGTGTTCATCACCATCGGCCTGACGGACCTGCTGTTCGCCGTGGACTCGATCCCCGCCATCTTCGGCCTCACCCAGAGCCCGTTCATCGTGTTCACCGCCAACCTGTTCGCCCTCATGGGCCTGCGCCAGCTGTACTTCCTGCTCGGCGGCCTCATGAACCGCCTGGTGTACCTGAAGCACGCCCTGTCCGTCATCCTGGCGTTCATCGGCGTCAAGCTGGTCCTGCACGCCATGCACGTGAACGAACTGCCCTTCATCAACGGCGGCAAGCACATCGAATGGGCACCCGAAATCCCCACCTTCGTGTCCCTGGCGGTCATCGTCGGCACCATCATTATCGCCGTCGTTGCCAGCCTGCTCAGCTCCAAGGCCAAGGAAGCCCACATGGACCCGCGCCTCGAAGACGACGTCCGGAAGAGCCACAGCGACGCCGAATAGACGCTCCTTCCCGCTTCAAAAGACCGCAGTCCCGGCAGCATCAGCGCCGGGACTGCGGTCTTTCTTTTAACCCCTCCTGGACGAAGTCCCACGGGACTATGCTCGGTCCATGGCCATCATGGCGGAGCATGAGGTTGTCAGGGTGCAGCGGCGCACCGTTGCCCTTCTGGCTGCGGCGCAGGTTTTTGGCGGCATCGGCACGGGCGCCACCGTCTCCATCGGATCCATCCTCGCCGTCGAACTGTCCGGCTCCAGCGCCTGGGCAGGAGCGGTGGCCACCGTCATGACCCTCGGTGCCGCCGTGACGGCCTTGCCACTGGCGGCACTGGCGGACCGCAGGGGCCGCCGGGCAGGCCAGGTGGCCGGCATGCTCGCCGCGCTGGCCGGCGCGCTCCTGATGGTGCTCTCTGTCGTGACCGGAGTATTCGTGCTCCTCATGCTGGGTGCGGCGGGCATCGGGGCAGGCACCGCAGCGAACCTGCAGGCCCGTTTCGCCGCCGTCGACCTTGCCGACGCCGGACACCGCGGCCGGGCGCTGGCGACGGTCGTCTGGGCGGTCACCATCGGCGCTGTGGCCGGCCCGAACCTGATCCAGCCGGGCGCCGCCGTCGGACTGGCGCTGGGACTGCCGCCGGTGGCTGGGCCGTTCGTCATCTCGAGCGCCGGACTGGTGGTGGCCATCATCCTCGTCTTCGTCGGCCTGCGCCCGGACCCGCTGCTGCTGGCGCGGGAACTTGCGGCCCGTACCGCGGGGCCGGGAGGCCAGCCCGGCCCGCATGCGGCCGGGCAGGAGGCCGCGGCTCACCCAGACCTGGCCACCCAGTCCGCCGGGGCTGGCCGTGCGGCCTGCGCCGGTACCGGCACGCATTTTCGGCCGAAGCCGGCAGGAAGGCTCACCACCGGCATGCGGGCCATCCGCGGTTCCCGGATGGCGCTCCTGGCCGTCACTGCGGTGGTTGGTGCCCACGCCGTCATGGTGGGCGTGATGTCCATGACGCCTCTGCACCTGCAGCACCTGGTCGAAGGGCCAGGCACGCCGCACGCCGGCCACGCAGCCGACGGCGGAGCCCTGGTGATCATCGGCTTCACCATTTCACTGCACATCGCCGGTATGTTCGCCCTGTCCCCAGTCATGGGATGGCTGACGGACAGGGCAGGCAGGACCGAAACGGTCATGCTCGGCTTCGCCACGCTGATGGCGGGCGTCGCAGTAGCCGGCTTCGGGCAGGACTCCACCGCCGCGGTGGCCGCAGGGCTGGTGCTGCTGGGACTGGGCTGGTCAGCATCCACCGTGGCCGGGTCCACGCTGCTGGCCGAAAGCGTGGGGCAGGAGGCACGCGTGGTGGTCCAAGGGGTCTCGGACATGCTGATGGGTGCGGCGGGAGCCGTGGGCGGAGCGGCCTCCGGCCTGGTCCTGAGCGGGGCGGGCTATTTCGGCCTCAACATGCTTGCCGGCGCTGTAGCGGCCTGCGTCCTGGCTGCCGCGGCGATGGCCAGGGTTTCGGCGCACCGGCAATCAGCGGCGGCCTGACGCCGCCATTCCCAGCAGCCGCGCGAAGATTCCCTCACCGTCGTCGGCGATCCCGTCGTGGTGGAAATCGCCCGTTTCCCAGACCTGGAGTCCTCGGACCGTGGCTGCAGTCTCCAGGGACAGTTTCCGGTCCACGTAGATGTCGTCCGAGTAGACGGCAGCGGCCACCGGCACCCGGTTGGCGGCGAGCCGGCGGACGTCGTAAAGCGGCTTCCAGTCGTTCTTGGCGGCCAGCAGTCCGGCCGCCTCCCGGAGCGGCCGCAGCGCGGGGTCCTGGTCGAAGTACCAGGGGTAGACCATCTCGCCGGTGAGCAGCAGAGGCTCGGCGTCCGGCCGGAATTCGGGGTACTCGTCCAGGACCCGCCAGGCGGCCCAGTCCGTTGCCTGGCCCTGGCCGTAAATCGACTCGTGCATCAGGGCGTACAGCGGGTTGGACCCCCGCGAGACGACGCCGTGCACCTGCTCCAGGAACCCGTCCGAGAGCCTGGGCCCATCGGAGGTGTCCGTGAAGGCGTCCTCGAGCAGGTAGTGGAGGCTGTCCACCCGGGTGTTCCCGCCCAGGAACGCCCCCAGCATCTGCAGCCGCTCCACTGTGAGCGGGCTGCCGTCGGGCAGGGTTTCCGGCGTGCTGCGCAGGTGCCGGGCGATTCGTTCCAGCGCCTCCCAGTCCTCCGGGTACCACGAGAAGTACTCCGCGTTCCGGGCCGCAACCCGTTGGTAGGTGGCACGGTATACATCGTCCGCAGGACCCGTCAGCGGGGCGAGCCCGCCGGTGATGAGCACCTGGCGGAGGGCCTCCGGGGCGAAGGAGAGGTAGGTCAGGGCACAGAACCCGCCGTAACTCTGGCCATAGATGGTCCAGTACGGAATGCCCAGCGCTTTGCGGATCAGTTCTGCGTCGGCAACGATCGAGTCCGCGCGGAAGTGCTCTAGATAGGCGACCTGCCGGGCGGCCGTCCCACGCAGCGGAAGGGTATTCCGGTCCGCCGGGGTGGACAGGCCGGTTCCGCGCTGGTCCAGCATGAGGATGCGGAAGTCCTTGGCCGCAGCCTTGCTCCAGCCGCCCAAGGTCCCGAACCTGTTGCCGCGCCCTCCCGGGCCGCCCTGCAGGAACAACAGCCAGGGCAGGTTTTCCGTTTCCTCGGCGCTGTGGGCGGCCGCAACGTACTCGCGGGCAAAGACAGTGATGGTTTCTGCGTCCCCGCCGGTGGCGGCATGGTCCAGAGGCACGGTAAAGACGTGCTCCACGGTGCGCATGCCGCGGAACTCATGGCGGGCACGGATCCGGTGGCCTGCCTCAGCCATGGGCCGCGGCTGGAACCGGGGTGCCAAACTGTTCCAGGGCTTCGCCGGTAAGCCGGAATGTCGACCACCCGTCCATCGGCCGGGCACCCAGGCTGCGGTAGAAATTGATGGAGGGCTCATTCCAGTCGAGTACGCTCCATTCCACCCGGGCGTAGCCGTTCCCGACGGCGATACCCGCCAGGTGCTTCAGCAGGGCCTTCCCGTGCCCCTCGCCGCGCGCCTCCGGACTGACGTAGAGATCCTCCAGGTAGATCCCGTGAACGCCCTCCCAGGTGGAGTAGTTCAGGAACCACAGCGCGAAGCCCTGCACGTCGCCTGCCGCATTCTCGGCCATTGCCGCGAACACCCGCGGGTTATCGCCAAAGAGGACGGCCTGCAGCATTTCCGGGGTGTTCCGGACCGCGTCAGGCTCCTTTTCGTAGTGCGCCAGTTCGTGGATCATCCGGAGGATAGCCGGGACGTCGTGCTCGGTTGCGGGGCGGATTACACTCATTGTCTGAGCTTACCTAAAGGCGGTTGACGCCCGTTACCCTCAGGACCGCGGTGCCGGTTTCGTCCGATTCCGCCAGGTTCACTTCGGCGGAGATGCCCCAGTCGTGGTTCCGTGCCGGGTCGTCGAAGATCTGGCGCACCTTCCACACCCCGGCTTCCTCCGTGATGATCAGCAGTCCGGGCCCGCGGGCGTCCGGTCCGGTGCCGATGTCGTCGTGTTCGTCGAAGTAGTCATCCAGGGCGTCTTCCCAGCGGTCGGCATCCCAGCCGGAGCCGCCGTCGAGTTCACCCAGTGCCGCGGCGTCCTCATCGGCGAAGAGCTCCACGCGGCGGAACATCTCGTTGCGGACCATTACGCGGAAGGCGCGGATGTTGGACGTCAGCGACGGCGGGGGAGGCGGCGGTGCGTCGTGCGGCGTGGGCATGGCCCCGGACGCCAGTTCCTCCCATTCGTCCAGGAGGCTGGAATCCACCTGCCGTACCAGCTCGCCCAGCCAGGCAATCAGGTCTTCCAAATCGTCGCGGAGCATATCCTGCGGGACGGTTTGCCGGAGGGCCTTGAACGCATCGGCCAGGTACCGCAGCACGATGCCTTCCGAGCGGGCCAGCCCATAGAACTGGACGAACTCGCCGAAGTTCATGGCGCGTTCGTACATGTCCCGGACCACGGATTTTGGTGCCAGCTCGAAGTCGCCAACCCACGGGGCGGCCTTGCGGTAGACCTCGAAGGCCTCGGCCAGGATGTCCGCCAGCGGTTGCGGGTACGTCACTTCGTCCAGCATCGCCATCCGCTGGTCGTACTCGATCCCGTCAGCCTTCATGGCGGCCACCGCCTCGCCGCGGGCCTTCTTCTGCTGCGCGGAGAGGATCTGGCGCGGCTTTTCCAGCGTCGCCTCGATGATGGACACCACGTCCAGGGCGTACGACGGCGACTCCGGGTCCAGGAGCTCCAGCGCGGCGAGTGCGAAGGGGGAGAGCGGCTGGTTGAGTGCGAAGTTGGCCTGCAGGTGCACCGTCAGGCGGACGGCGCGGCCGTCCGGACCCTGTTCGGCTTCCGGGATCCGTTCCACGACTTCGGCGGCCAGCAGCTCGCGGTAGATGCCCAGGGCCTTCTTCATCAGCCGGAGCTGCGCCGGCCGGGTTTCGTGGTTCTCCGTCAGCAGCCGGCGTGCGGCGGCAAACGGGTCTCCGGGACGTTCCATCAGGTTCATCAGCATGGCGTGCGTGACCGTGAAGCTGGACGCCAGCGGGTCCGGAACGGATTCCACGAGCCGCCGGTAGGTGGGTTCGCCCCAGGACACGAATCCCTCCGGGGGCTTCTTCTTCACCACCTGGCGCAGCTTCTTCTGGTCGTCGCCGAACTTGGCCACGGCCTTGGCCATGGCCCTGACGTTTTCGGTGACGTGCTCCGGGGCCTGCACCACCACTGTGCCGGCGGTGTCGTACCCTGCCCGGCCGGCGCGTCCGGCAATCTGGTGGAACTCGCGGGAGTTGAGCAGCCGGGTGCGGACGCCGTCGTACTTGCTCAAAGCAGTGAGCAGCACGGTGCGGATGGGAACGTTGATGCCCACGCCCAGGGTGTCCGTACCGCAGATGACCTTCAGCAGTCCCGCCTGCGCCAGCTGCTCCACGAGCCGCCGGTACTTCGGCAGCATGCCGGCGTGGTGCACGCCGATCCCGTGGCGGACCAGCCGGTTGAGGGTCTTCCCGAACCCGGCCGCGAACCGGAAGTTCGCGATGAGGTCCGCGATTTTGTCCTTCTCCTCCCGCGTGCACACGTTGATGCTCATGAGCGTCTGGGCGCGGTCGATCGCTTCGAGCTGGCTGAAGTGCACCACGTACACCGGAACCTGCTTGGTGGACAGCAGCTCTTCGAGGGTCTCGTGGACAGGGGTCTCGTGATAGTAGAAATGCAGCGGGATGGGCCGCTCGGCCGAGCTCACGGTGGTGCTGGGGCGCCCGGTGAGCGTTGTGAGCCCCTTCTCAAACCGGGTCACGTCGCCCAGCGTGGCGGACATGAGCAGGAACTGCGCCTGCGGCAGTTCCAGCAGCGGCACCTGCCAGGCCCAGCCGCGCTGAGGATCCGAGTAGAAATGGAACTCGTCCATGATGACGGAGCCCAGGTCCGCCGTGTCGCCCTCGCGCAGGGCGATGTTGGCCAGGATCTCGGCGGTGCAGCAGATGATCGGGGCGTCCTGGTTCACGCCCGAATCGCCGGTGATCATGCCCACGTTCTCGGCGCCGAAAATCTCGCAGAGCGCGAAGAACTTTTCCGATACCAGCGCCTTGATGGGCGCCGTGTAGTAGCTGCGCCTGCCCAGCGCCATCGCCTGGAAGTGGGCCGCGATGGCCACCAGGGACTTCCCGGACCCGGTGGGTGTCGCGAGGATGACGTTGGCGCCGGTGGCGAGCTCCATGATGGCCTCGTCCTGCGCCGGGTACAGGTCCAGGCCGCGGCTTTCGGTCCACTCCACGAAGCGGGTGTACAGGTGGTCGGGGTCGACGGCGTCCGACGGTCCCGGCGCGGTCAGATCGGTCAGCTGGTCAACGAGTTTCATTGTTTTCCAGCTTAGTGCCCCGCTGCGGCAGGTAATCCGTGGGTCCTGCGTACGGTGCCGCTGCCGTTGGCCCCGGCTAGGCTTCCCGTAGCAGAGTCAGCACCAAGGCATGGAGAAACTTATGAAATGGGATCCGGCGAAGTACGTTCAGTTCGGCGATTACCGGAACCGCCCGTTCTTCGACCTCACCGGCAGGATCCACGCCGCCAATCCCGGCCAGGTGGTTGACCTCGGCTGCGGACCCGGCAACCTGACGGCAACGCTCGCCCGCCGCTGGCCCGGTGCCCGGGTGGTGGGAGTGGACTCCTCGGCCCAGATGCTGGGCAAGGCCGCGGAGCTCAGCGCCTCGCAGCCGTCCCTCGCGTTTGAGCAGCAGGACATCCGGGACTGGCTGCCTGCCGCTGACACGGATGTGGTGGTGACGAACGCGGCACTGCAATGGGTCCCGGGCCACCAGGACCTGCTGCGGACCTGGCTGGCCGCGCTGCGCCCCGGCGGCTGGTTCGCCATGCAGGTACCCGGGAACTTCAACGCCCCATCCCATCAGCTGATGCGCCAGCTGGCAGGATCACCGCGGTGGGCGGCCCAGCTCGACGGCGTCCTGCGGGGCGGAGAGTCCGTCAGTGAACCGGCGGACTACCTCGGGATCATGCTCGACGCCGGCTGCACTGCGGACGCGTGGGAAACCACCTACCAGCAGCTGCTGCCCGGGCCCGACCCCGTCCTGGAATGGGTTCGTGGAACCGCCCTGCGCCCCGTCCTGGCCGTGCTCCCGCCGGAGGACGGTGCCGCCTTCGAAGCGGACTACGCGGAGGCGCTCCGGGCCGCCTACCCGCAGGGCCGGCACGGCACCGTCTTTCCCTTCCGCAGGATCTTCGCGGTGGGACGCAAGCCGGACTGAGCGGTTCCCCGCCCCTGGACTGCCGCTGTGCAGCCGGCTCAACGGGCCTGTCATGTCTTTGACAGCGGGGGAAAGTGATCTGGCTTACAATGACGGAGTGGTCTCTGGGGGAGAGGCCAACGTCCGGCCCCGACGGCCCCCGACCGAACTGGAGGTTCGTTGCTGATCGGTTTGATGAGGCGCCTGCTCTCGGACCAAAAGGGCTCCGTCGCCGCCGTCGTCCTGCTGCAGCTGATCCAGGCAGCCGCCAACCTCCTGCTGCCAACCGTGAACGCCGCCATCATTGATGACGGAATCGTTCCCGGTGATACGGGCGTCATTTCCCGCTTGGGTATCGTGATGGCCGGCATCGCCGTTGTCCAGGCCGCAGCTGCCATCGCCGCAGGCTATCTCGGGGCCGTTGTGGCAATGCGGATCGGCCACCGGCTCCGCGCGGAAATCTTTGCCCGCATCCAGTCCCTGTCCTCCCTGGAAGTTGCCCGGTTCGGCACCCAAAGCCTGACCACCCGGGCCACCAACGACACCCAGCAGGTGCAGTCCTTCGCCATCCTGGTGTTCACGATGCTGGTGGCGGGCCCTGCCATGGGCGTCGGCGGCATCATTCTTGCCTTGCAGCAGGACGTGGCGCTGTCCGCCGTCGTCATCGTGATCGTGCCGCTGCTCGTCCTGATCATGGCACTGATCGTCCGCCGCCTCATTCCGCTCTACCGCGACGGCCAGGAACTTCTCGATAACGCCGGCGGCATCCTGCGCGAACAGATCATCGGCGCCAGCGCCATCCGCGCCTTCGTCCGGCAGGACCACGAAACGCGCCGTTTCGCCCGCGCCAACTCCAGTCTCACCGCCAACAACCTGCAGTCCGCGCTGCTCGTAGCCGGAATGCTGCCTCTGATCATGCTCGTGGTGAACCTCTCCTCGGTGGCTGTGGTCTGGTTCGGCGGCCACCGCATCCAGGCAGGCGAGATGAACCTGGGCGCGCTGACTGCCTTCATCGCCTACATCCTGCAGATCCTCCTGGCAATCATGATGTCCATGTACGTGCTGATGACGGCCCCGCGGGCGGCAGTCTGCGCCGAGCGGATCTCTGCGGTGCTGGACACCAAACCCTCCGTCGCCGACCCCGCCGACCCCCCGCCGTCGCGCCCTGCCGTGGCCGCGAAGGATCCGGTGACGCCCCTGGCCGGGCCTGGAGCCCTGGAGTTCAGGGGCGTTGGTTTCTCCTACCCGGGCGCGGAAGTGCCGGTGCTGGCAGACCTGAATTTTGTGGCTGCGCCCGGAACCACTACGGCGATCGTCGGGTCCACCGGCAGCGGCAAATCAACGCTGCTGAACCTGGTTCCGAGGTTCCTCGAGACCACCGAAGGCAGCATCCTCCTCGACGGCGCCGATGTCCGGGAACTGCCGCTGGACCTCCTGCGCAGATCCATGTCCATCGTCCCGCAACACTCCCACCTGTTTTCCGGGACCATTGCGGACAACCTGCGGATGGCTTCACCCGGAGCTTCCGATCATGAACTCTGGGAGGTCCTCGAGGCGGCGCAAACCATGCGCTTCATGCGGGACCTCCCGCTGGGGCTGGCAACGCCGGTGGGGCAGGGCGGCACCAACCTCTCCGGCGGGCAGCGGCAGCGGCTGTGCATTGCCCGCGCGCTGTTGCGCAAGGCCCCGCTGTACCTCTTTGACGACAGTTTTTCCGCCCTGGACTACGACACGGACACGAGGCTTCGGCAGGCTTTGGACGTCCGGCTGGCGGCGGCCACCAGGATTATCGTGGCCGAACGCATTGCAGCGGTGGAGGATGCCCACCTGATCCTGGTGCTCGACGGCGGCCGGCTCGTTGCGCAGGGAACGCACGGCGAGCTGCTGGAATCGTCGTCCACCTACCGGGAAATCGCCGACTCGCAGCTTGCACTGGACGGTCCGCAATGACGGCTGTGCCCGGCACCGAGATGGGCGGGGCCGGTTTCTGGCGCACCGCCGGCAGACTGCTGGGCCTCCTCGGGCCGTTCCGGGCCCTCATGCTGGGTGCCGTTGCCGCCACCTGCGGTTTCGCGGCCTTGAATGTGGCAGCCCCCAAACTCCTCGGCGACGCCACCGACATTGTGGTGGACGGGGTGGTCCGGGGAGCGCTGGACCAGGAAGGACTCGGCCTCCTGCTGGCTGCCGTGTCGATGATGTACATTTTCACGTCGCTGTTCAACTGGGTGCAGGGTTCCCTGACTGCCCGGTCCGTTCAGGGCGTCATGTACGGGTTGCGCGGCTCAGTGGAAGGCAAACTGCACCGGCTCCCGTCCACCTACTTCCGGGAACGGTCCCGCGGAGACGTGCTGAGCCGGGCCACCAACGACATCGACAACATCTCCCAGGCGCTGAACCAGCTCCTCACCCAGCTGATCATGTCCGTCCTGATGCTGTTCGGGTCACTCGCGATGATGCTGTGGATATCGCCCCTCCTCGCCTGCATCGCCATCGCCTCCGTGCCGCTGTCCATGGGGGTTACGGTGCTCGTGGCCCGCAGGTCGCAGGAGCATTTCGCGCGCCAGTGGACGGAAACAGGGGAGCTGAACTCCCACGTCGAGGAATTCATCACGGGCCATGAGGTGATCAAGGCCTTCGGCCAGCAGCCGCAGGCGGCTGCTGTTTTCGCGAGCAGCAACAGCCGGTTGGCCCGCGCGGCAACCAAGGCGCAGTACTCCGCCGGCGTGGTGCAGCCCCTGATGGTGCTGATGGCAAACCTCAACTACATCGCCGTGGCGGTGGTTGGCGCCCTCCAGGTCATCGCAGGCGCCATGACCATCGGCGGGATCCAGGCATTCATCCAGTTCAGCAGGTTGTTCACCCAGCCGGTGGGCCAGATCGGCGGCCTGCTCAACCTGATCCAGTCCTGCGTCGCATCGGCGGAGCGCGTGTTTGCCCTCCTTGACTCGGAAGAGGACGCGGAGAGCGGCACTTTGGAAGCGCCGTCGGACGGCCGCATCGTCTTTGACGACGTGACGTTCGGCTACCCCGGCGCGGCGCCCGCAGTCCGGAACCTGTCATTCGCAGTGGAACCTGGCCAGATGGTAGCCATTGTGGGCCATACCGGGGCGGGAAAGACCACTGTGGTGAACCTGCTGATGCGGTTCTACGAGCCGGGTACGGGCCTGATCACCATGGGCGGCACCGACATTGCCGCTGTCCAGCCGGACCGGCTCCGCGGGCAGTTCGGTGTGGTGCTCCAGGACACGTGGCTGTTTGGCGGAACCATCAGGGACAACATCGCCTACGGCCTGCCCGGGGCCTCTGACGAGGAGATCCTGGCGGCGGCGGAGGCCAGCTACGTGGACCGCTTTGCCAGGTCGCTCCCGGATGGCTACGACACCGTTCTGGAAAACGGGGGTGAACCCCTCAGCCAGGGCCAGCGGCAGCTCATCACCATCGCCCGGGCACAACTGGCAGGCCGGGCCGTGCTGATCCTCGATGAGGCAACCAGCTCCGTCGATTCCAGGACGGAACTGCTGATCCGCCAGGCCATGCTCCGGCTGCGGCGGGGGAGGACCAGCTTTGTCATTGCGCACCGTTTGTCCACCGTCCGGAACGCTGATCTAATTCTCGTCATGGACCACGGACGCATTGTTGAGCAGGGCACGCACCAGGGCCTGTTGGCCGCGAACAGCTTCTACGCACGGCTCTACAACGCCCAGTTCTCTGCGGCTCCGCGCCGCTCAGGTGCCCTTGAGGCCGGACTGTGAGCTCGGCAGCCGAATTCCCGGGGACGTGGAAGCCCAACTCCACCAGCACCGTGGCCCTTTTTGAACAGTTGCGCCTGCAGGTGATCCACCAGGTGGACAACGGGGCGCTGGCCCCCGGCACCAGGCTGCCTGCGGTCCGGGCACTGGCAGAGCGGCTGGACGTCGCACCGCACACTGTGGCGCGTGCCTATAAGGAGCTCGAAGCAGCAGGAATCGTGGCAACGCGGGGCAGGAACGGCACCGTGGTCTGCGCTCGTGACGAACGTCTCGGCGGGCTGTCCGACGCCGCTGCGGCCTATGCTGCCGCCGCCAAAGCGCAGGGTGCAACGTTCGCGGAAGCGGTGAAGCTGCTGGCCGCCGCCTACGATGTTCCCTGAGGGCGGAACCGTGCGCGTTCGAAGAAATTTTCGATTAGCATTATGGGGTGCCTAAAGCCGTAGCCGAAGAAACAGCCGTCCCCGCTTCCTTCACCGCCACCTCTGCCGACAGCCCGCAACGCCACGATCTCTCCCGACTTGTGGTCAAGGGCGCGCGTGAGCACAACCTGCGCAATGTGGACCTCGACCTGCCCCGCGACGCCATGATCGTCTTCACCGGCCTGTCCGGTTCCGGCAAATCCTCCCTCGCCTTCGACACCATCTTCGCCGAAGGCCAGCGCCGCTACGTCGAGTCCCTCTCCGCCTACGCGCGCCAGTTCCTGGGCCAGGTGGACAAGCCCGACGTCGACTTCATCGAAGGACTGTCGCCGGCGGTCTCCATCGACCAGAAGTCCACCAGCAAGAACCCCCGGTCAACGGTGGGAACCATCACCGAGATCTACGACTACATGCGCCTCCTGTGGGCACGCGTCGGCCGGCCGCACTGCCCCGTCTGTGGCGAACCCGTGGCCAAGCAGACCCCGCAGCAGATCGTGGACCAGCTGCTGGAGCTTGAGGACGGAACCCGGTTCCAGGTCCTCGCACCCGTAGTCCGGGGACGCAAGGGCGAATTCGTCGACCTCTTCAAGGAGCTCTCGGCCAAGGGGTACTCCAGGGCGCGGGTGGACGGCGACCTCATCCAGCTCAGCGACCCGCCCAAGCTCGGCAAGCAGTACAAGCACACCATCGAAGTGGTGGTGGACCGCCTGGTGGTCAAGGAAGGCATCAGCCAGCGCCTGACCGACTCCATCGAAACCGCCCTCGGCCTCGCCGAAGGCCGGGTCCTGGCCGAGTTCGTCGACCTCGACGCGGACGACGCCGGGCGCACGCGGGCCTTCTCCGAAAACCTCGCCTGCCCCAACGAGCACCCGCTGGCCATCGACGAAATCGAACCGCGGTCCTTCTCCTTCAACAACCCGTTCGGGGCCTGCGCTGCCTGCAGCGGCATCGGCACCAAGCTGGAGGTGGATGACGAGCTGATCGTCCCCAACCCCGAGCTTTCGCTGTCGGAAGGCGCCATCGCGCCCTGGTCCCTTGGCACCGCCACCACCGAGTACTGGAACCGGCTCCTGGAGGGCCTGGCCAAGGAGCTCGGGTTCTCCATGGACACCCCCTGGGAAAAGCTGGGCAAGGATGTCCGCCAGACTGTCTTGCACGGCAAGGACCACAAGGTGGTGGTGCAGTACCGCAACCGGTTCGGCCGCGAACGCAAGTACAGCACCGGCTTCGAAGGTGCCATCCAGTATGTCCACCGCAAGCACGGCGAAACCGACTCTGACTGGGCGCGCGACCGCTACGAAGAGTACATGCGCCAGATTCCCTGCCCTGCCTGCAACGGAGCACGGCTGAACCCCGCCTCACTGTCGGTGCTGATCAACGGCAAGTCCATTGCCGAAGTGGCAGCGCTGCCCATGCGTGAATGCGCGGCGTTCCTGGACAACCTTGTCCTCACCGGCCGTGAGGCGCAGATTGCCCACCAGGTGCTCAAGGAGATCCAGGCCAGGCTGACCTTCCTCCTGGATGTTGGCCTGGAGTACCTGAACCTGGAGCGTCCCTCCGCCACCCTGTCCGGCGGCGAGGCGCAGCGTATCCGCCTGGCCACCCAGATTGGCTCCGGCCTGGTGGGTGTCCTTTACGTCCTGGACGAACCCTCCATTGGCCTTCACCAGCGCGACAACCGCCGCCTGATCGACACCCTCACCAGGCTCCGCGACATGGGCAACACCCTGATCGTGGTGGAGCATGACGAGGACACCATCCATGTGGCCGACTGGATCGTCGACATTGGACCGGGCGCCGGTGAGCACGGCGGCCAGGTGGTCCACTCCGGTTCCTATAAGGAGCTCCTCGACAACACCAACTCCCTGACCGGCGACTACCTGTCCGGGCGGAAGAGCATCGAGATCCCCAAGAAGCGCCGCAAGTACGACAAGAAGCGCGAACTGAAGGTGGTCGGCGCGCGGGAGAACAACCTCACCAACGTGGACGCAACCTTCCCGCTGGGCCTGCTGACGGCCGTCACAGGTGTCAGTGGCTCCGGTAAGTCCACGCTGGTCAACGAAATCCTCTACAAGGTGCTCGCCAACAAGCTCAACGGGGCCAAGCAGGTGGCCGGGCGGCACAAGACGGTCCAGGGCCTCGAGCACCTCGACAAGGTGGTCCACGTTGACCAGAGCCCCATCGGCCGGACACCGCGTTCAAACCCCGCCACCTACACCGGTGTGTTCGATAACATCCGCAAGCTCTTCGCCGAGACCACCGAAGCGAAGGTCCGCGGCTACCTGCCAGGCCGGTTCTCCTTCAACGTCAAGGGCGGCCGCTGCGAAGCATGCTCGGGCGACGGCACCCTGAAGATCGAGATGAACTTCCTGCCGGACGTCTACGTGCCCTGCGAGGTGTGCCACGGCGCCCGGTACAACCGGGAAACCCTTGAAGTCCACTACAAGGGCAAGACCATCGCCGACGTCCTCAACATGCCCATCGAGGAAGGTGCCGAGTTCTTCGCGGCATTTTCGCCCATCGCACGGCACCTGAACACGCTGGTGGACGTCGGACTGGGCTACGTCCGCCTCGGACAGCCTGCCACCACCCTTTCCGGCGGTGAGGCGCAGCGCGTGAAGCTGGCAGCCGAGCTGCAGAAGCGGTCCAACGGCCGCAGCGTCTATGTCCTGGACGAGCCCACCACGGGCCTGCACTTCGAGGACATCCGGAAGCTGCTGCTGGTCCTGCAGGGGCTGGTGGACAAGGGCAACACGGTGATCACCATCGAGCACAACCTTGACGTCATCAAGAGTGCGGACTGGATCGTTGACCTGGGGCCCGACGGCGGCTCCGGCGGTGGGAAGATCGTGGCCACGGGTACCCCCGAGCAGGTGGCCACATCCACCACCAGCCACACCGCCGCGTTCCTGGCCGAAATCCTCGGCTGAGCTCTGCGCGGTTCCACCGGAAGTATTCCGCTGATGGAATGCGAGTTTCGGGCACCCGTAAAGGCATGAGAAACTAACCCGGTGACTTCAACAACAGTGCCCGTGATTTTTGACCTGGACGGCACTCTTGTCGATCCTGCCGGTGGGATAACTGACGGAATTTCCTCGGCCCTGACAGAGCTGGGACTTCCCGTGCCCAGGCAGGACCTGCTCGACTCCATGATTGGCCCCAAGCTCAGCGACGCCCTGCTGAACGTGGCGAAGGTTCCGGCGGACCGCCTCGACGAGGTGATCCGCCGGTACCGCGCCTACTACGCGGAGACCGGAATCGCTCAGGGGCGGCTTTACCCGGGTATCCGGGAAGTCCTGGAAACGTTCGTTGCAGCCGGCCTGCCCGTAGCCGTGGCCACGCAGAAACCGCAGGCCATCGCCCGGACCGTCCTGGCCCACCATGGCATTGACGGACTCTTCCGCGGCATCCACGGCTCCGCGGACAATGAATCCGCAGTCGACGGCGTCCCGCTCGGAAAAACGGAGATCATCGCCGCCGCCCTGAAGGACCTCGACACCCACCACGCCGTCATGGTCGGGGACCGTGCGCAGGACGTTTCGGGCGCCATTGCCCACGGCCTGGACTGCATCGGTGTGGCGTGGGGATTCGCTCCGGAGGGCGAGCTTGAGGGCGCCGGTGCCTTCACCGTCGTGTCGAATGCCGCCGAACTCGTCAACGCCGTGGAACGGCTCCAGTCCATCCACGCCTCCGCCATGAGCGAGGTGACCAACGATGGAAATGTTTGATGTAGTCCGCTGGACCACCCGCAACCTGATCTCGGGCACCTGCCGGCCCACCGTCGTCGGCCTCGAAAACGTCCCCAAGGACGGGCCCTTCATCGTTGCCCCCAACCACCTGTCTTTCTTTGACAGCGTCATTGTCCAGGCCCTCATGCCCCGCCCGGTGGCGTTCTTCGCCAAGGCAGAGTACTTCACCACCGGCGGCGTCAAAGGGAAAGTGATGAAGGCTTTCTTTGAATCCGTAGGTTCCATCCCGGTGGAACGAGGTGAGCAGGCCGCCAGCGTCCAGGCGCTCAAGACCCTGCTGGACATCCTTGAATCAGGCAAGGGAATTGGCATCTACCCGGAGGGCACCCGTTCCCGGGACGGACTCCTCTACCGGGGCCGCACGGGCGTTGGCTGGCTGGCACTGACCACCGGGGCACCCGTAGTTCCCGTGGGCCTGATCGGCACGGAGAACCTGCAGCGGGCCGGCGAAAAGGGCGTGAAGCCGCAGCACTTCACCGTGAAGGTGGGGGAGCCGCTGTACTTCGACAAGACCGGGCCTGACCACTCGCTGCCTGCACGGCGCGAAGTGACGGACCGCATCATGGACGCCATCGCCGACCTCAGCGGGCAGCAGCGCTCCACCAGCTACAACCAAAGCAAAATCGCGGAGTAGGGCGACGCACTTGCACCCGCGGCGGGCCCGCCGGGAATAAGTGCACGCTGAAAATTCGGCGGCGGCAAAGCCGGGCGGCGCGGCTCAGTAGACTGTATAGGTGGCAAATCCAGCAAGTTACAGGCCCCGGACAGGTGAAATCCCCACCAACCCGGGCGTCTACCGGTTCCGGGATCCGCACGGACGGGTCATCTACGTGGGAAAGGCCAAGAGCCTCCGCTCCCGCCTGAACTCCTACTTCGCCAACCCCGCCGGACTGCTGCCCAAGACCTTTGCCATGGTCCACGCGGCCAGCAGCGTGGAGTGGACCGTGGTGGGCAGCGAGCTCGAGTCCCTGCAGCTGGAGTACACCTGGATCAAGGAATTCAAGCCGCGCTTCAACGTGGTGTTCCGCGACGACAAGACCTACCCCTACCTGGCCGTCACCCTCGGCGAGAAATACCCCCGGGTGCAGGTGCTGCGCGGTGACAAGCGGAAAGGGACCCGCTACTTCGGGCCGTACACGGCCGGCGCCATCCGCGAAACCATGGACACCCTGCTCCGCGTCTTCCCGGTCCGCAGTTGCAGCGCCGGGGTGTTTAAACGTGCCGAGTCCAGCGGGCGCCCGTGCCTGCTGGGCTACATCGACAAGTGCTCGGCGCCCTGCGTGGGCAGGATTTCCCCGGAAGACCACAGAGCCCTTGCTGAAGACTTCTGCGCCTTCATGGGCGGCGAAGCGAAGCGGTTCACCAACAAGCTCGAAAAGCAGATGGCGGCCGCCGTGGGCAGGCTGGACTACGAACAGGCCGCCCGGCTCCGCGACGACATCACGGCCCTGCGGAAGGTCTTTGAGCGCAACGCAGTGGTGCTGGCTGAGGACACGGACGCTGATGTGTTCGCGCTCCACGAGGATGAACTCGAGGCCGCTGTGCAGGTGTTCCACGTCCGCGGCGGCAGGATCCGCGGCCAGCGCGGCTGGGTGGTGGAAAAGGTGGAGGACTTCACCACGCCGGACCTCGTGGAACACCTGCTCCAGCAGGTCTACGGCGAGGACGGCGAGACCCACGGCCGGCTGCCGCGGGAGGTGCTGGTTCCCGTGGCACCCAGCAACGCGGAGGAGCTGACGGAATGGCTCAGCGGCATCCGCGGAGCAAGGGTGGACGTCCGCGTCCCGCAGCGGGGCGACAAGGCCGCCCTGATGTCCACGGTCCGGGAGAACGCAGAGCATGCCCTGAAGCTGCACAAGACCCGCCGCGCAGGGGACCTCACCGTGAGGTCGCAGGCTCTCCAGGAACTCCAGGAAGCGCTGGACCTCCCCGTGCCGCTGCTGCGCATCGAATGCTTCGACGTCTCCCACGTCCAGGGAACCAACGTGGTGGCGTCCATGGTGGTGGTGGAGGACGGGCTGCCCAAGAAATCCGACTACCGGAAATTCTCCATCACCGGACCGGCCGCCTCCGATGACACCGCGGCCATGCACGACGTCCTCACCAGGCGCTTCCGCCACTACCTCCAGGACAAGTCCGCCCAGGTCGATGAGGCGGTCCTGGAATCCCCGGACGGGGAGGCTGCCGCAGAAGACGCGGTGCTGGACACCACCACTCCGGCGCCGAAAGCCAAGTTTGCCTACCCGCCGAACCTGGTGGTGGTGGACGGCGGGCAGCCGCAGGTCAATGCGGCCGCACGGGCCCTGGCGGACCTGGGCATCGACGACGTTTACGTGGTGGGCCTGGCCAAGCGCCTGGAGGAAGTCTGGCTGCCGGACAGCGACTTCCCGGTGATCCTTCCCCGCACCTCGCAGGGCCTGTACCTGCTGCAGCGCATCCGCGACGAGGCGCACCGGTTCGCCATTTCGTTCCACCGCCAGAAGCGCGGCAAAGCCATGACCGTTTCGGCGCTGGACGGCGTTCCGGGGCTGGGCGCCTCCAAGCGCAAGGCGCTGCTGACCCATTTCGGGTCGGTCAAGGGCGTCAAAGCGGCGACACCCGAGGAGCTCGCCCAGGCGAAGGGGATCGGTCCGGCGCTGGCCGCAGCCATCGTCAGCCACTTCTCCGGCGATGGTCCCGCAGCGGTCACAGTGCCGGCCATCAACATGACCACCGGCGAAATCATTGAAACTTAGCTAGGGTAAGTGGCGGGGTTTGCGCCGGCGCTGCCCCGCGGACCAACAACGGAAATGGGGCGGACTCAATGGCAGGCACTTCGGCGGAATCCGAGGCGGGGCAGGACGGCATGGAGCCCGTCAAACCCCTCGAAGCGGAGCTGCTGGTGGTTACCGGGATGTCCGGTGCGGGGCGCAGCACCGCCGCCGATGCACTCGAGGACCACGGCTGGTACGTCGTGGAAAACCTGCCACCCCAGATGCTGGGAACCCTTGCCGAGCTTGTCTCGCACGCCCCACAGTCCATCCCGCGGCTGGCCGTTGTCGTCGATGTCCGCAGCAAAGGCCTGTTCGCGGACATCCGTGCCACCCTGGGCGCCCTGGCCGCCAGCGGTGTCACCTTCCGGGTGCTGTTCCTGGACGCCAGCGACAACGTCCTGGTCCGCCGCTTCGAGCAGGGACGCCGGCCGCATCCGCTGCAGGGCGGGGGCCGCATCCTGGACGGTATCGCCGCCGAACGCGAGCTCCTGCAGGAACTGCGCGACAGCTCCGACGTCGTGCTGGACACCTCCGGCTACAACGTGCACGGCCTGGCCACCGCCATCACCGAACTCTTCAGCGAAACGGGCCCGGTGGCGCTGCGGCTGAACGTCATGAGCTTCGGCTTCAAATACGGCCTGCCCGTGGACTCCAACTACGTGGCCGACGTCCGGTTCATTCCCAATCCGCACTGGGTGCCGCAGCTGCGTCCGCACACGGGCCTGGACAAGGACGTGAGCGACTACGTGCTGGAGGCCGAGGGGGTCAAGAACTTCGTGGACCGCTACGTTCTGGCCCTCGAGCCGGTCCTCGATGGCTACCGGCGCGAAAACAAGCACTACGCCACCATCGCCGTGGGCTGCACGGGCGGGAAACACCGCTCCGTGGCAGTCGCCGTCGAGCTTTCCAAAAAGCTCGCGCAGTATCCCCGGGTCACCGTGACCACCACCCACCGGGATCTGGGCCGCGAGTAATGGCGCTGTTCACCGGCGCGCTGCCGCTGGTTCCCCCTGCCACGGGACCGGGCGCCGGCCCGCAGGACACCGAGCCCACCATTGTTGCGCTGGGCGGCGGCCACGGGCTCTCAGCCTCGCTGTCCGCCCTCCGCCTCCTCACCTCCAAGCTCACCGCGATCGTCACAGTGGCGGACGACGGCGGCTCATCCGGGCGCCTGCGCGAAGAGTACGGTGTCCTCCCGCCGGGAGATCTCCGGATGGCGCTCTCCGCGCTCTGCGACGACACGGACTGGGGGCGGACCTGGCGCGACGTCATGCAGCACCGGTTCCGCCCCAGCAGCGGCCCCGGCGGATCGCTCGACGAACACGCCATGGGGAACCTGCTGATCGTGACGCTCTGGGAGTTGCTGGGCGACGCCGTCGCCGGCCTGACCTGGGCCGGGGCGCTCCTGGGTGCCCGCGGCCAGGTCCTGCCCATGTCCACGGTGCCGCTCACCATCGAAGGCGACGTCCGCGTGACGGCGCCGGACGGGGGATCGGTGCTGCAGACGGTCCACGGCCAGGCCCGCTGCGCCGTGGCAGGATCGCTGGAAAACGTCCGTTTGCTCCCGGAGTCGGCACCCGCCTGCACGGAAGCGCTGACCGCCATCGAGCTTGCTGACTGGGTCATCCTGGGCCCGGGCTCCTGGTACACCTCGGTGCTGCCCCACCTGCTGTTGCCGGAGATGCGCCAGGCGTTGTGCAACACTCCCGCCAAACGCTGCCTGACCATGAACCTCGCCACGGACACCAAGGAAACCTCGGGCATGACGGCCGCGGACCACCTGCACGTCCTGCGCCGCTACGCCCCCGGATTCAACGTTGACGTTGTCCTGGCCGATCCTGCCTCCGTCCCCGACCGCCAGGAGTTCGAGAAGGCCGCCGCGATGATCGGCGCCGAGGTGGTCTTGGGTAAAGTAGGGGCGTCGGGACGCCGTCCCGTCCATGACCCCCTGCGGCTGGCCACGGCGTACCAGGACATTTTTGGGAACAGTTAGGAAGGTGCCATGGCACTGACAGCATCGGTCAAAGAAGAACTGTCCCGTCTGGACATTAAGAAGTCGTCCGTCCGCAAGGCTGAGGTCTCCGCGATGCTCCGTTTCGCGGGCGGCCTGCACATCATTTCCGGCCGGATCGTCATCGAGGCAGAGGTGGACCTTGCATCCACGGCGCGGCGCCTCCGGGCAGCCATCGCAGAGGTCTACGGGCACCAGAGCGAAATCATCGTGGTGTCCGCCGGCGGGCTCCGCAGGGCCAGCAGGTACGTGGTCAGGGTAGTGCGCGACGGCGAGGCGCTGGCCCGCCAGACCGGCCTCCTGGACGGCCGCGGACGCCCCGTCCGGGGGCTGCCGTCCGCCGTCGTCAACGGCTCCGCGGCGGATGCCGAAGCAGTGTGGCGGGGTGCGTTCCTGGCCCACGGCTCGTTGACCGAACCCGGCCGCTCGTCGTCGCTCGAAGTGACCTGCCCCGGGCCTGAATCCGCCCTGGCACTGGTCGGTGCCGCCCGCCGCCTCGACATCCAGGCCAAGGCGCGCGAGGTGCGCGGCGTGGACCGGGTGGTAATCCGCGACGGCGACACCATCGCCGCGCTCCTGACCCGCATGGGCGCGCACGACGCACTCATGGTCTGGGAAGAGCGCCGGATGCGCAAGGAGGTCCGCGCCACCGCCAACCGCCTCGCCAATTTCGATGATGCCAACCTCCGCCGCTCGGCGCAGGCCGCCGTCGCTGCCGGCGCCCGCGTGGACCGCGCCCTGGAAATCCTTGGCGACGACGTCCCGGATCACCTGAAGTACGCCGGCGAACTGCGCGTGGCCCACAAACAGGCCAGCCTGGACGAACTCGGCAGGCTTGCCGATCCTGTGATGACCAAGGACGCCATCGCCGGCCGGATCCGCCGGCTCCTGGCGATGGCGGACAAGCGGGCCCTTGACCTGGGGATTCCCGGCACCGACGCCAATGTGACGCCCGAAATGCTCGACGAGTAGCGGGCCCCTAGAATCAAAAATAATTCCGGGCGCCAGACGTCCGGATGCATAATCCGAGAGTCACCAACCGGACCGAAAGTCCACGATATTGGAGGATTTTGTGACTGAGTACGTATTGCCCGAACTCAAGTACGACTACGCCGCCCTTGAGCCGCACATCTCTGCGCGCATCATGGAGCTGCACCACAGCAAGCACCACGCAGCTTATGTTGCAGGCGCCAACAACGCGCTGGCCCAGCTGGCAGAGGCACGGGAGAAGGGCGATTTCGCCAACATCAACCGGCTCTCCAAGGACCTCGCTTTCCACACCGGCGGACACGTCAACCACTCGGTCTTCTGGAACAACCTTTCCCCGGACGGCGGCGACAAGCCCGAGGGTGAACTGGCTGCAGCCATCGATGACGCGTTCGGTTCCTTCGACGCCTTCCGCGCCCAGTTCTCCGCAGCCGCCCTCGGCCTGCAGGGTTCGGGCTGGGGCTTCCTGGCCTACGAGCCCATCGGTGGAAACCTGGTCATCGAGCAGCTGTACGACCAGCAGGGCAACGTGGCGCTGGGCACCACGCCGCTGCTCATGCTGGACATGTGGGAGCACGCCTTCTACCTGGACTACGTGAACGTCAAGGCCGACTACGTCAAGGCATTCTGGAACATCGTGAACTGGGCCGACGTCGCCAAGCGCTTTGACGCCGCCCGCAGCAACGCAACCGGGCTCATCACCCTCCCGTAACCTGCAGCACACATGCTTGTTACAAACTTCACATTCGGACTTAATAAGGCCGCCATGTGGACTGGCCGCCCCCGCACTTGCGGGGGCGGACCCAGTTAAACGTAAGATAGGTCACGGAAGGCGGTTAGCCTTCAGCAATGAGGCTGGTCGCCCTCCGTCTGTAAATCATCTCTGCCCAATGGCGTGCGGGATCTGTTAGTTGGCTTGAACGCCCGCTCAACTAGTAGTGCTTGCTTCAAGCACCAAGGAGACTGAAAAGTGACGACCCGTATTGGTATCAACGGCTTCGGCCGTATTGGCCGCAACTACTTCCGCGCAGCACTCGCCCAGGGTGCGGACCTCGAAATCGTTGCCGTCAACGACCTCACCAGCCCCGAGGCGCTGGCCCACCTGTTCAAGTACGACTCCGTGGGCGGACGCCTGAAGGAAACCATCGAGGTCAAGGACGGCAACATCGTCGTCAACGGCAACGTCATCAAGGTCCTGGCCGAGCGTGACCCCGCCAACCTGCCGTGGGGCGAGCTGGGCGTGGACATCGTCATCGAGTCCACCGGCTTCTTCACCAAGGCTGCCGCCGCGCAGAAGCACATTGATGCCGGCGCCAAGAAGGTCCTCATCTCCGCCCCGGCGTCCGATGAAGACATCACGATCGTTATGGGCGTGAACCACGGCCTGTACGACAACGCGACGCACCACATCATCTCGAACGCTTCCTGCACCACCAACTGCCTGGGCCCGCTGGCCAAGGTCATCAACGACGAGTTCGGCATCGAACGCGGCCTGATGACCACCGTGCACGCCTACACCGCAGACCAGAACCTGCAGGACGGCCCCCACAGCGACCTCCGCCGTGCCCGTGCCGCAGCCATCAACATGGTCCCCACCTCCACGGGTGCTGCCAAGGCCATCGGCCTGGTTCTCCCGGAGCTCAAGGGCAAGCTGGACGGCTACGCCATCCGCGTCCCCGTCCCCACCGGTTCCGCCACTGACCTCACCGTGACGGTCGGCCGCGAAACCACCGTCGAGGAAGTCAACGCTGCCCTCAAGCGCGCTTCCGAGTCCGACGAACTGCAGGGCTTCCTGACCTACACGGAAGAGCCCATCGTCTCCTCGGACATCGTTGGCGACCCCGCATCCTCGATCTTCGACTCCGGGCTGACCAAGGTCATCGGCAACCAGGTCAAGGTTGTTTCCTGGTATGACAACGAATGGGGCTACTCAAACCGCCTCGTCGACCTCACGGAGCTTGTCGCGTCCAAGCTGGGCTAGGGTTAGACGCATGACATCCCACACCCTCAACGAACTGATCGCTGAAGGTGTCCGCGGGCGGTACATTCTGGTCCGAAGCGACCTGAATGTGCCGCTCGACGGCTCTACAGTCACTGACGACGGCCGCATCAAGGCCTCCCTCCCAGTGCTGGCAAAGCTCACGGACGCCGGTGCCCGCGTGCTGGTAACAGCCCACCTCGGACGCCCGAAGGGCGCCCCCGAGGATAAGTACTCCCTCCGCCCCGCCGTGAACCGCCTCGCGGAACTGGCGGGCTTCAAGGTCACCCTCGCCGCCGACACCGTCGGTGACTCTGCCAGGGAAGCAGCAGCTTCCCTGCAGGACGGCGAAGCCCTGGTCCTGGAGAACGTCCGCTTCGACGCCCGCGAAACCAGCAAGGACGACGCCGAGCGCGGCGCCTTCGCTGACGAGCTCGTGGCGCTGACCGGCGGGAACGGCGCGTACGTGGATGACGCCTTCGGTGCTGTCCACCGCAAGCACGCAAGCGTCTACGACGTCGCGTCCCGGCTGCCGTCCTACCAGGGCGACCTGGTGCACACCGAGGTGGAGGTCCTGCGCAAGCTCACGGCCGACACCCAGCGTCCCTACGTGGTGGTCCTGGGCGGATCGAAGGTCTCGGACAAGCTCGCCGTGATCGATAACCTGCTCGGCAAGGCAGACACCATCCTGGTGGGCGGCGGCATGCTGTTCACGTTCCTCGCTGCGGCGGGGCACAAGGTGGCCGCCAGCCTGCTCGAACAGGACCAGATCGGCGTTGTCCAGGACTACCTGAAGCGCGCTTCGGATGCCGGCACCGAGTTCGTGATTCCCACGGACGTTGTGGTGGCGGAGAAGTTCGCTGCCGACGCCGCGCACGAAACGGTTGCCGCGGACGCCATCGAGGGCAGCAGCTTCGGTGCCAACGGCATCGGGCTGGACATCGGTCCCGACTCGGCAGCTGCTTTCGCGGACCGGATCAAGGGCGCACGGACGGTGTTCTGGAACGGACCCATGGGAGTCTTCGAATTCGAAGCCTTCTCCGCCGGAACCCGTGCCATCGCCCAGGCCCTGACCGAAACGGAAGCGTTCACCGTGGTGGGCGGCGGCGACTCCGCTGCCGCTGTTCGCACCCTCGGCTTCGCCGACGACCAGTTCGGGCACATTTCCACCGGCGGTGGCGCCAGCCTGGAGTACCTTGAGGGCAAGGAACTCCCGGGCCTGAGCATTCTGGACCGGTAGAACCAACCGCCGGGAGCAGCAACGCTCCTGTCCTTCGGCCGGCAGGTTGCCCGCGGCAGCCTGCCGGCCGCACACTTTACAAGACCATTTTGGAGAACACGTGACAACGTCTACGAACGGCGCCTTCGACCGTAAGCCCTTCATCGCCGGCAACTGGAAGATGAACATGGACCACGTGCAGGGCATCACCCTCCTGCAGAAGCTGGCCTGGACACTCTCGGACGCCAAGCACGACTACAGCCGCGTCGAGGTTGCAGTATTCCCGCCCTTCACGGACCTCCGCGGTGTCCAGACCCTGGTCCAGGGCGACGACCTGGATGTGGCCTACGGCGGCCAGGACCTCTCCCAGTTCGACTCCGGCGCTTACACCGGTGACATCTCCGGGCAGTTCCTGAGCAAGCTGGGCTGCAAGTACGTGCTGGTGGGCCACAGCGAACGCCGTACCATCCACAACGAGTCGGACGACGTCCTGAACGCCAAGACCAAGGCCGCCTTCAAGCACGGCGTCACCCCTGTCCTCTGCGTCGGTGAGGGCTTGGAGATCCGCCAGGCCGGCACGCACGTCAACCACACCCTGGACCAGCTTCGCGCCGGCGTGGCAGGCCTGACCGACGAGCAGGCGGCAGAGCTCGTGGTTGCCTACGAACCCGTATGGGCCATCGGAACGGGCGAGGTTGCCGGACCGGAGGACGCGCAGGAGATGTGCGCCGCCATCCGGGCCGAGCTGGAGAAACTGTTCGGCGCGGACGTTGCTGCCAAGACCCGGCTGCTCTACGGCGGCTCGGTCAAGGCCAACAACGCGGCAGCCATCCTGAAGGAGCGCGACGTTGACGGCGTGCTTGTGGGTGGCGCCAGCCTGGACCCGGCTGAGTTTGCTAATATTGTCAGGTTCGAGAGTCACCTGGTGACGGACTAGTCCGTCCCGGCGCACGCACTCCCGCCCCACTAACTTCCTGAAAGGCCGTCGTGGACGTTCTTCATGTCATCCTGCAGATCCTCCTGGGCATCACCAGCCTCCTGCTGACGCTGCTCATCCTCCTTCACAAAGGACGTGGCGGCGGGCTGTCGGATATGTTCGGCGGCGGCATGAGCTCAGGACTCAGCTCATCCGGTGTGGCTGAGCGCAACCTCAACAGGTTCACCATCATCCTCGGCGTGACCTGGGGAATCGTCATCATCGCCCTGGGCCTGATCATGCGGTTCAGCGGCGCCGGGGACTCCTGACCCCTAACTTCAAACACTGGCATGCCGCTGGGCCCTCCCGCCCCGCGCGCCTGCGAACTAAACTGTGGCTGTCGGCTTCCGACAGCCACAGTTTTGTTTTAACCGGCAGAACCAGTCATCCCGAGGCAGGAGTTCCAATGGTCCATCCAGTGTCAGGTTTCCGCGGTACGCGGGCTGGGGTGACAGCGGGGACGGGCTCAAGCCTCCAAGGCGGCGCCGACCACGGCAGCCCGCTGCCCAGGATCCGGGTTTCGTACTGGTGTGCAAAGGGGCACGTCACGGAGCCTGTTTTCCTGCAGCTCCCTGACGTCCAGATCCCGGCCGTCTGGGACTGCCGGCGCTGCGGAGCGCTGGCATCCAGGGACGGTTCCGAGGCCGCCGGCACGGAGGCCCTCGACGACGGCTACAAAACGCACCTCGAGTACGTTAAAGAGCGGCGCTCCGACCAGGACGCCGAAGACGTGCTGGCCGGAGCGCTGGAACGGTTACGCGCCCGCGGCGTCCTTCCGGACGAGCTGCTGCGGGACCCGTGAGGCCGCATTCTCGTCGATGAGCCACAAGGTCCGGGACGTTCCCCGCGGCCCCGCCGCGGGGACCTGGACCGGGGTGGCCCCTGCGAGGGCCAGGCCAACGGCACCGGCCTTATCCTCGCCGGCCACCACCATCCAGACCTCAGCGGCAGTGTTGATAGCCGGCAGCGTCAGCGAAATCCTCTGCGGCGGCGGCTTTGGGGAATTGCGCACCCCCACCACCGTGCGTTCCTTCTCGCGGATGCCGGCCTGTTCGGGGAAGAGCGACGCAACGTGCGCGTCGGGACCCACACCCAGCAGGACGACATCAAGCCGGGGAAGGACCCCGGGCTCTTCCGGACGGTCGTCGGACATGTCGGCGGCATGTTCGGCGGCTGCCGCTTCACGGAGCCGACGCGCATAATCATCAGCCGCCTCTTCAGGCGTTTCGAAGTCGTCCGAGGAACCGGGTTCGTGGATGCGCTCCGGATCCACGGGAATGTGCTTCAGCAGGGCGTCGTGCGCCTGCCTGGTGTTCCGGTCGCCGTCGGCAGATCCCACGAACCGCTCGTCGCCCCACCAGAAATTCACCTTTGACCAGTCGACGGCCGGAGCCGCCGGAGAGTCTGCAACAGCCTTCAGCGTGCCGATGCCCACCGTGCCGCCGGTCAGGACAACGGTGGCCTCACCGTGTTTGTCCTGGACATCGACGAGCTTGGTGATCAGGCGTGCCGCGATGGCAGCCATCAGCACGGACGAATCGGGATGAATGCTTACTCTTGGGTCAACGCTCACTGGGCCGGACGCTCCTTAGGTTTGTACGTGGCAGTCCAATAGTAATCACTTCGCCGAACACCTCATCCGGGTCGAGCCGGCGCAGTTCTTCGGCGAGGCAGTCGCGGAGGCTGCGGCGCGGGAGGGAGATCCGCTGGGCAGGCTGACCGGGCTGGGTGAGTTCCGCCACCGAGAGCCCGGGTCGGAACAGCTGGACGTCACCGCCGGGCCGGGTGAGCCGGACCCGGCGGATGCCGGTTCCTGCCGGATCCGCCACGATGGTGACGGGGGCGTCCAGGGTGAGGGTCAGCCAGGCAGCCAGCAGGATGGTGCTGGGCGAGTCCGAGGCACCTTCCACAGCCACAGCCGTGACGGGGGAGGAATCCGCTTCGTCGAGGGCCGCAGCGAGCTGGATGCGCCAGTTGGTCAGCCTCGTCCAGGCGAGGTCGGTGTCACCGGCTTTGTAGGTGCCATGGATCCGTTCGAGGGCCGCCTGGGGATCGGGTTCGTTCGCGGAGTCCGTGATCCGGCGGTGCGCGATGGCGCCGATGGAGGTTTCGCAGGCATTCTCCGGAGCACCGTGCGGCCACCAGGCCACAATCGGCGCGTCCGGGAGCAGCAGCGCCGCGACGAGCGACTCGCTTTCGTGGGCGAGCTGGCCGTAGCCGCGCAGCACGATCACCTCCGAGGCGCCGGCGTCGCCGCCAACCCGGATCTGGGCGTCCAACCGGTCACCAGCGTCCTTTCCGGCGTCGGCGAGGACAATGATCCGGCAGGGGTGTTCCCGGCTGGCGTCGTTTGCAGCCTCAATAGCTTCCTCTTCGAGGCCGGACTTCGTCACTACCACGAGGGTCAGGACCCGGCCCAGGGCGATCACGCCGCCCTGTTCCCGCAGGGCCATGAGTTTCTTGGACACCTTCGAGGTGGTGGTGTCCGGCAAATCGACAATCATGGCCTTCTCCAGGTTCGTCCGTCACGGGCCAGCAGCTCATCAGCCGAGGCAGGGCCCCAGGATCCCGGGGCGTAAGGTTCGGGCTGTTCGTCCAGCTGCGCCCAGTATTCCTCGAACGGGTCAAGGATCTTCCAGGACAGTTCCACTTCCTCATGCCGGGGGAACAGCGGCGGTTCACCTAGGAGCACGTCCAGGATCAGGCGCTCGTACGCCTCGGGCGAGGACTCGGTAAACGAGTGGCCGTAGCCGAAGTCCATCGTCACATCCCGGACTTCCATCTGGGTGCCCGGGACCTTCGAACCGAACCGGATGGTGACGCCCTCATCAGGCTGGACGCGGATGACCACCGCGTTCTGCCCGAAGTCGTCCTCACCGTGGTCACGGAACAGCAGGTTGGGAGCGCGCTTGAAGACCACGGCAATCTCCGTGACCCGCCTGCCCAGGCGTTTGCCGGCACGCAGGTAGAACGGGACTCCTGACCAGCGGCGCGTGTGGATGTCCACCCGCACGGCGGCGTAGGTCTCCGTGGTGGAGTCCGCGGGGATCCCCTCTTCCTCCAGGTAGCCCTGGACCTGCTCGCCGCCTTGCCAGCCGCCGGAGAACTGCCCCCGCGCAGAATGCGTGGACAGGTCCTCCGGGAGCTTGACCGCTGCCAGGACCTTTTCCTTCTCCGCGCGCAGGTCATCGGCGTTGAAGGAAATGGGCTCCTCCATCGCCGTCAGCGCCAGCAGTTGGAGCAGGTGGTTCTGGATGACGTCGCGGGCTGCACCCACGCCGTCGTAGTACCCGGCACGGCCACCGGTACCAATGTCCTCCGCCATGGTGATCTGGACGTGGTCCACATAGTTCGCGTTCCACAGCGGCTCGAACAGCTGGTTGGCGAAACGCAGCGCCAGGATGTTCTGGACCGTTTCCTTACCCAGGTAATGGTCGATCCGGAACACCGCATCCGGCGGGAAAACCGATTCGACAATGTCGTTCAGCTGCCGCGCGGACTGGAGGTCGTGGCCGAACGGCTTTTCGATGACCACGCGCCGCCACTTGTCGCCGTCGGCCTGTGCCAGGCCATGCTTGGAGAGCTGCCGGCAGACCTGTTCAAAGGCCTTCGGCGGGATCGACAGATAGAACGCGTGGTTCCCGCGGGTGCCGCGGACATCATCGAGTTCCTTGATGGTCTCGCCGAGCCGCTCAAACGCAGCGTCATCGTCGAATTCACCCTGGACGAACCGGATGCCCTCGGAGAGCTGGTTCCAGACCGCCTCATCGAACGGGGTCCGTGCGTGGGCCTGGACGGAGGCCTTCACCTCAGCGGCAAAGTCTTCCTTGTCCCACTCACGGCGGGCGAACCCGACCAGCGCGAAACTCGGCGGCAGCAGCCCCCGGTTGGCGAGGTCGTACACAGCCGGCATCAGTTTCTTCCGGGCGAGGTCGCCGGTAACCCCGAAGAGCACCAGCGACGACGGACCGGCAATCCGGTTCAACCGGCGGTCACGCGGATCCCGCAGGGGATTCCGGCCGGACTTTCCGGAACGTGTTCCGGAAGTCCTGCCGTATTCAGTTTCTGGCATGTTGCTTGTGCGCCTTAGCTTTCGGTAGCGGATGCCCGGGCAGACAGTGCAGAAACGATGTCCTGCAGCTGTGCCACGCCGGCGGCTCGGTTGGTCAGGTGCAGCCGGAGCACGGGGCGGCCGTGCTCCTCGAGGACCTGGGCATCACCGGCGGCCTGGGCGGAAATCAGTTTGCCGAAGGTGAAGGGACGCTCGGGGATGGCGAGGTCCTCCGTGGACTCAGCCGTCACCTGGAGGAACACGCCGATGGCGGGGCCGCCCTTGTGGAACTGGCCCGTCGAGTGCAGGAACCGGGGACCCCACCCAAACGTCACGGGGCGTCCCGTCACCGCCGCGAACTCATCGCGGACGCCTTCAAGCTGCGCGAACGCCAGCCGGTCGAAGTAGGCCTGGACGCTGAGGTAGCTGTCCGGCTGGAGGGTGTCCAGCAGTGCGCTGACAGCTTCTGCGGCCGTTGATGCGTCGCCGAGCCATTCCCCGCCGCGGACTTCGATGGAACCATCGACGAACGCTGCCGGAGTGGGTTCGGGCTGCGCGTCCAGCAGGCCGCGGGCCGCAACCTTGGCGGCTTCCACGTCAGGCTGGTCGAACGGATTGATGCCCAGGAGCCTGCCGGCCACTGCGGTGGCGAACTCCCAGACCATCATCTGGGCGGCGAGGCCGCCGGCGATGGCAACTTCGTTTTCACCAAGTTCGACGTCGGCATCCGCGGCCACGAGGCGGACCACGAGGACATCCTTCGCGCCGGAGTTGACCTCGGGGGAGTCGGGACCTGCCACAACGGGCAGCACTCCGGTGCCGAGCTTGCCGGTGGATTCGGCGATGAGCTGCTCAGCCCAGTCGGCGAAGCCCACGATGCCGGACCCGTCTTCGGCGATGACGATCTTGTTGCGCAGCGGGCTGGTACCGCCCAGTGCGGTGCCGAGGGCCAGGCCGATGTTCTCGGGGGCGTCGTCGTTCAGGACCTCTGCAGCTTCGTCAGCCTCGTCCAGGAACGCCTGGATGTCCACGCCGGCCAGGCCGGAAGGCACCAGGCCAAACGCGGTCAGTGCAGAGAAGCGGCCGCCAACGTTGGGGTCGGCGTTGAATACGGCGCGGTAGCCGGCTTCACGGGAGGCCTTGTCCAGGGGCGAACCGGGATCGGTGACGATGATGATCCGGCTGTTGGCGTCGATGCCGGCGTCGTTGAACGCCTTCTCGAAGACGCGCCGCTGGGAGTCGGTTTCAACGGTGGAACCCGACTTGGAGGAGACCACGATGGCGGTCTCGGCCAGACGGTCCGCCAGGGCAGCACGGACCTGGTCAGGGTCTGTGCTGTCCAGCACAGTCAGCTCGACGCCGGCGGTGCCGGCGATGACCTCGGGGGCCAGCGAGGATCCGCCCATGCCGCACAGGGCAATACGGGTGACTCCCTCGGCCCGGAGGGCGTCGCGCAGTTCCAGGATGTCCTTCACCAGCGGCTGGGAGACCGTTGCAGCCTCGACCCAGCCGAGGCGGATTGCGGACTCCGGCTCAGCGTCGGGACCCCAGAGGGTATGGTCCTTCGCAAAGATCCGGCTGGCAATCCTGTCCTCGACGAGGGCGGGAAGGTGCTGTTCGAGTGCCTGCTGCGCGGCACCGGTGGCTTCGTAGCTGAGTGTGCTCATGGGTGGTTAGGAGGCCTTCCGTGCAGAGGCGAGGGCGCCTTCGACATCGGCCAGCAGTTCCTTCCAGCTGGCCACGAACTTATCGAGGCCCTCGGATTCCAGGAGGGCAACGACTTCGTTGTAGGAGACGCCGAGCTTTTCGAGCGCATCCAGGGTGGCGTTGGCGTCGGCGTAGGTGCCGGAAACGGTGTCACCCGTGACCACGCCGTGATCGAAGGTGGCGTCCAGGGTCTTTTCCGGCATGGTGTTCACGACGCCGGGAGCAACCAGTTCGGTCACGTAGAGGGTGTCCGGGTAGGCCGGGTCCTTCACGCCGGTGGAGGCCCACAGCGGACGCTGGGGGAGCGCGCCGGCTTCGGCGAGGAGCGCCCAGCGTTCGGTGGCGAAGAGTTCCTCGTACACCTGGTAGGCGAGGCGGGCGTTGGCCAGGCCGGCCTTGCCCTTGAGGGCCTTGGCTTCGTCCGTACCGATCTTGTCGAGGCGCTTGTCGATTTCGCTGTCCACGCGGGAGACGAAGAAGGATGCCACGGAGTGGATCTTCGAGAGGTCGTGCCCGTTCTCCTTCGCCTGCTCCAGGCCTGCCTGGAAGGCGTTGATGACCGCGCGGTAGCGCTCGAGGGAGAAGATGAGGGTCACGTTGACGCTGATGCCCTCTGCCAGTGTGGCGGTGATGGCTTCCAGGCCCTCGATCGTGGCCGGGATCTTGATCAGGACGTTGTCCTTGTTGACCTTCTTGTAAAGGTGCTTGGCCTCGGTGATGGTGCCGTTGGTGTCCCAGGCGAGGCGGGGGTCCACCTCGATGGAGACGCGGCCGTCAACACCCTTGGTGGCTGCCGCCACGGGGGCGAACAGGTCACAGGCGTCGGCGACGTCGGTGGTGGTGATCTCGAAGATCGTCTCCTCCACGCTGGCGCCGGCTGCTGCCTTGGCAGCGATGGTGGCGTCGTAGTCCGTGCCGGCGGTGATCGCGGCGTGGAAGATGGACGGGTTGGTGGTTACGCCAACCACGTTCTTTTCTTCGATGAGCTTGCGGAGGGTGCCGGTGTCGAGGCGTCCGCGGGACAGGTCATCGAGCCAGATGGAAACTCCGGCTTCGGAGAGCTGCTGGGTGGGAGTAGTCATGGTGGTTATCTCCTGGAAATCGTTGTTAGGCGTTCAGGCCTGCGAGGGAATCCTTGGCTGCGGCGGCGACTGCCTCCGCGGTGATGCCGAACTCCTGGAAAAGGCGCTTGTAGTCGGCTGAAGCGCCGTAGTGCTCGAGGCTGACGGAACGGCCTGCGTCGCCGACGAATTCCTTCCAGCCGAGTGAGAGGCCGGCCTCGACGGAGACGCGGGCCTTGACCGCGGCGGGCAGCACCGATTCGCGGTAGGCGGCGTCCTGCTTGTTGAACCACTCGACGCACGGCATCGAGACGACGCGGGCGGCGACGCTTTCGGCCTGCAGGGCTTCGCGTGCCTGGACGGCCAGCTGGACCTCGGACCCGGTGGCGATCAGGATGACGTCGGCGGGGACGGTGGCGCCGTCCTTGGCTGCTTCGGCCAGGACGTAACCGCCCTTGGCGACGCCGGACGCGGCACCGAACGTGTCGCCGTCGGCTGCTCCTTCGCCGCGCTCCCAGGTGGGGATGTTCTGGCGGGTCAGGACGATGCCGGCAGGGTTGCTGTGGTTCTCCAGCATGGTCTTCCAGGCCACGGCAACCTCATTGGGATCGCCGGGACGGACTACGTCCAGGCCTACGATGGCGCGCAGCGTGGCGAGCTGCTCCACCGGCTGGTGGGTGGGGCCGTCCTCGCCCAGGCCGATGGAGTCGTGCGTCCAGACGTAGAGCGACGGAACGCCCATCAGGGCACCCAGGCGGATGGCGGGACGCTGGTAGTCGCTGAAGATCAGGAACGTGCCGGAGAACGCACGGGTGTTGCCGTGCAGGCTGATGCCGTTGACAATCGACGCGGCCGCGTGTTCGCGGATGCCGAAGTGCAGCACGCGGCCGTAGGGGTTGCCCTTCCATGCGTCAGTCTGCTTGGAAGCCGGGACGAACGACGGCGAACCCTCGATGGTGGTGTTGTTCGACTCGGCGAGGTCGGCGGAGCCGCCCCAGAGTTCGGGCATGACCGGGCCCAGCGCATTCAGGACCTTGCCGGAAGCGGCGCGGGTGGAGACGTCCTTGCCGGCCGGGAAGACCGGAAGAGCGGCGTCGATGTCCGCGGGAAGTTCGCGGGCCTCGATGCGCTGCAGCAGGGCTGAACCTTCGGGGTTGGCGGCCTGCCAGGCGTTGAAGGACTCTTCCCATTCCTTGCGGGCTTCCGCGCCACGGTCAACCACGGAGCGGGCGTGGGCCAGGACTTCCTGGTCCACGTCGAAGGACTTGGCGGGGTCGAAGCCCAGGACTTCCTTCAGGGCTGCAACTTCCTCGGCGCCCAGGGCGGAACCGTGGATCTTGCCCGTGTTCTGCTTCTTGGGAGCCGGGTAGCCGATGATGGTGCGCAGCGAAATGATGGAGGGCTTGGAGGTCTCGGACTTGGCGGCGCGCAGGGCGGAGTACAGCTCCTGGACGTCTTCCTTGTATTCGCCGGTCTTGGTCCAGTCCACCCGCTGGATGTGCCAGCCGTAGGCTTCGTAGCGCTTCAGGACATCCTCGGTGAAGGCGATGTCCGTATCGTCCTCGATGGAGATGTGGTTCTCGTCGTAGATGACCACGAGGTTGCCGAGTTCCTGGTGGCCGGCCAGCGAGGAAGCCTCGGACGTGACGCCCTCCTGCAGGTCGCCGTCGGATGCGATGACCCAGATGGTGTGGTCGAAGGGGCTGGTGCCCGGTGCGGCATCGGCGTCGAACAGGCCGCGCTGGCGGCGCTGGGAGTACGCGAAGCCAACCGAGGACGCCAGGCCCTGCCCCAGGGGACCGGTGGTGATCTCCACGCCGGCGGTGTGCTTGTACTCGGGGTGGCCGGGGGTCAGTGAACCCCAGGTCCGCAGGGCTTCCAGGTCCTTGAGTTCCAGGCCGTAGCCGGAGAGGAACAGCTGGATGTACAGGGTCAGCGAGGTGTGGCCGGGGGACAGGACGAACCGGTCACGGCCCAGCCACTGCGGATCCCGCGGATCGTGGCGCATGAGCTTCTGGAACAGCAGGTACGCGGCCGGTGCCAGGCTCATCGCCGTACCGGGGTGTCCGTTGCCCACCTTCTCCACAGCATCTGCGGCCAGGACGCGGATGGTATCCACGGCACGCTCATCCAGGCTGGTCCAGGACAGTTCTTGCTCTTCCAAATGTGGCACGAAAACCGGGCCCCTCTCTTTGCTGACGGCGCACGGCACACCCGGTCCGGTTATAGGCACGAAATGGGGCGCCCGTTGCGGTGTGTACCAGTCGCCGTCGAATGTTGGTCTCTCGTCCAGCCGCGAGGCATGTGGGAATGCGTTTTCCACCGCATTCCTGCCGCGTGCTGATCTGGTGACAGCTTAGCTCCATTCCAATCTTCGGGAGGCTGAAATCTCACGTTTTGGACGCAATTTCCCCTTTTATGAATAAGGCTGAAGTGAGGATGAGTTAATCTGCTCGAATCGGGCTGCGAGCGATCAAGTGCGCATATCAGCCGGGCTTTGGGCGGGTGGCGGCGCGGTATGATATTCGGAGGCCAATGCCGGGCGCCGGACCTTTTCAACCGCCCGCAGCTGCAATGCCAGATACAACTGCCACACAGAACGGGTGACTGCCACCGTGAGCACAACAGATACGCCGCTGAACGCTTCCCGGGCCTCCGGCCCAGGGTTTGCCCGTAAGGCCAAGGCGTATCTCGCCCTCACCAAACCGCGCGTCATTGAACTGCTGCTGGTCAGTACGCTGCCCACCATGATTTATGCAGAGCGGGGTTTCCCGTCCATCGGCCTGATCCTGGCCACACTGGTAGGTGGTGCGTTCGCCGCGGGCAGCGCCGGCGCGTTCAACTGCTACATCGACCGCGACATCGACAAACTGATGGCCCGTACCGAAAACCGGCCCCTGGTCACCGGGGAAGTCACCCCCCGCGAAGCGCTGGTTTTTTCGTGGCTGCTGGGCGCTGCGGCCATCGCCATCCTGTGGTTTGGCGCCAACCCGCTGTCGGCCTGGCTCGGGCTTGGAGCCATCTTCTTCTACGTCGTGATCTACACGATTATCCTGAAGCGGCGCACGGCCCAGAACATTGTCTGGGGCGGGGCAGCCGGCTGTTTCCCGGTGCTGATTGCCTGGGCCGCCGTCACCAACTCGGTGGAATGGCCGGCCATCATCCTCTTCATGGTGATCTTCCTCTGGACGCCGCCGCACTACTGGCCGCTGTCCATGCGTTACGGCGAGGACTACCGCAACGCCAAGGTGCCCATGCTTGGAGCCATTGCCGGCGCCAAGGTGGTGTCCGTGCAGGTGGTCCTGTACGCCTGGGCCATGGTGGCCTGTTCGCTGCTGATGGTCCCGGCCGGCGGCGCCGGGTGGGTTTACACGGTCACTGCCGTGCTGGCCGGTGCCTGGTTCCTCTATGAGTCGCACGCCCTCTACAACCGCGCCCAGCGTGAGGACATCCCGGACAAGCGGGCCATGAAGGTCTTCCACGGCTCCATCAGCTACCTCACCCTGCTGTTCATTGCCCTGGCCGTGGATCCCTTCATCGGACCTGCTGTCATCGGCGGCTAGACGCGCCCGATGTGCCGACGAACGGCCCGGACTTTCGAGTCCAGGCCGTTCGCCTTTTAAGCGCCGCTGCGAGCCGTGGCATCCCGGTCGTAGACGCAGGAACATGGGGTGACTAGTTTTGTCATATCCGTCACTTTAAGTGTCACCCGGCGTGACAACCTGCATACGGTGGACTGGATCTTTCCCGCGAAGCAAAGGAAATCCCATGACGCCCGGCCCAGCCACAACAACAGCCTCCAACCACAGTCCGCCCGGAGGGCAGCGCGGCCGAGCCAACCGCTTCCGGCCTTTCCTGTCGAACCTGGGTGCGGACGTGCCCGCCTCCCTGGTCGTGTTCCTCGTGGCGCTGCCACTGTCCCTCGGGATCGCCGCTGCCTCCGGTGCGCCGATCATGGCCGGACTCATCGCCGCAGCCGTCGGCGGCATCGTCGCCGGCAGCCTGGGCGGCGCTCCGCTGCAGGTCAGTGGGCCGGCCGCCGGCCTGACAGTAATTGTTGCCGGCCTGGTCCAGGAATTCGGCTGGCAGGCCACCTGTGCCATCACCGCCGCTGCCGGCGTCGTACAACTCCTGCTCGGCGTGAGCCGGGTGGGGAGGGCTGCACTGGCGGTCTCGCCAGTGGTGGTCAAGGCGATGCTCGCCGGCATCGGCGTGACCATCATGGTCCAGCAGATCCATGTGCTGCTCGGCTCCGGCCCGGCAGGCTCCGCCATCGAAAACCTCGCCAACCTCCCGGCGGCCATCACCAACGTCGAGATCCATGCGGCTCTGCTGGGGCTCACCGTGGTGATCATCCTGGTGGCCTGGAAGCACCTGCCCGCCGCCGTACGGAAAATCCCCGGCCCGCTGGCCGCTGTTGCTGCCGTCACCGCGTTGTCGGTGCCGCTGGCGCCGGGCGTTGAACGGATCTCCTTCTCGGGCTCGATGCTGGACGCTGTGGCCTTGCCGGCACTGCCCGAAGGAAACTGGCGGGCCATAGCCTTCGCTGTCCTCTCGATGGCGCTCATCGCCAGTATCGAATCGCTCCTGTCGGCTGTCGCCGTGGACAAGATGCACTCCGGCCCGCGGACCAACCTCAACAAGGAGCTGATGGGCCAGGGAACGGCCAACATTCTCTCCGGTGCCCTGGGCGGGCTTCCGGTCACGGGCGTCATTGTCCGCAGCGCCACCAACGTGGAAGCAGGTGCCAAGTCACGGACCTCGGCCATCCTTCACGGCGTGTGGATCCTCATCTTCTCGGCACTCTTCGCCGGCATGATCCAGCTCATCCCGCTCTCGGTGCTGGCAGGTCTGCTCCTGGTCATCGGGGCCAAGCTGATCAAGGTTGCCGACATCCGAACCAGCCGGCGCACCGGTGACCTGCTGATCTACGTCGTGACCCTCTTCTGCGTCGTCTTCCTCAACCTGCTGGAGGGCGTGCTCATCGGCCTGGCACTTGCCGCGGCCAGCGTGCTGTGGCGCGTCCTGCGCGCGGCCATCCGCGTACACGAGCCGGTCGCGCCGTCGTCGGCCTGGCGGATCACCATCGCCGGATCGTGCAGCTTCTTCGCCCTGCCGCGCCTGAACCGCGTACTGCACTCGGTGCCCGCAGGGAACGCGGTGGTGGTTGAACTCAACGCCGATTACGTGGACCACGCCTTCCGTGAATCCCTGGTGGCCTGGCGCGACCAGTACCTGGCCGCCGGCGGCTTCGTCGAACTTGAGGAACACGGAAACACGCTGTTCCAGGACGCCGAGCACAGGGCACCGCAGCGGCAGGACGCCCGCGAGCTTCCCCTGCCGCCGCGCAACTCCCGGACCGCGGACGGCGCTGATGACTGTGACCGGCGCGGCAGTGAACGGTTGCCGGCAGTCCTGGCGGGAATCAGCAAGTACCACCGGCGCTTCGCTGACCAGGTCCGTCCCCTGGTGGAGGACCTCGCGGAGCAGCAGCATCCGGATACGCTCTTCGTGGCGTGCGTCGATTCGAGGGTCAACCCCAACCTCATCACCAGCAGCGGCCCGGGCGACCTCCTGACGCTCCGCAACATCGGTAATGTGGTGTGCCATGACGGCCAGGACGCCTCCATTGACTCGGCGTTGTCGTTCGCGGTCAAGGGCCTCGAGGTGAACACCATTGTGGTGTGCGGGCACTCGAACTGCGGTGCCATGAAGGCTGTCATCGCCGACGCCGAAGGCGCCGGGAACCCGGGACTGGGTAGCGGGTTCGACGCCTGGCTGGAGCATGCCCGTCCCAGCTACCTTGAACTGCTGGCGGACCACCCCGTGGCGCGGGCCGCTGCGGAAACGGGCTACTGCCGCCTCGACCAGCTGGGCATGGTCAATGTGGCAGTCCAGCTCAGCAAGCTCGACAACCACCCGGTGGTTGGTCCCGCCATTGCCGCCGGGGAAGTACAGGCCACCGGGCTTTTCTACGACATCGCCACGGCCCGCGTGGTCCTGGTGACGCCGCACGGCATCGAGGCCCTGGATCCAGCCCAAGCCCTGGTACAGGCCACGGGCGCGGCAGCCGGCTGAGCGCTGACGTCAAGGCATTTTAAAACGCGAGGGCGCCCCGGTCCGGAACCGGGGCGCCCTCGCGTTTAAGGTGTTACTCCACCGGGCTGGACCTGGCGACGTCCCAGGCATTCGTGGCCGTAGCCATCAGCAGCGCGGCTCCCAGCATGTGGGCGCCCACCAGCAGGGCCGGAATGCCGTTGTAATACTGGGTGAAACCGATAACCGCCTGCAGGACCGTGACCCCGAGCAGGCCGAACACTGCAGTCCGGAAGGGACCGGCAATGCGGCGCGTCAGCACCAGGACAAGCGCCACCAGGGAACCCGCTGTCACCAGGTAGGCCGGAACGGCGTGGATGTGCGAGAAAAGATCCCAGTCCAGGCCGTTCCGCGGTGCATCCGCGTCACCGGCGTGCGGTCCTGCTCCGGTGACCACCACGCCCAGCATCACGGCCAGGGCGGAGAAAAGCGCGACGGCGGACGTCACCGGACGCAGTGTCCCCGGCAGTGCGCGCAGGGAGACCGTCATGTATCGCCCGGTGCGGCCGTAGGCCCTGTTGACCAGCAGGGTGGCGAAGACCACCAGGGCCATGGACACCAGGAAGTGCAGGCCCACCACCCACGGGTTGAGGCCTGTGAGGACGGTGATCCCGCCAATGACGGCCTGGGCGGGGATGCTGGCCAGGAGGCCGAGCGCCAGCAGGAAAAGGTCCCGGCGTTCCTTGCGGAGGTTCCACAAATACACCAGCATGAGGGCCGCCACGGCGGCGAGGGCGAACGTCAGGAGCCGGTTGCCGAACTCGATGAAGCCGTGGATGCCCATTTCCGCCGTGTTGACCAGCGAGGTGTCGGTGCAGCGCGGCCAGGTGGGGCAGCCCAGGCCCGACGCCGTCAGCCGCACGGCGCCACCGGTCACCACCAGCAGCGTCTGCCCGATCAGGGAGGCCACGGCCAGGCGGCGCACTCTGGCGTCGACTGTGCGGGGAAGCCGCGATGCCAGGCGGCCGGCGAACTGGGGGAGGCGCGAAGCCGTGCTCACGAATATCTCAATTCCACTTGAACCAACGGATGGCTGCTGCCCCGGCAATCGCCGTCCAGAGCACCAGGATGAGGGCGGCCCCGCCGTTCAGGGCGCCATGAAGGAAAGCATCGCGAAGGGATTCACCCAACGCGCCGGATGGCAGGAAATGCACAATGGATTGTGCCAGTGCAGGAAGTCTGTCAGCCGGAATCACGATTCCTCCCATGGCACCCAGCAGGATCCACAGCAGGTTGGTGATGGCCAGCGTTGCCTCCGGGCGGACGGTACCGGCAACCAGCAGGCCCAGTGACGTGAACGCCGCCGCACCCAGGACCAGCAGGACAAGGCCGGGCAGCCAGCCCGCAGCAACGGGCTGCCAGCCCAAGGCAAACGCCACTGCCGATACCACCACGATCTGCAGGCACAGCACCACCAGCACCGAGAGGACTTTGCCCGCAATCAGGCCGCCGCGGCCAAGAGGGGTGGTGGAGAGGAAACGGAGCACGCCGTAGCGGCGGTCGAAGCCTGTTGCGATGCCCTGGCCGGTGAAGGCCGTGGACATGGCGCACAGGGCCAGGATGCCCGGAACGGCCACGTTGACGCGGCTCGGACCCAGGCCGTCAAGGAAGGGCGTGACGGTGAGGCCAACCAGGGCAAGCAGCGGCAGCACCACGGCGAGGATCAGCTGTTCACCGTTCCGCAGCATGGTGAGGGCTTCATATTTGCCCTGCAGGAGCACGCGCCGAAGCAGGGAGGCAGGGTGCTGGCGGCCACCGGCTACTTCCGCCAGGCCGTTCCCGGGAGCGCTGCCCGCGGCAGTACCGGTCCCGTTCATCGAATGTCCTTTCCAGAGATGTCCAGGAAGACGTCTTCAAGGCTACGCGCCTGCAGGCTCATGGCGGCGGGCATGATGCCCTTCGCTTCCCACCAGGCAGCCAGTGCCGCGAGGTGTCCCGGAGTGAGTGCACCGGTCACGGAATAGCTGCCCGCGCGGGTCTCGGCGACGGCGATGGAGGCTGGGAGTACAGCGGAAACGTCCAGGCCGGGCTGCGCTTCGAACACCAGCGTCCGGACGTGGTCCGCCCCGCTGTCAACGGCCGGTTCGCGCTGCAGGAGCTGCTGCACTGTTCCTTCGGCGACGTTGCGGCCGCCGTCGATGATGTAAACGTAGTCGGCCAGGCGCTGCGCATCGTCCATCAGGTGGGTAGTGAGGATGATGCCCATTCCGCTGCTGCGAAGCTCGGAGATGAGGTCGAAGACGAGGGCGCGGGACTGCGGGTCCAGCCCGGCGCTCGGTTCGTCGAGGAAGAGGACTTCGGGCCTGCCCACCAGGGCCGCCGCGAGGGCAAGCCGCTGCTTTTGTCCGCCGGACAGCCTCCGCACGCCGGTGCGGCTGAAGGTATCGATGCCCAGCCTCTCCACCAGGTCCTCCACGGGCCAGGGGTTCGCGTACAGGCCGGCGATGTGCCGCAGCAGCGGCACAGGCTTGGCCGACGGCGGGAGGCCGCCATCCTGGAGCATCACGCCGACACGGGAGCGCAGGGCTGCCCCGGCAGAGGCAGGATCTTCGCCGAGGAGGCTGATGGTTCCGCCACTGCGCCGCTGGAGGCCCTGCGCGCATTCGAGCGTGGTGGTCTTTCCGGCGCCGTTGGGTCCCAGCAGGGCCGTCACCTCGCCACGCCCGGCGATCAGCGAGACATCGCTGACCACCCTCAGCATCTTTCCGTCCAGGCTGGCCAGCGGGCCGACGTCCTTAACGAGTCCACTGATGGACAGGACGGGGGATTGGGGGGATCGCACCCCAGTATTCTACGGGATGTAGTACTTGCCGGTCCCCGCCGTGGTGCCGGGGGAAGGTCAGCCTGCCCTTACTGGAGCCCGGGACTAAATTACGACATGATTGTGTTGTGTATTCCGTGAGCAATGCTACTGCTGTGCCTATCGCCGGGCACGGGGCCGCGCAGGCCCAGGAAGGGCGCACCCAAACGGTGCCCGGTCCCGTGGCTGACGCCGATGAGCGCACCCGCGACCGCGTCCTCTCGGCTGTCCTGGAACACGGACCGGTCAGCGCTGCCGAGCTTGGCGACATGCTGCGATTCACTCCGGCGGCAGTCCGCCGGCACCTTGACCATTTATCCCGTGCCGGAATCATCGAAGTCAAGAGGGTGGCCAGGGCCGGAGCGGGCGCCGGGCGCCCCGCACGCCGTTACGTCCTCAGTTCCGAAGGCCAGTCGAGCCTGGGCAACGACTACCTGGACATTGCCGCGCTGGCGCTCCAGCAGCTCCAGAAAGCGGCCGGACCGGACGCCGTCCGTGCCTTCGCCGAAGAGCGCTTCGCTGACATGGAGCGGCGCTACGCCCCCGAAATCGACAAGGCAGGTCCGGACATCGCTGACCGGGCCAGGGCTCTTGCCGAGGCACTCAGCCGGGACAACTTCGTTGCGTCCGCAGCCTCCATCGAAGCCAAGGCGCCACTGCCGGCCGCGCTCTCCAGCGTCCAGCTGTGCCAGGGCCACTGCCCCATCCAGCAACTCGCCGCCCGCTTCCCGGTGTTCTGCGACGTGGAAACCGAAGTGTTTTCACGGCTGGTGGGCGTCGACGTGCGCCGCCTGTCCACACTGGCCCGCGGCGGGCACGTCTGCACCACCCACATTCCCACAGGCAGGCTGTCTGCGCCCGGGCCCACAAGGCCTTCCGCAGCCCCCGCCAGCCTGAACGAAGTAACAAACCATCAGCAAGAAAGGCCGTGATGACGGACCAACTATCAGAGAAAGCAGTAGCCGAAAACACTGTGATCTCGGAGATTCTGGAAAAGAATCCCGAGCTGCACGGCATCGGCAACTACGAGTACGGCTGGGCCGACAAGAACGATGTCGGCGCCAACGCACGCCGTGGACTCGACGAAGAGGTAGTCCGCGACATCTCGGCTAAGAAGAGCGAGCCCGAGTGGATGCTGGACCTTCGCCTCAAGGGGCTGAAGTACTTCGACCGCAAGCCCATGCCCACCTGGGGTGCAGACCTCTCGGGCATCGACTTCGACAACATCAAGTACTTTGTGCGCTCCACGGAGAAGCAGGCCACCAGCTGGGAGGAACTGCCCGAGGACATCAAGAACACGTACGACAAGCTCGGCATCCCCGAAGCTGAAAAGCAGCGCCTGGTTTCTGGCGTCGCTGCCCAGTACGAGTCCGAGGTTGTCTATCACCAGCTGCGTGAGGACCTTGAGAAGCAGGGCGTCATCTTCCTGGATACCGACACGGCGCTGAAGGAACACCCGGAAATCTTCCAGGAGTACTTCGGCACCATCATCCCGGTGGGCGACAACAAGTTCGCCTCGCTCAACACGGCAGTCTGGTCCGGCGGTTCCTTCGTCTACGTCCCCAAGGGCGTTCACGTGGACATCCCGCTGCAGGCCTACTTCCGCATCAACACCGAGAACATGGGCCAGTTCGAACGGACCCTGATCATCGCCGACGAGGACTCCTACGTCCACTACATCGAAGGCTGCACGGCGCCGATCTACACCTCGGATTCCCTGCACTCAGCCGTTGTGGAAATCGTGGTCAAGAAGGGCGCCCGCGTCCGCTACACCACCATCCAGAACTGGTCCAACAACGTGTACAACCTGGTGACCAAGCGTGCCGTCTGCGAAGCCGGCGGCACCATGGAATGGGTGGATGGCAACATCGGCTCCAAGGTGACCATGAAGTACCCGGCCGTGTACCTGGTGGGTGAGCACGCCAAGGGTGAAACCCTGTCCATCGCGTTCGCCGGTGAAGGCCAGCACCAGGACACCGGCTCGAAGATGGTCCACATCGCGCCCAACACCAAGAGCTCCATCATCTCCAAGTCGGTAGCCCGCGGCGGCGGCCGTGCAGCTTACCGCGGCCTGGTCCAGGTCCGCGAAGGCGCCAAGCACTCCGCCAACACCGTGCGCTGTGACGCCCTGCTGGTGGACACCATTTCGCGGTCCGACACCTACCCCTACATCGACATCCGCGAGGACGATGTACAGCTGGGACACGAGGCAACTGTTTCGCGCGTCAGCGAGGAGCAGCTGTTCTACCTCATGTCCCGCGGCATGCCCGAGGACGAGGCCATGGCCATGATCGTGCGCGGCTTCATCGAGCCGATCGCCCGTGAGCTCCCCATGGAATACGCCCTCGAGCTCAACCGCCTCATCGAACTCCAGATGGAAGGATCCGTCGGTTAATGACTGCCGAAGCTACTACCGAAAAGGCCCGCATCGGCGCGCCGTCAATCGCCGGTTTCACTGAGGAAGGCGAACACCTGGTCGCCTCCAAGGTGGACCGCCACCACAGCCACGGAACGCAGGTCATGGCCTCCCGCGCGGAGCGCATCACCAGCCACGACGTCGCTGACTTCGCCCTGCCCAACGGCCGCGAAGAGGAATGGCGTTTCACCCCGGTCCGCGAGCTGGCCAACCTGCTCTCGGACACGCCTTCGGACGCCGGCGCTCTCGGCGTCACCGTCGAAGGCCCGGACTCCTTCGTCCAGGGTGCCCTCCGCGCCGGCGAGGCCCCCCGCGGTGCCACACTGGTCCCCGCAGACCGTGCCGCCGTCGTCGCTTCCGCGAATGTGGAGGAGGCCCAGCTGATCCGTATTCCCGCGGACGCCGAACTGGACCAGCCCATCCGCGTGGTCATGACCGGCAACGGCGCAGGCCGCCGCACCAACACGCACCACGTCATCGAGGCCGGCGCGAACAGCCGCGCTGTGGTGATCCTGGAGCACGACGGCTCCGCCGACCACAACGGCAACGTGGAGGTCTTCGTCCGCGAAGGCGCCAAGCTGACCGTGGTCTCCGTTCAGCTCTGGGAAGACGACGCGCGCCACCTGGCCCAGCACGACGCCGAGGTTTCCAAGGACGCCGTGTACAAGCACATCGCGGTGACCCTTGGCGGCAAGATCGTCCGGCTGAACTCCAACGTCCGGTTCGCCGGCGAGGGCGCCGATGCCGAACTCCTCGGCCTCTACTTCGCCGACGCCGGACAGCACCTGGAGCACCGTTCGTTCGTTGACCACAACCTGGCCAACTGCAAGTCGAACGTCCTCTACAAGGGCGCGCTGCAGGGCAAGGGCGCGCACACCGTCTGGGTGGGCGACGTCCTCATCCAGAAGCAGGCCGAAGGCACCGACTCCTACGAGAAGAACCAGAACCTGGTCTTGACCGACGGCTGCCGCGCGGACTCCGTGCCCAACCTCGAAATCGAGACCGGCCTGATCGAGGGTGCCGGCCACGCCAGCTCCACCGGCCGTTTCGACGACGAGCACCTGTTCTACCTGATGGCCCGCGGCATCCCTGAGGATGTTGCCCGCCGCCTGGTGGTCCGCGGCTTCCTCAACGAGATCATCCAGCAGATCAAGGTCCCGGCACTCGAAGAGCGCCTGACCGAGGCTGTGGAACGCGAACTCGCGGCAACGGAAAACTAGACGACAGGCAGGCAGGAACGCATGAGTGGTAAGCCCAAGGGCGAGCTGGTGTGCAGCGCCAACGACATCAAGGTCAAGCAGGCGCTGCGCATCCTGATCGACGACTACCCGGTGGCCGTGGTCAGGGATTCGATGGGTGACATCCACGCCATCGGCGACACCTGCTCCCACGCTGACATTTCGCTGTCCGAAGGCGACGTGGAAGGCTGCGCGATCGAATGCTGGGGCCACGGTTCCCAGTTCGACCTGCGCAGCGGCCAGCCACTCCAGCTTCCCGCCTACGATCCCGTTCCGGTGTTCGCCATAGAACTCGACGGCGACGACGTCTACGTGGATGTCACCAACGTTTTGAACGGCGCGGCAGTAAACAACTACTGAGCGCCCCGCAGCACAGACTTACGAACGAACAGAAAGAAGAGCATGTCAACTCTTGAGATCAAGGACCTGCACGTCAGCATTGAGACGGAACAGGGCACCAAGGAGATCCTGAAGGGCGTCAGCCTCACCATCCGCACGGGTGAAACCCACGCCATCATGGGCCCCAACGGATCCGGCAAGTCCACCCTGGCCTCCACCATCGCAGGCCACCCCCGCTACACGGTCACCAGCGGTTCCATCACCCTGGACGGCGAAGACGTCCTGGAGATGAGCGTTGACGCCCGTGCCCGCGCCGGAGTCTTCCTGGCCATGCAGTACCCGGTGGAGGTTCCCGGCGTAACCATGACCAACTTCCTGCGCACCGCGAAGACCGCGATCGACGGCGAAGCGCCTAAGCTGCGTACCTGGACCAAGGACGTCAAGGACGCCATGGGCAAGCTGCGCATCGACGCCGACTTCGCCGAGCGCAACGTCAACGAGGGCTTCTCCGGCGGCGAGAAGAAGCGCGTGGAGATCCTGCAGCTCGAACTCTTCAAGCCGAAGTTCGCAGTGCTGGACGAGACCGACTCCGGCCTGGACGTCGACGCGCTCAAGATTGTTTCCGAAGGCGTCAACCGCGCACACGCCGAGGGCAACATGGGCACGCTGCTCATCACCCACTACACCCGCATCCTGCGCTACATCAAGCCTGACTTCGTCCACGTCTTCGTTGACGGCCAGGTTGTCGAAGAAGGCGGCCCGGAACTGGCTGACCGCCTTGAAGAAGAGGGTTACGACCGCTACGCCAAGGGTGCCGGCACGGCCGCAGCTCCCGCAGCAGCACAGGCCTAGTTAGGACTTGCGATGACCGAAATCGTGCCGGGCCGCACGGCCCTGGAAGACGTCGAGGAAGCCCTCAAGGACGTCATCGATCCTGAGCTTGGCGTCAACGTGGTGGACCTTGGGCTGCTGTACGGCCTGAAGTACTCCGATGACGACGGTGCGCTCCTGATCGACATGACGCTCACCACGGCGGCCTGCCCCCTCACCGATGTCCTCGAGGAACAGGTGGGCAAAGCCCTGGAAAGCGTTGTGGATGACTGGCGCCTGAACTGGGTCTGGATGCCGCCATGGGGTCCCGAGCGGATCACCGACGACGGTAAGGACCAGATGCGGGCCCTCGGCTTCAACATCTGAAAACCTGAAGTACGACGACGGCCTGTCACCTTCTCCACGAAGGTGACAGGCCGTTGAACTTTTAAGGGTGCGCCGGGGCTAAAGCGTGGGGGCGCTGAACGTGTCGCACTGCTTGATGTCGCCGGACTCGTAGCCGCGGGCAAACCAGCGCTGGCGTTCCTCGCTGGAGCCATGCGTCCAGCCCTCAGGGGAAACGCGTCCGGTGGCGGCCTTCTGGATACGGTCGTCGCCCACGGAGGCAGCGGCGGAGAGGGCATCGTTGACGTCCTGCTGCTTCAACGGCTCCAGGTACGGCTGGCCGGTATCCGGGTTCGGCGTGGTGGAGGCGTACTTGGCCCACAGCCCTGCATAGCAGTCAGCCTGCAGCTCCGTGCGGACGGACCCGGATTCCGGGCCCTGCGGATCCTGCTGGGCGCGGCCCAGGTCACCGAGGACATTCTGAATGTGGTGGCCGAACTCATGGGCCACCACGTACTCCTGCGCGAGCGGACCGCCGGAGGAACCGAACCGGTCCACCAGCTCCTGGAAGAACCCCGGGTCGAAGTAGGCAGTGGTGTCCGTGGGGCAATAGAACGGGCCCACCTCGGACGTCGCTGCGCCGCACCCGGTGTTGGTGCCGCCCGTGAAGATCACGGCCTCCGGCCGCGGGTACTGGACGTTGTACTGCTGCAGGTAGCCGGGCCAGAACGCGTTCAGGCTGTTGACCGTGCCGGTGATCCGGCAGTCAAGCCGGGCGTCGGCATCGGCGCCGGTGCTGCAGGCAGGAGCGCTGCCCTGGGTTTGGGGTTCCGCTGTGCCGCCGCCGGCCAGGCCTTCCAGGAGCTGCGGGTTTACTCCAAGCAGCGCAGCGATGAGCAGGATAAGTCCGCCACCGATACCGCCGCCAACTTTTACGCCGCGGCCCATTCCCCGCCGGTCCTGGACCTGGGACGGATCCAGCTGCACATTGTCATTGAAACTCATATCGTCACAATACCCGCGGATCGGCCACCCAATCAGGGCCGCCGGTAAAGTTGATCCGATGCCTTTCCTTGACCGAATCCAGCGCTGGGCCACTGAGCGTCCGCACGGCACAGCCGTGGCCATCGCCGGCCGGCGGCTGTCCTGGGCCGAGCTGCGGGGCCGGGCGGCCGCCTTGGTTCCGGAAACGAAATCGGTGACCACGCTGTGTGAAGCCAATTCCATCGATTTCGCGGCGAAGTTTGCCGCGGCCGTGGCCGGCGGACGCCAGTGCGCCGTCCTGGATCCTGCCTGGCCCGCCCAGCTGCAGGAGGATATTGTCCGGCGGGTCCAGTCGTCAGCAGAACCGGCAGCGGTGGCTACGGACGACCCCCTGGCCGAGGGCCCGCCCGGCTCAACGTTCCTGATCGGCCTCACGTCGGGTACCACCTCCGTGCCGAAAGCGTTCACCCGGTCCCGGCGTTCGTGGCAGGAGTCCTTTGAGGCGTCCATCGAATTCTTCGGCCTCCGCCAGGACGATGTGACCCTGGCTCCCGGCCCGCTGGCCGCCAGCCTGAACCTCTACGCCCTGGCCGAGTGCCTCTACGCCGGATCCGAATTCCAGACCCTGGAGCATTTCGACGTTGGCGACGTCCACGCAGCCATCACCCATGACCGGGTGACCCGCCTGGTGCTGGTGCCCACCATGCTGCGGATGCTGAGCGAACGCGGGCTGACCGGATGCGTGGACGCATCCGGGATCCGGACCATCATCTGCGCCGGCTCCAAGCTTGATGCCAGGACCCTGGAAGCGGCCCGCCGCTGGGCTCCCAACGCCACCATCTACGAGTACTACGGCGCTTCGGAACTGAGCTTCGTCTCAGGCGCCGGCCTCTCAGCCAACCAGCCACCCGCCGTCGGAAGCACCTGCATAGGCCGGCCGTTTCCCGGCGCTGAGGTGCGCATCCTGGATGACGCCGGGCAACCGGTACCGGACGGGGAGTATGGGAATATCTGTGTGCGCAGCGGCATGGTCAGCAACGGCTACCTGTGGGGCGACGACGGCGAAGCCCTGCGGTCCTTCGGCGACTGGCACACCGTGGGAGACCAGGGCTACCTGGGCCCGGACGGGCTGCATATCCTGGGCCGCCGGGCAGACATGATCCTCACCTCGGGCCGGAACGTCTACCCGCACGAGGTGGAGCTGGCTCTCTGCGCGGTGCCTGGCGTTTCCGCGGCCATCGCCGCCGGAATGCCCGACGACCTGCGCGGGCAGAAGGTGGTGGCCGGCGTCGTCCCTTCCCATGGGGGCATCACCGCAACGCAGCTCCGGTCAGCCCTGGAGGACATCCTGGCCAGGGACAAGCGTCCGCTGCAGTACTACGTTCTCGCCGAGCTTCCCGTCACGGACCGCGGCAAGGTCAGCCGCAACCTGCTGCTGGAGTGGATCGCCCACAGGGATCCACGGGTGGAGAGCCTTGGCAGCTGACCTTCTTCCGGCAGACCGCCAGCCCGTGATCATCGCGGCCCGCCGGACCCCTGTGTGCCGCACCAACGGCGCCCTGCGGACCGTCCGCGCCCACGAACTCCTGGCCCCGGTGCTCAGCGGCCTGCTCCAGGAAACTGCTGCGGCACCCGGCGCCGTGACCGACGTCGTCATCGGCAACGCGGTGGGCGGAGGCGGAAATGTGGCCCGGCTGGCCCTCCTGGAAGCCGGTTTGCCCGTCAGTGTTCCGGGCATCACCGTCGACCGCCAGTGCGGGTCCGGCCTGGACGCGATCGCTCTCGCCGCGCAGCTGGTGGCCGCCGGCGGGAACCCGCTCTATCTCGCGGGGGGAGTGGAAAGTACCAGCACCGCTCCTTTGCGCGCACACAGGAATTCCGACGGCGGCCCGGAGTTCTACGCCCGCGCCCAGTTCGTGCCGGCCAGTTTTGGCGACCCGGACATGGGCGTCGCGGCGGAGACGGTGGCCCGGCGCTATGGCATTGCCCGGGACCGGCAGGACGCCTTTGCCCTCAGCAGCCACCGGAAGGCGCTGGAAGCGATGGTGGAAGGCCGCTATGACCAGGAGATTGTTCCGCTCGCCGCGGCCGGCGGGACGGTAACGGCTGATGACGGCCCGAGGCGCGGGCTTACCCCTGCAGTCATGGGGCGGTTCCCGGCCGCGTTCGTGGCCGGGGGATCTGTCACCGCGGGAAACTCCTGCTTCGACGCTGACGCCGCATCCGCCGTCGTCATGACCTCCCTGCAGCGGGCCCGCGACCTGGGTGCCGAAGACGGGCTCCTGGTGCTGGGCACCTGCACCGCCGGGGTGGCGCCGGACGTGCTGGGCGTGGGTGCCGCCGAGGCAGCACGGAAACTGCTGTCCATCCACGGTGTGGATGCAGCCGGGCTGGACCTGGTGGAATTCAACGAGGCGTTCGCCTCCCAGACACTTGCCTGCTTTGACGAACTGGGCATCGATCCTGCCCGCGCCAATCTTGACGGCGGGGCGCTGGCCCTGGGGCACGCTTACGGTGCCTCCGGCTCCGTCCTGGTAACCAGGCTGCTCGCCCAGGCGCGCCGGACGGGAACTCCCGGGAGCCTGGGGCTGGCCATGATCAGCAGCGCCGGCGGCATGGGAACGGCGGCCCTGCTGCGCTACGGGCGCCTGGACTGACCCGCAGCCCGCTCATTCCCCGGGCCCGCGGTCCTCGGCGTCCCCAAGCCCCCTGGCGGCGAGCGCTTCGCCGGTCTGGCGGGCATAGGCCACGGAGGTGATGAAAACCGGCAGGACCAATGCCCGCGGGGTCCGCTCCAGCCCGCGTGCCCTTGCGGAATCCCTGACGTCGGCGAAGGTGCCGGCGATGTAGGGGATGCTGCGCAGCATGACTCCGATGGTGAGCGCGAACCGCTCGGGATCGGCTCCGAACCGCTGGAATGGAGTGGCGGCCGCAACCACGCCGTCCAGGAGCCGCTGCACTGGGGTGGTGGCGGTCAGCAGGGACGCGGCAACCACGCAGACCAGGATGTTCAGGACAATCCTGCCCGCTGTGGGCGCACCGAGCTGCCACCACTGGAAGAGCCCGATCACCAGGAGCACCGGAAGCAGGGGGCGGACCGCGCGCCACAGCCGCTTCGGCCCGGCTCCGGTCAGGAGGAACAGCCCGCACAGGGCAGCCAGCACCGCCAGGGATACGCGCCAGTCGACAATCAGGAACGATGCCAGCCCGCAGGCGAACACCAGGAGGAACTTCAGGGCCAGGGGTGTCCGGTGGATAAAGGAGTTTCCCGGCACATAGTTGGCCAGCAGGAAACCGTGGCCCCTCATGGCGCGGCCGGGTTGCGGTCCGGGTCAGCGGGGTGCCGCATCCCGTCCAGGCACAGGGCACGGTAGAACGCGACGGCGTCTGCCGGGGCGCCGTCGTAGGCCACCGTCCCGTCCTCCACTACCAGGACCCGGTCCATGTCCAGGGCGAGCTCGAGGTCGTGGGTGGACATGATGACCTGCTGTTCCAGTCCCGCAAGGGTGTGGCGCAGCAGTTCCCGGTTCCTGAGATCCAGGAGCGTGGACGGTTCATCGAGGACCAGCACCGCCGGCTCCACCGCCAGGACCGCCGCGAGCGCCATCAGCTGGCGTTCCCCGCCGGAGAGTTCGTAGATGCTTTGGTCTGCCAGGGGCAGCAGGCCAAGGCGGTGAAGGGCGGCTTCGGCCATGGCCTGGCGTTCGCGGCCGTTCCGGACAGAGCGGCGCAGCGACAACTCAACATCCTCGCGGCCGGTGGGCATGACCAGCTGGGACAGCGGGTCGGTGAAGACGAAACCGACGCTCCGGCGGACTTTCCGGACCGCGCGGACTGTGTCGTCGCCGTCGACCGCTACTGTGCCTGCCGTGGGCTGGACGAGCCCGTTCACCAGGCGCAGCAGCGTGGACTTTCCGGATCCATTGGCACCGATGACGCCCACTCGGCGTTCGGCCAGACGGAGGTTCACGCTGTCAAGGAGGACCTTGGGCGCAGGGGAGTGGTCCGTCTCCACGGCGACTGTTACCTGGTCAAAGGTGACGACGGGCATTGGCGTACGTCCTAGGCCTTGGCCGGCTGGACAGGCTGGTTGCTGCGGCGGGCGCGGCGGACCAGGACGTCCGGGAAAGCGCGGTGCAGGGCAACGGCGATGCCTGCGGCGAGGATGTTCTTGATGATGTCCCCGGGGTAGAAGACGAGGTCGCTGAGGAAGGCCTGGCCGAGGGTGGCCTTCGTGTTAAGGGCGATGCCCGCGACGCCCAGGGTGTGGACGGTGAGGATGCTGGTGACCGTGGCGGCGAGGAAAAACCACAGCGCGCGGGCCTTGGTGGTGCGGCGGATCACGACGGTTGCCAGCCAGCCGACAAATGCGGCAGCGATGGGGAACGCGATGATGTAGCCCGCAGACGGGCCGGCGAGGATGCCCAGGCCGCTGCGGCCCTGGCTGAAGATGGGCAGTCCGGCAAGGCCCAGGAGGGTGTAGAGGCCGACGGCGGCGAAGCCCCTACCCGGTCCGAGCACCAGGCCGGTGAGCATCACGGCGAGGGTCTGAAAGGTGATGGGCACGCCGAAGCCGTTGACGGCCAGGCCGGGTACGAGCGCGGCGCCGGCTACCAGTGCAGCGAAGACGCCTATCAGGCCCAGGTCTGTGGCGTTCCAGCGGCGGCGTTTTGAGGAAAGGCTGGAGGTGACGGCGGTGTCGGTGTTGCTCATTGAAGTCCTGTCGGGGTTGTACAAGCGGAATCTAATGTACTGCCGACGTTACTGGGACGGAACAGGGCCCATTTTGTAGGGGATCTACTAAAGGGTTGGCACGGAGATTGGGGGCAGGGCACAACTGCGGGCAGAACCGCCTGATGAGCTGGTTTGACGGGGGAGGGAAGGACGGCACGCGGACGTGCCTGCCCTCCCTCCGGTGCCCACCTAGTTCAGCGCCGGAGTATCAGCGGGAATGACGCCGGCCCCGTACAGGTCCGTGGCAAGGTCCCGCAACGCCCGAAGGGCTACGCGCTGGGTGAAGGGGCCGTACGACACCCGCGCCACGCCCAGTTCCTGGAGTTGGGCTGCCGGGAGCGCCCCGGGTGCTCCAATGATGGACAGCTTTCCACGGCCGAGGCCCTCGACGAGGGGTTCGATGACTTCCCGGGTCAGGGCGCCCGGGACAAAGACCAGTGCCGCACCGGCGTCGAGGAAGGCACGGCCCCGGGCGATGGCATCCTCAATGCTGTCCTTGACCGGCCGGTCCCCGGCGCGGACCAGCGCGTCGGTTCGGGCATTGAGCTGGAAGGGCACCCCTTCGGCAGCGGCTGCGGCCACTATCGCCTGCACCCGGGAAACGGCTTCATCAAAGGGCCGCAGCCTGTCTTCGACGTTGGCCCCGGCCACGCCGATCCCGATGGCCCGCCGGATGGTCTCGGCCGGGTCCTCGTAGCCGTCGTCGAGGTCTGCAGTGACAGGCAGGTCCACGGCGTCGACGATTCGCCTGACGCCCGCCAGGGCAACGTCCAAGGGCATGGTTCCATCCGCATAACCCAGCGCGGCTGCGATCGAATGCCCTGCGGTGGCGATCGCCTTGGTCTCCGGGAGGCCAGCGACGGTTGCCGCGCTGATGGCATCCCACACGTTGACCACCTGGAGGATTTCCGGTGCTTCGTGGAGGGCCTTCAGCTGCTGTGCACGCTCTGCCGTGGTCGTTTCAGTCATCCGTGTTTCTTCCTCATCCATAGGGTTGGCACTAACTGTCATTGCACTTCCTACCTACACACATGCAGCAGCCTCAAGGCAAGGCAATGTCACGCAGGGTTGGAACTCGCCGGCCGGCACTTACGAGAGGTTTGCGGTGGCGTAGGTGGTCTTGTCCGCGTAGTTGTAGACCACTACGCTCCTGACCGGCGATGGCATGGCGGACCACATCCGGGCGTCGATGTCGATGCGCTGTTGCGGGCTGCCATTAAGTGGTCCCAGTTCGATCAGGGTGGAAGAGGAAAGGCCGGGTTGGCCGGTGCTGTCCGGAGCCAGGATCCCCGGGCTGAGCATGAGCCGGAGGTCGTCGCCAGCCCCGGTGGTGAAGCCGTCCAGCTGCAGGACTGTGCCCGAGTCAGCAACACGGATCGTGGCCGTTCCCCGGGTATCGGCGGCCTGCGATTGGAACTGCCCCTGCAGTGTGCGGGGCACAACTGAAGGGGCCGGAGCCGGCGGCTGGGGCAACCCCGGTGACGGCGGTCGCTCAGCTGACTCCACCGACTCCGTCGGCACAGGCTCTGTGTAGGTACAGCCCGCAAGGCAGCCGGCAACGGCCAGCGCGATAAACACGCGTTTATACATTTTCATCATTCCCCCCAAGAATTCGTTCATACTACCTTCATCAAAGGGGGCAACAATGGCGGGGCAAATTGACGAGTGGCCGTGGAACCGCGCATGGCCATGGTTGCTGCTGACCGCTCCCGTGGTGCTGTTTACGGGATGGCTGTGGATACCGATCGGAAGCTGCGCTGGCTACACCGACGATTACCGAGGGGATACGTCATGCTATGTGGGGCCGGCGGCCGGTTACGCAGCCACCTGGGTGATGACCGGCCTCGCCCTGGTGCTGGTGCTGTGCTTCGGCGCCGGGCTGCTCAGGGCACTGGTCCGCCGCGGGCGCAGGGGATTGCCCTAGGCTGGCAAGGCCGTCCGTGGCAGCTGCATGTTTGGGGGAAATAGTGGAAATTGTCGTGTTCGTAGTGCTGTCGATTGTCTTCTTTTATGTTCTTTACGGGGTTATCAAGGCAGCGGTGAGGGACGGAATCCTCGCCGCCGACCGGGTCCGGAATTCGGGCAACGTCGGGGGAACCGGAGCGCCGGACGTAGCCGAACAGCGTGAGCCCTTGGCTTAACCGCCCGCAGCGGCTGCGGCGATTCGGAAGAATAGCGTCATGGAATTCAACCGGCTCCTGCAGATCCGGCGCATCTTCGCTCAGCCGGAGGCGCTGGAATTGCCCCGCGGCCGCGAGATCGTGGAACGCTGGCCGGACGCCGACGTCGTACCTGTCGAGAACCACTGGAACATCCCGGAGCTGCACGGCGACGAAACCAACGTGCCGCGGTGGTCCCGGATCAAGACCGAGGCGTTGGTCCTCGGAGTGAAGAAGTCCTTGACCGTGAAGCCCAACGGGCGCTCGGCTGACCTTATCGCCCCCTCCACGGCGAACGGGTGCGCCATGGCATGCGCCTATTGCTACGTCCCCCGCCACAAGGGCTACAGCAACCCGGTCACCGTCTTTGCCAACATCAACCAGATCGCCGCGGCACTCGAACGGCACGCCACCCGGCAGGGCATCAAGCTGGAACCCAACCAGTGCGACCCCGAACTCTGGGTCTACGACATCGGCGAAAACAGTGACTGCTCCGTGGATGCGCTAATCAGTGACAACGTGGAGGACCTGGTGGGGCTCTTCCGGGAACTGCCCACCGCCAAGCTGTCATTCGCCACCAAGTACGTCAACAGGGACATCCTCAACTGGGACCACGGCGGCCACACCCGGATCCGGTTCTCGCTGATGCCCGCGCACCTGGCGAAGTCCATTGATGTCCGGACGTCCCCAGTGGCCGAACGCATTGCCGCCATCAACGACTTCGTCGACGCCGGGTACGAGGTACACGTCAATTTCTCCCCGGTGGTGGTCACGGAGACCTGGCTCGATGACTGGCGCGAATTGCTTCAACAGCTCGATGCCGCCCTGACACCTGCAGCCAAAGCGCAGCTTGCCGCGGAAGTGATCTTCCTGACCCACAATGAGGGGCTCCACAAGGTCAACCTCGGATGGCACCCGCAGGCGGAGAAGGTCCTCTGGCGTCCGGACCTGCAGGAGGCCAAGACCTCCTCCAACGGCTTCAGCAACGTCCGTTACCGCAGCGGAACCAAGGGCCGCTACGTACGGCAGCTGACGGCGCTGATCGAGGAGATCACCCCCTACTGCCGGGTCCGCTACGCCTTCTGATACCCCGGTCCGAACCGGAAGGTCCGGTTTCCTTGGCATGGACGGTAGACTTGTCAAGGCCGTTCTCCGGCCACTCTGCCTCCAGCCCCCGCCATATCCTGTTGGGGCTGCGGCGTTCCCCGTTGTGAAAGGCCTTACCTTCTGTGATTACTGTCCAGGATCTTGAACTCCGCGCCGGTGCCCGGCTCCTGATGGATCAGGTGAGCTTCCGCATCGATAAGGGCGACAAGATCGGCCTGGTGGGACGCAACGGAGCCGGCAAGACCACGCTCACACGTGTCCTGGCAGGCGAAGGGCTTCCCGCTGCCGGCAAGGTGACCCGCAGCGGCGAGATCGGCTACCTGCCGCAGGACCCGCGCACCCCGGACATGGAGCAGCTGGCGAGGGACCGGATCCTCTCCGCCCGCGGCCTGGACATCGTCGTCGGAAAACTCCGCAAGGCGCATGACGAGATGGCCAGCGAGGACGCTGCCGTGCAGCAGAAGGCCATGAACCGCTACGACCGGCTCGAATCCGAGTTCCTGGCGGCGGGCGGCTACGCCGCGGAGGCGGAAGCAGCATCCATCTGCTCGAACCTGGCACTGCCTGACCGCCTGCTGAACCAGCCGCTCAAGACACTTTCCGGTGGCCAGCGCCGCCGCGTGGAACTGGCCCGGATCCTCTATTCTGATGCCGAGACCATGCTCCTCGATGAGCCCACCAACCACCTCGACGCCGACTCCATCGCCTGGCTTCGCGACTTCCTGAAGAACCACCAGGGAGGGCTCATCGTCATCAGCCACGACACCGAGCTCCTTGAAGCCACGGTCAACAAGGTGTTCCTGCTGGACGCCAACCGGGCCCAGATCGACTTTTACAACATGGACTGGAAGCGCTACCTGACCCAGCGCGAAACCGATGAGCGCGCCCGCAAGCGCGAACGCGCCAATGCCGAGAAGAAGGCCCAGGTCCTCTTCGACCAGGCCAACAAGATGCGGGCGAAGGCCACCAAGGCCGTGGCTGCCCAGAACATGGCCAAGCGCGCCGAGCGGCTCCTCAGCGGCCTCGAAGCCGTCCGCGAGAACGACCGCGTGGCCGCACTCCGCTTCCCGGATCCGTCGCCGTGCGGCAAGACCCCGCTCACCGCAGACGGGCTCAGCAAGTCCTATGGCTCCCTGGAGATCTTCACGGACGTGGACCTCGCCATCGACCGCGGTTCCAAGGTGGTCATCCTCGGCCTCAACGGTGCCGGCAAAACCACCCTGCTGCGCATGCTCGCCGGCGTAGACCAGCCGGACACCGGTGAAATCGTTCCGGGGCACGGGCTCAAGGTGGGCTACTACGCCCAGGAACACGAGACCCTTGACGTTAACCGCACCGTCCTTGAGAACATGCGCTCGTCCGCACCCGACATGAAGGACGCCGAGGTGCGCGGCATCCTGGGTTCATTCCTGTTCTCCGGTGACGACGTCGACAAACCTGCCGGCGTCCTGTCCGGTGGTGAGAAGACCCGCCTGGCACTGGCCACCATCGTGGCGTCCAGCGCCAACGTCCTGCTCCTCGACGAACCCACCAACAACCTGGACCCTGCCAGCCGCGCGGAAATCCTCGGCGCGCTCCGGAACTACACCGGCGCCGTCGTCCTCGTCAGCCACGATGAAGGCGCCGTTGAGGCGCTGAACCCCGAACGCGTCGTGCTGCTGCCCGACGGCGTCGAGGACCACTGGAACGAGGACTACCTGGACCTCATCACGCTGGCCTAGTCGTATGACGCTCGCCTTCGCTGCGCGGCGCGCCCGATTTGCCGCGTGCTGGCTCCTTCGTCGCCTTTGACGCACGCTACACAAATCAGCCGCGTCGCTTTGCTTTTGCCATAGTCGCGTTGGTGCCTTGGTCAGCGGACGGGCATTTCCTCGGCGCCCGTGATCCTGTGCAGGTCCGCTTTGGTAGCCACATGCGGCCGTTCATACTTCTTGTTCCCGGTCCTGCTCACGGCAGGTCGGTCTGCACTGCCTCAAGACGCTCGCGGGGGCGCGACGCACGAGCGGAGCGGCGTAGGTGATTTATGTAGCGTGCGTCAAAGGCGAGGAACGAGCCAGCACGCGGGAAATCACGCGCGCTGCGAGGCGGACGCGAGCCATCGCACCAAGGGCGCGTGAAGGCGGGCGTCAGTATCCCTGCGCGTCCAGCAGCGCGTCTTCCTCTTCCTCGGCTGTCGCCTTCTTCCGCTTGCGGGCGGGGGCCGTACGACGGCGGGACGGAACCGCGGCGTGAATGGTCCCCGCTGCTTCGGCCTCGTCTTCCTCGGCGTCGATGGCGGCGTTGCGGGCCTGCTGCCGCGCCGCGTAGCCGAAGCCCACGAACATCAGCACGCCGAACGCGAACCATTGCAGCGAATAGGACAGGTGCGTGCCTTCTTCGGTGGACGGTTTCGGGAACGCCACCGGCATCTCAGCGGCCGCGGGCGTCTCCGAGGCGAGCTGGCCGTAGGCTCCCGTCAGCACCGGGTAGCCGAGCTGGGCCGCGTAGGTGGGGAGGTCGATGGACGCCAGCTGACCTGCAGGTGCGCCGCGGTTCAGCTCCGGTTCCGGATGCTTCAGCCGGACCACGGCTGTCACTTCGCCGGAGGGCGGCGCGGGAACCGAGTCCGGGCTGCCGGGGTTATTGTTGCCGATGGGCAGCCACCCACGGTCGATGATGACCGTTTCGCCGGTGGCCAGCTTGAACGGAACCACCACTTCGTAGCCCGGCTGGCCGTTCAGGGGGCGGTTGCGCACGATCCGCTGGCCGTCGGTGTCGTAGGTGCCCTGCACCTGCACCTGCGTCCATTCCTTGGCTGGATCAAGCTGTGAGAACTGGTCCCGGGCTGCCGCGAAAGGAATGGGGGTGGCGGAATAGTTGCTGACAACGCGATTAATCTCGGCGAGGGTTTCGGCGCGCCGGTCCATCTGCCAACGGCCCAGGAACACGCAGGCCGTGGCAAAGATCGCGGCCAGCAGCAGATAACCCAGCCATTTGCTGGAGAAGAGAAAACGGTACATTCAGTTGTCCTGCTCCAAAATGCTGTCCGTACTGCCGGGCTGAAGGGGCAGGGTTTCCTTCCACAGGCCGCGGGTCTGCAGGTAGTCCTCGAGCCAGCCGCGGTGGTCCTCGCAGGCCAGCCACGTCTTCCGGCGCTCCGGGGTATGGATTTTGGGGTTGTTCCAGAGCAGCTGCCAGGACGCTCCGGAGCGGCACGCCTTCCGGGAGCAAAGCGCGGAGTCTGATGCTGCCGGGCTGGTTCCGGCGGCGAAATCAAAAATACTCACGGCCCCTGCCGCCCCTCTCCGATGTCCGGTTCGTCGTCGTCATTAATAAGCTCGCCCTGCAGCACCTCGGAACCCTGTTCCTCATGGCCCGTTGGCGGCGGCGGCGCCTCCAACTCGGCCAGCGGCGCTGAATCCAGTAGCGCTTCACTGTGCTCTTCGGCCATGTCGCTGCCGTTGGCAATGACTACCGCGATCCACGGCAGGAACACTGCACCGGCCACGGCGATGATCTTGAGCCAGCCGTCCAGGACAAAGATCATGACCAGGCACACCATGCGGATGCCCATCGCCAGCGCGTACTTGACCATGCGCCTGCGAATGTCCTCGGAATGGGATTCCGCGGCATCCGTAATGCTGTGGACTTCCGCGTCCTCGGAGAACCGGCCGGGTTCTCCGGGCACCGAACGTCCCGCGTGGTTTTCAAGGGTCACAGTGGTTTCTCACGCTCCAAAGGCTTGCCTCAATTCTCTCACCATCGGCAGTGGCACCCAAACCCGGGCGGGCCCGGGCGCTAAGATCGGAGGCAGCCAAATTCCACCTTCCTACCGCGGTGCATCCCGCCGCAGAATTCCGGAGTTCCTCCATGACTGAAGCAGTTACCGCCCCCCGCAGCGTCCTGATCACCGGCGGCAACCGCGGGATCGGCCTGGCCATCGCCAAAGCATTCCTGGCCAACGGGGACAAGGTGGCTGTTACCTACCGCAGTGAATCGGAACTGCCTGAAGGAATCCTGGGAGTGAATGCCGATGTCACCGATGAGGCATCCGTGGATGCGGCGTTCAAGGAAGTGGAAGCAGCCCACGGTCCCGTCGAAGTGCTGGTGGCCAACGCCGGCATCACCAAGGACACCCTCCTGCTGCGGATGAGCGAAACCGACTTCACCTCCGTCATCGACACGAACCTCACCGGCGCGTTCCGTGTCATCAAGCGCGCGTCCAAGGGCATGATCCGGCTGCGCAAGGGCCGCGTGGTCCTGATCTCCTCCGTCTCGGGCCTGTATGGCGCCCCCGGCCAGATCAACTACTCAGCGTCCAAGGCCGGCCTGGTGGGCATCGCCCGGTCGCTGACCCGCGAACTCGGTTCCCGCGGCATCACCGCAAACGTCGTCGCCCCCGGCTTCATCAACACGGACATGACGGCTGAACTCCCTGAAGCCACCCAGAAGGGTTACCTGGCCAGCATCCCCGCCGGCCGGTTCGCCGACGCCGACGAGGTGGCCAACGTGGTGCGCTGGATTTCCAGCGACGAAGCGTCCTACATCTCCGGCGCTGTCATCCCGGTTGACGGCGGTTTGGGCATGGGGCACTGACCTTCGAACCCCACGCGGCTGCCACCAGCGGTCCGGCGCTTCTTTGTGGGACCCGGACAACGGAATCACCAGGTCGCGCTGGCATGATGGAGTTCAGAGCCGCTTCACTTTAGACGTTTCAAACAAAGGAGCCCAGATGGGACTGCTGGACAACAAGACCGCCATCGTCACCGGATCATCACGCGGAATCGGCGCTGACGTAGCGAAGATCCTCGCCGGAGAGGGCGCCGCCGTCGTGGTCAACTACCGCCAGAAGGCACCGCGCGCCAACAAAGTGGTCCAGGGCATTGAGGCCGACGGCGGCCGCGCCGTGGCCGTGGGCGCCGACCTGACCACCCAGGAAGGTGTGCAGGCGCTGGCCTCCGCTGCCATGGAGAACTTCGGTTCCCTGGACGTCCTGGTCCTGAACGCCTCGGGCGGCATGGAAACCGGCATGGGGGAGGACTACGCGCTCAAGCTCAACCGCGACGCACAGCTCAACATGCTCAACGCCGCTGTGCCGCTGATGCAGGAAGGCTCCCGCGTTGTCTTCGTGACCAGCCACCAGGCACACTTCATCAACACGGTTCCCACCATGCCCGCCTATGAGGCCGTGGCCCGCAGCAAGCGTGCCGGTGAGGACGCACTGCGGGAACTCATCCCCAACCTCGCGGAGAAGGGCATCAGCCTGGTGGTGGTTTCCGGCGACATGATCGAGGGCACCGTCACCGCCACGCTGCTGGACCGTTCGACGCCGGGCGCCATCGAGGCCCGCCGTGCCGAAGCCGGGAAGCTGTACTCCGTGGAAGAGTTCGCCCAGGTGGTGGCCGGAATGGCCACCGCTGACGTCGAGTCCGGCCACACGGAATACGCCGGGGGCGCAGACTACTTCGGTAAGAGCGGCCAGTAGTCCACTGATTCAAAAGAGGTGCCCGGCGCATTCGCGCCGGGCACCTCTTTTGAATCAGCACCCGTGGGCGGTTCAGACCCCGGCGATGTGGCGCACCGCATCAAGGTAGGGCATATTGACGGCAGAATCGGCGACGGCCCGCACGGCCGGCTTGGCGTTGAAGGCCACCCCAATCCCGGCTGCGCCCAGCATGTCGAGGTCGTTGGCGCCGTCGCCCACCGCAATGGTGTGTTCCATGGCGATCCCCTCGGCGGCGGCCCACTCGCGCAGGTACTTCTCCTTCGCCGCCCTGTCCACCACCGCACCCAGGACCTTGCCCGTCAGGGCACCATCAACGATTTCCAGTTCGTTGGCCTGCCAGTAGTCCAGGCCAAGGTCCGCTGCGATGGGCTCGAGGATCTGGTTGAATCCGCCGGAGACCACGGCTACCGGGTGCCCGGCCGCCTTGAAGGCGGCCACGAGTTCGGCGGCGCCTTCGCTGAGCTTCACTTCGTGGCGGACGGAATTGACGACGTCGGCCGGCAGCCCGGCGAGGACGGCCACCCGCGCGTGCAGGCTCTGGGCAAAGTCCAGCTCCCCGCGCATGGCCGCTTCGGTGACCGCGGCCACCTCGTCCCGCTTGCCCGCATACGCGGCCAGGAGTTCGATGACCTCCTGCTGGATCAGGGTGGAGTCCACGTCCATGATCAGCAGCTTCCGGCCGGCCGAGCGCAGGTCCCCGGGCACCAGGGCGGTGTCCATTCCAGGGATGGCGGCCCCGGCCACGGCGCTGCGGAGCGCAGCCAGCCCGGCCTCTGTGGCATCCGGCAGTTCCAGTTCCGTGATGCGCACCTGGTAGCGGTCGTCGCCGGCCGTGGATTCGGCTCCCGCAGCTGCACCGTGCTCCGCGAGGATGGAACGCAGCTGCGCCAGTCCGGTGTCGGTCAGATTTTGGCCATAGCTGACCGCAGTCACGTTGGAAGTCATGCCTGCAATCTTAGCCAGCGCAAGAATGGTCCCGCGTATTCATTGCGGAGCGCTGCCGGCCCGGCACCGCGGCCGGACACACGGCGGGGGAGCGGTCACACCGGTTATCAGTCGTCCACTTTTTTGTCCTAGTGTCTATTCCTATGAGTGATGTTCTGGAACTGGACTCCGTTAGCGTTGTCCGAGGCAAAAAGACCCTGCTGGACAAGGTCGACTGGCAGGTCAACGAAGGCGAACGCTGGGTCATCCTCGGCCCCAACGGAGCCGGAAAAACCACGCTCCTCCAGATCGCGGCGGCACGCCTGCACCCCAGCAGCGGCAAGGCCGGAATCCTCGACGAAATCCTCGGCCGCACCGACGTCTTCGAACTGCGTCCCCGTATCGGTCTGTCGTCGGCCGCGCTGGCCACCCAAATCCCGGAGCACGAGAACGTCCTAAACGTGGTGGTCACCGCCGCGTACGGCGTCACCGGGCGCTGGCGTGAAGGCTACGAGCGGGACGACGAGCGCCGCGCCTTCCGCCTCCTGAACGACTGGGGAATGGGTCCGCTGCTGAACCGGACGTTCGCCACCTTGTCCGAAGGCGAACGCAAGCGTGTCCAGATCGCCCGCGCTCTCATGACCGATCCCGAGCTGCTGTTGCTGGACGAGCCGGCCGCAGGCCTTGACCTGGGGGGCCGCGAAGAACTGGTCCACAAGCTGGGCGAACTGGCCCGGGACGAGGCAGCGCCCGCGATGGTCCTGGTGACCCACCACCTTGAAGAGGTACCCCCGGGCTTCACCCATGCCATGCTGCTGCGCGACGGCGGCGTGGTGGCGGCCGGCCCCATTACCGAGGTCCTCACCGACAAGCACCTCAGTGAAACGTTCGGACTGGCCCTGGACGTCACGGAAAATGGCGGCCGCTACGCCGCCACCGCCCGCCGCTAAGGGCTGGGCGGGACACTTACTGTGGAGATTCTTAGCAGCATCCTGGTCTTTTTCGCCGGCCTTTGGGCCGGCACCATCAACGCGGTGGTCGGCTCCGGCACGCTGGTGACCTTCCCCGTCCTCATTGCACTGGGCATCACCCCCGTTGTCGCCTCAATGAGCAATGCCATGGGCCTGGTGGCCGGCACTGCTGCCGGCGCCTGGGGTTACCGGCGCGAACTGGCAGGACGTGGCCGGCAGCTGCTGAAGCTGCTCCCGGCCTCGCTGCTCGGCGGGATCACCGGCGCCTGGCTGCTCCTCCATCTGCCGGAGAAAGTCTTCCATTACGTAGCTCCGGTACTGCTGGTCCTGGCGCTGCTCATGGTGATGTTCCAGCCCAAGCTGCAGTCCTGGGTGCGCAACCGCGAACAGAACCCCGAACATGCCGTCCGCGACCGCAGCCACGGCGTGCTGCTGGTGGTGCTCGTTTACCTGGCGGGCGTCTACGGCGGCTACTTCGTGGCCGCCCAGGGCATCCTGCTGGTAGGCATCCTGGGCGTCTTCCTCAGCGGAACCATGCAGAACGCCAACGCCATGAAGAACTTTCTGGTCCTGGGCGTCAACATGGTGGCTGCAATCTCCTACCTGCTGTTCGCCTTCGACCGGATCAACTGGCTGGTGGTCCTCCTGATCGCCGTCAGCTCCACCATCGGCGGACTCGCCGGCGCCAAGGTTGGCCGGAAGCTTTCCCCGAAAGTTCTCCGCGGCGTGATCTTCACCCTGGGCATCGTGGCGCTCGTCGTCATGGTCGCCAACCTCCTGAAATAATCTTCCGGTGCCCTTCCACTACCTTGAGTCCGCCAGCGACCCGCGGGTCAGCGACTACACCACGCTGACCGATGTCCATCTCCGCAAGCTCCGCGAACCGCGCGAGGGGATGTACATTGCCGAGTCCTCCCGCGTCCTGAGGCGGGCCCTCGCGGCCGGCCACCAGCCGCGTTCGTTCTTCCTGGCGGAGAAATGGCTCGCAGACCTCGACGACGTCTTCCGGGCCTATCCTGATGTCCCGGTGTTCATCGGCAAAGCCGCCCTCCTGGAGGAGATCACCGGTTTCCACCTCCACCGCGGAGCCATGGCCGCCATGCAGCGGCCCCGCCCCGTGCCCCTGCCGGAGCTCCTGGCCGGTGCCCGAAGGGTTGCGGTGCTCGAAGACATCGTGGACCACACCAATGTGGGCGCCATCTTCCGCTCGGCGGCCGCCCTGGACATCGACGCCGTCCTGGTTTCGCCGCGCTGCGGCGACCCGCTGTACCGGCGCAGTGTCCGCGTCAGCATGGGGACGGTGTTCCAGGTTCCGTGGGCGCGCCTGGACAGCTGGCCGGGTGACCTGCAGGTCCTCAAGGACCACGGCTTCACTGTGGCCGCCCTGGAGCTGACTCCCGATGCACTGGACGTCGACGCCGTCGCGGCCGGCAATCCGGACCGGCTGGCCCTGGTCCTGGGCACAGAAGGGGCGGGCATGAGCCCGGAGACGCTGGCCGCCGTCGACCTCGCCGTGAAGATCCCCATGCGCAACGGCGTGGACTCGCTCAACGTGGCCGCGGCGTCTGCCGTGGCATTCTGGGAACTGCGCCCCTGACGCTAAGCCGGGACCCTGCAGGTGAAGGCGCCGTGGTGCGGTTCGCAGGTGCCTCCGTGATCCGCTAGTATTGACTGCTGGCCCTCTTGTGTCTTTCGACGCGGAATCGGGCCATCCCATTCATACCTGGCAGCTGGCAAAATCCAGTTGCGCGAACAAAGGCCCCATTATGAAGTCTGATATCCACCCGAAGTACGCCGCCGTCGTTTTCAATGACCTGGCCTCCGGTACCAAGTTCCTGACCAAGTCCACCGTGTCTTCCTCGAAGACCATCGAGTGGGAAGACGGCAACACCTACCCGGTCATCGACGTCGAAATCTCCTCCGAGTCCCACCCGTTCTACACGGGCAAGCAGCGCATCATGGACTCCGCAGGCCGCGTCGAGCGCTTCAACGCACGCTTCAAGGGCTTCGGCGGCAAGAAGTAATTCTTCCACCCATAGCTTTTTGGAAAGCCCGCACCGGGAACGGTGGGGGCTTTCTTTGCGTTGGCGGCCCGTTGGCGGCGCGGGCACGCCGTACGGCAGGATGTAAACCATGAGCCATACGACCTCCACGGACCAGGACGCAGCAACAAACCCCCGCCGGCACGGCGAGTACAAGGTTCCGGGCGGCAAGCTGGTGGTGGCGGACCTTTCCGTGGCTGGCGGCGTCCTGGCAGACGTCTCGATCAGCGGTGACTTCTTCCTCGAGCCGGACGAGGCACTCCTGGCCATCAACCGGGCACTCACAGGGCTCCCGGAAACCACCCCGGCCGCAGACCTCGCAGCGGCAGTCACTGCCGCCCTGCCCGCCGACGCGACCCTGTTCGGCTTTTCCGCCGACGCCGTCGCCGTGACCGTCCGGCGGGCCCTGGCCAAGGCCACCTCCTGGGCGGACCACCACTGGAATGTCATCGCCCCCAACGTCCTGCCCACCGAAATCAACGTGGCCCTCGACGAAGTCCTTACCGAAGAAGTCGGTGCGGGCCGCCGCAACCCCACCCTGCGGTTCTGGGACTGGCAGGAACCCTCAGTGGTCATCGGCAGCTTCCAGTCCGTCCGGAACGAGGTGGATCCCGACGGCGTGGCCCGGCACGGCATCAAGGTGGTCCGCCGGATCAGCGGCGGGGGAGCGATGTTCATGGAGGCCGGCAACTGCATCACCTATTCCCTGTACCTGCCCCAGACCCTGGTGGACGGGCTCAGCTTCGCCGATTCCTACCCGTTCCTCGATTCCTGGGTGATGGCGGCGCTGGAGAAGATCGGCGTGACAGCCTTCTACGTCCCTCTTAACGACATAGCGACGGACCAGGGCAAGATCGGCGGCGCCGCCCAGAAACGGCTGGCCAATGGCGGCATGCTCCACCACGTCACCATGAGCTACGACATCGACGCCGACAAGATGGTGGACGTCCTGCGCATCGGCAAGGAGAAGCTCTCGGACAAGGGCACCCGCAGCGCCAAGAAGCGGGTGGATCCGCTGCGCCGCCAGACCGGACTGGCCCGCACAGAGATCATTGGGGCCATGATGGACGTGTTTACGGGCCGGTACGGGGCAACGCACTCGGAGCTGACCGATGCTGAGCTCGCTGCCGCACGGGAACGCGCGGCCACGAAGTTCGGCACCGAGGAATGGCTGCACCGGGTCCCCTGACCCGCTCCGCACATTGGCCTGCAGGGTCGCTGCGCACGGTCAATCCCGGCGCAGCGACCCGTGGCCGTTACGGCACGGAGGGGGCCGCATCTGATGAACCAACGACGCCGGCCTGCGCGGTAAGTGCCCGCAGCAGGTGGTTGCGCTGCTCCACGATGATCCGCCGCAGCGCACGGGGCGCATCGGCGTTCGCCTCAAGCCAGGCGTCGGTCCTGCGCAGCACTGGGTGGGCGCCGGGGTCTGCGTTGTTAGCGACGTCCTGGTCTGACGGGAACAGGCCCCGCACGATCCGGCTGGCGATCTCGATGCTGCGGCTGTCCCAGACTTCCCGCAGGCAGCCGAAGTACGGTTCAACGTAGGGTTCCAGCAGGGCCACCGGGGCGGTGCCGAATCCGGTGATGGTCGCCGTCAGGAGCTGGTTGGACAGCGCTGTGCCCTGCACGGCTTCGGCCCAGGCCGCCGCCTTCACATCCGCCTCCGGCCGGGCAGCACCGGCCGTGGCATGGCCGGCCCGTCCCGAGGCGGTGTTATCCGTCGCCAGTTCGGCATCGAGCTCCGCCGCGGATGCCTGGCCATTGGCAGCGAGGGCGTGCCAGAAGTGCCAGCGGAGTTCGGCGTCCACGGCCAGGCCGGGCACCTGTTCGGAACCGTCCAGCAGGCCCCTCAGCAGCGGCAGCAGCGAAGCGTCATGCCGGCTGAGCGTTCCCAGCGTACGCGCCCAGGCAAGCTGCTGGTCCGAGCCCGGTTCGGCCCGCCGCAACTGGGCGCCGGCGGTGCCCAGGAAGGAAGCGCGGACGGCATCGCGGCGGGATGCGGGCGTATAGCGTTCCACGGCGGTGCAGGCGTTATCGAGGATGTTAAGCAGCACGCCGATCCCGGTTTCGGACGGACCGAACGCCGCCACCGCCGTTACGTACCGTTCGGCAGGGGTTTCGCCGTCACGGGCCGAGTTCCACAGCGCAGTCCAGCACAGGGCGCGGGCCATGGGGTCACTGATCCGGTCCAGGGAGGCGAGGACCGTGGCTTCCGAGACGGGGTCGAGGCGGACCTTGGCGTAGGTCAGGTCGTCGTCGTTGACCAGCAGGAGGGCCGGCCGCTGCCGCCCGGCCAGTTGGGGGAGCTCCGTGCGGGCACCGGCCACATCCGTTTCGATGCTGCCGGTCCGTACCAGGGCGCCCTCGCTGTCGAAGTCGTACAGGCCCACCCTGAGCCGGTGCGGCCGCAGCTCGTCCCGTCCCGTGACAGGGTCCGTGGCCTCCTGGACGATGGCGGCGGAGCCAAGCCCGCCGTCGTCGTGCGCTCCCTCTGTGGTCGCTTCCAGGGCCAGCGTGGAAATCCCCGATGTCTGCAGCCACTGCCGCGCCCATTCCGAGAGGTCGCGTCCGGAAGCGGAGCTTAGGGCTTCCAGGAGGTCTGCCAGGGTGGTGTTGCCGTAGGCGTGCTTGCGGAAGTACTCCCGGGATCCGGCGATGAAGGCGTCAAAGCCCACATAGGCCACCAGTTGCTTGAGCACTGAGGCGCCCTTGGCGTAGGTGATGCCGTCAAAGTTCTGCTTGGCCGCTTCTAGGTCCGGGATGTCCGCGACGATGGGGTGCGTGGTGGGCAGCTGGTCCTGGACGTAGGCCCAGGCCTTGCGCTTGTTGGCGAAGTTGACCCAGGCGGTGTCCCAAGCGGTGGCCCGGTCCACGGCGAGGGTGCCCATGTAGTCGGCGAAGGATTCCTTGAGCCAGAGATCGTCCCACCACTGCATGGTGACGAGGTCGCCGAACCACATGTGCGCCATCTCGTGCATGAGCGTGTTGGCCCGCGCCTGGTACTGGGCGTCCGTGGCCCGGGAGGTGAAGACGTAGCTCTCCGTGAACGTCACCAGCCCCGGGTTTTCCATAGCGCCCAGGTTGTATTCGGGCACGAAGGCCTGATCGTACTTGCCCCAGGGATAGGGGTAGTCGAAGAGCCGGTTGAAGAAGTCCAGGCCGGCTTTGGTAAGCCGGAACAACTCGGCGGTGTCGAATGATTTTGCCATGGAGGCCCGGCAGTAGAGCGCCAGCGGGACGTCCAGGTGCGTGCCGTCCTCCAGCGTTCCCTGCCAGCGGTCTTCAGCCTTGAAATATGGGCCGGCCAGCACGGTGGTGATGTACGTGGACATTGGCAGGGTGGTGGCAAAATCCCAGCGTGCTGTGGCGGGGTCGCTGGTGAGCAGGGTCCTGGTGGTTTCCACGCCGTTGGATGCCACCTGCCAGGAAGCCGGGGCCATCAGGTGGAAGGTGTAGGTGGCTTTGAGGTCCGGCTGCTCGAAGTTGGCGAAGACCCTGCGCGCGTCCGCCGGTTCGTATTGCGTGTAGAGGTAGGTCTGGCCGTCGGCGGGGTCCACGAACCGGTGCATGCCCTCACCGGAGCGGCTGTAGAGGGCTGTTCCGGTGACCGTGACCTGGTTTTCCAGCTGCAGGTTGTCCAGCCTGATGCGCGCGCCGTCCACCACGTCCTCCACCGGCAGGCCCCTGCCGTTGAGGAACACGCTGTGCACGCCGCTGCCAATGAAGTCCAGAAACGTGGACGTGCCCGCTTCCGCGGCAGTAAACGTGATGACGCTGCGGGTGGTGTAGCCGGCAGCCTCCGGATCTTCGGCCTGGCGGACGTCGAGGGAGACGTCGTAGCTGGCGGTGCTGATCAGGGCCGAGCGGCCGGCAGCTTCGGCGCGGTGCAGATTCTCATGTGACACCCAGCTATCTAATCACGCTGCAAAGGCCGCCATTGCCTGCCGCGGGCGGCACGTCAACCGACGATGAGCAGGGCGGCCGCAAGGCCCAGGACTGCAATCAGCAGCCAGGATGCCAGCGCAGCCAGCAGGGCCCGCCCGCCGGTCAGGAGCAGCGTACGGATCCGCACCGCGGACCCCAAGCCAAAGAGGGCCGCCCCCAGCAGCACATCCTGCAGCATGGCCCCCGCCTCCAGCCAGCCCTCCGCCAGCCATTCGGTGGAGCGCAGCGCCACCATCGCCACGAATCCGAGCACGAACAGCGGCACTACAGGCGGCAGGCCGGCGTCGTCCCCGGATGGACGGAGGGAAATCCGGTGGTGCGCCCCCGCCAGTGCCGTCACGGGCGCCAGGAGCAGCACCCGGGTGAGTTTGACGACGACGGCGATTGCCAGGGCCGCGGGGCCGGCGGTTTGCGCCGTGGCCACCACCTGTCCCACATCGTGCACGGACGCGCCGGTCCACGCTCCGAAGACCTCGGCGCTGAGCTGGAGCGGGTGGACCAGCAGCGGCAGGACGCCGATGGCCAGGGTGCCGCACAGGGTCACCAGCGCCACCGGCAGTACGGTGTCCACGTGCCGGATGCGCCGCACCGCTGCCATCGCGCCGATGGCTGAGGCCCCGCAGATGGAGAATCCGGTGGCCACCAGCAGTGACGTCACCGGCGGCAACCTGAACAGCCGGGAGATCAGGTACGTGCCGCCGAAACTTGCCGCGACCACGGCGGTGATCAGCACCAGCGCCAGCCACCCCAGGTCCAGGACGTCGCCGATGCCCACTTTCAGGCCCAGCAGCACAATTCCGCCGCGCATCAGGTGCTTGCCGGCGAAGTCCAGGCCGGGGCGGGCCCGCCCTGCCGTCCATCCTCCGGTCACCGGCAGGTTGGCGGCCAGGACCCCAAGCACCACGGCCAGGGTCATCGCAGGAAGGGACGGCACCAGCGCGTGGATGAGGAAGGCAAGCACCAATGCAACGGCCGCGGCGGCCAGGCCGGGCAGCAGCCGCATGGCTCCCCGCGGGCGTCCCGGGCCGGGGCTGGAGGCGCTTCTGCTGACTGGCACTCACCCACTTTGCCGGAAGGAACCCGGAATGTCCGAACCGGCTGCCCGCGCCAACACGCCACAATGGAAGGCCGTTTATGAATTCGAAACAAAAAGGTGGTTGGCTATTGGGCATGTCAGACCTCTTCCAGGATTACTCCGAGGCCGCGGGCCGGACCGGAGCCTACGACGAAATGTTCGCCCCCGGGCAACAGGCCCGCCCCTCCTATGAGCAGGTGGCGGACGCGCTCCGCAAGCTCTCGCTGGCCGATGTCAGCGCCCGGGCCGACTCCATGGCGCGGACCTTCCTGGACCGCGGCGTCACCTTCGACTTTGCGGGGGAGGAGCGGCCCTTCCCCCTGGACATCGTGCCCAGGGTCATTCCCGCTGCCGAATGGGACGTCATGGAGCGCGGTGTCGCGCAGCGCGTCCGCGCCCTCGAGGCCTTCCTCAACGACGTGTACGACAAGATGACGGTGGTGTCCGACGGCGTGATCCCGCGCCAGCTGGTGACCACCAGCGCCCACTTTCACCGCCAGGTGCACGGGTTCGAACCCGCCGGCGGCGTCCGCGTCCACATTTCCGGCATCGACGTGGTCCGCGACGCCGCCGGAACCTTCCGTGTCCTCGAGGACAATGTCCGTGTTCCCTCCGGCGTCAGCTACGTCCTCGAGAACCGCCGTGCCATGGCCAAGGGCCTGCCGGAGGCCTTCGGCCAGCAGCTCATCCGTCCGGTCGAGGAATACCCGCGCCGGCTTCTCTCGGCCCTGCGCAAGACCGCACCCTCGGGCGTGGACGATCCCACCGTCGTCGTGCTCACGCCCGGCGTGTTCAACAGCGCCTACTTCGAGCACACGCTGCTGGCCGGACTGATGGGCGTGGAACTCGTTGAAGGGCGCGACCTCATCTGCCGCGGCAACCGCGTATACATGCGCACCACCGCCGGTGAGCAGCGCGTGGACGTCATCTACAAGCGCATCGACGACGACTTCCTGGACCCCCTCCAGTTCCGGGCCGATTCCATGCTCGGCTGCCCCGGACTGGTCAACGCGGCCCGGGCCGGCGGCGTCACCATCGCCAACGCCGTGGGCAACGGCGTCGCGGACGACAAACTGGTCTACAGTTACGTTCCTGACCTGATCCGCTACTACCTGAGCGAGGAGCCCATCATCGCGAACGTGGATACGTTCCGCCTCGAGGAGAAGGAAGCCCGGGAGTACACCCTGGACAACCTCGCCGAGCTCGTGGTCAAGCCGGTGGACGGCTCCGGCGGCAAGGGCCTGGTCATCGGCCCGGACGCTTCCAAGGACGAACTGGACGCCCTGCGGCAGCGGATCATCGCCGATCCGCGCGGATGGATCGCCCAGCCGGTCCTGCAGCTCTCCACGGTGCCCACGCTGAGCGGGGACAAGTTCGGCCCCCGCCACGTGGACCTGCGCCCGTTTGCCGTGAACGACGGCGACAACGTCTGGGTGCTGCCCGGTGGCCTCACCCGCGTGGCGCTGAAGGAAGGCTCGCTGATCGTGAACTCCAGCCAGGGCGGCGGCTCCAAGGACACCTGGGTCCTGGCCGATTCACCGCAGATGCCCGTGGAGTCCGTTCCGCGGCAATCCATCTCGGTCCGCGAGCGGGTCTCCGTGTGGCCCGTGGAAAGCAACTGGCGGGACCGCCAGTCGGAGCAGCAGCAGTGACCCGCCCCGCCCGGCAACTTTTCTTGTCCGTTTCGGCCCCGCAGGAGGTAGCCGCGAATGCTTAGCCGTATTGCCGAATCCCTATTCTGGATCGGCCGCTATGTGGAGCGGGCCGACGGCACCGCCCGCATCCTCGACGTGCACCTGGAGCGGCTCAACCACCTCCCCATGGAGGAGCGCAAAAGCGTGGCCCAGGAGCTGCTGGCTGTGATGGGAGCAAGGCCCCAAAGCGATGACTTCGGCCTGCCCGAACTGCTGCACGCCCTGGCCTACGACAAGACCAGTGCCACGTCTATCGCCGGGTCCCTGGGCGCTGCCCGCGAGAACGCACGGCGTGCCCGCGAAACGGTCTCCTCAGGACTGTGGGAGAGCCTCAACACCACCTACTACGGGCTTAGCCAGCACCGCAAGGACGTGGTGGGCACCTACCGGTTCTGCAACTGGACCCTGGAGCGCACCGCCATGGTCAGCGGCCTGGCGGACACCACCGTCAGCCACGACGAAAGCTGGCTGTTCCTCGTTTTGGGCCGGTCACTCGAGCGGGCCGACATGACCGCCCGCATGCTGTCCACCAGGGATGTCCTCTCCGCAGGCATGTCCTGGGTGAACATGCTCCGGTGCGCCGGCGCCTACGAATCCTTCCTCCGGACCCGCCGGGCAGCTTTCGGTGACCAGCACGCGGCCGAGTTCCTGCTCCTGGACCGGCTGTTCCCGCGCTCCATCGTGTACGCACTGCGCGACGCCGACGAATGCCTCGCCAAGCTGGACCCCTCAGCCCAGCGTGTGGGTTTCATCAACGATGCCCGCCGGATCGTGGGCCAGGCCCGCACGTTCCTTGAGTTCCACCGGACGGACGACCTCATGTCCGAGCTGCCCGAACACATGGAACGCGTGCAGAAGGCTGTGTCCCAGGCCTCGGATGCCATTTCCCGTAAGTACTTCAATCAGGCGGACGAACTGGCCTGGGTGGGAGAAGTTTCATGACCCGGCTGAGCATCGTCCACCGGACGGCGTACAAGTACAACAAGCGCGTCACCCTCTCATACAACGAGGCGCGGATGACGCCGCTGACGGACTCCCAGCAGGTGGTCCTCGAGTCAGTGGTCAAGGTGTCCCCGTCGCAGGCGGCCGTGAGCACCTACCGCGACTACTGGGGGACCAGGGTGACGGCCTTCGACATGCAGATGCCGCACGACCACCTGGAAGTCATCTCCAACATCACCGTCGAGGTCCACCGTGCCGGGAAGATCCCGTCCGAGTCCGACATCGCCGGCTGGGATGTGCTGGCGTCGCCGGAAACCCTTAACACCCACAGCGACTGGCTGCCGCAGTCACGGCTCAGCGGTCCGGGTGAAGAAGTCCTGGGCATCATCCCCGGCGTTGTTGCCGGCAAGAACCCGCACGAAGCGGCCATGGCCATCTTCGCCTGGATGCGCGGCGAGATGACCTACATGTCCGGTTCCACCGCCGTCACCACGAACGCGGAAGAGGCATGGACGCAGCGGCAGGGCGTCTGCCAGGACCTCGCGCACCTGGCCATCGGTGCCCTGCGCAGCTGCGGCATCCCCGCACGCTACGTCTCGGGCTACCTGCACCCTCGGTCCAGCGCCGGCGTGGGAGAGACAGTTGCCGGCCAGTCACACGCCTGGCTGGAGTGGTGGGACGGGGACTGGCGCAGCTGGGACCCCACCAACCACAAGCCTGCCGGGGACTTCCACGTCACCGTGGCACGCGGTAGGGACTACCGGGACGTCACTCCGCTCAAGGGCATCCTGTCCGGCGGCGGCGGATCAGCCCTGAACGTCAGCGTGGAGATAACGCAGCTTGCCTGACCGGTGGCGTGCGCACCGCGCGCACGCTGCCGGCGCCTACTCGTGGGCGGACTTGGCCGAGCTGCTGATCTGGGTCCACCAGGTCATCGGCTCGGTGACCTTGAACCGGCGGCCGGTAACGGAGTCTGGGGTAATCCGGACGAACGCGTCCTTCCGGCCCGCCTGCCAGGGGAAGAGATAGAGCCGCGACGTGTCCAGGACGTCTTCGGCCCTCTTCACCACTTCGGCGGTTCCCTTGACCACCACGCTCCAGGCCAGTCCGCTCTCCGGATCGACGCCGTCGGCCTCCACGGCCACGGCCGCGTCTCCAGACGCGGCCGACAGCTTGGTGCCCTGGCCGGTGCGGAACACCACCGTGCCGCCGTCCACCGTGTAGTTGATGGGGAAGATATCCGGGCGGCCGTCAGCCACGACGGCCAGCCGGCCAACGGAGACAGTGCGCAGCAGGGCCCAGCATTCGTGGTGCTCGAGGTTCTGGACGTCAGGTGATGACTCGTTGCTCATGCCGTGAGCATACGCCTTTCACCAGGGGCTGGGCTTGTAATCCTTGAGGAAGACGCCGTACTGGTCTTCGCCGTTTTCACCCATGACAATGGGGTCGTAAACCCGGGCTGCACCGTCCACCAGGTCAAGCGGCGCGTGGAAGCCCTCCTCCATGAGGCGGACCTTCGTGTAGTGGGGCCGCTCGTCGGTGATCCAGCCGGTGTCCACGGCGGTCATCAGGATGCCGTCGGAATCCAGCATCTCCTGTGCGCTGGTCCGGGTCATCATGTTCAGCGCGGCTTTGGCCATGTTGGTGTGCGGGTGCCCGGCGCCCTTGTAGGCGCGGGAGAACTGGCCTTCCATGGCGGAGACGTTCACGATGTATTTGCGGTGTGCCGTGGACCGCTGCATGGCCCCGCGGAGCCGGCTGACCAGCAGGAACGGCGCCGTGACGTTGCAGAGCTGGACTTCAAGCATCTCCAGCGGGTCCACCTCGTCCACCACCTGCGTCCAGCTGTTGATGGTGGCCAGGTCCGGGACCAGTCCGCCGGCGTCGATGGCCGTTCCCGCCGCGATGCGTTCCAGTGAGGCGGAACCGGTGGACAGTGCCAATGACGTCACGGCATCCCCGGCGAGGACGGGGTGCTCGGTGACGGTGCCTGCGATGGCCAGCGGATGCTTGTCATGTGCGTGGCCGAACGTCAGCAGCTCCGGTCCGCCGTTGGCCTGCTCCAGGGCTGCGGGCAGCGGTTCGTCCTCGGCATCCACCAGTGGTTTGTAGGCATTGCCGGAGCGGCGGACGGTCTGGGCGGCGTTGTTGATGATGATGTCCAGCGGCCCGGCCTCGTTGAGGGAGTCGGTCAGCGCCATGACCTGGGACGGGTCGCGGAGGTCGATGCCGACAATCCGCAGCCGGTGCAGCCAGTCGGCGCTGTCCTCCATGGCGGCGAACCGGCGGGCCGCGTCCTTGGGGAACCGGGTGGTGATGGTGGTGTGGGCGCCGTCCCGCAGCAGCCGGAGGGCGATGTACATGCCGATCTTGGCGCGGCCGCCGGTCAGCAGGGCGCTGCGGCCGGTGAGATCGGTGCGCGCATCTCGCTTGCTGTGGCTGAAGGCCGCACATTCCGGGCACAGCTGATGGTAGAAGGCATCCACCTGGGTGTAGTGCTGCTTGCAGATGTAGCACGGCCGGGACCGGATCAGGTGGCCGGCCACTTCGCCGGTGGCCGAGGGGGCGAGCTTGTTTCCGCGCGTCTCGTCGTCGATCCGGTCCGGGGCGGCCGTGGCCGTCAGGGCAATGACGGCACGGTCGGCGTCGGCAATCAGGTCGCGCTTGGTGACCCTGCGGTGGCGTTTGACCGCTTTGAACATCTTGCCGGTGGCCCGGCGCACCGAGATGTAGTCGGGGTGCTCCTCGTCATAGACGTGGATGGTGTTCAGGACCTTGAGGCAGGCCTGGATTTCCTCAGGGGTCAGGTCGGGGGAGCTCATTGGGTCAATTTTACAGCGTGGAAACAGGGCATCATGACTGAAGGACCGGAGGCGCCGTGCAGGCGCCGCCGGTCCTTCGACCAGATGTCAGCGGTGGGTCAGGAGACTCGTGCTCCGGGGGAAGCTTCGGCTGCGGCGGCGTGGGTCCGGGCCACCTTGTCCACCGATTCGCGCACCTCCGGGTACTGGTCCGCCGCGGCCTTCACGGCATTGGGAACCAGGTGCAGGTTCTCGGCTGCCAGCTGGCGTTCGTGCTCGCCGGGCTCGGGGACTTCCTGGTACTTGGACAGGACCGTGATGCCCGATTCCGTGACCTTGAAGCCACGTGCCCGGTCGAGGTCCGGGTCCAAACCGATGGCGGCGCCGGCCGGCACCTTGACGTTCTTGTCAATGATGGCCCGGTTGATCACGGCACCCTCGCCGACCTGCACCTTGTCCATCAGCACGGAGTCGATCACCCTGCTGCTGGTTGCCACATACACGTCGTTGGAGAGGACGGAGCCCTCCACCACGCCGCCGGAGATCACCACGCCGCTGGACACGATTGAATCCAGGGCGGTGCCTACCGTGTTGTTGAGGCCTCGGACGAACTTGGCAGGCGGGGAGATGCTTTGCCGCGTGTAGATGGGCCACTCGGAGTTGTAGAGGTTGAACACCGGCAGCGGCGAGATGAGGTCCATGTGGGCGTCGTAGAAGGAGTCGATGGTGCCTACGTCGCGCCAGTAGGTGCGGTCGCGTTCGGTGGAGCCGGGGATTTCGTTGAGTGTGAAGTCGTAGACCCCTGCCTCGCCCTGGTTGACGAAGTAGGGGATGATGTCGCCACCCATGTCGTGCTTGGTGTCGAGCCGTTCGGCGTCCACGTGCAGGGCCGCAACCAGGGCGTCGGCGTCGAACACGTAGTTGCCCATGGAGGCGAGGAACTGGGACGGATCCGCAGCGAGGCCGGGCGTGGTGGCGGGCTTTTCAACGAATGCCGCGATCTTCTGCGGATCGTTCTGGTCCACCTCGATGACGCCGAACTGGTCGGCCATGCTCAGTGGCTGGCGGACGGCGGCAACCGTTGCCTTGGCGCCGCTGTGGACGTGCTGCTCCACCATCTGGGCGAAGTCCATGCGGTAGACGTGGTCTGCACCGACCACGACGACGATGTCGGGGTTGGCGTCATGAATCAGGTTCAGGGACTGGTAGATGGCGTTGGCGCTGCCCAGGAACCAGCTCTTGCCCACGCGCTGCTGTGCGGGGACGGACGCGACGTAGTTCCCCAGCTGGGTCGACATGCGCCAGGCTTCGGAAATATGCCGGTCGAGGCTATGGGATTTGTATTGGGTGAGGACCACAATTTGCAGGTAGCGCGAATTCACCAGGTTGGAAATCGCAAAATCGATAAGGCGGTAGCTGCCGGCGAAAGGCACCGCGGGCTTCGCCCGGTCAGCCGTCAGTGGCATCAGTCTGTTTCCCTCGCCACCTGCGAGGACAATGGCCAGGACTTTTTTATTCAACGGCATAGTGGTCGCTCCTGTACGCCTTCGTAACTCCCCAAGACAGTCCGGTACGCCCGGACTCCTTCACACTAGAACAGTTATGCGTGAAGGACTACCTTGGGTCTTGTGCGAATAGATATTGTGACTAAAGAGTTCCCGCCGGAAATTTATGGTGGCGCCGGGGTGCACGTCGCCGAACTGAGCAGGGTGCTTAGTAAGCACGTTGACCTGCAGGTTCGTGCCTTCGGTGCTCCACGCGACGCCGACTATCACGGGGCAGCGGTGACTTCCTACGCTGTGCCGGAAGACTTGGGCTCCGCCAACGCCGCCGTGCAGACGCTGGGCGTGGACCTGAGGATCGTTCCGGACATCGCGGGCGCCGACCTGGTCCACTCGCATACCTGGTACGCCAACATGGCCGGCCACCTGGCCTCGCTGCTGCACGGAATTCCGCATGTTTTGAGTGCCCACAGCCTGGAGCCCCTGCGGCCGTGGAAGGCGGAGCAGCTGGGTGGCGGCTACGCCCTGTCCTCCTGGGTCGAGAAGACAGCGTATGAGGCTGCCGCCGCCATCATTGCCGTGTCCGAGGGCATGCGGCAGGACATCCTGCGCAGCTACCCCGACGTGGATCCGGAGAAGGTCCGGGTGGTGCACAACGGCATCGATGTCGAGATGTGGACGCGTGACGAAAACGACGACGCCATCCGTGCGCTGGGCATTGATCCCGCCAGGCCAAGTGTCGTCTTTGTGGGAAGAAACACGCGGCAGAAGGGGGTTCCGTACCTCCTTCGGGCAGCCGCGAAGCTTCCTGATGACGTCCAGCTCGTCCTGTGCCTGGGCGCGGCCGACACCCCGGAACTGGCCGCCGAGACCGCCGCACTCATCGAGGACCTGCAGAAGCAGCGGACCGGCGTGGTGCTGATCGAGCGGATGTTGCCCCGCCACGAGCTCATACAGGTTCTGAGCCACGCCACCGCCTTCGCCTGCCCCTCCATTTACGAGCCGCTCGGCATCGTTAACCTCGAGGCCATGGCCTGCGGTGCCGCAGTGGTGGCCAGCGCCACGGGTGGCATTCCCGAGGTGGTGGAGCACGGCCGGACCGGGCTGCTGGTGGACCTTGAGCAGGTCACCGACGGTACCGGGACGCCGCTGGACCCCGAAAAGTTCGTCAGTGAATTCGCGGCCGCCCTCACGGAAGTCGTGTCCGATCCGGCCCGCGCGAGGGCCATGGGCCAGGCGGGCCGCGAGCGTGCCGAAAAGCACTTCTCGTGGGAGTCCATCACGGAGACCACCCTCGAGGTGTACCGCTCGGTGCTGCCCGCCGTCAGCTGACGTCCCCCAGCAGTACGACGACGGCGCCGCTCCCCGTGGAAGGGAAGCGGCGCCGTCGTCATGCCAGGACTTTGCTCTGGGGCGGTGGTGGGCCGCTGGCGGGCTTTAGGCTTTGCGGCCGCCGGCTTTGCGGGCCAGCAGCACCTTTTCGTCCACGGGGGTCTGTCCGCTGGCACGTTGGCTGCGGAAGTACGCGCGGGCCTCATCCTGGCGTACCTTTTCGGCGCCGGTGGCGATGGTGGCGCGGACGTGTTCGTCGCCGTACCCGAACGCGTCCACCAGGTCCAGTGCGTGCGGCCTGATCTTCTCGAGCAGCCTGTTGATGTAGCCGCCTACGGTACGCGCCCGCTGCATGGAGAGCCTGCCGTTCATGAGGTACCAGGAGAGGTTCTTCTCGATCAGGGACAGCCCGAAGAGGTCACGCAGCCAGGTCAGGACCTTCTTGGTGCCGGGGTCGCTGACGTCGGCGAGCGCCTCGGTGAAGGCCTCCCACTGCAGCAGTTCGGCGTGGGCCTGCGCAGCGTCGATCAGTTCGTTCTGGTGGCGGTTGAAGAGGGCCGCGCCCTTGTCCTGGGGGAGCCGGTTGCTGCCCTTGAGCGCGGTGGCGGCCTCAGCGACCATGGTCTGCACCCGGTCGGTGAGGAGGGCCCGCTGTCCTTCCTCGTCCCGCAGGGCGATCGCGGCCTTCTGCACGGAGCCGGTGTCGGTGATGAACTGTGCCACCTGGCGCAGGCCGGTGCGGTGGATCGCCGCGCCGGTGGCCTGCCCCACCACATAGCGGGCCAGGACACCGAAGTCCACGTTGCGGAACTCCTTGGCGTAGTCGGCCAGCAGCCGCTTGGCAACGAGCTGCAGCAGCACGGTGTTGTCGCCTTCGAACGTGGCGTAGACGTCCAGATCGGCCCGGAGCGAGGCGAACCGGTTTTCAATCAGGAACCCGGCGCCGCCGCAGGCTTCGCGGCATTCCTGCAGGGTGTCCAGGGCATGCCAGGTGCTGAGGGGCTTGAGGGCCGCCGCAAGGGTTTCGAGGTCCTGGCGGTCCGCGTCGGTGTCCGCGGCGCCGGAGAAGACGTCGTCGAACTTCTGCAGCAGCTGTTCGTGCGCAAACCCGGCGGCGTAGGTGGTGGCGAGCCGGGTGAACAGGCGGCGCTGGTGCCGCTGGTAGTCCAGCAGCACTTCCTCGTCCGTGTGGGACGAAGCGTTGAACTGCCGGCGCTCGGTGGCGTACTGGATGGCGGCTTTCAGCGCCACCTTGGATGCCGCCACCGCTGCACCGTCCAGGGACACCCTGCCCTGGACCAGGGTTCCCAGCATGGTGAAGAAGCGCCGGCCGGGGTTGGCGATGGGGGAGCTGTAGGTGCCGTCGGCAGCGACGTCGCCGTAGCGGTTGAGCAGGTTGGTGCGCGGGACCCTGACATTGGTGAAATGCAGCCGTCCGTTGTCGATCCCGTTGAGGCCGCCCTTGATTCCGTCGTCCTCACCGCCGATGCCCGGCAGGAATTCCTTGGTGTCCGGGTCGCGGAGGTCCACATAGAAGGCGTGGACCCCGTGGTTGACGCCCTGCGTCACCAGCTGGGCGAACACCACTGCGCCGAGTCCGTCCGTTGCGGCGTTCCCGATGTAGTCCTTCCAGGCAGCGCGGAAGGGCGTGTGGATAACGAATTCCGCGGTGCCGGGGTCGTAGGTGGCAGTGGTGGCGATGCTTGCAACGTCGGAGCCGTGTCCGGTTTCGGTCATGGCGAAGCAACCGGGGATTTCAAGGCTCATGATTCCGGGGAGCCACTTGGCGTGGTGTTCTGCTGTGCCAAGGTGCATGACGGCTGAGCCGAACAGTCCCCACTGCACCCCGGCTTTGATCTGCAGCGACGGGTCCGCAACCACCAGCTCCTCGAAGCCGGCGATGTTGCCGCCGTGGTCGTCGGAGCCGCCAAGCTCGGAAGGGAAGGCGCGGTGGACCGCCCCGTTGTCAACGAGGTACTGCAACTGCCCGAAGACCCTGGCGCGGTGGTCCGTGTGGGTCTCGCCCTCGACCTTGTGCAGTTCGGGACGGGCGGCGAGCTCCCGCGCCTGGCGGCGGACATCCGCCCACTTGCCCAGGAGGTGCCTGCCCAGCGCTTCGGTGTCGACGGCGGGCAGGGGGCGGTCCGTGTGGGCAGGGACCCGGGCGGTTCCGGCCGGCCCGGAGCCCTTGGCGGCGGGGCGGTCCACTACTTCAGTCATGTCAATGTCCTTCGTTGGTGCTGACAGGTTGCTTGGTGGTGCTCGGAGTAGACAGTTCGGGTGCGATGCCGACGCAGAGCCAGTCGGTGATTTGGCGGGCCATGGCGTCCTGGCCCGGTTTGGCGGGGGAGTCAGGGGTGCTGAGCCACTGTTCGCCGGCGTTTCGCACGAGGCCGATGGCGGCCTTGGGCCAGAACCCGATGACCGCTTCCTTCCCGTCACCCAAGTGGGAGCGCATGGGGGTGGCGATCATCTCGGCCACTGCGTCGAAGAAGTGCCCCAGGGCGCCGGAGACGGCCGCCGCGCCGGACGCCTCGGCGTGGCGTGTCACGAAGGTGTAGACGTTCGGGCTGGTGGACGCCATCTGCAGGTAGGCGGAGACCATCGCGAACAGCCCTTCCCGCGGCGTCACAGCGCTCTGAGCGGCCTCGCGGATACGCCGCTGCATCTGGTCCAGGACCACCTCGCCCACCGCCTGCTGCAACCCGGCCTTGTCGCCAAAGTAGCGGTAGAACACGGACTTGGACGTTCCGGCAGCTGCGGCGATGTCCTCCATGGAGGCGTCGCTGCCAAGTGCATGTACCGCCCGCCGGGCCTGCTTGATCAGCTGCCGCCGGCGTTCTTCACGGTGGGACTCCCAGCGGGACGACCTGCCGTCCGGACTGGCTGCAGGGGAGTGCCCGTCGGCGCGTGCTTCAGTTACTGCTCCGGGGATGTTCACGATACCCAGCGTATCAGGTACGCTGGGTATCGGTAACTGCATGCGACCAGAGGAGATACCCATGTCCATTGACGGACAGTCAGCCACCGGCCCCGAAGAGTCAGCCCGCCCAACCGCGGGGGCCACCGCGCTCCGCCGGGCAGTCGTTGTGGGCGGCAACAGGATTCCCTTCGCCCGTGCCGGAGGTGCCTACGCAAAGTCCTCCAACCAGGACATGCTGACGGCGGCCCTGGACGGACTCATTGCCCGCTTCGGCCTCCAGGACGAACGCCTGGGAGAGGTGGCAGCCGGCGCGGTACTCAAGCATTCCCGTGACTTCAACCTGACCCGCGAAGCTGTCCTCGGCTCGGCGCTGTCAGCCGAAACGCCGGCCTACGACCTCCAGCAGGCCTGCGCCACGGGCCTGGAAACCGTGGTGGGCCTGTCCAACAAGATCAAGCTCGGCCAGATTGACTCAGCCATCGCCGGCGGGGTCGACTCCGCCTCGGACGCCCCAGTGGTGGTCAGCGAAGGCCTCAGGGAGGTCATCCTCGACCTCAACCGGGCAAAGACGCTGCCGCAGCGGCTGCAGATCCTCAGCCGCCTGCGCCCCAAGGACCTGGCTCCGCTGGCTCCGGGTACCGCAGAACCGCGCACCGGCCTGTCCATGGGGGAGCACCAGGCCCTCACGACAGCCCAATGGAAGGTTTCCCGGGAAGCCCAGGATGAGCTTGCCCTCAACAGCCACCGCAACCTTGCAGCCGCCTACGAGGCTGGCTTCTTTGACGACCTCATCACCCCCTACCGGGGACTGTCCCGCGACGGCAACATGCGCGCCGATACCTCGGCGGAAAAGCTCGCGTCGCTGAAGCCCGTCTTCGGCAGGAACCTTGGCGCCGACGCCACCATGACCGCCGGAAACTCGACGCCGCTGACAGACGGCGCTTCAACGGTCCTGCTGGCCTCGGACGAATGGGCAGACGCCCGCGACCTGCCGAAGCTCGCTGCCGTGGTGGGCGCTGAGGCCGCGGCGGTGGACTTCGTCCACGGCAAGGACGGGCTCCTGATGGCTCCGGTCTTCGCGGTTCCCAGGCTGCTGGCCCGCCACAACCTGACGTTGGCGGACATCGACTACTTCGAGATCCACGAAGCCTTCGCGGCCACCGTATTGAGCACGCTTGCTGCGTGGGAGGACGAAGAGTTCGGCCGCACCCGGTTGGGCCTGGACGGTGCCCTCGGCAAGGTGGACCGCTCACGTTTGAACGTCAACGGCTCGTCGCTGGCCGCAGGACACCCGTTTGCGGCCACGGGCGGACGCATCGTGGCGTCGCTGGCCAAGTTGCTGCACGCCAAGGGCAGCACGGACGGGCGGCCGGCCCGCGGACTGGTGTCGGTGTGCGCTGCCGGCGGCCAGGGCGTCGTCGCAATCCTGGAATCGGTGTAGGAGGCGGGCATGGCAGACAAATACACGCAACTGGTCAACCAGGGGCTCGGTAAGAACGTCGCCAAGAGGCTTGGACTGCCCCAGCCGGCGCTGCTGCGCCGGTACAACCCGGGGCAGCCCCTGATATCGGGACCGGTCGTCATCCAGGGCGATTCCGCGGCGGCCGACAAATTGGGCGCTGAGCTGTTGTCCTGGGACCTGGACATCCGCCGGCACGCAGTTCCAGGCGAGAAGCTCGGGGCCATCATCCTGGTGCTGGACGAGGTGGAACGGCCGGAGGACCTCGGCAGGACCGTCCTGGGCGCGGCAGCTTCCCTTCGGGACCTCGCGCCAAGCGGCAGGGTCCTCACGGTGTCCCGGCCCGCCGCTGAAGCCGGTTCGCCCGCAGTTGCAGCGGCCCGTCAGGGAATCGACGGGCTCCTGCGGTCCCTCGCGAAGGAACTGCGTGCCGGCGCAACCGGAAACGGCATCCTCCTGGCGGATGGCGTGGACATCATGAGCCCCAGCGCCCTGGGCGCCGTGCGTTTCTTCCTTTCCGGACGTTCAGCGTTCGTGGACGGGCAGTTCCTGAAGATTTCCGACGCCGGAGGCACGCTGCCGCAGGACGCTGGTACACCACTGGCAGGAAAGATCGCAGTCGTCACGGGCGCTGCCCGGGGGATCGGCGCGCAGATTGCCCGCACCCTGCATCGGGACGGCGCCACCCTGGTGGTGGTGGATCTCCCCGCGGCCGGGGACCACCTGGCGGCCGTGGCCAACGAAGTCAAGGGAACAGCCCTGCAGTTGGACATCACCCGTGCGGATGCCGGGCAAAGGATCATCGACCACGCCGTTCAACGCCACGGCCGGCTCGATATCGTCATCCACAATGCCGGCATCACGCGCGACAAGCTCCTCGCCAATATGGATCCGGCCCGCTGGGACTCGGTCATCAACATCAACATCGCTGCCCAGCTTCGGATCAACGAGACGCTCCTCGCATCGGAGCACTTCAGCCAGTCACCGCGTATCGTGACTGTTGCGTCCACCAGCGGGATTGCCGGGAACAGGGGGCAGACCAACTATGCGGCCTCCAAGGGAGGAGTCATGGGCATGGTCAGGGCAACAGCGCCACTGCTGGCAGAAGCCGGCGGCACCATCAACGCAGTGGCACCGGGGTTCATCGAAACAGAGATGACTGCACGGATCCCCCTGGCCCTTCGGGAAACAGCGAGGCGCCTGAACTCGCTCAAGCAGGGCGGCCAGCCCGCGGACGTGGCTGAGACCATCGCATTCCTTGCCAGTGACTCCGCCGGAGGCATCAGCGGTGAAGTACTCCGGGTATGCGGACAGAACCTGGTAGGCGCGTAGTGGCGGCGCAGCCCCTCATCCTGGGAGAGATGCCGTCACTGTCCAAGCTCTACATCAACGCCGCCGCGCAGGCTGCCCGGCGGCGGCTCCTCGGCACAGCCGATTCCTCCCACCTGCCCGAGGAAAGCCACGAGGTGCGCGGCGTCGCGGTGGACGTCGCAAACCTGACCGCCTACCAGCACCTGTTGGGCGAGACCGCCAGCGATGTGCTGCCCGCGGGGTTCGTCCATGCCTTGGCGTTTCCACTGGCCATGAGCGTGATGAACCGGGACGACTTCCCGCTCCCTCTGCTGGGCATGATCCACCTGGGCAACCGGGTGGAACAGCGCGTGCCGCTCCTCTTCACCGAGGCCCTCGACATCACTGCGCGGGTAGAGAACCTGCGGGGGCACCGGTCCGGCACGCAGGTGGACGTTGTGGCAGAAGTCCGCAAATCCGGTAGTGATGCCGTTTGCTGGCTGGGAGTCTCCACTTACCTGGCGAAGGGGATCTTCCTGCCGGGGATCGATAAACCTTCGGCCCATCACGGCAAGCCCGACTTCCGTGCGCCCGATCCGACGGCACTCTGGCAGTTGGGTGTCGACGCGGGCCGGGCCTACGCCGCCGTTTCCGGCGACTTCAACCCCATTCACCTCAGCGTGCTGTCTGCGAAGGCGTTGGGCATGCGCCGGTCGATAGCACACGGCATGTACCTGGCTTCCAGGGCGCTCGCCGACGTCGGCCCTGCCCGCGGTGATTCCTTCATCTGGGAGGTCGGGTTCGAAGCACCGGTGTTCCTGCCGGCGCGGGTTGCCCTGGACATCAGCACTGAACAGGACGGCACAGGCGGCTGGCACCGTTCGGATTTCGTTGCCTGGAACCCGCGGTCCGGGCGGCGCCACTTCACCGGCTCAGTTGCGGCGCTTGAACGCACGGCCGCCGGCACGGGTAGCGAAGGGTCCGGCAAGGCCACTCCCGGCCCCGCCGAAACCGGCGTTTCAGGGCTGGTGCAGGAAGAACGGGTCTAGGAACGCCCGCTAGTCTGCCGTTCGGACGGCCCGAAGGATGCGGTGCAGGCTAAGCAGGATGGATTCCGAAGCGGGTACCGTTCCCTGCTCGGCTTCCCTGGTGGAGGTGGCAGCCATGCACGCGTCCACCGCTGCCTTCGCGGCATCGAAGCGGTCCTGGTGCCCCTGCTTGTCATCATCCCCGTAGGACGTCAGCAGGTCTCCGGCGGCCGTCATCGCCTCGGACAGGGGTTTGCTGTCCTGAACCGGCACCTCGTAGGGGACGTCGCTTTCCCAAATGACATCGGTGAGCACGTCGGTCATGTCCTGGATGTGGAACGTCACCCGCTCCAGCTCCCGCAGGTGCCTGTAGTCCTCGTCCACGTCGCGGGGATGGAACCTCCGCCTCGGATTGCCCCGGCGGCTGGCATCGGCTTCCCTGACGAGGTGGCGTACGGAGCGTGTGGCAGCTGCCAGTTCATCGGACCGGCGGGACCATTCGGCATGGGCGGGCGGCCACTCCTCCCGGAGCGCCTTCCCCATGTCGGTCAGCTGGGTCCCGAGTGCACGCCGCAGTTCGTCGAGGCTGGCTGCGGCTGCGTTGAAGTGCAGCGGTGGAAATATCACGAAGTTCACGCCGATGCCCACGGCCACACCCACACCCATCTGCACCAGGTAACCGAACGAAAAATCGTCGGGGTGGCTGTTGCCCACCAGCAACACGAGGAGGGCCGCCGTCGGAATCCAATCACTTCCGGATCCGATGCCGGGCAGGCCGCCCAGGAGGACGCCGATGCCCATGAAGATCGCCACGGTAAGGGGTGAGGGATCGGTAAAGGCCACGAGGACGAATGCCAAGCCGATGCCGACGGCGAGGCCGGCCAATGCCTGCAGCCCCTGGCGGACCGAGCCGGCGATGTTGTGGTACATCGCCACCAGGGCTCCCAGCGGAGCGTAGTAGGGGTAGTCCGCAGCTGCCCCGGGCATCAGGGGTGCAATCAGGAAGGCAAGCCCGGCTGCGATGGCCGCTTTGGCGGCCAGCTGGAGCCGCTGGGCGGCGAAGGCGGCCGTGAGTCCGGAGACCGCCCGCTTCAGGATCTCGGTTCCCCGGCCCCATATGACTTGCGTTCTGGCTTGCGGCGTGCTCATCCGCCCAACCTTAGGGTGGTTTTACCCGCAACCCCAAAAGGCGCAGGTCAGGGCGCCGGATGGCTTGTGCGTTCTACGCCAGTGCGGCCGCCGAGCGCCGTACTGCGGCCGCCAGCCGATGGGCCCTGCCGGGCGTCCGGCCGTCCTCGGCCCGCTGCGGAATGTAACCGAAACCGAGGGAGTAGGCCGGGTCCGCGAAGCCAAGCGCGGCGTTGGCGCCTTCATGGCCGAAGGCCCGGTGGCTGCCAAAGTTGCGGGAGGGGTGAGGTTTCATGAAGACCACGGCGAAGGCGTTGTCCAGGCCTGACGAACGGTCCAGTCCCCAGACCTGTTCGGTGGACATCCGGCGGACTGTGTCCTCGCCGAGGAATGGTTCTGAGTTGTCCGCGCCAGTGGTGGCCGCAGCGTACAGGCGGGCAAGGCCGTCCGCTGAGCCCACGCCTCCGGCGGCTGACATTCCGGCTGCGCGGACACTCCGGATGTTCGGGAGTTCCATGATGGTGCTGACCGGTGAATTCGAGTTCAGCCCGTCCAGGCTCAGTGGATCGAGCCATGGCTGGTCAGGTTCAGCGGTGTACAGGACGTCCCTGTAGCGGTGTTCCTCTTCGTCGGGCAGCCCCAGGAAGAAGTCCACACCATACGGGATCCGGATCCGACGGTCGTAAAGGTCCTGCAATGACTCTCCCGACGTCCGCCGGCAAAGCTCCTCCATCAGGATGCCTATGGTGAGTGCGTGGTAGCCGAACTGCCGTCCCGGTTGCCACACAGGCCGGGCTGAAGCCAGCCTGGCCGCAGCCCCGGCTGTTGTGAACTCGGCCAACCCAAAGCCACCTTCGATGCCCGGCAGCCCCGCCTGGTGCGACAGGGCCTCACGTACCAACAACCGGTCCTTGCCGTGCACCCCAAACTCCGGCCAATAAAAGGCCACGGGCCGGTCGAGGTCAAGGACGTTCTCTTGCACCAGGAGAGCGATCACCATGGCGGCGACGCCTTTTGAACATGAGTAAGCCCCGGTAACGCTGTCCGCGGCCATGCCCGGGCCACCGGTCAACCCCACCACCCGCACACCGCCGTGGTACGCCGAGAGCTGTGCGCTGTAGTTCGGGTCTTCTGCCAGGAAGGACTCAAATAGGTCCAGGACGTCTTCGAAGCCGGCGGCTACCGCGCCGTGGGAAATCTGCATCCCCACATTGTAGGGGAAACCGCTTTCCGCCTAGCGGGCCGCTCCGTGCCCAGGCTCTACTTCCTCGCCCTTCCTTACTGGCCCTGGTGGCGTTCCGTCGCCGAAGGGCCGTCCGCCGAGCGCTTCCCGGCCGTGCGCTTCGAGCCACCCGGACAGGTCCGGCCCGGCCGGGACGATGCCGGTGGGATTGATGTCCTCGTGAACGATGTAATAGTGCTGTTTGATCTGCACGAAGTCTGTGGTGTCCCCGAAACCGGGAGTCTGGAAGAGGTCCCGGGCGTAAGCCCACAGGGCCGGCATTTCGCTGAGCTTTTGCCGGTTGCACTTGAAGTGGCCGTGGTAAACCGCGTCAAAGCGTGCCAGCGTCGTGAACAGGCGGACATCCGCTTCGGTGATGGTGTCGCCAACCAGGTAACGCTGAGCGGTGAGGCGGTCCTCCAGCCAGTCCATGGCTGTCCAGAGCCGGTCGTAGGCGGCCTGGTACGCCTCCTGGGATCCTGCGAACCCACACCGGTACACGCCGTTGTTCACTTCGGTGAACACCCGCTTGTTCACGGTATCGATCTCATCGCGGAGCGGTTCCGGATAGAGGTCCGGGGCGCCCGGCCGGTGGAATTCAGTCCACTCCGTAGAGAAATCCAGCGTGATTTGGGGAAAGTTGTTGGTCACCACAGCGCCGGTGGGCACATCCACCAGGGCAGGAACGGTAATACCCCGCGGGTAGCCGGGAAAACGCTTGAAGTAGGCCTCCTGCAATCGCTCAATGCCCAGGACCGGATCCTTTCCGCCGGGATCAAGGTCGAACGTCCAGGACCGGGAATCATGCGTTGGTCCAGGCTGCCCAAGGGAGATAGCTTCCTCGAGGCCCAACAGCCTGCGTACGATGACTGTCCGGTTGGCCCAGGGGCAGGCCCGTGCTGCAACCAGCCGGTAGCGTCCTGCTTCGGCGCGCCAGCCTGGCTCGCCGTGGTCCCCGGGCCTGCCATCCCGGGTCACCCGGTCCTCGATGTAATTGGTGTCCCGCGTAAACTCCTGGCCGCCGGTGACGTAGGCGCCCCGGGTGCTGTGCTCCCCGGTTCCGCCGGCGGTCAGGGTGCTCTCCGTGTCGTGGCTCATCTGCCCAGCCTATGCGCCAGCAGACAGGACGGCGGTGACAGGCTGCAGCGCGACGATCCACGAGCCGGCCACGATAGCCGAAAAAAGGAGAATCCATACACCGGAGGGAACATGGGTGGCCCTGTACAGCAGGTAGGCGTCGGAGGTGGCAAGCTGGCTCCGCCTGCGCAGGTGCACGTGGGCCAGTTTGATGAGGTCCCGCACCGCCCCAACCAGCAAGGCCAGTCCAAGGATGACGGCGACGTGCCCAGTGAATTCCCTGGGCACAACGAGGATCATGGCCAGGGTGGCGCCAATCGCTGCCAGCGTGATGAGGAATCCGGCAAGGTTGCGCAGAAACACCAGCGTGGCTGCAAGGGCGAGGCCTCCGGCGGCGATGGCAGCCGGCCCCCAGCCGCTGAATCCGCACACCACAAACACCGCGCCGGCCGCCGCGGGCACAGGGTACCCCCAGAAGCATGACCACACAGTGGCCAGCCTGCTGCGGCTGTATGTGGTGGTGGTGCCGGAATGATCGAGGCGCAAATGGATGCCGGAGAGCCGCTGTCCGCTCGTTACGGCGGCAAAAGCGTGTCCGAGCTCATGCGTAGCCGTGGTCAGGAGGCCAAAGTACTTCCAGGAGCGCCGGGGTACGGACAGCGCAGTCGCGGCCAGTAACGCCAGCACAAGTTCGGTCAGGGTGACGAGGGGCGGCGCCGTGCGGGTGAAGGATGCCAGCAGGACCTGCCACAGGTCGGCGGTCCCGTTCATCCGGGCGTGCCACGTCTAATGATTAAGGTGCCGTCCATGGCTCCAACGCTACCGGGCCACGCTGGACGTCCCCTTTAAAGCCGGAAGGCACGCCGGGTGGCGTGCCTTCCGTTGCGGCCGGATCCGGAAGGATCCGAAGGGTTCCTGGTGCCTAGCCTTCGCACTCGGTGCAGTAGCTGTGACCATCCTTCTGGCGGGCTATCTGGGACCGGTGACGGACCAGGAAGCAGGAGTAGCAGGTGAATTCGTCGTCAGCCTGCGGAATGACCTGCACCACGAGCTCTTCGGCAACGAATTCGCCGCCCGGTACGCCCGCGCTGTCGAGCCCGTCAGCCTCATCCAGCTCAAGGACGACACTTCGCGCATCGGGAGCATTCGCTGACTGGAGCTGCTCGAGCGAGTTGTCCTGCGACTCCTTGACGTCGGAGCGCAGTTCATCATAATCGGTTGCCAATTTAGGTGCTTCTCTTTTCTTTGGTTGGCCTGTCGCGTATGAAACGTACAGCATCAAGGGGGTATTCCCCAAGAGAGGGAGTATATTTGCCGCCGCCTGGGTACAGGTTCCATGACGCGGCCGGCCCACCACCACTGGATGGTTTCCGCGCCGGAAGCGGTGGGCGCACCAGCAGTTGTGCGCCCAAAGGATCCGAAAGGACGCACGTGGAACTACTCACGGCAGGTTTTGGCGGTGCCGCCCAGGTAGCAACGGGCGTTGGGCCCGTATTGGAGAAATTCGACGGCATCTCGCGGATTGCCGTCCTTCGCGGCGGCGGGCTGGGTGACCTGATCTTCGCTGTTCCCGCGATGGCGGCACTAAAAGCGGCCTATCCGGAGGCAGCCCTGACGCTCCTCGGCACGCCGGTTCATGAGGCGCTTTTGGCTGCTGTCGAAAGCCCGGTGGACGATTTTTGTCTGCTGCCGTTTGCCGAAGGCGTCCGGCCCGGTGTTGAAGATCACTCAGAGCTGGAAGGCTTTTTTGACCGGCAGCGGGCACGACGGTTTGATCTCGCTGTACAGCTTCATGGCGGTGGACGGTACTCGAACCCCTTCCTGCTACGCCTGGGAGCACGCCACACTGTGGGTACCCAGACGGCGGATGCCGCAGGCCTGGAGCGGACCGTTCCCTATATCTACTATCAGCATGAGCCCCTGCGTGCCCTGGAGGTGGCAGGGTTCGCCGGCGCCGTACCCGTGGACCTTGAAGCGAGGCTTGTCCCCGCGGCAGGGGTGCGGGGCACACGCCACGCAACCAACGACGACGGCGCGCAGCCCCTCGTGGTGATCCATCCGGGCGCAACCGACCCCCGGCGTCGTTGGCCCGTTGAGCGCTTTGCCCAGCTTGCCGGCGCATGCGCCGCGGACGGCTGCCGCGTCCTGGTCATCGGCGACGACAGCGAACGGGAGCTGGGAGAACAGATCGCTGCGACAGCCGCCTCAACATCCGTGGAGTCCCTGGCGGGCAAGCTCTCCATGGCCGAACTGGTGGGCCTGCTGGCCGGCGCCTCGGTGGTGGTGGGCAACGACAGCGGCCCGCGCCATCTCGCCCAGGCGTTTGGTGTGCCAACGGTGGGCGTTTTCTGGGTGGGTAACGTCATCAACGCCGGTGCCCTGGGGAGGTCAATGCACCGTGTGCACCTTTCCTGGTTTACGGCGTGTCCCACGTGCGGGATCGATATAACGCAGGTGGGCTGGACGGCACCGCGGTGTGCGCATGACGATTCAATCGTCGCCGGGGTGGAGGTCAGGGGGGTCTACGAGGATGTGCGGAACCTGGTGGCCACTGCCGTACGAAAGTCACTCGCATGAACGGGGGAGCGGTGCCCGCGGACGCTGCGGGCAGTGGTAAAGCCGACAGGCCGGAATTGCTGGTGCTCCGGGCGCTGAAACTCGGCGACCTGCTAGTAGCCGTTCCGGCGTTGAAGGCCATCCGCCGGGCCTTCCCGGAGCACAGGCTCCGCTACGCAGCCCAAGGGTGGCTGTCCGAGGCACTGGGCCTGGTTGGCGGTTATGAGCTGCTGCCCACGCACGGGCTCGACGAGCCGCTGGCCCTTCGACCCGGAGTGGTGGACGTGGCAGTGAACCTCCACGGAAACGGTCCGGAAAGCGCCGGCAGGATCGAGGCGCTAAGGGCCCGGCGGACCATCGCCTACCGCAGTGGCAACCTTGACGGCCCGCCATGGCGGGCAGAACTGCATGAGCGCGAGCGCTGGGCACATCTGCTGTCCTGGCACGGGATCGAAACTGATCCCACAGATCTTCGGCTTGAACATCCGCAGGTTCCCAACCCGGCGCCGGGAGCAACCGTGGTGCATGTTGGTGCCGCCTACGGCAGCCGCCTCTGGCCAGCCGAAAGATTCGCCGCCGTTGCCGCGGAACTCGCACAGGCCGGCCACCACGTGGTCTTCACCGGCGGAGAGGGAGAACGGGACCGCGCACATGCTGTCTGCGGGCTGGCTGGTCTCCCGTCGGAATCCGTTCTCGCCGGCAGCCTGGGTTTGGCCGGGTTCGCCGCCGTCATTGCCGGCGCCAGGCTCGTCATTTCCGCCGACACCGGTGCCGCGCACCTGGCGTCGGCCTATGGCACGCCCTCGGTGGTGCTCTTCGGCCCGGCGCCGCCGGAAATCTGGGGTCCCCCACCTGGCCCGCACGTTGTGCTCACCAAGGCAAAGCTCCGCCGCGGGGATACCTTTTCCGACGTCCCGGACCCGGCCCTGCTGGCCGTGGAGGTTGACGATGTCATGGCGGCGGTAGGCGGCCTCGGCCTGCTGCCGGCTTGAGCAAAATTTGTGGATATGGGAAGCGCCGGGCGGCGTCGTCAATCCTAAAATGGAGTCATGGGCACCGAGATTGGCATTGCCTTGGTATTGCTGACAGCGTTCGCCTGGATGGCCGGGACGCTGGTAATCCTCTCCGCCATCGACCGGCCGGAACGCAAAGCCCGCCGCCAGGAGCGGCGTGACACCCGGGCTGGAGAGCACAGACGGAAAGTCGAGTACCGTCCCGTCGCAGCGGGCTCCCGCCCGGAGGGCCGCAGGAGACATCCCCGGACCCGGAAGCTGCGTCCGCACTGACGCACCCTGTGCGCTGTGTCACCAACGTGATCGCAGTCCACGTGGAGTCATGTGGGAAACACTTCGTAGAAATCCGGATGAAGTTTATCCATCGAACGGACTTTTGGCTCCTTTTACCCCTACGATGGTCTGGCATCACTCTGTCTACCATTCCGGGGGGAATAAATGAGCTATCCGCAATACCCTAACCAACAGCAGCAGCAGCAGCAGCAGGCGACGTCCTACCAGCCCGGCGGAGAGCCGCCGCTGTGGGCTCCGTACTACGGCGCCACGCTGCCCATTGCCGCCAAGCGGTTCTTCAAGAAGTACGCCACCTTCTCGGGCCGGGCCAGCCGGAGCGAGTACTGGTGGTGGGCCCTGATCGGCTTTGCCGTCAGCGTCGTCCTGAACATCATCATGCAGGTCGGCGGCGCGGCGGGTGCCACCGTCGCCGCGAACGGTTCCACTGTTCCCGGGCCGGGTTTCCTGGTGGGCTCCATCATCGCCTTCGTGTGGGGCCTGGCAGTGCTGGTGCCGTCACTGGCTCTCCTGGTCCGCCGCCTGCACGATGTCAACATCAGCGGCTGGCTGGTGCTGATCATCCTGGTCCCGTTCCTGGGGGCCCTGGCGCTCGTCGTCATTGCCATCCTGCCGTCCAACCCGGCCGGACAGCGGTTCGACCAGCCCACGGGCCACTAGCCACACGGCCTTGACGAAAGGGAGCCTGATCGTTTCGATCAGGCTCCCTTTTGTATGCAGGAAACCGTGGGGTTCCGCAAGCGTCACGCGGCGGCCTAGGCTGGCGCTGTGGAGTGTGAGGTGAGCGGTATTCCGTTGCATTACGAGGCATTCGGCGACGGCGTGCCGGTCCTGGTCCTGCACGGCGCCGGCGTGGACCATCGGGAGATGGCCGCCGTCTTTGAGCCGGTATTCGGCAGGCTGCCTGGCTACCGGAGGATTTACCCGGATCTGCCGGGCATGGGCCGCACGCCGGCGCCCGCAACACTTGCGGGTGCCGATGACGTGCTCGAAATTTTGCTCGGTTTCGTCGACGCCCTCATCGGCCCGGCGCCGTTCCGGCTCATCGGCCACTCTGCCGGCGCCCACTTTGCCCGTGCCATAGCGGGCAAAAGGGTGCGGCAGGTGGCCGGGCTCGGCCTGGTCTGTCCGCTGGAAGGGAACGCCAGGGACGTTCCGGAGCATAAGGTCCTGGTTGCCGCCGTAGAACCGGAAAAGCTGTTGGACACCGAAGAGGCCGCATCGTTTGGGGAGTACTTCGTGGTCCAGACGCAGGCAACGCTGGACCGCTATCAGGAGGCGGTGGCTCCCTCCCTGGGATTGGCGGACGAGGCGGCGCTGGACCGGATTTCGCGGCAGTGGGAGTTTCGCGGCACCGCTGCTGACAGCCAGCCGTATTCGGGTCCTGCGCTCATCCTTGCCGGCCGGCAGGACGCCACGGTGGGCTACACCGGCGCATGGGACCTCCTTCAGCTCTACCCCCGGGCCACTTTCGCCGTGCTTGACCAGGCAGGACACGCGCTCCCGCATGAGCAGCCGGACCTCCTCGAAGCATTGGTTACCGAGTGGCTGGGCCGTTCAGTCAGCCAGAAGCCGGTCCCGCCCGGCGCCTAGGCGTCAACGGCCGAGGGCTGCCGCCAGATACGGCGCGGTGCGGCTACCTGAGGCCTGCGCCACGTCTTCCGGCGAGCCGGTTGCCATGATCCGCCCGCCCTGGTCCCCTCCGGACGGCCCCAGATCGATGACCCAATCCGCGGCGGCAACTACCGACATCTCATGTTCGACCACTACCACTGTGTTCCCCGCGTCCACGAGGCCGTGCAACTGGGCCATCAGGAGCTGGACGTCCGCCGGGTGGAGGCCCGTGGTGGGTTCGTCCAGCAGGTACAGGGTGTGCCCGCGCTGGGCGCGCTGGAGCTCGGTGGCCAGTTTGATGCGCTGGGCCTCGCCGCCGGAAAGTTCCGTGGCCGGCTGTCCCAAGCGAAGGTAGCCCAGCCCCACATCCTGCAGGCATTTGAGGCTGCGGGCCGCTGCGGGGACCCCTGCCAGGAACTCTGCTGCGAGGTCCACTGTCATGCCCAGGACGTCAGCCACATTCCTGCCGAGGTATTCCACCTCCAGCGTGGCGGGGTTATAGCGGGATCCTTCGCACTCGGGGCAGGGTCCGTAGCTCCCCGGAAGGAACAGGAGCTCCACTGCCACAAACCCCTCGCCCTGGCACGTCTCACAACGGCCTCCCGCGACGTTGAACGAAAACCTGCCGGCGCCGAACCCCTTGGCTTGGGCGGCTTCAGTACCCGCGAATACTTTGCGGACAGCATCGAAGAGGCCCGTGTAGGTTGCCAGGTTGGAACGGGGCGTCCGGCCGATCGGTTTCTGGTCAACTGTGACCAGCCGGTCGATGGTGTTGCTCCCTTTGACCGCACGTATGTGAAGCGGCTCCGCCGGCCCGTCCTGTTCCCCTGCTGTCCTGTCAGTACTGAGTGAGGCAGCCACCACGTCGCCGAGAACGCGGCCAACGAGGGTGGATTTGCCGGAGCCTGATACCCCGGTCACGGCCGTCAGGACTCCGAGGGGAAAACGGGCGTCCAGCCCTTGCAGGTTGTGCTGCCTGACACCTTCCAGCTCCACCCACCCGGCCGGTTCACGCGGTTCATCGCTCCGGGACCGAGAAGACGGGACGGATGGCTGTGGCGCATCGAAGAGGAACGGGCGGGTCACGGATGCTTCAACCCCGGCCAGTCCTTCCACCGGGCCGCTGTACAGCACTTCACCGCCACCTTCTCCGGCGCGCGGGCCAACGTCCACCAGCCAGTCTGCCCTGCGGACAACGTCCATGTTGTGCTCCACCACGAAGACGGAGTTGCCGGAGGACTTCAGTTGCTCCAAAACTTCCAGCAACGGCTCCGCGTCTGCGGGATGGAGTCCTGCTGACGGCTCATCGAGGACATAGATCACTCCGAACAGTCCTGAGCGCAACTGGGTGGCGATCCGCAGCCGCTGCATCTCGCCCGGCGAGAGGGTGGGGGTTCCCCGGCCCAAAGCCAGGTATCCCAGCCCAAGGTCCAGGAGTACGTTGATCCGCTGAAGCAGGTCCCGTGTGATGGTGACAGCCACTTCGTTTGACTCACCGGAACGCTGGGTGCGCGAGGCTGTGCCGGCCTGGGCCAGTTCACTGGTCGGACGGACGATGTCCGCCAGGTCTGCCAGCGGGAGTGCGTTGAACTCCGCAATGGTCCTGCCGGCGAAGGTGACGGCCAGGGCCTCGGGAATCAGCCCGGTGCCCGAACAGCGCCGGCAGGGACCTGACTCCATGAATGCCAGGACCCGGTCCCGCATGGATGCGCTTTGCGAGTCGGCCAGAGTATGAAGCACGTAGCTCCGTGCGCTCCAGAACCGGCCTTTGTAGGGCTTGGCAACCCGGTCACGCTGCGGCGTTACCTCCACCACCGGTTGTTCTTCCGTAAAGAGAATCCAATCGCGGTGCTTCTTGGGCAGTTTGCGCCACGGGACGTCGATGTCGTAACCAAGGTGGGTCAGGATGTCCCGCAGGTTCTTTCCCTGCCACGCGCCGGGCCAGGCGGCAATGGCCCCGTCCCGGATGGTGAGGGACGGATCCGGGACCAGCGACTGTTCAGAAACCGTGTGGGCAACTCCGAGGCCATGGCATTCCCTGCAGGCGCCTGCGGCCGTGTTGGGGGAGAAGGAGTCCGAATCGAGCTGGCTGCTGCCTTCAGGGTAGGTGCCGGCCCGGGAAAAGAGCATGCGCACCGAGTTGGAAAGGGTAGTGACAGTTCCTACCGTGGAGCGGCTGCTCGCTGTGCCGCGGCGCTGTTGAAGCGCGACGGCGGGCGGCAGCCCGCTGATCAGCTCTACCTTCGGATTGTGGCCCTGTTGGATAAGGCGCCTGGCGTAGGGGGCCACGGATTCGAAGTAGCGGCGTTGGGCCTCGGCGTAAATTGTGCCGAAGGCCAAAGACGACTTACCGGAGCCCGAGACGCCGGTGAACGCAACGATGGCGTCCCGCGGAACGTCCACGCTGACGTTGCGGAGGTTGTTTTCCCGGGCACCGCGGACCCGGACAAAGCCGTCCGACTGGTGCGCGGGGGTGGTCAGCTGGGAATCGTCAGTGTGCTGTGCGTTCGGCATTGTCTTGACTCTAGTAGCGAAGCCGGGTGCTGGACGATTTGCCAGCAGGAAGCGAAGTGACCGAACTCATAGCCGAAACTGCAGCGTGACAAGGTTGCGCCAAAACCGGGGCACAAAAAAGCCCCGGAAAATCACTGATTTTCCGGGGCTTTCCCTTGTGCGCGGAGGGGGACTTGAACCCCCACCCCCTTTCGAGGACTAGCACCTCAAGCTAGCGCGTCTGCCATTCCGCCACCCGCGCAGGTGGTAATCCGGGAAGCGTGTCCGTCTTTCAACGTTTCGCGCCTCTCCGAAGCAGCGAGAAAAACTCTAACATGACTTTCCGGGAACAACGAATCGGGCCAACTGGGTAGGCTGAGGGCAACGCTTTCGCGTGTGCAAACCAGCCGATTAACCCAGCGAGGAGCCCCCATGCCTGACGTCCTGCCCGAGGATGAAGTTGTCCGGATCTGCCAGGAACTCATCCGCATTGACACGTCCAACTACGGGGACGGCTCAGGCCCCGGCGAACGGGCGGCGGCTGAGTACGTTGCAGGGCTCATTGAAGAAGTCGGGCTGGATGCCGAACTTTTCGAATCCGAGCCGGGCCGGGCCAACGTGGTCACGCGGATGGCCGGCGAAGACCCGTCGGCCAGCGCCCTCGTGGTCCACGGCCACCTCGACGTGGTGCCCGCCCTGCGCGACCAGTGGTCCGTGGACCCATTTGGCGCCGAACTGAAGGACGGGTTGATCTGGGGCCGCGGCGCCGTCGACATGAAGGACATGGACGCCATGATCCTTTCGGTCCTGCGCAGTTTTGCCCGCACAGGCACCAAGCCCAAGCGGGACATTATCTTCGCCTTCTTTGCGGACGAGGAGGCCGGCGGCGCACTGGGCGCACGGTACGCCGTGGAGAACCGCCCGGAACTTTTCGACGGCGCCACGGAGGCCATCTCCGAAGTGGGCGGGTTCTCGGCAACCATCGGTGGCCAGCGGACCTACCTCCTGCAGACTGCCGAAAAGGGAATCTCCTGGCTCCGGCTCGTTGCCCACGGCAGGGCAGGGCACGGTTCGCAGATCAACACGGACAACGCAGTGACCCGCCTGGCCGCCGCGGTAACCCGGATCGGCGAATACAAGTGGCCCATCGAGCTGACGCCAACCACGCGCCAGTTCCTCGACGGGGTCACCGAACTCACCGGCGTCGAGTTCGACGCCGAGAATCCGGACCTGCTCCTGGACCAGTTGGGCACTGTGGCGCGCTTCGTGGGGGCGACCCTCCAGAACACCACCAACCCCACGCTCCTCAAGGGCGGCTACAAGCACAACGTCATCCCGGAGTCCGCCGAGGCCCTCATTGACTGCCGGACCCTCCCGGGCCAGGAGCAGCAGGTCCTGGAAATCGTCCGCGAACTTGCGGGCAACGGCGTGGACGTCAGCTACGTCCACAACGACGTGTCCCTGGAAGTCCCGTTCGCGGGCAACCTCGTGGACTCCATGATCGATGCACTCCACTCGGAGGATCCGGGAGCGAAGGTCCTGCCCTACACGCTTTCCGGCGGCACCGACAACAAGTCCCTCAGCCGGCTCGGCATCACCGGCTACGGCTTTGCGCCCCTGATGCTTCCGGACGACCTCGATTTCACCGGCATGTTCCACGGCGTCGACGAACGCGTTCCCGCCGATTCGCTGAAGTTCGGTGCCCGCGTCCTGAACACCCTTCTCACCAATTACTGACAGGAAATCCCATGACCCCCGAGGACGTGCTGCCGGAACCGCTCCTGGAGAAGATCCGCGGGCGGGCCGCGGACTATGACAGGAACAACGGTTTCTTCCACGAGGACCTGCGGGACCTCGCGGAGGCCGGGTACCTCAAGCTCTTCGTGCCTGCGGACGACGGCGGCCTGGGCCTTGGCCTCGCTGCGGCGGCGCAGTGCCAGCGCAGGCTGGCAACGGCAGCGCCGGCCACCGCCCTTGCCATAAATATGCACCTGGTGTGGACCGGCGTCGCGCACGTCCTGAAAGCCCGCGGCGACAACTCCCTGGATATCGTCCTGGACGAGGCAGCCCAGGGCGAGGTCTTCGCGTTTGGAAACTCCGAGGCGGGCAATGACTCGGTGCTGTTCGATTCCCGGACCGTGGCGGCTCCGTTGCCCGGCGGGGGTTACTCGTTCACCGGCACCAAGATTTTCACCAGCCTTTCGCCCTCCTGGACACGGCTGGGGATCTTCGGCAAGGACGCAGCGGCAAGGGACGGCGCGGGGGAGCTGGTCCACGGCTTCATCACCCGCCAGGCGGAGGGGTACCGCATCCTTGACGATTGGGACACGCTGGGCATGCGGGCCAGCCAGTCCGCCACCACCGTCCTGGACGGTGTGGAAGTCCCGGCGGAGCGGATCTTCCGGAAGCTGCCTGTTGGCCCCAACGCCGACCCGCTCATCTTCGCCATCTTCGCCTGCTTCGAGACGTTGCTGGCAGCCGTCTACACCGGCTTGGGGGAGCGGGCGCTGACCCTGGGCGTGGAAAACGCCAAACGCCGCACGTCATTGAAGAACGGCGGCCGCAGCTACGCGCAGGATCCGGACATCCGCTGGAAGGTGGCGGACGCCGCCATGGCGATGGACAACCTGTATCCGCAGCTGGCATCCGTCACGGCGGATGTTGATGCGCTGGCCGAGCACGGAGCGCAGTGGTTCCCGAAGCTGGTGGGGCTGAAGGTGAACGCCACGGAAACCGCCCGGCGCGTCGTGGACCTGGCCATCAGGGTCAGCGGCGGGTCCAGCTACTTCCGCGGGTCCGAGCTGGAGCGGCTCTACCGCGATGTGCTGGCCGGGATGTTCCATCCGTCCGACGACGAATCCGCCCACAACACCGTGGCCAACGCCTGGTTGGGTCCGCTGGACGGCTAACCCGTCCGGAGCAGTGTCCTAGACGGTCCTCTGGACCTGCATGACCCGGCGGCGGAGCCAGAAGCGCCGGCCACCGCCCATGTACAGCTTGCTGCGCTCCAGTTCCCACTTGCCGTATTCGGAGTGTTCCACCAGGCGGCGGCGCGCCTCAGGCAGGGACTCGTTCGGACTTACGGTCAGCACGAGGTATTCGTACTGCCTCAAATAGTCCCGTTCCCGCTGGACCGAGCTGGTGAGAAATTGTTCCTTCATTGCTCTCCATTTTCGTCCTTTTCCCGCTAACGTGAAGTCATGAGCATCGATCCGCGTGTCGCGCTTTCGTCCCTGACCACCGCTTTGGAAGAACACCTTATAGCAGCATCGAACCGGCGCGGAGATGGTGATCCCTCCGTGGAGGCAGCCTTTTTTGCCGTGGCAGATGCCTTCGAAGTTTATGAAGACGCCCTCTACGAGGCCTACAACGAAGTGACCCCGCTTCAGGTCTTCGACGACGAGGACGACGAAGACGAAGACAGCGACGTGGACGACGAGGATCTGGAGATCGTCGAGGAGTAGCCCGGGGGCCGGCCCAGGTTATGACGCGGCGGACACGTCTTCCAGTGCCCGCGCAATCTCGGGCGGTAACGGAGACAGTTGGGCTTCGAGGATTTCCTTGAGCTGGACGGGCGTCCGGGGACCCACCACCGCGGTGGCAACTCCGTGTTGCGCCAGCAGCCAGCCCAGCGCCACGTCCTGCGGCGTCCGGCCCAGGCCCTTCGCTGCCGTGCATACTGCCTCCACTGTGCGCGACGGCCTTTCCGCCAGGTACTGCTCGACGGACGCGGACCCTGTTGCGGACGCGCCGCGTGAACCAGACGGAATGCTGCCCCGGTATTTCCCTGTGAGTACGCCCCGGCCAAGGGGTGCGCAGGCCATCAGGCCCATGCCTGCGTCCTCCACGGCCGGTATGAGTTCTGCCTCGGGACCGCGGTGCAGAAAGGAGTATTCGGCCTGCGCCGCCACGAGGGGGAAGCCGGCCAGGACCGCTGCCTTCGCCGCCTGCCATCCGGTGTAATTCGAGATGCCGGCATACCGGGCGCGGCCGCTGCGGACAGCAAACTCCAGGGCGGAGAGGGTCTCCTCCAGCGGAACGTTGCCGTCCCAGGCCTCGGCGAACCAGATGTCCACGTAGTCGGTGCCCAACCTCGCGAGGCTTGCGTCAAGGCCGGTGAGCATCGCATTCCTGGACGTGTCGATCCCGCGCCGACCGTCCGGCGTCGTCATTCCCGCCTTCGTGGAAATGGTCAGCCCGGTGCGGGAGACGACGTCGCCCAGCAGGGAGCCCAGCATCGCCTCGGACCGGCCCTCGGCATACGATGCCGCCGTGTCCACGTGCCGGCCGCCGGAATTCAGGAAGGTCCGCAGCAACTCCGAGGCGTCCTGTTCGTCGGTTTCCCCGCCCCACGTCATGGTGCCGAGCGATAAGGCTGAAACCCGCAATCCACTGTTGCCGACGTAACGCTGCTGCATAGCAGCAAGCTTACGGGCAGATGCACGCATGCCCATGCCGTAGGGTCTTAGCGTGAACTGGTTTGAGGCGGCCCTGCTGGGCCTTGTGCAGGGACTGACCGAATTTCTACCGATTTCATCAAGCGCGCACCTGCGGATCGTGGGGCAGTTCCTGCCCAACGCGGAAGACCCCGGGGCAGCATTCACGGCCATCACCCAGCTGGGCACTGAAACGGCCGTCGTTGTCTATTTCTGGCGGGACATTGTCCGCATCGTTAAGGCGTGGGCGGGTTCGTTGGCCGGAAGGGTGTCCCGGCAGGACCCGGATGCCCGGATGGGATGGCTGGTCATCCTTGGCAGCCTTCCCATCATCGTCCTCGGGCTGCTGTTCCAGGACCAGATCGAATCGGTGCTGCGCAGCATGTGGATCGTGGCCACCATGCTGATCGTCTTCGGCCTGATCCTCGCCGTGGCCGACGCCGTGGGAAAGCAGGAGAGGGACCTCACCCAGCTGACCTACAAGCACGGCATCCTCTACGGATTTGCCCAGGCGATGGCCCTCATTCCCGGTGTTTCCCGCTCCGGCGGCACCATTACCGCCGGCCTCCTCATGGGCTACACCCGCGAAGCGGCCGCCCGGTACTCCTTCCTCCTGGCCATCCCCGCTGTCTTTGGCAGCGGCCTGTACCAGCTCTACAAGGTGGTATCCAAGGACGGCATCACGGGCCCCTACGGATTGCCCGAGACGGCGTTGGCCACCGTCATCGCTCTCGTGGTGGGCTACGTCATCATTGGCTGGTTCCTGAAGTTCGTCTCCACGCGCAGTTACCGGCTGTTCGTCTGGTACCGGATCTTCCTGGGCCTGGCCCTGTACCTGCTGCTCGGTTTCGGCGTCATCAGCGCCTAGCACTAGGCTTGGTCTGTGAAATCCTGGACTTCCCGCCCCGTTCCAACCCTGCCCGGCACCATGCCTGCCATCCGCTTGTTCGACACCGCAGCAGGCCACGAGGTGGTACTGGAGTCCGGGGACCGGCCTTCGATGTACGTCTGCGGCATCACCCCGTATGACGCCACCCATATGGGCCATGCGGCCAGCTATGTCGCCTTCGACCTGCTGAACCGCGCCTGGCGGGACGCCGGCAAGGACGTGGACTATGTCCAGAATGTTACGGACGTCGATGATCCGCTCCTGGAACGCGCAACGGCCACCAACGTGGACTGGCGTGAACTCGCGCAGAGCCAAATCGATCTGTTCCAGACCGACATGGAAGCACTGAACGTCCTCTCACCTGACCACTACGTGGGAGCGGTGGAATCCATCAGCCTCATCGTGCCGGAGGTGGAACGGCTGGTCAGCCAGGGCCTCGCTTACACAGTTCCGGGAACCAACGGCGAGCCTGACGGAGACGTCTATTACGACGTCGAAGCGGCCGGAAAGCAGTCCGTCGCCCCCGATGCGTGGAGCCTTGGTTCCATCTCGGGACTGTCCGAAAGCGAAATGCTGGAACTCTTTGCCGAACGTGGCGGGGACCCCGGCCGGTCCGGCAAGCGACAGGCGCTGGATCCCTTGCTTTGGCGGGTGGCGCGGGACGGCGAACCCAGCTGGCCGGGCGCCAGCCTCGGCGACGGCCGCCCCGGGTGGCACATCGAGTGCACCGTGATTGCGCAGAAGTACCTGCCCGCACCTTTCACCGTCCAGGGCGGCGGCTCGGACCTGATCTTTCCCCACCATGAGATGGGTGCCGGTCACGCTTATTCGCTGGCCGGGGTACCCCTGGCCAAGCACTACGCGCACGCCGGCATGGTGGGCCTGGATGGCGAAAAGATGAGCAAGTCCAAGGGCAACCTGGTCCTCGTCTCCAAACTTCGTGCAGCAGGGGAGGAACCCGCTGCCATCCGCCTGGCGATCCTGGCCCACCATTACCGGTCGGACTGGTCCTGGACGGACGAGGGATTCGCCGCAGCCAAGGCAGACCTGGCCTCCTGGCGCCACGCACTGGATCACGCCCCGCAGGGGTCCGCGGCCCCCTTGGTGGAAGAGATGCGGGCAGCCTTGGCGGCCGACCTGGACGCCCCCGCGGCCGTCGCGGCGGTGTCGCGCTGGGCACGGCAGGCGAACGACGGCGGCGCTCCGGCCAGCGCCTCAGACCAGGCTTTGGTGAGGGACGCCGTCAACGCCCTCCTCGGGGTTCAGCTCTAGGCTTCTACGCACCGTTATTAACGGAAAAGGGGCCCTGCCGGAATGTATTTCCGGCAGGGCCCCTTTCGTCAGTGGTCAGGGTCTGTCCTGGCCCCGCCGTTTAAGGTAACGCTCGAATTCCCTGGCGATGGATTCGCCGGTGGCCTCCGGAAGGTCGGCCGTGTCCTTGGCCTCTTCCAGCTGGCGGACGTACGCCGCGATCTCCGGGTCCTCGGTGGCCAGTTCGTCCACGCCGCGCTCCCAGGCGTCCGCTTCCTCGGCCAGTTCGTGGGTGTCCAGCGGCACCTGGAGCAGTTCCTCGATGCGGTGCAGGAGTGCCAGCTGGGCTTTGGGGGATGGCGCCTGCGCCACATAGTGCGGGACGGCGGCCCACAGCGACACCGTGGGAAGCCCGGCCAGCAGTGCCACTTCCGACAGGACGCCGACGATGCCGACAGGCCCTTCATACTGCGACGCTTCCAGGTTCATGCGCTCCCGCAGCGGTGCGTCATCCGACGACGTGCTCACCGGTATGGGCCTGCTGTGTGGCACGTCGGCCAGCAACGCCCCCACCAGCACCACGTAGTCCACGTTCAGGGCTTCGGCGTGCACCAGCAGCTCAGCCGTGTAGGCCCGCCACTTGTAGGACGGCTCGGTGCCCTGGACAAAGATGACGTCCACGTTGGAATTGGGCGCACTGGCTTTATAGATACGGGTGGAAGGCCATTTGATCTTCCGTTCCCCTGCCGAGTTCCTGCGCACCGTGGGCCGGGTGAACTGGAAGTCGTAATATTCGTCGGCGTCGATGGACGCAACCTTTTTGCCGCCCCACAGCTTGTTGAGGTACCGCAGCGAGTCGCTTGCGGCCTCCCCGGCGTCGTTCCAGCCTTCAAAGGCGGCCAGCATCACCGTGACTCGCTGCCCCCCGGCAACTGGCTGCAGGAACCGTTCCCGCTCGGGTCCGGCACCCGTATCGGCGGTGTCTCCCTCGAAGCTATTCATTCCATCACCCTACGTCCAAGGAGTGCGGGCGTGCAGGGAATGAAGCGCCGCAACATCGGCAACCACCAGCCACAACAGGCCTTACCAGCCGCGTATTCGCCAAGGGCGTAGCCCTCAGGGACCGCCCAGCATGTCCCCGTAGACTTGGGACATGCAACTTCCAGGCCCCGAATCACCGCTCAAAGCCGTCCTCTGGGACATGGACGGAACCATCGTGGACACGGAGCCATACTGGATTGCCGCCGAACACGCGCTGGTTGAAGCCCACGGCGGCACCTGGTCCCACGAACAGGCCATGCAACTGGTGGGGCAGTCCCTGACCTTCTCCGCCGGACTCCTGCAGAAGGCCGGCGTTGCCCTCAGCATCCGGGACATCATCGACCACCTCACCGCCGAGGTAGTCAGCAGCGTGCGTCAAGAGGTGCCGTGGCGCCCCGGGGCCCGCGAACTCCTCGAAGACCTCCACCTCGCCGGTGTCCGGTGTGCCCTGGTGACCATGTCCGAAGGTCCGCTGGCCCGCCAGGTGGTGGACAGCCTTCCCCGCCCCTATTTCGAGTTCCTCGTCACCGGCGATTCCGTCAGCCGCGGCAAGCCACACCCGGAGGCGTACCTGACCGCCGTCGAACGGCTTCAGGAGACGGACCCGCACCTGCACCTTGGACACTGCGTGGCGCTGGAGGACTCGGCGCCCGGCGTGGCCGCGGCCGTTGCGTCAGGGGTCACCACAGTGGCCATTCCGCACATCGTCCCGTTGCCCGAGCACTCCCACTACACGCTGTGGGACACGCTGGCCGGACGTTCCCGCACAGACCTCGAGGAACTCCTCGCCGCCGCGGACAAGGCAAACCCTGCTGCCGGGCCGGCAACCGCCGTCGGGACCACACCGTGACGGCGCCGGCGCCCGGAGGACCCGGCATGCGGGAACCGGCAACCCCGGAAGCTGCGGCACCGGGCCGCCGTGAAGGGATTCCCCTGGGCCGGATCGCCGGTGTGCCGGTGGTCCTTGCATACTCGTGGTTCATCATCGCCGCGTTCACAGTCATTGTGTACGGGCCGGTGCTGCAACGGAATTACCCACATCTTGGGACCGGTGCCTTCATTGTCGCTTTCGGCTATTCGGTCCTTCTGCTCATTTCGGTCCTGGTGCACGAACTGGCCCACGCGCTCAGCGCCAGAGTCTACGGCTGGCCGACACAGAAGATCGTGCTCAACCTGTGGGGCGGACATACGCAGTTCGAGAGCTTTACTGCTTCCCCTGGACGTTCCGTAATAGTTGCCCTGGCCGGACCGGGGGTCAACTTCGTCCTTGCAGGAGCTGGCTGGCTACTTCTTCCGTACCCGCCGCCGGACAGTGCGGTTGGAATCCTCAACAACATCTTCATGTGGGCTAATTTCCTCATCGGCGCTTTCAACGTCCTCCCCGGTCTCCCGCTCGATGGCGGCCGCCTGGTCGAGTCAGCCGTATGGAAAGCGACCGGCAGCCAGGCGAAGGGCACGGTGGCCGCAGGCTGGGCGGGCCGCATCATCGTCGTGGCGCTGGTGGCCTGGTTCATTTTCCGGCCCATGTTAGCCGGGAGCGATCCGGACTTCATGATGGTGATAATCACGGTCCTGGTGTGCAGCTTCCTGTGGATGGGAGCCTCGGCGTCAATCCAGCAAGGCACCCTCCGGGCGCGCCTGCCGCTGGTAACTGCCGCGGGACTTTCCACGCCGGCCATGGCTGTGCCCGCCACGGCTTCTGTCCGGGACCTCCTGGGCTTCGGCGCGGCGGCCCACAAGTCGGTGGTTGTCTGCGGCCCCGACGGCCGGCCGCAGGGCGTTGTTGATCCGGCCGCCCTGGCCTCTGTTCCCGAAGCAGCGGCAGGATCCACTCCCGTCACCGCCGTCGCCTTTGCGCTGGCCCCCGGCGCCTACGTCCCGGAATGGTCGAAGGGGCAGGAACTCATCCAGTTCCTCGCCCAGGTTGAGGGCAAGCACTACGCCGTGGTTGACCACAACGGGGCGGTGACCGGACTGCTGACGCAGGACGCCGTCCTCGCCGCCATTACGGGGAAGAACCGCCGCACCCGCCAGGCCTAGGAGCCCGGGCAGCCCTCCCGCGAGCAGCGAAGGGGCCGGAACCGGTAGAGTTACCTGCCGGTGTGCCATGCCGCCGACGCAATCACCAGGCAGCCATGCGCAGGCACCACAGGTTTACAGGAGTGAGGAACATCATGAGCAGCGAAACTGCCGTCAACGACGCCACAGCAGCAGCCGGGGCCGGTGGCGCAGCCAGCGGTTCACAGCCGGTCGGAGCCGCACGGCGCCGCGGACCCTTCCGTGAAGGCGAACGCGTCCAGCTGACCGACGAGCGGGGCCGGATGAACACCGTCACCCTTGAACGCGGCGGGGCCTTCCACACCCACAGGGGCTTCCTGAACCACGACGAGATCATCGGCAAAATGGACGGCTCCGTTGTGGTGAACAACGTTGGCCAGCAGTACCAGACGCTCCGCCCGCTGCTCTCGGACTTCGTCCTGTCGATGCCGCGCGGCGCCGCCGTCGTCTACCCCAAGGACGCCGGGCAGATCGTCACCATGGCAGACATCTTCCCCGGCGCCCGCGTCGTTGAAGCAGGCGTCGGCTCCGGCGCCCTGTCCATCTCCCTGCTCCGCGCCGTAGGGGACCAGGGCTACCTGCACTCCTTCGAACGCCGGGAAGAGTTCGCGGACATCGCCCGCGGCAACGTGGAAACAATCTTCGGCGGCCCGCACCCGGCCTGGCAGATCTCCCTGGGCGACTTCCAGGAAGAGGTGGTCCGCAGCGAAGCCCCCGGCTCCGTGGACCGCGTGGTCCTGGACATGCTGGCACCCTGGGAATGCCTCGACGCCGTTGCCACCGTGCTGGCCCCCGGCGGCGTCTGGATCAACTACGTCGCCACCGTCACCCAGTTGTCCCGCACCGCTGAAGCCATCCGCGCGGACGGCCGGTTCACCGAACCGGACGCCTGGGAATCAATGGTCCGTGGCTGGCACCTCGAAGGCCTCGCCGTACGCCCGGACCACCGCATGGTGGCCCATACCGGGTTCCTGCTGGTCACCCGGCGGCTCGCCGACGGCGTCACCGGCATCTCCGTCAAGCGCCGGCCCTCGAAAACCGAGTTCAACGAAGAAGACGTCAACGCCTGGACCCCCGGTGCCGTGGGGGAGCGGGCCGTGTCGGACAAGAAACTTCGCCGCGCCGCCCGCGATGCGATTGCCGGGACCAACATCAAGGACACCCCCGAGGTCACGAACTAGTCCACATTTCGGGAGTCTCCATCCCTAGCTGCCCTCTTGGGACTAATGTCTTAAGAGAAGAGCAGGAAGGGGCTGATGCATCATGGAGACACCGAACCAGGACTCCGGACGTACACCGGCAGAGCAATTTGCCGCCAATGACCTCTCGGTTGCCGACCGCCAGGTCAACATCCTCCGGGACAAACTCAGGCACATCGACCGCCAGTTGGCTGCGGCAACGCAGAACAACACCAAGCTGGTCAGCATGCTTGAAACAGCGAAGGCGGAGATCCTCCGCCTTAAGAACGCGCTGGACCAGGAGGGGCAGCCACCTTACAGCTTCGGCACCATCCTGCAGCTGAACCCGCGGCGGCAACCGGCCCCGGGCAGCAGCGGGCAGGCGGCCACGGAGGAGTCAGCGGACATCTTCAACGCAGGCCGGAAGATGCGCGTCGGCCTCAGCCCCCTGGTGAACATCAACCAGCTTGCCGTGGGGCAGGAGGTCCTGCTGAATGAGGCCCTGCTGATAGTGGCGGGCCTGGGCTACGAACGTGCCGGCGAGCTCGCCACGCTCAAGGAAATGCTCGGGGCGGACAGGGCACTCGTGGTGGGCCGGGCCGACGAAGAACGCGTGGTCCGGCTCTCGGGTGCCCTGTTGGCACAGAAGCTCCGCGTGGGCGATGCCCTGTCCATCGATTCACGGACAGGGTACGCACTGGAGAAGGTGCCCCGCTCAGAGGTGGAGAACCTCGTCCTCGAAGAAGTTCCGGACATCACTTACGAGGACATCGGCGGCCTTGGCCCGCAGATCGAACAAATCCGTGACGCCGTGGAGCTGCCGTTCCTCCACCCCGACCTCTACCGTGAGCACGGCCTGAAGGCCCCCAAGGGCATCCTCCTCTACGGCCCCCCGGGCTGCGGCAAGACCCTGATCGCCAAGGCGGTGGCCAACTCGCTGGCAGCCCGCGCCGCCGAGCGCTCCGGCAACGTGGACCTGAAAAGCTACTTCCTGAACATCAAGGGCCCGGAGCTGCTCGACAAGTACGTGGGCGAAACGGAGCGCCACATCCGGTTGATCTTCGCCCGTGCCCGTGAAAAGGCGTCGGACGGCAGCCCCGTTGTGGTCTTTTTCGACGAGATGGATTCGCTGTTCCGGACCAGGGGCACAGGCATCTCATCCGACGTCGAGACCACCATCGTCCCGCAGCTGCTCAGCGAGATCGACGGCGTGGAACGGCTGGACAACGTGATCGTGATCGGGGCCTCGAACCGCGAGGACATGATCGATCCCGCCATCCTCCGGCCCGGCCGCCTGGACGTCAAAGTCAAGATCCACCGACCCGATGCCGAAGCGGCTGCGGACATCTTCAACAAATACATCACACCGGACCTGCCGTTCCACGAGTCTGACCTTGCCGAGCACAACGGCGACGTGCAGGCCACAGTGGACGCCATGGTGCAGCGGACCGTGGAGGCCATGTACTCCACCGACAAGTCCAACGAGTTCCTCGAAGTGACCTACGCAAACGGGGACACTGAGATGCTGTACTTCAAGGACTTCAACTCCGGCGCCGTCGTCCAGAACGTGGTGGACCGTGCCAAGAAGTACGCCATCAAGGACCTGCTCACCAGCCAGCAGAAGGGGCTTCGGATCGAGCACCTGCTGCGTGCAGTGGTTGATGAGTTCCGGGAGCACGAAGACATGCCCAACACCACCAACCCTGATGACTGGGCAAGGATCTCCGGCAAGAAGGGCGAACGGATCACCTACATCCGGACGATTGTCCAGGGCAAGGCCGGGCAGGAACCCGGCAAGTCCATCGAAACCACGCCCACCACCGGACAGTATCTGTGACGGCTGCACCGGACCCGGCGGGCGGGGGAGGCCTTCCCGCCGGCGGCGCCATGCGGGTCATGGGCGCAGAAACCGAATATGGGATCCACGCTCCGACTGCACCCACGGCCAACGCCACCATGATGAGTGCCCGGGTGGTCCAGGCCTACGCCCAGGTCACCCGGCAACGCGCGGCGGGCGGAGCGGAAACCCGCTGGGACTATACGGACGAGGAACCGCTGCATGACGCCCGCGGGTGGACCGTTGACCGGGAATCTGCCCATCCCAGCCAGCTCACTGACCAGCCACCCGTTCTTGACGCCGAAGCGGTGGCGTTGGCCTACGGCCGGGAGGACCTGGACCTCGATGGCCAGGACGAGTCCGGATCCCTCCTGATGAACATGGTCCTCGGCAACGGGGCACGCCTCTACGTGGACCATGCGCACCCCGAGTATTCCAGCCCCGAGGTCACGAACCCCCGGGACGCCGTGGCATGGGACGCTGCGGGGGACCTTGTGGCGCTGGCAGCGGTCCGCCGGCTCGCCGCTGACCCGGACCTGCCGCCCGTGAATCTTTACAAGAACAATACGGACAACAAATCGGTGTCCTACGGGTCCCACGAGAACTACCTCATGCCACGCTCGGTTCCCTTCGCCGACATTGTCCGGGGACTGACGCCCTTCTTCGTGAGCCGCCAGGCTGTGTGCGGCGCCGGACGCCTGGGCATTGGCCAGGACAGTTCGACAGCGGGTTACCAGATCAGCCAGCGCGCGGACTTCTTCGAGGCCGAGGTGGGGCTGGAAACAACCATCCGCAGGCCGATCATCAACACCCGGGATGAACCGCACGCCACGGCGGACAAGTACCGGCGGCTCCACGTGATCATTGGCGACGCCAACCTCAGCCAGGTCTCCAACTACCTCAAGTTCGGAACCACGGCAATGGTGCTGAGCCTCATTGAGGCCGGGCTGGCACCGAAGGTCGAAGTCCACGAGCCCGTGCGGGCGCTGCAGGCAATCAGCCACGACACGTCCCTGACTGCCACCGTGCGCCTGGCGGACGGCCGCCGGGTCACCGCCCTCGATTTGCAGTGGATGTACCACGAAGCGGCCGCCAAGCTGGCCCAGGAAACCGGCGTGGGCGACGCCGTGGATGGTGACGGCCATACCCACGAGGTCCTTGAGCGCTGGGCTGAAGTCCTCACGCAGTTGGACAGCAACCGGGCCGCCGCGGCGTCCTCGGTGGAATGGCTCGCCAAGCTTTCGCTCCTGGACGGCTACCGTCAGCGTGATGGCCTGGAATGGGATGATGCCCGGTTGGGACTGGTGGATCTCCAGTGGGCCGATATCCGTCCGGAGAAGGGCCTCTACTACCGGATGCTGGCACGGAACCGGATGCAGCGCGTGGTGGAGGACGCCGCCATCTCGGCAGCGGTGGGGCAACCGCCCGCTGACACCCGGGCGTTCTTCCGCGGCAAGTGCATCAGCAGCTTCGGCAAGGATGTAGTGGGGGCCAGCTGGGACTCCGTCATCTTCGATGTCCCGGGCTACGGGCGGCTGCAGCGGGTGCCCACCCGCGAGCCCCTTCGCGGTACAAAGGCGCTGACGGGGGCCCTGTTTGAGCGCTACCGCGAGGCCGGTCCGTTCCTCGGTGAACTGCTGGGACACAACACCGCTCCGCCTGCGGCATAAACCGCACGGGACGCCCCGGGGCGTGGCAGGATGGGCATATATTGGTGGATCGGCCGGATCCGCCGGCAACAAGAGGGAAGGGATAGCAATGGCAGGCCAGGAGCAGCAGCAGCCGCAATCACGCGACAGCCAGGTCGACGAAGACATTCCCGAGGCACCGCCCGCACCCCCGGAGGCGCAGGCCTCGGCATCGACCGAAGGCGTGGACGACCTGCTCGACGAAATCGACGGCGTCCTTGAATCGAACGCCGAGGAATTCGTCCGGGCTTTCGTCCAAAAGGGCGGCCAGTAACCCGGACCCCGGATGGTGGCGGAAGCCGCGGACGGCCGGAATCTGTACCGACGTTGAACACCACGTTTTAGGAGTGCATGAGTGCAGGAATCAACCGCCAACAAGGTAGCCGCGAACGCCACCTCGTCATTCACCGAACACCTTCAGCGCGACCGGCCGGAGCTTCTGCCGTTCAACCGCCCAGGGCAGGGCGGCGCTACGGCTGCCGCCCCGCCCCAGGTGCCCCATGCCACCACTATCGTTGCCATGAGCTACAGCGGCGGCGTGCTGATGGCGGGGGACCGGCGGGCCACCATGGGCAACGTCATTGCCAGCAGGCACATCGAGAAAGTGTTCCCGGCTGACCGGTACTCCGTCCTGGGCATCGCCGGCACCGCGGGCATCGCCATTGACCTGACGCGGCTGTTCCAGGTGGAACTGGAACATTACGAAAAAATCGAGGGAACCCTCCTCAGCCTTGAAGGTAAGGCGAACAGGCTGGGAGCCATGATCCGCGGGAACCTTCCCCTGGCCCTGCAGGGTTTGGCTGTAGTACCCCTTTTCGCCGGCTTCGACACCAGCGCCGGTGTCGGCAGGCTGTTCTCGTACGACGTCACCGGGGGCCGGTACGAAGAACACGAACACCACACGGTGGGTTCCGGGTCGGTCTTCGCCCGTGGAGCCCTCAAGAAACTTTGGCGCCCCAACCTCTCCGCAGAGGAAGCCGTCTCAGTCGCCATCGAGGCTTTATTCGACGCCGCAGATGACGACTCCGCCACGGGAGGCCCGGATACCGTGCGCAGGCTCTGGCCTGTGGTGTACACGGTGGACAGCACCGGCACCCGCCGCGTGGCAGAGGAACAACTCGCCGCGGCCTCACTGAGCGTCATCGAGGCCCGCACCGTTGCCGGACGGGAGGCCTGATATGACGCAGCAGTTCTATGTCTCTCCCGAACAGCTGATGAAGGACCGTGCGGACTTCGCACGGAAGGGCATCGCGCGCGGAAAGTCAGTGGTGGTGATCAGCTGCGAAGACGGCATCGCCCTGGTGGCCGAAAACCCCTCTCCCTCACTCCACAAAATCGGTGAGATCTACGACAAGATCGCCTTCGCCGCCGTCGGCAAATATAACGAGTTCGAAAGCCTGCGCCAGGCCGGAGTGCGCTATGCGGACGTTCGCGGCTACTCGTACGACCGCGAGGATGTCACCGCCCGCGGACTTGCCAGCGTGTACGCCCAAAGCCTTGGCGCCGTGTTTACCGCCGAACAGAAGCCGTTCGAAGTTGAACTGGCAGTGGCCGAGGTTGGTGCCACGCAGGCTGAGGATCATTTGTACCGGCTGACGTTCGACGGCTCAATCGCGGACGAACACAGCTTCGTGGTGATGGGTGGCCAGGCTGACCGCGTCGCCTCAGCCATTGACCAGGGCTGGCGGGCGTCACTGGGCTTCCCGGACGCCGTCCGCCTCGCCCTCAACGGCCTCGCTCCCGCACCCGAGGCTGAAGAAACGGCCAAGCCGGTCCCGGCACGCGCGATTGAAGTGGCGGTCCTTGACCGGCACTCAGAGGAAGTCCGCGGCGCCCGCCGCGCCTTCCGCAGGCTCAACGACGCAGACATCACTGCATTGCTGGCGTAGGAGGAGAGATGGACAAGAGAATCTTCGGCATCGAAACAGAATTCGGAATCTCGTATTCAAGCCCCGATTCGAGGCCTCTTGCCCCGGAGGAGGTAGCCCGCTACCTGTTCCGCAAGGTTGTCAGCTGGGGCCGTTCGTCCAACGTATTCCTCACAAACGGTTCCCGGCTCTACCTGGACGTCGGATCCCACCCCGAGTACGCCACGGCAGAGTGCGACGATCTTGCCCAGCTCATTGCGCATGACCGCGCCGGCGAACTCATCCTGGACGACCTCGTGGACGAAGCACAGGCCCGCCTCGCCGCCGAGGGCTTCAACGGCACGGTCTACCTGTTCAAGAACAACACCGATTCCGCCGGCAACTCCTACGGCAGCCACGAGAACTACCTGATTCCGAGGCGGGGTGAGTTCTCCCGGCTCGCCGAGATTCTGATCCCGTTCCTGGTCACCCGCCAGCTCATCGCCGGGGCCGGGAAGATCCTGAAGACACCGCACGGGGCAACCTACGCTTTTTCCCAGCGGGCGGACCACATCTGGGAAGGCGTATCCTCCGCCACCACCCGGTCGCGCCCCATCATCAACACCCGGGACGAGCCGCACGCGGACGCTGAGTTCTACCGCCGGCTGCATGTCATTGTGGGCGATTCCAACATGTCGGAGACCACCGCCCTGATGAAGGTTGGCACCGTCGACCTGGTCCTGCGGATGATCGAAGCCGGCGTCATCATGCGGGACATGCGGATGGAAAACCCCATCCGCAGCATCCGCGAAATCTCCCACGACCTCAGCGGCCGCGCACTGGTCAGGCTGGCCAACGGCCGCCAACTGACAGCACTGGAAATCCAGCAGGAGTACCTGACGAAAGTCACCGCGTTCGTGCGGGAACATGGTGCCCACAACCCCCACGTACCGCTGATCCTGGACTTGTGGGAGCGCACGCTCAAGGCCATCGAAAGCGGCGACACACGCAGCATTGACACCGAAATTGACTGGGCCATTAAGAAGAAGCTCATGGACAGCTACCGCGAACGCCACGGGCTGGGCCTGGATGCGCCGCGGATTGCCCAACTGGACCTGACCTACCACGACATCTCGCGGAGCCGGGGCCTGTACTACCTGCTGCAGTCCCGTGGAGCCGTCCGCCGCCTGGTGGACGACACCGTAGTCAAGGACGCCGTGGACGCACCGCCGCAGACCACCCGGGCCAAACTCCGTGGCGACTTTGTCCGCCGGGCGCAGGAGCTGGGACGTGACTACACGGTGGACTGGGTGCACCTGAAGCTGAACGACCGTGCCCACCAGACAATCCTGTGCAAGGACCCGTTCAGGAGTGTTGACGACCGGGTTGATGCCCTCCTGGACTCTATGGGCTGACACCCAGCTTCACGGGCTATTCTGGATAAGGCCCTTTTAAGGTGCCCGCAGCGATGCTGTCCGCTGCCATGCGGAACATCGCGTCCACCCTGCCCCGACGAAAGTTCTTTACGTGCGCCGACTACTAGCAATCCTCCTGCCCGGCCTGCTGCTGCTCACCGCCTGCGGAGGTTCCACCGCAGAGCCGGAACCCACCAGCCAGTCCGCTGGCGACACTGCCAAGTTCGACACCCTCAAGCTGACCGACAACGGGGAAAAGAAGGCCCCGGGCGTGGACTTCCCCAAGCCGTTCGAAGTGGCTGAGCCCACCGTCAAGGTTGTCACTGAGGGTACCGGTGACACCGTCAAGGCAAACCAGATCGCCAACATCTCGGTCCTCGCCCTCAACGGTGCAGACGGCTCCACCCTGGAAGACACCTTCCCCAGCGAGCCCGAACCCCTCGAACTCAACGACGACCTCAAGACCAACAGCGCCGTCATTTACAACGCTTTCGTGGGTGCGAAGGTCGGCTCCAGCATTGCACTTGCCGTGCCGGGACAGAAGAGTGCCCCCGCAGCCAGCCCCAGCCCCTCAGCCGGAGCCACCCCAGCGCCGAGCGCCCCGGCCAGCCCCACCCAGCTCTTGATCATCAAGGTGCTTTCCGCCGCTGACGCGACTCCTGCACTGGACAAGCCCCAGGGCGAAACCGTAACCCCGCCGGCAGGCCTGCCCACCGTGACGGAGAAAGACGGCAAACCGGAAATCAACGTTGAAGGCGCCGCAGCCCCCACCGCGCTGGTCTCCCAGGACCTCATCAAGGGCACCGGGGCGACCGTCAAGGAGACTGACACCCTGACGGTCAACTACGTGGGCGTCAACCTGGTGGGCGGCACCAAGTTCGACTCCAGCTTCGACCGCGGCGAACCGGCGAGCTTTGGGCTGAACCAGGTCATTAAGGGCTGGACGCAGGGCCTCGCCGGCAAGACGGTGGGCTCCCGTGTCCTCCTGGTGATCCCCAAGGACCTGGCCTACGGTGACGCCGGTCAGGGCGAAGCCAAGGGCGATCTTGTCTTCGTAGTGGACATCCTCGGCGCCAAGTAGCCACACTTACAGACGGGCCGCGGCCAGTCCGCGGAATTAACACCAACACCCCCACAGCACAGATCAAAGGAGCAAGCATGTCATTTGGACAGCGGGAGTTCGACCGCACTAAGCCTGAAATCGACTTCCCCCAGGGCGATGTCCCCACCGAACTCGTGATCACCGACCTCATCGAGGGCGACGGCCGCGAAGCCAAGGCCGGCGACACCGTCTCCACCCACTACGTGGGCGTTGCCTGGTCCACCGGCGAAGAGTTTGACGCCTCCTGGGGCCGCGGCGCCCCGCTGGACTTCCGGGTCGGCGTCGGCCAGGTCATCCAGGGATGGGACCAGGGCCTGCTCGGCATGAAGGTGGGCGGCCGCCGCCGCCTCGAAATCCCCTCGGAACTGGCCTACGGTTCCCGTGGCGCCGGTGGGGCGATTGCCCCCAACGAGGCCCTGATCTTCGTTGTGGACCTGGTGGGAGTCCGCTAGACCGGGCCGCAGACACACAGCGCGGTTTCGCCGTCGTAAGCGCGGCAGCAGGCAGGACATCAGTCCCGCGGGCTGCCGCGCTTTCTGCGTTCCGGCAAGGACTTTAGTAACGTACACAGGGTGTCCCTATCCCGAACTGAGCGCCTCCTGAACCTCCTGATCGCGCTGCTGAACACCCGTTACGGGCTTCGCCGCAGCGAACTGAGGCAAAAGGTCTACCACGACGAATCCGGCAACGACGTCGCCTTTGGCCGGATGTTCGAACGGGACAAGAACGATTTGCGCCAGTTCGGCTTCGACGTCGAAACCCTGACGGACCTGGGCTGGAGCGAGGACGACCCCGCCACCACCCGCTACCGGATCGGCAAGGAATCCAACCGGCTTCCCGACGTCGAACTCGGCCCGGAAGAGTGGACGGTCCTGCTGCTGGCCTCCCAACTGTGGGAACGTGCAGCCCTCGGCACCGCTGCCCAGAGCGCGCTCCGCAAGCTCCAGGCGTCCGGGCGGATGGCCGACGTCGAACTTCCCTCGGGCGTCCAGCCGCGCATCAGGCCGGCAGGCCAGGCATTCGATGACCTCGTGGCGGCCATGCACTCCCGGCACGCAGTGACCTTCCCCTACCTGGCCGGCACCACCGGCAAGGAAGAAGTCCGCACCGTTGAACCATGGGGCCTGGGCAGCCGCTTCGGGCAGTGGTACCTGATGGGTTACGACCGGGCGCGGCGGGAACCCCGGCACTTCCGCCTGTCGCGTTTCACGGGTCCCGTGACGACGCTGCCGAAAGAATCCTTCAAGCCGCCGGCCGACTTCAACATCCGGCTGGAGCTTGCCCGCCTCCCGGAACTGCCGCTCCGCACCGCCGTCGTGGATGTCCGGGAAGGACGCCTGCTGGCGCTGAGGGGCCGGGCAAAAGACGCCGGAACGGACCAGGATACCGCCGCCCCGGCGCCTGCCGAGGGCCACGAACGCTTGAGCCTGGACTTCCGCGACCCCGAAGTCCTGGCCGAGGAGCTCGCGTCCTACGGTCCCGACGCGCTGCCGGTAGCCCCCGCTGAACTGGTCCGGGCGGTGGAGCGCAGGCTGCGCGCGGCGGCAGCGTTCAGTGCAGCACCTGTTCCTGAGTATGCTTTCCCGGCCGCGCAGCCACGGAAAGTCCGCAAGGGGACATCGGAGGACCAGCTCAAACGCATGCTCCAACTGGTCCCGTTCCTGGTCCACAATCAGGGCCTGCACATCCACGACGTCGCGGAACACTTCGGGGTGAGCCGCGGGGAACTCGAGGAAGACCTGCGGATCCTCATCTGCTCGGGCCTGCCCGAGGGCTACCCCGATGACCTGCTGGACATCCAGTGGGAGGACGACCACGTCTTCATCACCCAGGACCTGGACCTGAAGAAGCCGGTTCGCTTTACCGTGGAGGAAGCCTGCGCGCTTCTCACCGGCCTCGAAACCCTGAACGGACTGCCGGACCTCGCCGAAGGCGGTGCCCTGGAGTCGGTGACGCTGAAGCTGCTGGCAGCGGCAGGGGAGGAGGGCCTGCGCGCCGCTTCCCTGTCCGGTCCGGAAGTTGCACCCGGCGACGCAACCACCCACGCAACGGTACGGGAAGCCATCGTTTCCGGTGCACAGCTCCACCTCACGTACCTGTCGCCGCAGCGGGACGCTGTGTCCGAGCGCGACGTGGACCCGCTCCGGCTCTATTCGTTGGATAACACCTGGTACTTCGAGGCATTCTGCCACCGGGTCAACGGGCTGCGGAATTTCCGGATGGACCGGGTGCAGGATGTCCGCCCGAACGGGAACCGTGTGGCAGGGGACAGGGCGCCCGCGGAGGGTGTTCCGGCCAAGCTCTTCACTCCGAACGACGACGACACCACGGTCACCGTGCAGCTCACCAGGCAGGGCCGGGGCCTGGCAGAGGATTACTACGCGGACCGCACGGCGGACCTTCCCGACGGCGGACTCGTGGCGGAGATACGCTTCGGAAACACCGGCTGGCTGCCCATGTTCGTGGCCCAGCATGGGGGAGCGGTCCGGATTCTCGAACCTGCCGGGCTTGCTGACACGGCCCGGGACTGGCTGGAAGCCGCCCTGGCCCGGTACGGCGGCTAGACTTCTCAGCATGCCTTGGTGGTTCTGGATCCTGTTATGGGTGGCGTTGGTTGCCGTGTCACTCCTCTTCTATTTCGTGCTGGGCGTTCGCCTGTTCCGTAAGTTCATGGCCACAGTCAAGGACCTGGGTGCCGCGGGCGACAAGTTGGGCCACATTGGCCCGCTCCCCGGGGTCGATCCCCATGATCACCAGGCCGGCATGGGGCGTCCGGCCGCCGGCTCTGCCATTTTTGCCTCGCCAGCCGACATGAGACATGATTACGAGGCATCCAAGTCCTCCCGCCGGGAAGAACGCCGCCTTCGGCGAGTGCAGCGCAAGAAGGACCGGGGCCAGCCGCAGGCTCTCACAGATCTCGACTTCACATAGAAGTAGGATGTTTTTAGAGGAAAGGATTTCCCATGGGAAGACTCTTTGATGGCCCCTGGCCCATCGTTATCATCATCGTTGTCGCATTGCTTCTCTTTGCCGCCCCCAAGCTCCCTGCCATGGCGCGCAGCCTTGGCCAGTCCATGCGGATCATCAAGTCCGAGGTCAAGGAAATGAAGAACGACGGCAAAACCGAGTCCACCGACGCCTCCGGCCCGGTGGAAGGCACCATCGTGAACCACCCCAAGGCGAAGCCGGGAGAGCCGACCGACGGCACTGACGTTCCGCCGTCGAACCGCGCCTAAACCCCAGTGGCACTGAAGCGGGCCCGTAAAGCCAACCCAGAGGGGCGGATGTCCCTCTGGGACCACCTCAAGGAGCTGAAAAACCGGCTGATCAAGTCGGCGATCGGCGTCGTCATCGGCGGCATCGGCGGCTGGATACTTTACGATCCGCTGCTGAAGGCCCTGGCAGAGCCCGTCAACCGTATTTCGGATCAGACCGGCGGCCTTGCCGCCATCAACTTCGGCAGCATCGCATCCCCGTTCGATTTCAAGCTCCAGATGTCGCTCCTCATCGGCGTGGTCATCTCCAGCCCCATCTGGATCTACCAGCTGTGGGCCTTCATCACCCCGGGCCTGACGTCGAAGGAGCGCCACTACACGCTGGGCTACATGGCTGCGGCGGTTCCGCTGTTCCTGGCCGGAATCTGGGCCGGCTGGCTGGTGGTACCCCAGGTGGTCCATGCCCTGACACAGTTCACGCCCGAAGGCTCCTCAAGCGTTATTGATGCGCGAACCTACATCGAGTTCGTCACACGCATGGTCCTGGTCCTGGGTATAGCTTTCCTGGTGCCGGTGGTACTGGTAGGCATCAACATGGCCGGCATCCTGTCCGGACGCACCATCCTCAAAGCCTGGCGCATCACTGTCTTCCTGGTGTTCGTGCTGGCGGCCATCGCCGCGCCTGGCGCCGATGCCATCTCCATGTTCATGCTTGCGGGTCCGCTGCTGGTGCTCTTCTTCGCAGCGATCGGTGTCTGCCTCATGAATGACAAACGCCGTGCGCGCCGCGAGTCCAAGGTGGCTGCCGAAACCGAGGCCACCGCAGACGTCGCAACCCCCAGCAGTGAACTGGGGAACCTCTAAGCTCCCATTAGGCTTGGTATATGTCCTCCAATACCGGGCCGTTCTCCACAGGCCCAACCACCAGCGGACCGTTCTCGCCGGGGCCGGGTGACGATGTCGAAGAACTCTCACCCGCCGAAAGGTACCGGGCCAGCGCGGAGCGGCGCGCGGAGGCCGCCACGGACCTCGGTGCCTTCATCCAGACCCTCGACTTCGAGCTCGACGACTTCCAGCGGCAGGCGTGCCGGTCCCTTGAAGGGGGCAAGGGCGTCCTGGTGGCCGCACCGACGGGTGCCGGTAAGACCATCGTCGGTGAATTCGCCATCTACCTGGCCCTCAAGCGCGGTCTTAAGGCCTTTTACACCACCCCCATCAAGGCGCTCAGCAACCAGAAATTCAGCGAACTGGGTGAAAAATACGGGGCCGAGAATGTCGGACTGCTGACGGGCGACACCAGCATCAACGGCGAGGCCCCGGTGGTGGTCATGACCACCGAAGTCCTCCGCAACATGCTTTACGCCGATTCGGCCACCCTGGACGACCTGGGGTACGTGGTCATGGATGAAGTGCACTACCTGGCCGACAGGTTCCGCGGCGCCGTGTGGGAGGAAGTCATCATCCACCTGCCAAGCGAAGTGCAGGTGGTCTCCCTCAGCGCCACGGTATCCAACGCAGAGGAGTTCGGGGCGTGGCTGGACACTGTCCGCGGCGACACGGACATCATCGTCTCCGAACACCGGCCGGTTCCCCTCTGGCAACACGTCATGGTGGGCCGCCGGATCATGGACCTGTTCGCCGGCGAAACCACTTTCGACGAAATCGCCCCTGCGGTGGATGCTGCCGAGGATGAACAGCCTAAAGCGGTCACCGGCAAAAACCGGAACAAAGACACCAACCGCGGCTTCGACGTCAACCCGGAACTCCTGACCGTTGCCCGCAACGAAGGCCAGCAGGGCTTGCGGAGCCGGCCCGGACGCGTGCAGCGCGGCCGCCGGGGCAACGACCGGCCGGCACGTCCTGCCGAGCAAACGGGCGTGCGGCGGGCCAGCCGCCCCCAGGTCATCGCCAGCCTGGACCGGATGGACCTGTTGCCCGCCATCACGTTCATCTTTTCCAGGGCCGGTTGCGACGCCGCAGTGGCCCAGTGTGTTGCTTCCGGTTTGTGGCTGACCACGGAAAAGGAACAGCGGATCATCGCCGAACGCGTCGATGAGGCCGGCCGTGACATTCCGCCGGATGACCTCGACGTCCTCGGCTTCTGGAGCTGGCGCGACGGCCTGCTCCGCGGTTTCGCCGCCCACCACGCCGGGATGTTGCCCACCTTCAAGGAAGTGGTGGAGAAGCTCTTCGCCGACGGAATGGTCAAGGCCGTCTTCGCCACGGAGACCCTTGCCCTGGGTGTGAACATGCCGGCACGGTCGGTGGTGCTGGAAAAGCTCGACAAGTTCAACGGTGAAGCCCACGTGGACATCACTGCCGGCGAGTACACGCAGCTCACCGGGCGGGCGGGCCGGCGCGGCATCGACGTCGAGGGCCACGCCGTGGTCCTGTGGCAGCCGGGAGGGGACCCAACAGCGGTGGCCGGCCTGGCCTCCAGGCGGACTTACCCGCTCAACTCCAGTTTCCGCCCCACGTACAACATGAGCATCAACCTGCTGGCCCAGTTTGGCCGCGCCCGGGCCCGGGAAATCCTCGAGTCCTCCTTCGCACAGTTCCAGGCCGACCGGTCAGTGGTGGGCCTGGCCAGGCAGGTGCGCAGCCGTGAGGAATCCCTTGCCGGCTTCGCCAAGTCCATGACCTGCCATCTCGGTGACTTCACTGAATACGCACGGCTGCGCCGCGAACTCTCTGACGTGGAAAACGCTGCGTCGCGCACCACAACCCGCGCACGCAAGTCGATGAGCGACGACTCCCTGGCCCGCCTCATGCCCGGCGACGTGGTGGATGTTCCCGGCGGCCGCGCACCCGGCCCGGCCATCGTCCTCAGCTCGGACCACAGCAGCAGGGAACCGAGGCCCGCTGTCCTGACCCTCGATAACCAGCTGCGCAGGATCGGCACGGACGACCTGGAGGGCCCCATCGCGCCCGTTACCCGGATCCGCATCCCCAAGTCCTTCAACGCCAAGGTCCCCAAGTCGCGCCGCGATCTGGCGTCCTCGGCCAGGAACGCCTTGCGCGAGAACCGGCCGCCCGCGCCGGGCCACAACCGCAACAACGACTTTGGCCTTGCCACCGCGATGCCGGACCAGGAGAAGCGCATCGCCGATCTCCGGCGTGCCCTCCGCGCCCACCCGTGCCACGGGTGCAGCGAACGGGAAGACCACGCCCGCTGGTCCGAGCGCTGGTGGAAGCTGCGGCGCGAAACAGACAACCTGGTACGCCAGATCCAGGGGCGGACCAACACCATTGCCAAGACTTTTGACCGGGTCTGCGACGTCCTGTCCGCCTACGGATACCTGGACGCCTCAACTGACGGGCGGCTGGCCATCAGCCCGGACGGGCAGCGGCTCCGGCGGATCTATGGGGAGAAGGACCTCCTGATTTCCCAGTCGCTCCGCCTTGGCGCCTTCGCCGACCTCGACGCCGTCGAGGTCGCCGCCCTGGCCAGCGTGCTCGTCTACCAGGCAAAGCGCGAGGACCGCGGGTTGCGCCCGCGGATGCCCAGCGTCTCCCTGGAAACGTCAGTAGACATCGTGGTCCGGGAATGGTCCGCGCTCGAGGACGTCGAAGAAGCGAACAAGCTGCCGCTCACCGGTGAGCCCGAGCTCGGCCTGGTGTGGCCCATCTACAAGTGGGCCCGCGGGCGCCACCTGCAGGATGTGCTGAGCGGCACCGACCTCGCCGCCGGAGACTTCGTCCGCTGGGTCAAGCAGGTGGTGGACCTGCTGGACCAGATCGCCAAGATTCCAGGCCTCGAACCACGGCTCGCGCGGCTGTGCGGCGAGGCCATCAACCTGATCCGCCGCGGCGTCGTGGCCTATTCATCTGTCCAGTAAACGCACCGTCCGCCCCATTGTGCCGGGGCTGTTCCGGCACGCCCCTATGCGAGGAGCCTTTCGCCAATGACCACGTCCGGTCCAGAGTCCAATACCCGTTCCAAGGCAGTGCTCTACCGCAACGGATCCGTCTACACGGCGGCCGATCCGTTTGCCACGGCCATGTTGGTGGACGGCGATACAGTGGCCTGGGTGGGGTCCGAGCAGGCGGCGTCCTCCATTGCTGATTCAAAGATGGACATCATCGACCTGCGGGGCGCCCTTGTCACGCCGGGGTTTGTGGATTCCCATGCGCACCTGACGGAAACCGGCATTGCCCTGGACTCCCTGAAGCTTGCATCCGTGAACTCCGCCCGTGAACTCCTGGACGCCGTTGCTGCGGCCGGCGGGAGCGGACCCGTCCTGGGCCACGGCTGGGATGAGACGCAATGGACCGACGCCACGTTGCCCACCACTGACGAACTCGACCGGGCGGCAGGCGGCCGGTCCGTTTACCTGTCGCGCGTGGACGTCCACTCTGCGCTGGTCTCCGGTGCCCTGGCGCGGGAGCCCGGCCTGCAGGACGCAGAGGGGTACGACGGCGGTGCGAAAGTCACGCGTGCGGCCCACACGGCTGCCAGGCGGTCCGCCCGCAGCCTGCCCGCCGACGTCCTTCGGAGATACCAGGCAAAGGCCCTGGCAGAGGCGGCAGCAAATGGCTACGTGGCCCTTGCCGAAATGGGTGCCCCGCACATTGGCGGCGCGGATGACCTGCGTCTTGCGGCGGCGTGGAACACCGCCGATCCCGGGTTGCCTGCACAACCGGAAATCCTGCCCTACTGGGGCGAGCTGGCAGCAACCGAGGAACAGGCACGCAGCCTCATTTCGCAGTTCGGCTTCACTATCCGCGGCCTGGCTGGTGACCTGAACATTGATGGTTCGATCGGTTCACGCACCGCAGCCCTGCGCTCCGGCTACAGCGACGCCCCCGAAGAGCGGGGCAGCCTGTACCTGGGCGTTGAGGAAGCCGCGGCGCACCTGGCAGCCTGCTCGCTGGCCGGCATCCAGGGCGGATTCCATGTGATCGGGGACGCCGGCCTGGACACGGCACTCGCGGCGCTGGACCTTGCTGCGGAACAGGTGGGAGAGCAGCGTGTGCGCGCGGCGGGCCACCGCCTTGAACATGTGGAAATGACGGACGCCGATGCGATAGCCCGGCTGGCCAAATATTCGGTGACCGTCAGCGCGCAGCCGGCGTTCGATGCTGCGTGGGGCGGACCCGGCGGGCTGTATGGCCAGCGCCTGGGGGAGCGGAGCGGGTCCATGAACCAGTTCGCGGCCCTGTACTCCGCAGGTGTGCCCGTGTGCTTCGGCAGTGATAGCCCGGTGACTCCGCTCCGCCCCTGGTCGAGCGTGCGTGCATGCCTGGAACACCACAACGACGGGCAGCGCATCTCCGCCCGCGCCGCGTTCCTGGGACACACCCGTGCCGGCTGGCGGGCCGCCAAGTACTCCGACCCAATGGCCGGACAGCTCGTACCGGGAGCACCGGCAAGCTTTGCCGTGTGGGAGGTCGAAGAGCTGATGGTCCAGGTGGCCGACGGCCGCGTCCAGTCCTGGAGTACCGATCCCCGGGCGCGCACACCGCTGCTGCCCGCACTGGACACCGGATCCGACCCCGCCTGCCTGCAAACGGTGCGGAACGGCGTCGAACTGTTCGCAAGCTCCGCCCTGCGATCCTGACCCAGCCACCCGCCCTATAATGGGGAGTTGCGCCAACAGGCAGCTAGCTTGCCGGCCGGTGCACCGACCGCTCCCACCAGGAAAGGCCCTCTGTGCGCGTCCTTACGATCATCCCCACCTACAACGAACTGGAATCGCTGCCCAAGACGCTCCAGCGCCTTCGGACCGCCGTGCCGGCGTCGGATGTGCTGGTAGTGGATGACAACAGCCCCGACGGCACCGGCCAGCTGGCCGATGCCAAGGCGGCCGAAGATTCCCAGGTCCACGTCCTGCACCGCAAGGGCAAGGAAGGACTCGGCGCCGCCTACATCGCCGGGTTCAAGTGGGGACTCGACGCCGGCTACGACGTGCTCGTGGAAATGGATGCCGACGGCTCCCACCAGCCCGAACAGCTGCCCCAATTGCTTGAGGCCGTGGAGCAGGGCGCAGACCTGGCCATGGGGTCGCGCTGGGTTCCCGGTGGCAGCGTGGTCAACTGGCCGCTGTACCGCCAGGCCATTTCCCGGGTGGGCAGTACGTACGCCCGCCTGATGCTGGGCCTGAAGATCAAGGACGTGACCGGCGGCTACCGCGCCTTCCGCAGGTCAACCCTTGAGAAGCTCAACCTGGACCAGGTGGATTCCGTGGGCTACGGCTTCCAGGTGGACCTGGCCTGGCGTGTGGCGCGGATGGGCCTGCGCATCGAGGAACGCCCCATCACGTTCGTGGAACGTGAACTGGGCGCTTCGAAGATGAGCGGCAACATCGTTGTCGAGGCCATGATCAACGTCACCAAATGGGGCCTGGCCGCCCGCTGGAACACCCTCACCCGCAAGGCCGGCGCGAAGCGGTAGCTTTCGGCTCCCTGAAGCAAAAAAAGGAACTGCCCCGGCACATGTGCCGGGGCAGTTCCTTTACGTGGTGGCTGGTGGAGCCTAGGCCGAGCGGCGCTCTCCGCGGCGTTCGCGCAGGATGGTCAGCCGGTCTTCCAGGATCTGTTCCAGCTCTGGCAGGGAGCGGCGTTCCAGGAGCATGTCCCAGTGGGTGCGCACTGCTTTGTCATTGCTGGTATCGGGGCGTTCGCCGTCGACCAGCAGCGCTTCCTTACCGGTCTTGGAAACCCACACCGGCGGGATCTCTGCCTCGGAGGAGAAAGTGACGAAGACCTGCTCGCCGTCCTCGCAACGGTATTCGACACGCTGGCGCGGAGCCGGCTCGACGCCTGACTCTGTCTCCATGCTCTGCGCGCCAAGGCGCATACCCCGCAGGCTGCGATCGCTCATGATTTCTCCCTCTGGTCGGTTCGCGGAATGAAAACCCGCGCCAGCCGGCAGCGTCGAAACGCCGCCGGACTACTGTTTGCTCTGTGCTGCATCATAAGATTCAACGCATTCCGAAGCTTTGTTGTTCCAGCGGAACAATACCTGCCGGACAAATACCCCATTATACGGGTTTCAGACACGGGGGACCAAAACAAGGGGAGGAACCCGTGAAAGTTCCTCCCCTTGTTGATCAGGCTCTGACGCCCCTGATCAGATCAGGATTCAGGCGTCTTGGCCGCTGTTTGATCGAACAGGCCGCCCGCTGCTGCGGGGTCCGGGTTGGTTCCGCCCAAAGCGCTGCCGATGCCCTTGAGCGCCTCGCCAACTTCACTGGGGATGATCCACAACTTGTTGGACGAACCTTCTGCCAGCTTCGGCAGGGTCTGCAGGTACTGGTAAGCCAGAAGTTTCTGGTCCGGGTTGCCCTTATGGATTGCGTCGAAGACCTTCTGAATGGCCTGGGACTCGCCATCCGCCCTGAGGATGGCGGCCTTGGCGTCACCTTCCGCTTTCAGGATGGCGGCCTGCCGCTGACCTTCAGCGGTCAGGATGGCTGACTGCTTGGTGCCTTCAGCCGTGAGGATGGCGGCCCGGCGGTCGCGCTCGGCGCGCATCTGCTTTTCCATGGAGTCCTGGATGGAGTGCGGCGGGTCAATGGCCTTGAGCTCCACCCGGGAAACCCTGATGCCCCAACGGCCGGTGGCTTCGTCCAGCACGCCACGGAGCTGTCCGTTGATCTGGTCGCGGGAGGTCAGCGCCTCCTCCAGGTTGAGTCCACCCACGACGTTACGCAGGGTGGTGGTGGTGAGCTGTTCCACGGCCTGGATGTAGTTGGCGATCTCGTACGTGGCAGCCCGCGCATCGGTGACCTGGAAGTAGACCACGGTGTCGATGCTGACCACGAGGTTGTCCTCGGTGATGACCGGCTGGGGTGGGAACGAGACCACCTGTTCGCGGAGGTCCAGCAGGGGGAGGAGGCGGTCCACGAACGGAATCAGGATGGTAAGCCCCGGGTTGAGCGTCCGCTGGTACTTGCCCAGGCGCTCCACGACTCCCGCCCGGGCCTGCGGCACGATGCGTACCGACCGCACCAGGACGATGATCACAAAGATGATCAGTACTACCAGCACGACGGCCAAGGCGGTACTGCCTGCGTTATCCATACATTTCCTTCTTCCCCAATTGATAAAGCTGTGTCAGGTACGGTCTTCGGCCGGAGGCTGCGCCGAAACAACGGCGGTGGCGCCATCGATGGCTGCGACGACCACCATCTGGCCGGCCGACAGGATGCCGGCCGCGGAGCGTGCGCTCCAGATGTCGCCGCCGATCTTCACCAGGCCGCCATCCGAGGTCACTGCCTCCATGACTACGGCATGCTCGCCGATGAGGCGGTCCACATTCGTCCGCTGCTCGGCGGGGCCCTTCTTCAGGTGGGACAGGGCCACGGGCCGGACGAAGGCGACCATGAGCAAGGAGACAACGCAGAAGATGACGATCTGCAGCCAGGGGTCTGCACCGGCGAAATCGGACACCAGGGCGGCCAGCGCACCGCCGCCCAGCATGATGAAGAACAGGTCGAGGGTGATCATTTCGACCACCGCGAACGCCAGGAATGCGGTCAGCCACACGGCCCACCAGTTTTCACCCAACCACTCGAACACTGTGTTCCCCCTTCGTTACAAGGTCCTGACGCGGACCTTTGAGTAACTGTGACTTCCATCCTAGTCGGGCACCACAGGCGGGGTGCGGGCCGGGAGCGGAAGACCGGGGATAGTGGCCAAGTCGTTACAGGCGGCTCTTTGGCCGGTACACCAGCACCTTGAACTTCGCGTCGGCTGCCAGGGGCTCGGGGCTGCTGTCCAAGCGGTCTGCGATGGCGTCCCGGCCCTGGTGGTGCCCGGCGGGTCCCATGAAGGCCAGGTCGGCGGCTTCCCGGCGGGTGAGGGACAGCAGGATATCGACGTCGGTACCGGACTCTGCGTCGAAGTGCTCCGCCATGGCCGCGGCCAGGCGGGAGTCCTTGCCTTCCTCGATCCCCAGCATGCCGGTCAGCGCGGCAAGGGTGGACAGGTGCCCGGCCCTTGGCGTGACAACGATCAGGCGGCCGTGCGGCCGGAGGACGCGGGCGAACTCCGGGGGGTTCCTTGGGGCGAAAATGACCGTCACCGCATCCACCGACCCATCGGCCAGGGGGATGCGCTTCCACACGTCCCAGACGAGGTTGACCGCCTCCGGGTTGAGCCGCGCCGCCCGCCGAAGGGCAAACTTCGAGATATCGAGCCCCACAGCGTTCACCGTCCGGCCCTGCTCCGCGGCAGCGTCCAGCACGGCCCTCAAATAGTGGCCGGTGCCGGTCCCGGAATCCAGGACGGCTGCATGTTCGCGGGAAAGGCAAGGTACGACGGCGGCTGCCACCTCGCGTGCCAGCGTTGCGTAGTGTCCCGCGCCAAGGAAGGTGGAACGGGCGTCGGCCATCGCAGCCGTGTCCGCTTCGAATGAAGTGCCCTTGCCCACCAGCATGTTGAAGTAGCCCTGCCGCGCCGCGTCGAAGCTGTGCCCGGAACCGCATGCCATTCGGGCAGGTCCGGCGGGTCGGGTATCGGCCGCCGCCAACGGCTTCAAACAGAGGGGGCACAACAGCGGCAGGTCACTGGGAAGGGGCATGGCCACTATCTTAAGCGGCTAGGGCACACTGATTTCCGCAGGGCCGTCATTGAAGCCCAGGCCCTCGCTTGCCTTGCCGATCCCCGGCTCAGCCCAGTGGGCAGCGTACTCCGCGTTGCTGCTCAACGATCGGAGCTGCGCCCGGTCCACGTAGAGGATGCCGTTCAGGTGATCCGTCTCATGCTGGACGATACGTGCCTGCCAGCCGGAGAACTCACGCTGCTCCGCGCCGCCGTCGGGCCTGACGTAGTCCAGCAGCACGGCCTGCGGGCGTGAAACCACCGCCTGCAGGCCGTTGAGGGAAAGGCAGCCTTCGTAGAAGGCGGCACGGTCAGGGCCTGCTGGGGTGTAGGCGGGGTTCAGGATGGCCAGGAATTCGAGCGGCGCGCGTTTGCGGAGGGCCGCTGCCTCGTGGTCCACGTGGTACTGGTCCTCCAGGACGGCCAGCTGCAGGGGAATGCCGAGCTGCGGCGCTGCAAGCCCCACACCGGGAGCCTCATGCATGACCTGCCGCATGAGCTCTATAAGCCGCGCCAGCTGGTCGGGACTTATTTGGCCGTCGAAGGGAGCAGCCTTCTGCCGCAGCGCCGGGTGGCCTGCCTGCACGATCGGCGGCAGGGTTCCGGCGGACAGGATGCGCTCCACAGTCTCGCGGATCTGCTCTGCGGTGAGGGCCGTGGGTGGTGCCGAGAGGGTCATGGTGAAAGCCTAACGGCCGGTCCAAGAGACTCCGGTCCTCCGCTAAGGTCTATTCCATGGCTGACGAAACCCCAGTGCCTGCCGCACCTGCTGTGCCTGTTGAACCCACCACGCCGGACGAAACCACGGCGGGCCCCAGACCGGTGGACCGCGTCCTCGAGTTCATCCGGATCCTGGAAGCCGGCGGGGGAGCGGCCGAGATCAGGCCCTACCTGGCTGATACTTTCACGCTCGTGGAGGCACCCCATCTGCTGGCGCCCGAGGGCTCCACCCGCACCCTCGCGGACGTGCTGGCAGGCGCCGACCAAAGTTCGGAGGTGGTGGCCAACCAGGAGTTCACCATCAGGAGGACAACCAGCGAAGGCGGACGCGTGGCTGTCGAGGCTGACTGGTCCGCAACCGTGCTGATGGACATCCGCTACTGGGACCGCGGTGAGACTATCCGGGCGCGGACCTCGTCGGTCTTCGAAGTCCGTGACGGGCTGATCGTCAGCCAGGACAGCTACGACTGCTACTTCCGCTGACAACGCTTGCATCGAACTCCTGCTGCATGGTGAACCGCCCGGCAACCCATTGATTGACTACAGGGGACGCCGCGGCCGCGCCGATCACGGAGTTCCGCAATGCCAGGACCGGGGCAGGCAGCGGCCGGCCCAGCAGCATATTGATTTCAGCCTGGCGCCGCGCCCGCAGGGCCGCCTGGTAGCGGCCGCGCTCGTAATCGCGGAAGTCCTCCGGGGTATGCCTGCCGGTGACTGTCTGGACGATCAGCGGGGCCAGTGCCTGGGCGTCGAGCCAGCCCAGGTTCATTCCCTGGCCGCCGATGGGGCTGATTTCGTGGGCGGCGTCGCCCACCAGGATCACGCGTCCGGACACAGTCCTGCGGGCGATCGATGATCTGACGCTGAAGGCGCTGAGCATGGTGTTGGTGGCGGCCTCCGGGTGAATTCCGGTGCGGTCCGCCACGAGCCGGGCCAGTGCCTCCGGTGTTGCGCCGCCGACGGGTTTTCCCAGCCGGACCACCCAGCGGCGGACGGCGCCCGGCAGCGGAAACGACTCGACGATGCCGCCGCTCTCAAGGAAGAGCACGGCCCGGTCACCAAATTCCGGGTGGTCCGCGAAGTCACCCATCACATAGTGGTCCGGGTAGGTTTTCCGCTGGATCGGGACGCCGATCAAGTCCCTGATCCCGGACCGTGGACCGTCCGCGCCGATCACTATCGACGCCCGGAACGTACTGCTCCCTTGCGCGGCACCCCCGGTGGGCGTTGCCGACACACTGGCGCTGCCGCCGTCGTGCGCTACGTCGAGTACCTCCATCCCCCTCACGAGCGCGCCGCTGTCCAGGGCGCGCACCTGCTCTTCCAGCAGCTGCTCGGTCCGGTACTGGGGCAGCGAAAGGACGAACGGGAATGCTTCCGATACTCCGGCGAACGGCATGCAGCCCACGGTCCGGCCACGGCTGACTGCCAGCCCGGAACGGATTGGGACGCCTTCCGCCACCATCCGGCAGGCGATGCCCAGCTGGTCCAAGGCGGCGAGGGCCGGCGGATGGATGCCAATGGCCCGGGAATGATGGTTCCTCGCGATCCTCCGCTCCAGGACGCGGACGGAAACGCCTTGCCGAAGGAGGACGGCGGCGAGGTACAGGCCCACCGGTCCGCCCCCGACGATGACCACATCAGCGTTCATGGCCGTCCTTGCGCAGTGCCAGTACCTGGTGGAAGGCTGCCCCGGGTTCCACGGTCCAGCCCGGGGGAGTGAGTGCGGACAGCTCCGCTGCCGTGTAGCTGCGCCGGATCGAGGTCAGCCCGTCCTCCCGGATGAAAGAGTTCTGGAGCGGGAGCGTGGCGACGCCGAAAAGGGCGAAAGCCAAGGGGCTGCGGCGCAGGTCGTTGTGCAGGGCCTTCTTCCGGGCAAGCACATCCGAGTGGGCCAGCAGGTCGCTAAATTCTTCCGTTCCGAGGTGGTGCAGGACATGGTTGGAAATAACGACGTCGAATGCGGCACCTCCGCTGACCAGCTCGGCACTGTGCGCCTGCCGGAAGTCCACGCCACGGGTCGGCGGCCGGTTGAGGGCGAAGGCAGCCGCCCGCGGATCGGGGTCGGCGCCGGTGATCCGGACAGCGAGCCCGTCCTTGGCTGCCCAGCGGGCAAGCATGACGGCGAGATCACCGCCGCCGGAGCCGATGTCAAGGATGCTGGCCGGTCCTGCTGACAGGACAGGACGCAGTTCGTTGACGTACAGCTGCCTCCATCCGGACACGATCCTGTTGACCAGGCCGAACTGGCGGTAGGTGTTCTCCAGCTTCCGCGCATCACAGTCCGGCAGGTCCATTTGTTCCAGCTCGCCTGTCGCACGCTCGGGCCAGATGCGCACCGGGTCAGGCCACCGGGATTTCCTGCAGCAGCTGATCCTGCCCCGCCTCTGCGGTGTTTTCCGCCCCCGGCGCCTGCCGCAGCTTGGTCAGGAGCGCTGTTTCCACCGTCAGGCCGGGGCCGAACGCCATCGAACAGATCCGTTCGTCTCCCGGCTGGCTGTCCTGTTCGAGGATGTGCCGGAGGACAAACAGCACCGTGGCGCTGCTCATGTTCCCGTAGTTGCGCAGGACTTCACGGGCGGGGACCAGCTGCTCGTCGGTGAGGCCCAACCGGGTCTGGACCTTGTCAAGGATGCTGCGGCCGCCCGGGTGGATGGCCCAGTGCCTGATGCCGGTGTAGGGGAGTGCTTCGAGGTGGGGCTCGCGGGCCAGCAGCGGCTGCAGGGCGCCCACGATGTGATCGTCGATGATGTGCGGGACGTAGTTGCCCAGCACCATTTCGAAGCCGTGGTCGCCGATGTTCCAGGCCATGGAGTCCTCGCCAACCGGCGTCAGCACCGTTTCGAAGTGGTCGAGCTGCAGCAGGGCGGTTTCTTCCGCCGCCGGGTTGGCCGTGACGATGGCGGCCGCGGCTCCGTCGGCAAACAGCGCCGATCCCATGATGGTGTCCGGGTCATTGGACGTCCGGACGTGCAGGGAGCACAGTTCAGCACAGACCACGAGGACGACGGCGTTTGGGTCGGCTTCGCAGAACAGTTTGGCCGCGCGGAGGGCCGGGAAGGCCGCGTAACAGCCCATGAAGCCGAGGTGGTAGCGCTGCACCGACGGGTCGAGGCCCAGCTCACGGACGATCTTGTAGTCAGGCCCGGGGTTGAAAAAGCCGGTGCAGGAGACAGTCACCAGGTGAGTTATGTCAAGTAAATCGAGATCCGGGCAGGCTTTGACTGCGGCAGCGGACGCCTGCACAAACAACTTGGTGGCTTCCCGGGCGAAGATGTCGTTGCGGACCTTCGTGCTGGGATTCAGGAGAAGCCCCGAGTCCGGGTCATAGAACTGTGGATCTTCAGAGCGGAATGCGTTGGTGAGCTCGTCAACGGCCGTGAACCTGGTCTCAATGGCAGCGGAATCGAAACAAGTGCTCACCAGCCGTGAACCGAGCCTGCTGAGTCCCGGTTGCGCTGCGAAAACGTCACGCGCCTCCGCCTGGATCAGCTTTGTTGCCGGAACTGCAGTTTCAAGTGAACGCACGTAGACCGTCATTGACCCATTCTTAACGAGCCCATCCGCAAAGACAATGGCTCAGCGGTCTGACCTGCGGAATCGCCGCTCCTGCCCCTCTCCAAGCAGGTTAGTGAAACGCCGATAATCTACATTATGTAAAGTAACTGTAATCTGCCGCGCTGGAAGGGGCGGTCACCCGCTCCCCTTGCCCTGTGTGCGAGGCCTTTAGGCAGGCCCATCAGGCGGCGGCCTGTGGAAGCACCAGGAGGTATCCGGCGGGCAGCTGCGAACTCCATCGCCGGGGTTCCCTGACAACGAACTGGGTGGCGAGTTCCTCAGGCGTCAGCAGGCTGTTGGGTGCCGGTGAGGACCCCCATTGTTGGCTGCCGTAAGGATAGAGCGGGTCCAGGACATTGACTCCGGTAACACGGAAGTCCTGGAATTTCGCAGGATCGCCCATCGACTCAAAACCGCTCATCACCCATGCATGCCGGCCGCTCCACATCACCAGGCCCACCGGCCGGCCCGTTTCGGCGATCGCACGCGCCGCCGCCTGCAGGGCGGCCCCGTAGTCGGCGATGCTGACCACGCTGTAGGGACCCATCCCGGAAGCGGTGAGCACCTGCGCCCAGCCGTATGGGTTGGCACCGTTGAAAGAATCGGATGACTGTGCGCGGGCCAGTTCCCACAACTCCCCCTGCTGCGCACTGTCCGACCATGTTCCCCCACCTGTGTCGTCGATCAGGTTGTGGGCCATCTGGATGCTCGCCGCAACGCACCAGTCGAAGGTGTACTGCGGAACGAAGTCACCGTCCCGGTACAGATTGATGGCATAGGGTCCGGGCTCCGGCGGCGGAGTGACAGCAGGAAGGGGCGCCGGCGCTGTGGTGGAAGCACTGGGCTGTGAGGCATGCTCAGCAGTCCCGGCCGCCGGTTGTACGGTCGCCGTGGGCGAAGCGCCGCCGGCAGCTGCATCAGTGCCATTGACCGGTGTGCATGCCACAAGCAGGCTGGCCAAGGCTGCCAGCCATACGGTGTGAAGGGGGCGCGCGCCGTTCATGACCGTTCCAGTCTAGCGCCGGACGCCTATGCCAGCCCCGACCACCGCCCCCAGGCCGAGTCCAAGCGCGAAGCCCAGGAAAGGGCTGTCAAAGAATGCCAGCCCGATGGCGATGCCCAATGCAGCGCCGAGCAGGCAGCAAATCCAGAGCGGCTTGTTCACGGTTCCTCCAACGCAGTCAATCGTCCAGCGGGCAGGCGTAGAACAGAATCTACTTCATCCAGCCAAACCTCCCCGATGCCGCCTTCGGACAGGTAGCCCGCGGCCGGCAAGTCGGGTACTGCCTACGGATGCCAAACGGCTTCCGGTGCGAATATCGTCGTTCCCCTAAGGCGCCCTCAATCCGGACCAGCCTGCCGGCAGAGCCTGGTGGCGGCGTCTCCAAAAGCCGCCTGCGCCTATGAAAATGGTGCCGGTGCAATTCCTTAGCGCCAGGACGTCCGATGCCGCAGTCCCCGTATCTCGAAGACCAGAACACACCACCGTTTGTACTCCCCCAGTCCCCCGGCCGCCGGACGCGGAGTGCACTGCGGGAAGAAGCGCTGACGCACGCGCCGGGAAGGCCTGTGCTGATGCTCCGGCCGGCGCCGGTGAAAGTGCGCGCCGCGTTTGGCTCTGCCATCGCCTACACAGTCACGCACATCCTGGTTGAACAGGACGGCAACGGCCCGTACTCCGTCCGGTGGGAACCTGGCTGGCTGGTGCACCGCCTCTGAGACTGCTTCCGCGGCAGTTGCCGATGCGGGCAGCTTCGCGGCGGACAGATAGGCTCGAAACCATGAGTCTTTCAACATCCGGGCCTGCCGCCGGCCCCCGCGGCTTGGTCGTTGCCGCCGCCGTGGCGGACGTCGTCCTGATCCTGGTGTTCGCGGCGATAGGCCGCGACGCACACGCCCGGGACGGGATCATCACCGGCGTCTTCCTCACGGCGTGGCCCTTCCTCGCCGGGGCGGCCGCAGGCTGGCTCGCAACCCGCGCATGGCGCGCCCCCATGTCACTGCGCCGGGCCGGCACCGGAGCATGGCTGGGCAGCCTCATCGGCGGCATGTTGCTCAGGGCCCTCACGGGGCAGACCGTCGTGGTGCCTTTCGTCGTCGTCGCCCTTCTCAGCCTTGGCGTGCTGCTCATGGGGTACCGGGCGCTGTACCGCATCATCCGGCGCCGCCGCAGCTGAGCACCGGCGCTCCCACGGCCCAACGCGTTGGGTCCGGCCGGGGCGGGCACTGATGTAATAGGCTGGCAGGACCAAGAAACGCGCCGGTCAACGCCGCGGCGCAACAGATCCGGAGGGTTTCAACGTGATCACCGCATTCGTCCTGATCAAAACGGACGCTTCCCGCATTCCCGAGACGGCCGAGGAGATCTCAGCAATCGAAGGCATCAGCGAGGTGTACTCCGTCACCGGCGAGTGGGACCTGATCGCCGTCGCCAGGGTTTCCCGGCATGAGGATCTTGCGGACGTCATTGCCGACCGGCTTTCGAAAGTCCCGGCAGTGGTCCACACCACCACCCACATAGCCTTCCGGGCCTACTCCCAGCATGACCTTGACGCGGCTTTTTCGTTGGGGTTTGAACAGTAGGCGAGGCAACTGCCTCTACGAGGCAGTGAGTGAGACCCACTTATCAAGCACTGCCGCCGCGGATCCGCTTTCAATGGACGCAGCCGCCCGGGCGTAGGCACCGCGCATCCTGTCCAGGAATGTTCCCTCGGCTGAAAGATCGAAGGCCACCAGGCCGGCGGCAGCATTAAGCAGGACTGCGTCCCGCGCCGGGCCCTCCTTGCCCGCCAGGACTTCGCGGACAACCACCGCGTTCGCCTTCGCGTCGCCGCCACGGAGCTCTTCCACGGTAGCCGGGCTGATGCCGAGGTCCCGGGGCGAGAATTCCAATGCATCGACGCTGCCGTTACGGATCTCCCACACTGTGGAAGGGCCGGTGGTGGTGAGCTCATCAAGGCCGTCGTTACCGCGGAACACCAGGCCCCTGCTCCCCCGCCGTGCCAGGACACCGGCCACCAGGGGCGCCATCCGGGCGTTTGCGACGCCGACGGCTGATGCCTGGACCTTGGCCGGGTTGGTCAGCGGGCCGAGGAAGTTGAAGGCAGTGGGGATCGCGAGTTCTTTCCTCGGCACGGCGGTATGGCGGAACGAGGGATGGAATACCTGGGCAAAGCAAAAGGTGATTCCCGCCTCTTCTGCGTTCCTGGCGACGCGGTCGATGGACAGGTCCAGCCGCACACCGAGTGCCTCCAGCACGTCGGCAGAGCCGGACGACGACGACGCGGCCCGGTTGCCGTGCTTCACCACCCGGGCACCGGCGCCGGCCGCGACCAGCGCCGCCATCGTGGAGATGTTGACGGTGTTCAGCTGGTCACCGCCGGTACCGACGATGTCGAGTTTCTCCCCTGAGATGGTGATGGGTTTGGCGTGTGCGAGCATGGCGTCCACCAGGCCAGACAGCTCCTCGACCGTCTCCCCCTTGCCACTGAGTGCGACGAGGAAGCCGGCGATCTGCGCAGGAGTGGCTTCTCCGGACATGATGGTGTCCATGGCCCAGGACGTGTTGTCCGCGGTGAGGTCACGCCCGCTGATCAGTGCTGAGATCAGTCGGGGCCAGGTGTTGCCGGACGCTGGGGAAGCCTGTGAAGTCACCTGCTGATGCTATCGAGGGATGGCGGCGGCTGACCAATATGAACCGGTGCGGGAACTTTTCCGCGCGATTTCGCGTCTTTGTAGAAAAAGTCCTCCGAAAAGGCGGTTTGCGTTGGGCAGCACGGACTTTTACAGACATAATGTCTATGTGACATCTGCGACCCATGCCCCCAGTACCCCGGCGCACCCCACGCTGAACCGCCCCAATATGGTTTCTGTCGGAACCGTTGTGTGGCTGTCCAGCGAGTTGATGTTCTTCGCCGGTCTCTTCGCCATGTACTTCACACTGCGCTCCACGAGTGCTCAGATGTGGGCGGACGAGACAGCCAAGCTCAACTTCCCCTTTGCGCTCGTTAACACCATCGTCCTCGTGGCAAGTTCCTTTACTTGCCAGATGGGCGTCTTCGCCGCCGAACGGCTCCAGCCGCGCCGCACCGGAGGGGTGTTCTCGTTCTCCCGTTGGGGCATGAACGAATGGTTCACCCTGACGTTCATCATGGGTGCGTTCTTCGTCGCGGGCCAGACCACCGAGTACGCGATGCTGGTTTCCGAGCACGTCTCGCTGTCCTCCAACGCCTACGGTTCCGCTTTCTACATGACCACCGGCTTCCACGGCCTGCACGTCATCGGCGGCCTCGTTGCCTTCCTGCTCATCATGGGCCGGTCGTTCGCCGCGAAGAAGTTCGGTCACTTCGAAGCCACCTCGGCGATTGTCACCTCTTACTACTGGCACTTCGTTGACGTTGTGTGGATCGGCCTCTTCCTGGTCATCTACGTACTCAAGTAACCAGTTTTGAAACTTTTTCTACACGAGGCAGAATTTCAGGTCGCGGCTCCACAAGCCGTCGCAGGAACGAATAAAGGAACCACCACGTGAAGGCACTCTCACAAAAGCGGCGTCACCCACTGGCAGCAATAGCGCTGCTCCTGATGGGGCTACTCCTTACGGGTGGGCTGTACGCTGTGGCAACCACCGTCAACGAGGCCAAGGCTTCCACCACCACCTACAGTGCCAACGACACTGAAGAAGGCGGCAAGCTCTTCGCGGCGAACTGCGCCACGTGCCACGGCATGGGTGCCAGCGGTACCGCTGACGGCCCTTCACTGGTGGGCGTTGGCGCCGCTGCTGTTGACTTCCAGGTGGGCACCGGCCGCATGCCGATGCAGATGAACGGACCGCAGGCCCTCAAGAAGCCCGCCCAGTTCAACGACGAGCAGACCCACCAGCTTTCAGCCTATGTCGCTTCCCTGGGCGCCGGCCCGGCAGTTCCTGAAGAGGACCTGGTGAACGGCGGCGGTGACGCAGCCGCCGGCGGTGAACTGTTCCGCACTAACTGCGCCATGTGCCACAACGCCGCCGCTGCCGGTGGTGCCCTGACCCGAGGCAAGTTCGCACCGGCCCTCGCCGATGTTTCGGGTAAGCACATCTACGAAGCAATGGCGACCGGTCCGCAGAACATGCCGGTTTTCAGTGACTCGAACATCACCCCCGAAGGCAAGAAGGACATCATCACGTTCCTGAAGCAGATCGAAAGCACCGGTTCCCCGGGCGGAGCCGACCTCGGCTCGCTGGGTCCTGTTGCTGAAGGCCTCTTCGTATGGGTTGCAGGCCTGGGCGTCATCATTGCCTTCACCATCTGGCTGACGTCCCGCACATCCTGACGCGGTCCCCGCACCAAACTTTCTGCTGCAAAGTCCAGCAGGTTGATATTAGAAACTAACCCGGCAGCCGCCGGGACGAGAGAAGGATGAGGCGAATTATGGGCAACCATAGTGACGGCAGTCCGAACCACTCGGGCACCGTAGCTACGGCTGGTCAGAATGAGGTGGAGAAGTTCCAGGATCCTGGAATTCCCCCGCATCGTTTGCGCCTGGCTGACACGGATCCGAAGGCCGCAAAGCGGGCAGAACGGCAGGTCGCCTTACTATTTGGCATCTCTGTCGTTGGAACCCTGATCTTCCTGGTGGCGTACTTCGCCATCGACCTTGGCGAGGATTCCAACATCGCAACCATCCGGTTGCAGAATGCCCTCCTTGGTGTCGGCACGGCATTCGCCATGCTCGGTATCGGTACCGGCATCGTCCACTGGGCCAAGGCCCTGATGCCGGACCACGAAGTATCGGAAGAGCGCCACGCTATCCGATACGAAGAGGACCGCCAGGCTGCAGTCCGCATCGTTGACGACATTGTGGAAGAGACCGGCATCAAGCGCCGCCCCCTGATCCGCAACACCCTCCTCGGCGCCGTGGCCCTCGCTCCGCTGCCCGCAGTGGCAATTTTCGGCGATCTGGGTCCCCGGCCCGATAACAAGCTTGCCCACACCATGTGGGCACCGCAGGACGGCAAGCTCAAGCGCCTGGCCCGCGACCCCGACGGTACGCCGATCAAGGCGGCGGACGTCACTATCGGTTCGGCCTTCCACGTCATTCCCGAAGGCCTGAACGAACTCCACGAGGGCAAGCTCAACGAGAAGGCCAAGGCCGTTGTGCTGCTCATGCGCCTGGACCCGGCATCGCTGCATCCCTCTGAAGGCCGCGAGGACTGGGGATACAACGGCATCGTTGCGTACTCCAAGATCTGCACCCACGTTGGCTGCCCCGTTGCTCTTTACGAGCAGCAGACGCACCACCTGCTGTGCCCGTGCCACCAGTCCACCTTTGACCTCACTCAAGAGTGCAAGGTGATCTTCGGACCGGCCAGCCGCCCTCTCCCCCAGCTGCCCATCGCAGTTGATGACGAAGGCTACCTCGTCGCCACCAGCGACTTCCATGAACCTGTAGGACCGAGTTACTGGGAGCGTGATATGCATGAGCGCAGCAACAACAGCTGAGCCCGCTTTCGTCGCCAAAACCAAGGCAGGCCGGGTTACCGACTTCGTCGATTCCCGAGTTGGCGGTTCCGGAATCCTTCGGGAGTTCGGCCGAAAAGTCTTCCCCGACCACTGGTCCTTCATGTTCGGCGAGGTTGCTCTCTACTCGTTCGTAATCCTGCTGCTTTCGGGTACGTTCCTGACGTTCTTCTTCGACCCGTCCATGGCGGAGACCCACTACGACGGATCGTATGTGCCCCTCAAGGGCGTCGAAATGTCAGTGGCCTACAGCTCGTCGCTGAACATCTCCTTCGATATCCGTGGCGGCCTGTTCATGCGCCAGGTCCACCACTGGGCAGCCCTGCTGTTCGTGGCATCCATCGCCGTGCACATGCTCCGGGTGTTCTTCACCGGCGCATTCCGCCGTCCGCGTGAAATGAACTGGGTTGTGGGCTGCGTCCTGCTCATCCTGGCCATGGCTGCCGGCTTCACCGGCTACTCACTTCCTGACGACCTGCTCTCGGGCAACGGCCTGCGCATCATTGACGGCGTCATCAAGTCCATCCCGGTAGTTGGTACCTACATCTCCTTCTTCCTGTTCGGTGGAGAGTTCCCGGGAACGGCAATCATCAGCCGCCTCTACATGCTGCACATCCTGCTGGTGCCGGCGCTGATCCTCCTGATGATCGTGCTCCACCTCTTCATGGTTGTGGTTCACAAGCACACCCAGTACCCCGGCCCGGGCCGCAACGACAACAACGTTGTCGGCTACCCCCTTGGCCCCGTGTACGCAGCCAAGGCCGGCGGCTTCTTCTTCATCGTCTTCGGTGTCCTGGCACTGATGGCAGCGTTCTTCACCATCAACCCGATCTGGAACTACGGTCCCTACGATCCGTCCCCCGTTTCCGCCGGTACCCAGCCTGACTGGTACATCGGATTCGTGGACGGCGCGCTGCGCCTGATGCCCGGCACCTTTGGTGACTGGCACGTGGAGCAGACCTGGCTGGGCTTTGTCTTCACGTTCAACGTGCTGCTTCCCGCCCTGGTACCTGCTGGCATCCTGTTCACGGTGATGTTCACCTACCCGTGGATCGAACGCTGGATCACCAAGGACAACCGCGAACACCACGTCCTGGACCGTCCCCGCAACGCCCCCACCCGTACGGGCATTGGTGTTGCAGGTTTCATCTGGTACTGCGTCATGTGGGCGGCTGCCGGCTCTGACCTCATTGCCACGCACTTCCACGTGTCCCTCAACGACGTCACCTACTGGCTTCGTGCCCTGTTCTTCATCGGTCCGATCATCGGATTCATCGTTGCCAAGCGCGTCGCCCTTGCGCTCCAGCGCAAGGACCGCGAGATTGCACTGCACGGCCGGGAAACCGGACGCATCGTGCGCCTGCCCCACGGTGAGTTCATCGAGGTTCACGCTCCGCTCGATGAGTACAAGCGCTACAAGCTCGTCGGTTTCGAGTCTCCTGAGGTTCTCCCCGCTGTGCCGAACGAGCATGGTGTGGTGACCGGCAACGAGAAGCGCCGCGCCTTCCTCTCCAAGTGGTTCTTTGAGGACCGCGTAGCTCCGGCCACACCCGCAGAGCTTGAAGCAGCCCATGGCCACGGCCACGCGGCAGTGGAAGCCTCTGAGGAAGCCAAGAGCCTGTCCCACTAGGTTCACCCAGACACCAAACAGAGCAGGGCCCGGTCCATTTGGACCKGGCCCTGCTCTGTTTAATTTCACGTCCAGGTGGCCGCAGCACCGGGACTTGGTGGGGCCAGTCCCCTGCGCGGCCCGCTTAAAGGTTCCGCGCCCGGCGTGCCCCTGGTCGCTGCAGGGGCACCCAGAGCTTGTAGCGGTCTGCACGGTAGTAGGAAACGGAGTAGTCCACCATGGAGCGGGCCACAAAGGCATGCCGTTGGATCTTCAACAGCGGTGAGCCCACTTCCACGTTCAGCAGGCGCGCCGTGGACGGGGACGCTGCGGTCGCCTCGATCATGTCCTCACCCCACTCCATGACCAGGCCGAACTGTTCGCTCAGGACGTTGTACAAGGAAGTGGGCGGCTCGCCGTCGAGGAGGCCCGGGACGCGGTGGGCGGGGATGAAGTTCTCATCCACGCTCATTGGCTCCCCGTCTGCCAGCAGGAGCCTGCGGAAACGCACCAGCGGAGTGCCCTCGTCCAGCTGCAGTTCGCGGGCGAGGAACGCGCTGGCACCGATCTGCTCGAAGCTGAGGACCTTAGCCGCGGGAACCATGCCACGGCGCTGCATTTCCTCGCTGTAGGAGGTGAGCTTGACCTGGAGATCAAGCTTTGGACGGCGGACAAAGGTACCCAGGCCAACAACGCGTTCGATGACTTCCTCGCCTACCAGTGCATCGATGGCTTGGCGGACTGTCATCCGGGCAAGACCGAAGCGTTCGGCCAAGTCGCGTTCTGAAGGCAGTGCCGAGCCCGGTGGGCATGCCTCCGCGATGTAGGCGCGCAGGATCTCCCGCAATTGAATGTAGATGGCGATACCGCTGGTGCGGTCTATGTCGCCCTTGATGGTCTTGGCTGCAGCCGCCATGAGTCCGCCTTTTCCTGCTTGATGCCACCTCTAATCGTAGGTCAGGTCTAGACCAGCTGTGTTCCCGCAGCAGATTTCGTGGAGGCAGCGCCGGGCCGCCGGATATATATTTGGGCAGGAAGATTTACGCGACAGACGGACGGGTCCGTCAAGACGAAGGAGTCCCCTTTGCCATCACACAAGGCCGTGGTCACGGCTTCTGTAGGCCTTCATGCAAGGCCAGCGGCCGACTTTGTCCGGGCCGTCATGGACACGGGCCTTCCCGTGGTCATTGCCAAGGACGGCAGCCCGGGCGTCGATGCGCGGTCGCTGCTTCAGGTGATGACTGCCGATTTCCAGCACGGCTGCACAGTGGAGCTCACGGTCGGCGAGACGGCCTTGGATGGGCCTGGAAGCGCGGAAAATGCCGCGGGGGTCCTCCAGTACCTCGGAGACCTCCTCGCGGCGCAGGGAGCCCTCCAGCCCGCCGCCCGGCACTAGCCCGGCCACTGCCCGGCACCAGGCCGAACCAGCCCCGGAACCAGCCTGAATCAGTCCCGAACAAACTGGCCCAGACACAACGATGCCGGCCCCCACCAAAAGGTGGGGGCCGGCGTCGTTATTAAGTGTGTTGCCTAGTGGGCGTGGTCCCCACGGCTGTATTCGTATACCCAGCCGACAAGCGCTACGACCGCAAGGCCGGCAGCAATGAAGACAATCCAGAACCCAACAGCCAGGCCGAGGAACCCGGTGGCGCAAGCCAGGCCGAGGACCAGGGGCCACCAGCTCCAGGGGCTGAAGTGCCCCTGCTCGCCGGCGCCTTCGTGGATCTCAGCGTCGCTGCGGTCCTCGGGGCGCATACCCACGCGCTTGGCGGTGAAGCCAAGGTACGCGCCGATCATGCCGGCCAGTCCGCCCACGAGCAGGACACCGAGGGTGCCGACCCACTCGTTCCAGTGCGTCAGGAACCCGTACACGATGGAGACAGGGATGAAGAAGAAGACTCCCGATCCAAAGATCCAAGATTCGATTTTCACTGTGCGGTGTCCTTCTGGTCGGCGTTGCCGAGAACGCTGGCCGCAGGTGCCGGCGAATCGACGGTGTGGACCTGTCGCAGTTCAGGGTGGTGCAGGTCCAGGGCGGGGCGCTCGGAACGGATCCGGGGCAGCGAGGTGAAGTTGTGGCGCGGCGGCGGGCAGGACGTGGCCCATTCGAGGGAGGCACCGAAGCCCCAAGGGTCATCAACCTGCACCCTTTCGGCCTTCCGCCATGTGATGTAGACGTTCCAGAAGAACGGAATCAGCGAGGCGCCGAGGACGAAGGACGCCACAGTCGAGAACTGGTTCATCCAGGTGAAGTTATCTTCCACCAGGTAGTCGGCGTAGCGGCGGGGCATGCCCTCGACACCGAGCCAGTGCTGGATGAGGAACGTGCCGTGGAAGCCCAGGAACAGGAGCCAGAAGTGGATCTTGCCGAGGCGCTCGTTGAGCATCTTTCCGGTCCACTTGGGCCACCAGAAGTAGAAGCCGGCGAACATGGCGAACACCACGGTTCCGAAGACCACGTAGTGGAAGTGCGCCACCACGAAGTAGGAGTCCGAGACGTGGAAGTCGAGCGGAGGCGAGGCCAGGATGATGCCGGTGAGGCCACCGAAGAGGAACGTCACGAGGAACCCGATGCTCCAGAGCATGGGGGTTTCAAACGTGATGGAACCGCGCCACATGGTGCCGATCCAGTTGAAGAACTTCACGCCGGTCGGAACAGCAATCAGCATCGTCATGAAGGCGAAGAACGGCAGCAGCACCGAGCCGGTGACGTACATGTGGTGGGCCCACACCGTCACGGACAGTGCAGCGATGGCAATCGTGGCGTAAACGAGGCCCTTGTAACCGAAGATCGGCTTGCGGCTGAACACCGGGAAGATCTCAGACACGATGCCGAAGAACGGCAGCGCGATGATGTACACCTCGGGGTGGCCGAAGAACCAGAACAGGTGCTGCCAGAGGACGGCGCCGCCGTTTTCGGGATCGAAAATGTGTGCACCAAACCTGCGGTCGGCGCCCAAGGCGAACAGTGCGGCGGCCAGCGGGGGGAACGCCATCAGGACCAGGATGGCCGTGATCAGGGTGTTCCAGGTGAAGATCGGCATGCGCCACATGGTCATGCCCGGGGCGCGCATGCAGATAATGGTGGTGATGAAGTTGACCGCACCGAGGATGGTTCCGAAGCCGGAGAGCGCCAGGCCGAAGACCCACAGATCACCGCCGATGCCGGGGCTGAATGTGGTGTTCGACAGTGGTGCGTAGGCGAACCAGCCGAAAGATGCCGCACCCTGCGGGGTGATGAAGCCGGACACCGCAATGGTGGAACCGAAGAGGAAGAACCAGAAGGCCAGGGCGTTCAGACGCGGGAATGCGACGTCGGGGGCACCGATCTGGAGCGGCATGATGACGTTGGCGAAGCCCGCGAACAGCGGGGTGGCGAACATCAGGAGCATGACCGTGCCATGCATGGTGAACAGCTGGTTGTACTGTTCCTTCGTCTGCAGGATCTGCATGCCGGGCTCGAAGAGTTCGGCACGGATGAGCAGCGCCATGACGCCGCCGAGGCAGAAGAAGACGAACGAGGCGATCAGGTACATGTACCCGATGGTCTTGTGGTCAGTGGAGGTGATCCAATTGACGACGATGCGTCCCTTGGATTTGGGTACCACCGGAGCCTGCAGGGCTCCTGTGGGTGCGGATTGAGTGTACGTAGCCACGTCGCTCCCCTTACTTAATTTCGTTCAGGTTAGGGTTGCGGTCGTACTCCACGCCCAGCAGCCCGGTGTTGCCGGCTGCCTTCAGCCCGTCCATGTGGGCCTGGAATTCAGATTCCGACACCACCTTGACGCGGAACAGCATTTCGGAGTGGTACTCGCCGCAGAGTTCGGCACACTTGCCGTCGTAGGTGCCCTCTTTAGTGGGGGTGAACCTGATGTAGTTGGTCTTTCCGGGGATCATGTCGCGCTTCTGCAGGAAGGCGGGAACCCAGAACGAGTGGATAACGTCGCGGGCGTTGAGCTCGAGGTCAACGGACTTGTTCACCGGCAAGTACAGCGTGGGGAGCTGTTCCTTGTCGATGGTGTTGCCGGTCAGGTGCGCCTGGACACCGGCTTCGTGGAGGTCTTCCTGGATGACGTCGCCGGACTTGTAGTTGAAGTCCCAGGCCCACTGCTTGCCGCGGACGTCAACTACGACGTCGGCCGGCTGGGAGCGGTCATCAATGGCCTGCTGGTCACGGTCGGTGAAGTAGAAGAACACCAGGACCATGAAGATCGGGATGGTCAGGTAGAAGACCTCAAGGGGAAGGTTGAAACTGGTCTGCCGGGGGAAACCAACGGTCCCCTTGCGGCGGCGGTACGCCACCAGGCACCAGATGATGAGGCCCCAGGTAATGGTGCCCACCACCAGCGCGGCAATCCATGAGTTGACCCAGAGGTCCATGATGCGGTCGGTGTTGCTGGTGGTGCCGCGTTCAGTCGGCAGCCACCCCTTCTCTACCTCTGGCGAACATCCGGTCAAAACCAACGCGCCGGCAATTGCCAAGCCAGTGATCGTTGTGATCGTTTTGCGTCGGCTGCCGGTTCGGTTCTGCGAACTCACAGACGGCCCTTCCTACTTGTTGCTGTTGTCCGGGCAGCCATCGGCGGCCCCGGGCACACTAAAAGTTTTACTACTCGGTGTAGAGCTTACCGCTCCCCCGGACGTTTCGCCCACATGTCGGCGCCGCGCCTCCCAGCCAATCTTGTTGGCAGGAGACACGGCGCAGGCATACGGCAAAATGACCGGCTTAGTGGAAGGAATCTCCACAGGCGCAGGAGCCACCGGCGTTGGGGTTGTCGATGGTGAATCCCTGCTTGGAAATGGTGTCTTCGAAGTCGATGCTGGCGCCGCTGAGGTACGGAACGCTCATCTTGTCCACCACGACCTCGACACCGTCGTAATCACGTACGGCGTCGCCGTCGAGAATCCGCTCGTCGAAGTACAGCTGGTAGATCAGGCCGGAGCAGCCGCCGGGCTGCACGGCAACCCGAAGGCGCAAATCCGTGCGGCCTTCCTGTTCGAGAAGGCTGCGTACCTTGCCTGCGGCGACATCGGTCAGGTTGACCTCGTGGACCGGCAGTTCGCCGGATTCGCTGGTGGTTGCGGTGCTGTTCTCATTGGTTGCGGTGCTCATTGGCCTACCTTCTTGGGACGGGTCCTGGCGGCTCCGCTTCTGCGGTGCCTGCCCCTACGGATTGGGTATGGGCTATAGCTACATGCTACGTCGGACAGCCTTGTAGCTCTAACTTCTGACGTAACCATGAAAGGGCCCCCGTTGTTCCCTGGGCGGCATGGCGGCGGGAGCCCTGCCCGGCTGTCAGCTGAATCAGCCGGGCTGCACGTCCAGGCCCCCGCTGTTGAGGCGGGCAAGCATGAGCGCCTCGGCCAGGATTGCATGCCGGAAGTCGCCCAGGTGCAGTGATTCGTTGGCACTGTGCGCCCTCGAGTCCGGGTCCTCAACGCCCGTGACGAGGATCTGCACCTCCGGGTACAGCTCCAGCAGGTCTGCAATAAAGGGGATGGAACCGCCTATGCCCGTTTCGACGGCCGGGACACCCCAGGCCTCCCCCAGGGCCCACATTGCCAGGCGGCCCGCCGGTGATGCAGTGTCCGTCTGGAAGGGATTGCCGCTCTCCCCCGGTGTGAAGATGACCTTCGCACCGAACGGCGCGTTGGCTTCAACATGGCGGCCCACAGCCTCCATGGCCGCGGCGGGATCCTGGCCCGGCGCGAGGCGGAGGCTGAACTTGGCACGGGCACGCGGCAGCAGCGTGTTTGAGGCGACGTCCACGGCCGGGGCGTCAAAGCCGATGATGGACAGTGCAGGCTTGGTCCACAGGCGCGAGGCAATGCTGCCCGTTCCGGCGAGACGAACGCCGTCGAGCACTGAAGCATCGGCACGGTAGTCGGCTTCCGGGAGGTCCACGGCAGCGTTGTCCGTGGCCACTAGCCCCTCGATCGCGACGTTGCCGTCGTCGTCATGGAGTGTGGCGATCAGCCGCGATAGGAGCGTCGGGGCATCCAGCACCGGGCCGCCGTACATACCGGAGTGCACAGCGTGGTCGAGGACCTGCACTTCAATGGTGCCGTCAACGAGGCCACGCAGGCTGGTGGTCAGGGCAGGAACGCCCACTTTCCAGTTGCTGGAGTCGGCGACGACGATCACGTCGGCCCGCAACAACTCGCGGTTGGCCTCCAGGAAGGGCCGGAAGGTGGGCGATCCGGCTTCCTCTTCGCCTTCGAAGAAGAACGTCACGCCGAGTCCCAGCTCGCCTACAACTTCAGAGACGGCGGCGTAGGCGGCAATGTGGGCCATGATGCCGGCTTTGTCGTCAGCGGCGCCCCTGCCGTAGAGCCGGCCATCCTTTTCCACTGCGGTGAACGCTTGTGTTTCCCACAGGGCTTCGTCGCCGGGAGGCTGGACGTCATGGTGTGCGTACAGCAGGATGGTGGGCTTGCCGGGCGCCGCGGGACGGCGTGCGACGACGGCGGGTCCGCCGGGCGTGCCGTCCGGTTTGGGGCAGGTGAGGGTCTGCACTTCGTCCAGGCCGGCGTCACGAAGCAGTTCCGCCACCGCTTCGGCACTGCGTTCCAGCGGTGCCCGGTCAAAGCTGGGCCAGGCGATCCCGGGAATCGCCACAAGGTCTTTGAGGCGGCGCAGGGTTTGGTCGAAGGAACGGTCGACGGCGGCCCGGAGTTGGTCCGTCTGGCCGGTTGTCCCAGGGCCCGGGGATGTGGGGCCATGCGGATCGTGCGGGGTTGCCATTGGCGAGGAAGTCATGGCCAAAACATTACTCCCGTCACATCTGTTGCTTCGGCAACAGCCGCGGGCAAGGAATCCCGACACCTCCCGCAAGGTATTCTGTTCAGGTGTTCGGACGTAAAAAAGAAGCGCCCTCGGCGCAGGAGACAGTAGACCAGCAGGCGGCGGAAGCGGCGGCGCGCCAGGAGGGTGTCATCGGCAAGGGTGCCCCCACTCCAACACGGAGGGCCCAGGAAGCCGCCCGCAAGCGTCCGCTGGTGCCGGAAGACCGCAAGGCTTCCAAGGCTGCCGAGCGCCAGGTCATCCAGGACCAGCGGCAGAAGATGCGCCAGGCCCTTGATACCGGAGACGAAAAGTTCCTGCCCTTGCGGGACAAGGGACCGCAGAAGCGGTTTGCCCGCGACTTCGTCGATGCCCGTTTCAGCCTGGGCGAATTCCTCATGTTCGGCGCACTTGTTTTCGTTCTGGTCTCCCTGGTGGTGCCGGCATCCAGCGATTACATGATTTACGTCCTGGGTGGTTTCTGGGTCATGTTCCTGGCGGTGTTCGTGGACGTGTTCCTGCTGTCCCGCAAACTGCGCAAGCGGCTGGCGGAGAAGTTTGGCGAGGTTGAGCGCGGCACTGTCTGGTACGGCTCCATGCGCTCCCTCCAGTTCCGCAAGCTGCGGCTGCCCAAGCCCCAGGTCAGCCGCGGCCAGTTCCCCTCCTGATTCAGAGTTTCCGTTTAAACAGCAGTCCCCGGCAGGTCACCTGCCGGGGACTGCTGTTTAAACGGGTCAGGACCCGAAGTGTTTCAGGACCGCCGCTTGCGGGCGAGCTGCCGGTTAATGCGTGCCGCCCAGAAGGGGCCTTCGTACAGGAAGGCCGTGTAACCCTGGACCAGGGTTGCCCCTGCGTCGAGCCGGTCCTGCACGTCCTGGGCTGTTTCCACGCCCCCGACGGCGACCAGGGTCAAGGCATCGCCGGTTGCCTGCTTGAGGCGGCGGAGCACCTCCAGGGAACGCTGCTTCAGCGGTGCACCGGACAGCCCGCCAGCCCCGCACTTTTCCACTGTTTCAGCCGGGGACGCCAGCCCCGTCCTGGCAATGGTGGTGTTGGTGGCGATGATGCCGTCCAGCTTCAGGTCCAGGGCGAGCCGTGCAACGTCGTCGATGTCTGCGTCGCTGAGATCCGGAGCAATCTTCACCAGCAGCGGCACATGCCTGCCCGCTGCACGGTCGGCTTCCTCCCCAACGGCGGTAAGAAGGGGGCGCAGCGTTTCGACGTCCTGCAACAGCCGCAGTCCCGGCGTGTTGGGGGAACTGACGTTGACCACGAGGTAGTCGGCGGCAGGTGCAAGGGTGCGTGCGCTGATGCGGTAGTCCTCCACCGCGTCAGCAAGTTCAACAACTTTGGTTTTGCCGATGTTGACCCCGATGACCGGCCGCACCGCGGGGTACATCCGCTGCAGGGCAGCCCGGGCGGACTTAAGGCGGGGAGCGACGGCGGCGGCGCCGTCGTTGTTAAAACCCATCCTGTTGATGACCGCACGGTCCTGGATCAGGCGGAACAGCCGCGGCTGCTCGTTGCCCGGCTGCGCCTGGCCGGTAATGGTTCCCACTTCAACGTGGCCGAAGCCAAGCTCGGTGAGGGCTTCGATGCCGTGCCCTTCCTTGTCAAAACCCGCTGCAAGTCCGAACGGTGAGGGGAAGGTGATGCCGAAGGCAGTGGTCTGAAGGGATGGCGCCGGGGCAGTCAGCCTGCGGAGGACCTTCCCCGCCCCGGACGAGTGCGCCAGCCGGATTCCCTTGAATCCGAGGGTATGGGCGCGTTCGGCGTCCATCCAGGAAAAAGCCAGCTTGAAGAATGTGGGGTAAAGGCGCATGCAACCAGTTTTCCGCCTCGCGGGCCGTGGACCAAAACGGAGACGTCCCACAACCGGCGTGACCTAATGGGAGCGGTTCCCTCCGGGTGCCGGTTTAGCATGGGTCCATGGCATGGGAAGAGGACATCCTGGGCGCCGAATTCCAGTCCCTGACGTTCGAGGCCAAGGGACCCGACGGCGTGCAACGGACCGCCACGCTGGTGCGCTTCCGGCCGGAGCCTGACAGCGGTGCCCCGCGGCGCCGACAGCGGCCGGCAGTCCTTTTCCTGCATGGCTGGAGTGACTACTTTTTCAATGCGGACCTGGCCAGGTTCTGGAACTCGGCAGGCTATGACTTCTACGCCCTGGACATGCATAACCACGGCAGGAGCCTGCGCCCGGGTTCACCCGGAGGGTTTGTGTCGCGTCTGGCTGACTACGATGCCGAGATTGAGGCGGCCCTGGTCATTATCGGAGGCGGGGACCCGCCCGGGCCCATCACCCTGATGGGGCATTCGACCGGCGGCCTGGTGGCAGCGCTGTGGGCCGCGGATAACCCCGGTTCCGTGTCGCGGCTGGTGCTCAACAGCCCCTGGCTGGAAATGCACGGCAGCTCATTGGTCCGGCGCGCTGCCTCAGGTCTTATGGCGCCGATGGCGAGGCTGCGGCCCACGGCTGTCCTCCGGCTGCCTGAACGGGGTTACTACTGGCGGACCATCAGCAGCGCGGCCGAGGGAGAGTGGACCATCGACGACCGGTACCGGCCGCCGATGGCCTTCCCGGTACGGGCCGGCTGGTTGAGCGCAGTGCTGGCCGGCCATGCGCGCGTTGCCCGGGGGCTGCACATCCAGGTGCCCATCCTGGTGCTGTTGTCCGCCGGGAGTGCAACCGGACTGCTGTGGTCCGAAGCCATGCGCCGCACTGACGCGGTACTGGATGTGGATATCATCGGCGCCAGGGCCCTGGCATTGGGCCGGAGCGTCACGGTGGAGCGGATTGAGGGTGCCCTGCACGATGTCTTCCTCTCCCCCGCCGGGGTGCGCGCCGACGCCTACGCACGCCTGGCGCGCTGGCTGCGTGCCTACGGGGCCGGCGAGCCGCCGGGCCGGGCCGCTGCATCCACTGCGCCGCCGTAGCGCCGGTCACGCTGCGCGTATTCCTCTACCGCTGCCCACAGCGTCCGCCGATCCACGTCCGGCCACAACGTGTCCATGAACACGAACTCGGCATACGCCGACTGCCAGAGCAGGAAGTTCGACAACCGCTGTTCCCCCGAGCTGCGAAGGAAAAGATCCACATCGGGAAGGTCCGGTTCATCGAGGTACTTCTGGATGGTGCGCTCCGTAATGGCACCGGGCTTCAGCCGTCCTGCAGCGACCTCTGCAGCGATGGCAGACACAGCATCGGTGATCTCCGCCCGTCCGCCGTAATTAACACACATGGTCAACGTGCAGGTGCTGTTGCCGGCTGTGAAGGCCTCTGCCTCCTCCAACTCCCGGATTACCGAGCCCCAGAGCTTTGGCCGCCGGCCCGACCAGCGGACCCGGACGCCCCATTCGTCCAGCTGGTTGCGCTGGCGACGCAGCACGTCCTTGTTAAAACCCATGAGGAAGCGGACCTCTTCGGGGGACCTGCGCCAGTTCTCCGTGGAGAATGCGTAGACACTCACATACTCGATGCCAAGCTGGATGGCGCCGGCCATGACATCGAGCAGTGCGGGTTCGCCCGCCTTATGCCCTTCGATCCGGGGAAGTCCCCGCTGGTTTGCCCAGCGGCCGTTGCCGTCCATGACGATGGCCACGTGGCGGGGAATGAATTCGGCCGGGATGGGCGGCGGAACTGCCCCCGAGGGGTGCGGGTAGGGCGCGACCACCGGTTCGGTGCGTCGGCGGGCGGGGGTCGTCTTTTTTCCCAAGGCCACTGTCAGCTACGCTCCACATGTTTGAGTGATTTCAGCACCCGTTCGAGATGCCATTGCAGGTATGCGGCCACGAGGCCGGCGGCTTCCTTGCGGTGCAGCGGCAAGGAAGCGTCGGCCGTTGGCCAGTCTCCCGTGAGCAGGGCCGCCAGCAGCAAGACAGTCTCGGCGGCCGGCGCGGGCGAGCCCGGCGGCCTGCAGTCCGGGCACACCATGCCGCCCAGCGCAGTAGCGAAGGCCTTATGCGGACCGGGCATTCCGCACCGGGCGCAGTCGGTGAAGCTGGGGGCCCAGCCTCCGGTGGCCAGTGCCCGCAGGAGATAGGAGTCGAGGATCAGGCCGGCGGCGTGCTCGTTCCGGCTCAGGGCTGCCAGTGCACCCACCAGGAGGTTGTACTGGGCTGTGGCCGCCTCACCGTCCACGTCGGTGAGCTTCTCGGCTGTTTCGGTCATGGCGGCGGCGACGGTGTAGCGGCCGTAATCGGCGGCGATGCTGCCGCCGTAGGCGCCTTTTGCCACAGCCTGGGTCACGATGTCCAGGCTACGGCCTGAGATCAGCTGGAGGTCAGCCACCATGAACGGCTCGAGCCGCGCTCCAAAACGGCTGCTGGTGCGGCGGACGCCTTTGGCGACTGCGCGGACCTGCCCGTGGTGCTTTGTGAGGAGCGTGATGATCCTGTCGGCTTCGCCCAGCTTGTGCGTACGGAGAACCACAGCGTCATCGCGGTATGCCCGGGAGGCGAAGGATTGTTGAGCCACGCTCTATCTTCCCATCCCCGAGGGGTGGGGCAGCCCCTGCGCCGCCGCGTGGCCCCGAAATAAGGGCAACGCGGCGGCCTGCGGATCAGGACTGGGCGTCGCGGATGGCCCGGTTGACGGCGGAGATGACGGCCTTCAGAGAGGACATGCTGGTGTTGGCATCGATGCCCACGCCCCACAGGACGCGCTCGCCCACTGCGCATTCAACATACGCTGCGGCCATCGCGTTCCCGCCTTCGGACAGGGCGTGCTCGCTGTAGTCCAGCACGCGAACGTCCACACCGTCCTGGGTGAGGATGTTCAGCAGCGCGGCGATGGGACCGTTTCCGGTACCGGTACGGCTGACCTGGGCACCATCGACGGTGAGGGACGCGTGCAGCGTCATGCCGCCGTCGTCGTCGGTCTCGGTCTTGACCGAGCCCAGGGAGTAGCGGCCCCACTGGCCGTCCGTTTTGCCGGAGGGCAGGTACTCGTCCTGGAAGATCTGCCAGAGCTGGGCGCCGCTGACTTCGCCGCCCACGGTGTCCGTGCGCCGCTGGATGACGCCGGAGAACTCGATCTGGGCCCGGCGGGGCAGGTCCAGGCTGTGCTCGTTCTTGAGCAGGTAGGCCACGCCACCCTTGCCGGACTGGGAATTGACGCGGATGACGGCCTCATAGCTGCGGCCCAGGTCCTTCGGGTCCACCGGCAGGTAGGGCACCTGCCAGGTGACGTCCGCAACGTCCTTGCCGGCCGCGGCGGCATCGCGTTCCAGGGCTTCGAAGCCCTTCTTGATGGCGTCCTGGTGTGAGCCGGAGAAGGCAGTGAAGACCAGGTCGCCGCCGTACGGGGACCGCTCGGGGACGGGCAGCTGGTTGCAGTATTCAACGGTCCGGCGGACGTCGTCGATGTCGGAGAAGTCGATCATCGGGTCGATGCCCTGCACGAACAGGTTCAGGCCCAGGGTCACCAGGTCCACGTTGCCGGTACGCTCGCCGTTGCCGAACAGGCAGCCTTCGATCCTGTCAGCGCCGGCCATGTAGCCCAGCTCGGCGGCGGCCACGCCGGTGCCGCGGTCATTGTGCGGGTGCAGCGAGAGGATAATGCCTTCCCGGGGGTGCAGGTGCCGGCTCATCCATTCGATCGAATCGGCGTACACGTTGGGGGTGGCCATTTCCACGGTGGCCGGCAGGTTGATGATGACCTGCCGGTCTGCCGAGGCCTCAAAGACGTCGGCGACGGCGTTGCAGACGCGGACGGCGTATTCCAGTTCCGTTCCGGTGAAGGATTCCGGTGAGTACTCGTAGGTGATGTGGGTATCGGCCAGCGTTTCCTCGTACTTCCGGCACAGCCGCGCACCCTGGAGTGCGATGTCCAGGATGCCGTCCTCGTCCTGGTTGAAGACGACGCGCCGCTGCAGCACGGACGTGGAGTTGTACAGGTGGACGATGGCCTGCTTGGCGCCAACGAGGGATTCGTAAGTCCGCTCGATCAGGTGCTCTCGTGCCTGGGTGAGGACCTGGATGGTGACATCATCCGGGATGTGGTTGCCCTCGATCAACTGGCGGACGAAGTCAAAGTCAGTCTGCGATGCAGACGGAAAGCCGACCTCGATCTCCTTGTAGCCCATGCGGACCAGCAGGTCGAACATCTTCATTTTGCGTGCCGGGCTCATGGGATCGATCAGCGCCTGGTTGCCGTCCCGCAGGTCCACTGCACACCAGCGCGGGGCCTTGGTGATCACCTTGTCCGGCCAGGTACGGTCCGGCATCTCGACGGTGATCTGGTCCTGAAACGGCGTGTAACGGTGGAAGGGCATTCCTGAGGACTTCTGTGCGTTTCGCATTACTTGGGGCCTTTTCTATGGATCTTCAGTGAAAGGGTGGCCGGGCAACACAAACTCCGCAGCGAGGGTGGGCCTTGCGCTAGATAGCGTCTGTAGCCTCGCCGCGGCAGCTAAGGAGGAGGAACTCTGCACGCACCTTTTGAGGGTAACACGGGTGCGTAAGATGAAAGGGCACTACCGTCCGTAAAGTCCATCATGCAGACGCACCGGGTATTTGTGCCCGCAGCGGCGTCGCAGCAAAAGGAGTTTCAGTGCCCATTTCGGGGATCGACCTTTCCACCATTGATCACACGGTCCGGCCGCAGGACGACCTTTACCAGCACGTCAACGGTGCCTGGCTGAAGGCCACCGAGATCCCGGACGACCGGCCGCTGGAAGGGACCTTCACCGCGTTGCGGGACGGCTCGGAACTCGCCGTTCGGGACATCATCGAGGAAGCCGCGGCCAAGGGTGACGCGGCAAGCGGTATAGAACGCAAGATCGGCGGGCTGTACAACAGCTTCATGGATGAGGCTGCCGCCGAAGCGAAGGGCATCGATCCGATCCGCCAAAGGCTCGAGGACGTCTACGCCACGGGCTCTGTCACTGACCTCGTTGCCTTGGCCGGACGGCTCTTCCGCTCGGACGTGGGCGGGCTCTTCTACATCTACCCGGCCCCCGATGCCGGAAATCCGGACCGTGTTCTGCTGTACACCGGACAGGGCGGCCTCGGCCTTCCCGATGAGTCCTACTACCGTGACGAAAAATTCGCCCCGACCGTCGCCGCGTACCGGACCCACATAGCCACGATGCTGGCCCTGGCGGGGCGGAAGGACGCAGAGGCTGCTGCGGAACGTGTGGTGGACCTGGAAACAAAGCTGGCCTCGCACCACTGGGACAACGTCACCCTGCGGGATCCGCAAAAGACCTACAACCTCAAAACAGCAGAGCAAGCGGCGGAACTGTTCCCACTTCTTGCCACCTGGTTCGAGGCCGCGGACATCGCCGGAGACAAACGGCAGGAAATCGTGGTGAGCACCCCCGACTTCTTCTCGGGCGCGGCAGCTCTCCTGGATTCCGAACCGCTGGATGCGTGGCGGGACTGGCTGGCGATGCGCGTTATCAGCGCCGCGGCTCCCTACCTGTCGCAGGCCGTCGTCGACGCGAATTTTGCCTTTTACGGAACCACCATCAGTGGCACCCCGCGGAACAAGGACCGTTGGAAGCGCGGCGTCGCTGTAGTGGAGGCGGCCCTCGGTGAGGCAGTCGGGCAGATCTACGTGGCACGGCACTTCCCGGAATCCCACAAAGACAGGATGCAGACCCTCGTGGGCAACCTTATCGAGGCGTACCGGAGCAGCATCACCGAAGTGGGCTGGATGGGGTCGGACACCAAAGCCGAAGCCCTGCGCAAACTGGACGGGTTCCGCGCCAAGATAGGCTTCCCCGATGAGTGGATCGACTACTCTGCCGTGGAGATCGACCCCAACGACCTCCTCGGGAACGTGGAGCGCGCCCATAACGCCGACGTCGACCGGCACCTCGATGAGGTGGGCAAGCCTGTGGACCGCAACAAGTGGCTCATGACACCGCAGACCGTCAACGCCTACTACCACCCCATGATGAACGAAATTGTTTTCCCGGCAGCCATCCTGCAGCCGCCGTTCTTCACGGCCGACGCCGATGACGCCGTCAACTACGGCGGTATCGGGGCTGTGATCGGTCATGAGATCGGCCACGGCTTTGACGACCAGGGATCCCAGTTCGACGGCGGCGGCGCCCTCCGTAACTGGTGGACGGATGAGGACCGGCAGGCTTTCGAGAAGCTCACTGCCCGCCTCGTGGCGCAGTACGACGCCCTCTCCCCCGCGGCCGCCCCGGGACACCATGTCAACGGCCGGCTGACGCTGGGCGAGAACATTGGCGACCTCGCAGGTTTGGCCATCGCCCACAAGGCCTACCGAATCAGCCTGGAAGGCCAGGAACCGGAGGTCCTGGACGGCCTGACCGGCCACCAGCGCTTCTTCGCTTCGTGGGCGGCCGGCTGGCGCCAGGTCATCCGGCAGGAGGAGGCCATCCGCCGCCTGGCCACTGACCCGCACTCCCCCAACGAGTTCAGGACCAACGCCATCGCCCGCAACCTCGACGCTTTCCACGACGCCTTCGAGGTGACCGAACAGGACGAGATGTGGATGCCGCCGGCCGAGCGGGTCAGCATCTGGTAATCCATCCGAAGAACGGCAACGGCCGCGGAGCCAGCCTGATGGGCTGGCACCGCGGCCGTTTGCTAGGGGCTCCGAACCGGGGCGCGGTGCGGGCGCTACCGGACGATCAGTTCGGGGTTGGCCTGCTGGCAGCGGGCATCCCCGGCAGTCTGGTTGACAATGTCGTTCGGGAGGGCCGCGCCGGATCCACTCCCGTAGGTGGCCCCGGACGTGAAATCGCTGCCGAGGTAGACCTGCACGCCGGTTACCCCGGGAGCCGGGATCACCTGTGACGCGGGAATCCCGAGGAGCGCGGCCACGTCCGCTGCGACGTCGGCGTAATTGGCACCGTAGTAGACACCCGACTTGGCGATGGCCTGCGCTTCGAACTGGGCTGCCTGGGTAAAGCCGCCGGAGAGCAGTGCCTGGACGATCTCCTGGGAACGTCCGGGAACGCCCGAGCCGTTTGCCACCGAGACCGGTTGGAGGGCCTTGTTGTACGGCGGGAGCGGCGCTTCGGTTTCCGTCGGAGTCGCTGACGGGGACGGGCTTTCAGTGGGTGACGGCGTGGTGGGCGCCGTGGGGTCCGTCAGGTCGACGTCCTTCTGCAGCGCGGTGAAGAGCTGGGAACCTGCGGGCTCGGCAATTTCGAGGCGGTTGGGATCGGACACGGCGGGCGTGGTGGGCACGGATACAAACGCCACCTTCCCGAGGTCGATGTCCTTGAGCCGGTTGCCGATGGTCAGCAGGGTCGGCACCGAGGCCAGCCCGTCGTCCACCGTGAGGTTCTGGGTGACGACGTCGGCGATCTTCAGCATCCGGGCCGGATCCGACAACGTTCCCTCGTCCTTGATTTTCCGGGTCAGTGAGGACAGGAAACCCTGCTGTGCCTGGATTCGCCCCAGGTCTCCGCCGTCGGCGAAGGCGTGCCGCGTGCGAAGGAAGGCGAGTGCCTGCTCACCCTGCACGGCGGAGGTTCCTGCCGGCAGCCGGAGCCGGGAATCCGGATCATAGATGGCATCGCTGACGCACACGTCCACGCCGCCCACGGCGTTGGACAACTCCTTGACGGCGTTGAAGTCGGCCATCATGAAATGGTCCACTTCCAGTCCGGTCAGTTTGTTGACGGTATCCACGGCACAGCCGATTCCGGCCTCGCCCATGGCTTCGTTGATCATCACTCCACTGCGCGCGGGATATTCACGGCCGGTCTTGGAGTCCTTGCATGCGGGGATGTTGACCAGCAGGTCACGTGGGAAGCTGATGACGCTGACGCGCTTGTTGTCCTCGGAGATGTCCATCAGCATCATGACGTCGGACTTGCCGTAGCCCGTCGAGTCATCGGAGGTGCCGTATTCCGAGTTCTTGCCGTCGCGGGTGTCAGACCCGAGGATCAGGATCTGCATCCGCCCGGTGGCATTATTAACCGGCCCCTCGGTACCCGATCCGCCGGCGTTCAGTGGCGCCTTGGAGATGTTGTTCTGGAGCCGGATGAACCAGAACCCGGCAAAGGCAAGGCCGCCCACCAACGCCACAGCGACGATGGCGGTGATGATCTTCAGCCAGACGGGCATCCCCCGGATGGGTCCAAGATGCCGGGCAGCGCCCAGGCCGGCCTGGTCGGCGTGCCTGGAAACGGGGCCAGAGCCGGGTGGCGACTCAGCGCCGAACTCGTTTTTGCCACGGCCTCGCGCCACGTGTTGAACCTTCCTCTAATTACAAAATCCGGTCCATTTTAGTGGCCGAGTCTGGGAAAACGCCGGGCGGTGACCTGCGACACCCCGCCCGGAACATCAGAAACCGAGCTTGACCAGCTGTTTTGGATCCCGCTGCCAGTCTTTTGCCACCTTCACATGGAGATCCAGGTAGATGCGTGTGCCAAGCAGCGCCTCGATGCCCTTGCGCGCGTTGGTCCCCACCTCCCGCAGCCTGCTCCCGCCCTTGCCGATGATGATGGCTTTCTGGGACGGACGTTCCACGTAGAGGTTTACCCGCACGTCGAGGAGCGGGTTGTCTTCCGGCCGGTCCTCACGGGGAACGATCTCTTCCACCACCACGGCGAGTGAGTGCGGAAGTTCATCCCGGACGCCTTCCAGCGCCGCCTCGCGGATCAGTTCGGCCACCATGACAGCTTCGGGCTCGTCGGTCAGTTCGCCGTCCGGGTACAGAGGGGGCGACGGCGGCATGTGGCTGATGAGGACATCGGCCACAGTGCCCACCTGGAATCCGTCGCTCGCGGAGACGGGGACGATGTCCCTCCACCCGTCTTCGCCCAGCACTTCACGGCCGAGGGCATCGACGGCCAGCAGCTGTTCGGTGAGCGCCTGCTTGTCCACAAGGTCGGCCTTCGTCACGATGGCGATGACAGGCTTCCCGCCAATGGCGGCAAGCTGGGCCGCGATGAACTTGTCGCCGGGGCCGATCTTTTCGTTGGCGGGCAGGCAGAAGCCGATGGCATCCACCTCTGCGAGGGTGTCGGCCACAAGGTCGTTCAGGCGCTTGCCGAGCAGGGTCCGCGGCCGGTGCAGCCCCGGTGTGTCCACCAGGATCAGCTGGGCGTCCTCGCGGTGGACGATCCCCCGGATGGTGTGCCGGGTGGTCTGCGGTTTGGCAGAGGTGATGGCTATCTTCTTACCCACCAGGGCGTTGGTCAAAGTGGACTTGCCCGCGTTGGGACGCCCGACGAGGACCGAGAACCCCGCCCGGAATCCGCCGAAATCGTCCTCTGCCTGGGCCTTACTTTTCTTGCTCACGTGGAACTCCCTGCTGGGTTGCTTCCGCCTCATGGAAGAGGTCTTCAAGGTCAGTGTCTACTGTTGGCACGGGTGCCGCAATGATATGGCTGACGCGGTTGCGGCGGCCCTCGAGCCGGTCGGCCCGCAACGATACGCCCTGGACTTCAACCCGGCTGCCCACGATGGGAACGCGTCCCAGCGCTTTGGCGAGCAGTCCGCCCACGGTGTCCACTTCGTCGTCGTCAAGCTCAATGTCAAAAAGTTCTCCGAGGTCATCGATGCTCATCCTGGAGCTGACCCGGTAGGAACCGTCGCCGAGCTCTACGGCCTCGGCGCTTTCGGTGTCGTATTCGTCAACGATCTCGCCAACGATTTCCTCAATCAGGTCCTCAAGCGTGACCAGGCCGGCCGTGCCGCCGTACTCGTCGATGACGATGGCCACGTGCGTGGACTCCTTCTGCAGTTCCCGCAGCAGGTCGCTCACCGGTTTTGATTCCGGCACGTAGCGGACCTCACGGGCCATGGAGTCAACTGTGGGAGGTTCTGCGCCTGCATCCAGTTCATGCACGACGGCGGCCACGTCCTTGAGGTAGACGATCCCCAGGATGTGGTCGGTGTCTTCGCCGATGACCGGGACCCGGGAGTAGCCGGACCGGAGGAACAGGGACATTGCCTCGTGCAGGCTCGAACCGGAGTCGATGCCGACAATGTCCGTCCTGGGCACCATGACGGCACGGACCAGCGTGTCCCCAAAATCGAACACCGACTGGATCATCTCGGCTTCCGTGTCCTCGATCATGTCGGATTCGCTGGCGCGGTCCACCAGTTCACGGAATTCCTGTTCGCTGAAGAAGGCTTCGTCCCCTCCGGGTGCGCCCGGGGCGGCAGCGCTTCCCACCGCGACGAGCCATCCCGGTATGGGCCCAAGGACCCACGTCAGGAAGCGGATCATCGGCGCCGTGAAGCGCACTACCGCGGCCGAGTGGAGCCTGCCCAGCTGGCGGGGTGAGACACCCACGATCACGAACCCCAGCAGCGCCATGATGCCGGTTGCTGCAAGGCCGGCCAGCCAGATGTTGTCCAGGAGACTGTAAAGCAGCACCGAGACGGCGACAGCGGAGGCCATTTCGAACCAGACCCGCCAGAACCTCAGGGCCCGGATATGCGCAACGGGCTCGCGGAGAATACTGCGCATTGCCGTTCCGCGGCTTCGGAGCAACGCTTCTTCCGCATCGTGCCGCGGGAGGAAATTGAAGGCGGCCTCGGCCGCGGTCAGTACGGCGGCGATGGCCAGGAAGACCAGAGCCATCGCCACCAGGAGGAGGGGCGTCACAGAGTGGTCTCGGCGGGCGCTTCCTTGCCGGTGAAGCCGGTCAGGAGTTCGCGCTGGAGCCCGAACATCTCTTCCTTCTCTTCGGGCTCGGCATGGTCATAGCCCAAAAGGTGCAGGATGCCGTGGGTGGTCAGCAGCAGCATCTCATCCTGGAGGGCGTGGCCGGCGTTTTTGGCCTGGACCTGCGCCACCTGGGGGCAGATGGCGATGTCGCCGAGCATCCCCTGCGGGGTGGGTCGGTCCGGAGTTCCGGGCGTGAGTTCATCCATCGGCACCGACAACACGTCGGTTGCCCCGGGCTCGTCCATCAGTTCGATGTGGAGCTTCTCCATGGCAGGCTCATCCACCAGGAGAATGGACAGTTCTGCCTGCGGATGGATGTAAAGCTGTTCAAAAATGTACCGGGACAGGGCTACCAGCCCCGCCTCGTCCACCTGGACGCCGGATTCGTTGTTCACCTCGATGCTCATGCGTGTTCCCCCCGCTTCTCCCGGCCGGCCGTTTGTCGGGCACGGTTCCTTTGCCTGTCGTCCCAGATGCTGTAGGCATTGACAATGTCTCCCACGAGGCGGTGCCGCACCACGTCCGCGGCATCAAGGACGGAGAAGTTCACGCCTTCGATGCCGTGCAGGATCTCCTCCACGATCCGCAGCCCGGACCGCGTGCCGAAGGGCAGGTCCACCTGGGTGACGTCACCGGTGACCACCATCTTGGACCCGAAGCCCAGGCGGGTGAGGAACATCTTCATCTGTTCCGGGGTGGTGTTCTGGGCCTCATCCAGGATGATGAACGCGTCATTGAGCGTCCGGCCACGCATATAGGCCAGCGGAGCCACCTCAATGGTTCCGGCTGCCATGAGCCGTGGAATCGATTCAGGGTCCATCATGTCGTGGAGGGCATCGTAGAGCGGCCTCAGGTAGGGGTCGATCTTGTCGCTCAGGGTTCCGGGCAGGAACCCGAGGCGTTCGCCTGCTTCGACGGCCGGTCGGGTAAGGATGATGCGGCTGACTTCCTTCTGCTGAAGCGCCTGCACAGCCTTGGCCATGGCCAGGTACGTCTTGCCGGTTCCGGCGGGGCCGATGCCAAAAATGACGGTGTTGTCATCGATGGCGTCGACATAGTTCTTCTGGTTCAGCGTCTTGGGCCGGATGGTCCTGCCCCGGCTGGAAAGGATGTCGTGCGTCAGCACATCCACGGGGTTCTGGAGCGACTGGCTCCGGAGCAGTGCCACCAGCTGCTGCAGGACCGCGGGGGTGATAACGGTGCCGCGTGCCACCAGGCCACGGACTTCCTGGAGGAGCCGCATGATCCGGGGAACGTCGCCGGCCGGGCCGCTGAGGGAAAGTTCGTTGCCGCGGACGTGGAAGTTCACGTCCGGGAACTGCTCCTCGATGTACCGCAGCGCCTCATCGTGGCTGCCGAGTGACTGGACCATCTGATCGGAATTGTCGAAAAGGACTACCTCGGTCCGGACGCCGGGAAGGGTGTGGGGAAATTCCCCGGCAGTGCCCTCTCCCGTGTTGAGCCGGCGCTTTCCGTTGGCTGATTCAGTCATGGTGCTGGCCCGCAGGCCTGTGGTCCCCTCGAGGTAGTTTCTGCTGTCGTCCCGGCCCGGGAAACCAGTGCCTGGTTTCTGCGTTCCGTGATCCTTTTATCTTACGCCAGCGCACCCCGCCTGCCGGTAAAGCCGGACAACCACGGGCCCTCGGCATCCACAGGCAGCAGGGCGCAGTCACCAAAGGCGCCACGGCAGGATCGGTCATTAGGTATCAACTTCATATCGTCCTCATATCGTTCCCGTTGCAGTTGTGCCCCACGGCCGGAACCGGGCAAATCGCTTCGCCGGGCTGTGCAATGCTGGAAATCCAGCCACGGCTGTGACATCGGGCCGACCGGGGAACGGCCCTCACGACAGGAAAGGAAAGGCACAAGTGCCGGATACCGTTGCGCCCCGCCGGGCAGGTCGACACGTGGGCCGCGCCCGCGCGATCATGCTGGCCGGCGTCCTGACGGTCGTGCCGATCCTTGCCGGTTGCGTTGCGGAACCTGGCCCCTCCCCCACGGGCACCCTTCTGACCGGGCCTGCCACCACGGGAAGCCCGGAGCCGCCCTCCACCAGCGCCCCACTGGAAACCACGCAGTCCTCCAACAAGGCGCCTGTCTACTGGATCGGCCGCAGCAGCAGCAACGTCTTCCTGTACCGGGAGTTCCGGGATGTACCCGAACAGGAGAACCCGGTAACGCGCGCACTGCGTGCCATGATGTCCGATAAACCCCTTGACCCTGACTACTTCACCCCGTGGCAGAATCCCGGCAAGCTGGCCACCTCGATTTCCGGCAAGGACGTCATCACCGTCGATGTCTCCGAGGACGCTTTCAACAGCAACCTTGATGCGGACATGGCAGCCCGGGCAGTCCAGCAGCTCGTCTACACGGCCACTGCTGCCGCAGCCAGTTCCGGGTTGATCGACTCCGGCCAGCAGATCCGGGTTCGGATCCTGGTGGACGGCCACACCGACTACATGGCTTTCGGGCAGGTCCAGCTTGGCGCCCTGATGACCAGGACGGCGGGCCTGGCTGCTCCTGTCTGGATCATCGATCCCCAGCAAGGCTCCGAAGTCGCGGACGGCAGCGTCAAAATCACCGGACGCAGCACGTCGGCGGGCGGCAAGCTTCGCTGGCAGATCCTGCGGACCGGGGACAACGGCGCCAAGGCACCCTTCCTCACCGGCGAAACCACGGCGTCATCGGAACAGGGGCAGGCAGGGGTATTCACGCTGGCCTTGACCCTGCCCGCCGGAGACTACGAGCTGAGGGTGGCCCAGGCCGGGTCTGACGGCGGCCCGGACCAGTTCGAAGACAACCGGTCCTTCAAGGTCAGGTAGCGTCCCAGCGCCCCAGGATGTCGCTGGAGAGCACTACGGCGGCAGGACCGGCCGTGGACGAGCGCAGCACGTGGTGGCCCAGGAGCGCCGTGACGGCTCCGCGGTCGCAGAGGCGCGTCACCTCCCGGGGGCTGATTCCACCCTCCGGGCCCACGATAAGGAGCACTTCACGGGTTCCTGCGCCGCTGGCATCGTCCCAGCCTTCCAGGACAGAACGGAGCGGCCGCACTGCGTCTTCGTGGAGGATGACCGCCAGGTCCGCGGCTTCCACTGCTGCAGCAAGGGCAGCGGTGTCGACGGCGGGACGCACCTCAGGGATCCAGGCCCGCCGCGCCTGCTTGGCCGCAGCGCCCACCACGGACTGCCATTTGGCGTGCGCCTTGGCCGCCCGGTCACCCTTCCACCGGACGATGGAACGTTCGGACTGCCAGGGGATCACGGCGTCGATGCCCAGTTCCGTGGCGGTCTCGATGGCAAGCTCATCACGGTCACCCTTGGCGAGGGCCTGCACCAGCACCAGCCGGACACTGGGGCGGGCCTCCTCCACCAGGGAACCGCACCGCACGGTGAGGCGGGTGCCGGCGGCCTCGGACACCGTCCCGCTCATACGGGTACCGGCGCCGTCGACGATGTCCACGGCCTCACCCGCTGCGAGGCGCTTTACGGAAACCGCGTGGCGCGCCTCCGGCCCTTCCAGGACAAACTCCATGCCCTCCTCCAGCCCGTCGAGGGATCCGGCGGAGGTAAAAAAGACAGGGTTGCTCACCGCTACAGGTTCCCCAGCCGGTCCCGCAGCTTCGCGAACATCCCGCCACTGGCGGCGAGCTTGCCTTCGGTGATCTGTTCTCCGCGGAGCTTGGCAAGCTGCCGGAGGAGCTCCTCCTGGGCTGCGTCGAGCTTGGCCGGCGTTTCCACCTGCAGGTGCACCTTCAGGTCACCGCGGCCGTATCCGCGCAGGTGGGTGACACCCAGGCCGCGGAGGGTGATGATTTCACCGGACTGGGTGCCCGGCTTCACGTCGATGTCCTGGGTTCCGTCGAAGGTCTCCAGGCTGACGTCGGTGCCCAGCGCCGCGGCGGTCATGGGGATGTTCAGGGTTGCGTGCAGGTCGTCGCCGTCACGCACATACGTGGCGTCGTTGTTGACGCGGACCTCCACGTAGAGGTCGCCGGAGGGGCCGCCCGCGGGGCCGGCTTCGCCCTGCCCGGTCAGCTGGATGCGTGTTCCGGTTGCGACGCCGGCGGGAACCTTGATGGTCAGGGAGCGGCGGCTCCGGATGCGGCCCTGGCCGCTGCATTCATTGCAGGGATCTTTGATGACAGTGCCGAAGCCCTCGCAGGTGCCGCACGGTGCAGCGGTCATGACCTGGCCGAGGATGGAACGGACAGCGCGCTGGACCTGGCCGCTGCCGCCGCAGATGTCGCAGCGTTCGGGGTGCGTCCCCGGGCGGCAACATGATCCCTCACAGGTGGGGCAAGTGACTGCAGTGTCCACCTCAAGCTTTTTGTTGACGCCAAAGACGGCGTCGCGCAGTTCGATGCGGACGCTGATGAGTGCATCCTGGCCGCGGCGGACCCGTGAGGCGGGTCCGGACGATCCGCCGGCGCCGAAGAACGTGTCGAAGATGTCCTGGAAGGCAAAGCCCTGGCCGGCGTAGCTTCCTCCGCCGAATCCATTGTCAGTGCCGTTCTCGTTGCCGGTGGTGTCGTAGACCCGGCGTTTCTGCGGGTCGGAGAGGACTTCGTAGGCGTGGGTCACCGCCTTGAAGCGGTCCTGCGCATCTTCGCCCGGGTTGACGTCGGGGTGGAGTGTCCGGGCCAGCTTGCGGTAGGCCTTTTTGATTTCTTCTCCGGTGGCTTCCGGTGAAACTCCAAGGACGTCATAGTGGCTGCTCAAAGTTCGTATCTCTTCCTTGTTGTACTGCCTGCGGTGGGACTGCCGTGCGGGCCCGGCGGCTGTGGTGCCGGGGCGGGCCGGTCAGGGACCCAGGATGCGGGAAAGGTAACGGGCAACTGCCCTGACGGCCGCCATGGTGTTGGGATAGTCCATCCGGGTGGGACCCAGGATGCCGATCTTGGCCACGCTGTCCGGGCCGTAGCCGGTGGCCACGACGGACGCCTCGGCCAGGCCGTCGTAAGGGTTTTCGCGGCCGATGCTGACGGCCACGCCACGGTGGTCCTGCGCCATGTCGCTCAGCAGCCGCAGCATCACCACCTGCTCTTCCAAAGCTTCCAGCACGGGGCCGATGCTCAGCGGAAAGTCGACATTGGACCGGGCCAGGTTGGCCGTGCCGGCCATGACCATGCGGTCCTCGCGGCTGCTGTGCGCAAGGATCTCCAGGGCGTGCGCCAGCGACTGCGCCGCCTGCCGCTCCCCCGGACTGACAGAGGAGACGACGGCGGGAAGGGCCTGCGGCAGCCGGGCCAGCGGTGTTCCGGCCAGGGTTCCCAGAAACCGGGTACGCAGCGCGGACAACGCTTCGTCCGCGAGGTCCTGCCCGACGTCGATGACGCGCTGCTCCACGTTGCCGCTGTTCGCGATCAGGACCACAAGGACCTTGCGCGGGGCCAGCAGGACGAACTCGATGTGCCGGATCAGTGCCCGGCTGAGGTGGGGGTACTGGACCACCGCCACCTGGTTGGTCAGCTGGGACAACAGCCGCACGGTGCGGTCGAGGACGTCGTCGAGGTCGTCGGATCCCTCCAGGAGGGACTGGATGGCGCGCCGTTCGGCTTGCGAGAGCGGCTTCACGGCCGAAATCTGGTCCACGAACAGCCGGTAACCCTTGTCCGTGGGAATCCGGCCGGCACTGGTATGCGGCGCCGTGATGAGGCCCTCGTCCTCAAGCGCCGCCATGTCGTTCCGGATGGTGGCGCTGGAAACCCCCAGGTGATGCCGTTCCACCAGGGCCTTGGAGCCTACCGGTTCGCGGGAGTGGACGTAGTCCTCCACGATGGCCCGCAGTACTTCAAGCTTGCGCGGCTCACTCACACTCCACCTCCATCCAGTCGGGGTGGATAAGCCACCCGTTCCTTCCTGCCAGTCTGCACGCACTCGAACATGCACTCGAACTGTTAGCACTCGACATGCCTAAGTGCTAACAGTCTATTATGCCTTGGCCCGTTGTTAGCATTGGTACCGCTCCGGGCGAAATTCCGGGACAGCACCTACGGCGAGGCGGAGTGACCATGGATTACCGGAACTGGGGCCCGCGGGACATGTCCGCTCCCGCGCGTACGCAACTGCCTGAAGTGCCCGTGGAACGGGGCATGGTGCTCGAAGACGTACAGTCCGGCTGGGTGGGGGCCGTCACCCGGGTGGAAAAGTCCGGCGGCATGCATGTGGTGGCCCTTGAGGACCGGCGCGGAAAGTCGCGGACCTTCCGGCTGGGATTCGGGTTCCTCCTCGAGGGCCGTGCCATCAGGCTGATGCCACCGGCACCCCGGCCCGCAGCGGGCGGTCCGTCAGCCGGGCGCACAGCCTCAGGCTCCGTACGCGTCGCAGGCCAGCGTGCACAGGTGGCCAAGGCGAGCCGCATCTGGGTGGAAGGAAAGCACGACGCCGAACTCGTCGAGAAGGTATGGGGAGACGATCTCCGGGTGGAGGGCATCGTCGTCGAACCCCTGCATGGCATCGACGACCTCGCCGGCGCCGTGAAGGAATTCGGGCCAGGGCCGGGGCGCCGGCTGGGTGTGCTGGTGGACCACCTGGTCCCGGACTCCAAGGAATCCCGTATTGCTGAGGCTGTCATGGCCGGCCCTGGCGCTGCAGGCAACGTCCTGATTGTCGGCCACCCCTACGTGGATGTGTGGCAGGCCATCCGGCCCTCCGTGCTGGGCATTCCGCAATGGCCGTCAGTACCGCGGGGCCAGGACTGGAAAACCGGGATCCTCAAGGCGTTCGGCTGGCCGCACTCCACTAAGGAGGACATCGGGCTCGGATGGCAGAAACTGCTCGGTGCGGTCCACACTTACGCAGACCTGGAGGCGTCGCTGCTGGGCCGGGTCGAGGAAGTCATCGACTTCCTCACAGCACCCTGACGGACGCCGGACCGGCAAACACCAGTATTCTTGATACTGCGGTGGCCCCCGCGATCCGCAGCGGGCCCCGAAGCATCAACTGCATCCCCAGCATCAATTGCACTTTTCGAAGGAACAGACTGTGGCAGAAAACGCACGCGAGCACAGGGACGGCCAAAGCAGCACCGGCCGTTCCGAATACCACGGCGTCCCCGCGAATGCGCTGCCGCTCACGGCCAGCGAGGACCGGCAGTGGGCCACCCTGGCACACTTCGGCGGGATCCTGGGATGCGTCCCCGCCCTGCTGATCTTCCTCATCTTCCGCGACCGCGGGCCCTTCACGGCCCAGGAGTCGAAGGAAGCCCTGAACTTCAGCCTGCCTCCCACCATCGCAGCGGTAGTGGCGAACATCCTGGTGTTCATTCCCGTGGTCGGAAACATTTTTGCCGTGATCGCCACATTGATCTGGATTGCACTGACGTGCTTTTCGGTGGCGGCAGGCATCCACGTCAACCGCGGCCAACCGCACCGCTACCAGTTCAACCTGCGCTGGATCAAGTAGTCCCCGTCGGCTCCCAGCCGCAGCAAGCCTGACCTCGCAGGCGTGGCCGGTAAACCCGCGTTAGTCGGGCAGGATCCGGCGGACCACCGCGTCGGCCAGGAGCCGGCCCTTCAACGTCAGGACCAGCATCCCCCGGAATGCTGCGCCCGGCTCAACCAGCCCCTCGGCAATCAGCCCGGCGATCTGGTGCCGCCCCACCGTGTCCAGGCTTGCCACTTCCAGCCCGGACTGGAGGCGGGCCTCAAGCATGACCCGCTCCACGTTCCGGGTCTCCGCGTCCAGGGTTTCGCGTCCGGCGGCCGGTGAGTTTCCCTGCGCCAGCCGCCCGGCGTACGCGGTTGGGTGTTTGACGTTCCACCAGCGCACACCGCCCACATGTGAGTGCGCGCCCGGCCCGATCCCCCACCAGTCATCGCCGCGCCAGTAGGCGAGGTTGTGCCGGCAGGCCTGTTCTGGCGTGCGCGCCCAGTTGCTGACCTCGTACCACTCCAGGCCTGCAGAGGTGATCAGGCGGTCGGCGAGCTCGTACTTGTCGGCGTGATCGTCGTCGTCGATGCCCGGGACCTCGCCGCGCCGGATCTGCGCCGCCAACTTGGTGCCGTCCTCAACGATCAGCGCGTAGGCGCTGATGTGGTCCGGCTCGTACGACAACGCGGTTTCCAGGGAGTACTGCCAGTCGGCCAGCGACTCCCCCGGCGTCCCGTAGATCAGGTCGAGGCTCACTGCCAGGCCGGCGTCACGGGCCCACTGCACCACCTGGGGAACCCTGCTCGGGGTGTGGGTGCGGTCCAGGACCTTCAGGACGTGCGGAACTGCGGACTGCATCCCGAACGAGACCCGCGTAAAGCCGGCATCCCTGAGCACAGCCAGGGACTCCGGTGTCACCGAATCCGGATTTGCCTCAGTTGTCACCTCGGCGCCGTCCTCGATCCCCCATTGGTCGATGGCCGTCCGAAGAATCAATGCGAGGTCTTCGGCGGGCAACAGCGTGGGTGTGCCGCCGCCGAAGAACACAGTGCTGAGCTTTCGGTCCGGTACACCGGACGCCTTGAGCACCGTGGCCGCAAACGCCACCTCGGATGCTGCCGTACCGGCATAGGCATCCTGGGAGGCACCGCCGCCGAGTTCGGTAGCCGTGTAGGTGTTGAAGTCGCAGTACCCGCAGCGCACGGCGCAGAAAGGGATGTGGACATACAGCCCGAACGCGCGGTCCCCCGCGCCGACGGCCGCCTGCGGAGGCAGGATGCCGTCCGACGGCGCCGGGTCACCGAGGGGAAGTACGCTGGGCATCAGCGGGTACCCCGCTGCGCGGTGGTCACTTCTTCTTGGCCTTGTCCTTCGATTCGTCGGTGGTGAGGGCGGCGATGAACGCTTCCTGCGGCACCTCCACGGTGCCCACCATCTTCATGCGCTTCTTGCCTTCTTTTTGCTTCTCCAGCAGCTTGCGCTTACGTGAGATGTCACCGCCGTAGCACTTCGCCAGGACGTCCTTGCGGATGGCCCGGATGCTTTCGCGCGCGATGATCCTCGAACCGATGGCCGCCTGGATGGGCACCTCGAACTGCTGCCGCGGGATCAGTTCGCGGAGCTTTCCGGTCATCATCACGCCGTAGGCATACGCCTTTTCCCGGTGCGTGATGGCACTGAAGGCATCCACCTGTTCACCCTGGAGCATGATGTCCACCTTCACGAGGTCGGCAACCTGCTCACCGTCGGCCTTCCAGTCCAGGGAGCCGTAGCCACGGGTTTTGGACTTGAGGATGTCGAAGAAATCGAACACGATTTCCGCCAGCGGCAGGCGGTAACGGATTTCCACCCGGTCCTCGGAAAGGTAGTCCATCCCACCCATGACGCCGCGGCGTGACTGGCAGAGTTCCATGATGGCGCCCACGAACTCGTTGGGAGCCAGGATGGTGGCGGAGACCATGGGTTCGCGGACTTCGGCGATCTTGCCGGTGGGGTACTCGCTGGGGTTGGTCACGCGGACCACCTTCTTGTCCTCCAGGGTCACCTCGTACTCCACGTTCGGAGCGGTGGAAATGAGGTCGAGGTTGTATTCGCGCTCCAGGCGTTCGCGGGTGATCTCGAGGTGGAGGAGGCCCAGGAAGCCCACGCGGAAACCGAAGCCCAGCGCTGCAGAGGTTTCGGGTTCGTAGACCAGCGCAGCGTCGTTGAGCATGAGCTTCTCAAGGGCGTCACGCAGTACCGGGTAGTCGGCACCGTCCAGCGGATAGAGGCCGGAGAACACCATCGGCTTTGCGTCGGCGTAGCCAGGCAGCGATTGGGCGGCCGGCTTGGCCAGGTTGGTGACGGTGTCGCCCACCTTGGACTGGCGGACGTCCTTCACACCGGTGATCAGGTAGCCCACTTCGCCGACGCCCAGGCCCTTGGAGGGTGTGGGTTCCGGGGAGCTGACGCCGATTTCCAGGAGCTCGTGGGAGGCCCTGGTGGACATCATCTGGATGCGTTCACGCGGGTGGAGCATGCCGTCCACCACGCGGACGTAGGTCACCACGCCGCGGTAGGTGTCGTAGACCGAATCGAAGATCATGGCACGGGCGGGGGCATCGGGATTGCCCTCCGGTGCCGGCAGATCGCGGACAATCTTGTCCAGGAGGGCTTCCACGCCGACGCCGGTCTTGCCGGACACGCGCAGCACGTCTTCGGGATCGCCGCCGATAAGGCTTGCAAGCTCCGCTGCGTATTTTTCCGGCTGCGCTGCCGGAAGGTCGATCTTGTTCAGCACCGGGATGATGGCGAGGTTGTTTTCCATCGCCAGGTAAAGGTTGGCAAGCGTCTGGGCCTCAATACCCTGGGCAGCGTCCACCAGCAGGACTGCGCCCTCGCAGGCGGCAAGGGACCGTGACACCTCATAGGTGAAGTCCACGTGGCCCGGCGTGTCGATCATGTTCAGCGCGTAGCTGACGCCTTCCACTTCCCACGGCATGCGCACAGCCTGCGACTTGATGGTAATGCCGCGTTCACGCTCAATGTCCATCCGGTCCAGGTACTGGGCCTTCATGTCCCGCGCCTGGACTACTCCGGTGGACTGCAGCATCCGGTCAGCCAGGGTGGACTTGCCGTGGTCAATGTGCGCGATGATGCAAAAGTTCCGAATAATAGCCGGATCTGTCGCGGCGGGCACCGGTGCGGTGCGGGCCATGGGAGACACGCAGGGTCCTTACTGTTGGCTTTTCCGCGGCCGCCCGGCAGGCACACCACATGCTGCCCGCGGATTAGCCGCACTTCTTCAGCCACCAGTGTCCCACGTCCTGGCCACTCGCACCGCATTACCTGCACGGGACCCAGGCCGTCTGCGGGCCCGGGCTATAGGGTGGCGGCATGGCGATCAACCTCCGCAGGCTGGGTAATGCTGTCCGGGCCGGCCTAAGGCTCCTTCGGAACGTGGACAAACCGGCGGCGCATCAGCGTCCCGCCCCGCGACCTGCCAGTCAGGACACCAAAGGCGCCATGGACGGCATGCGTACTGCAGGCTATCCCGACGATTTCACCGGCCGGGCGGAAATCCGCTATTCGCCGCAGCCGGACGGTGAGCCCGATCCGGGCGAAGTCGTATGGACGTGGGTTCCCTATGAGGAAGACCATTCCCGGGGCAAGGACCGGCCCGTCCTCATCGTGGCCCGCAATGGAAAGTACCTGCTGGGACTGATGCTCACCAGCAAGGACCGGGTACCGGCAGCGTCCGCTTCCCGCGACTATGTAGACGTGGGGGCCGGCGGATGGGACCGCCAGGGACGGCCCAGCGAAGCGAAACTGGACCGCGTGCTGCAGATCCGGCCGGACAGCATCCGCAGGGAGGGTGCCCTGCTGGACCGGGCACGGTTCGACGCTGTTGCCGCCGGACTCAGGGCGCGACACGGCTGGCGGTAGTACGGAAAATGGCCAGTCACGCCACTGGCCTGCTATTCTTTATAGCTGTGTGTCCGTGCAGGTCGACGGTCACTGATGGCTGGCCGCCATAGGTATCCCCACGCCGCTCAGTCAAGGCCAGCTTGAAAGCCCTCTAGACCATTTCCGCATTACAATAGAGAGTTCACACGTGGCGAATATCAAGTCCCAGAAGAAGCGCATCCTGACCAACGAAAAGGCCCGCCTGCGTAACAACGCAGTCAAGTCTGAGCTGCGGACGGCTATCCGCGCCGTCAACACGGCCGTTGAGTCCTCCGACAAGGACGCTGCTGCTACTGCGCTCGTTTCTGCCAGCCGCAAGCTGGACAAGGCTGTCAGCAAGGGTGTTCTGCACAAGAACAACGCAGCGAACCGCAAGTCGGCGATCTCCAAGAAGGTCAACGCACTGTAAGGTTTCCAGTTCCCTGAACTGATGTTGTGGCCGGTACCCTCGGGTACCGGCCACACGCCTTTAAGCTCCGGGATGCGCATTCGGGACGCCGTGGAGTGCTGGCCCCGGAAGCGCCGCACTGGTGCCTGTCCGGCGCTGCTGCTCCTGCCGCTACCTGCCCTGGACGGACATGGAAATCACTGTCACCGCATGTTCCACGGCGTAAACGGGGTCGCGTGACAACCCCTTCACCTGCGCGTCGGCTTCGGCCGTGGCCTGGATGGACCGCACCAGTCCGTCAGGGGTCCACCGGCGGACGTCCCGCTGGGCCTGCTCCACCAGCCAGGGCTGCATTCCCAGCTCTGCAGCAATCTGGGCCGCGGATCCTGACGCCCCGGCTACCCGGGCCACGGTCCTGAGCTTCGCAGCCAGCGCGGCAACCAGCGGTACGGGGTCCGCCCCGGTGGCCAGCGCATGGCGCAGGGTGGACAGGGCAAGCGGACCGTTTCCGGCCATTGCGGCGTCGGCCACCTTGAACGCCGTGGCTTCCACACGCCCGCCGTAATATCGGTCCACGACATCCGGTGTGACAGTCCCCGTTGAGTCTGCAATGAGCTGGCTGCACGCTGCTGCAAGCTCGGAGAGGTTGGCGCCAACCGCATTCACGAGGGCCAGCACGGCCTCCTGGTCGATGCGGCGCCCGGCCTCCTTGAATTCGGCGGACACGAACGCCATCTTGTCCGTGTCCTTTTTCAGCGGTTGGCAGTCAACTACAGGCCAGCCGCCCTTACGGACAGCGTCCAGGAGTTTCTTGCCACGCGCACCCCCGGCATGACGGAGGACCAGGACGGCATCATCGGCTGGCTGGCCGAGGTAGGACAGGGCGTCGGTGAGGAAGGCCTCATTCATGGCTTCCACCGCTTCGACCTCAATGAGCTTGCTCTCCCCGAACAGCGACGGGCTGACCTGCATCAGGAGGGACCCGGGTTCGTAGGCGGCAGCGTTGATCCGGCTTACCTCGACGTCAGGTGCTGCCTGGCGGACCTGGGAGCGGACGCTGTCCATGGCCCTGATGCCCAGGTAATCCTCCGGCCCGCTCACCAGGACGATGGCCGCGGGAGTCACGTCCCGCCAGGCCGCCGGATTCGACGCCGGCGGGCGGGTTCCGCGCTTTTGCGCAGCAGCCATGGTGGGTTCCTTCCGGAATGATGTGTGGGGAATTTAAGCCTGCCACGTCTGCGCCGAACCGCAAAGCCGTGGGCGAAGGGGCCGGTGGCAGACGAGGCCGGGCAGCGCGGTCCTCTGGCGGCCCCGGGGCGTCTTTCCAACAACCACAGAAGCCTGACCACCCGGCGATGGCACCGGAGAACGAGGGCAATGACGCTGCGGGGCCGGGCGGCTGCCCAGACGGCGGCGAGGGTGAGGGCTGACAGGACCACCATTGTCAGCAGGCCCGGAACCCCCTCAGGCCACGGCAACGTGGAACCCGGAAGCCTGGCAAAGAACCAGGCCGTCGCGGCTACACCGGCGCTGAAGGTGCCTGCCACGGCGATCATCGCGACAGCCAGCCAAGGGGCAGCCACCAGCAGCGGAACGGCGGCCGTTCCCAGCAGGGTCACGGGAGCCACCAGCGGGGCCGCGGCTACATTGGCCAGCAGCGCGTAGGTGGAGAACTGCGGTTGCAGGAGCACGATGACGGGGCCGCACAGCATCTGGGCTGACAACGGCACCGCAACCGCGGCGGCCGCCCAGCGGGGCACGGCCGCAGGAGTCCAGTCCATGATGCGCCGGCCCAGCAGGATGATGCCCAGGGTGGCCAGGACGGACAGCAGGAACCCGAAACTTCCGCCCAGCGCCGGGTCCAGCAGGAGCAGGCCAATGACTGCCAGGCAAAGAAAGCTGAGCCCGCGGCCGGTCCGGCCGCCGGCGAGGGCAGCAATTCCGACAGCCCCCATCAGGGCTGCGCGCAGCACGCTGGCGTCAGGGCCTACCAGCACCACGAACAGTCCCAGTCCGGCCAACGCAGTCCCGGCGGCCGGAACCCGCGAGAGCCGGAGCCTGCGGCAGCCCGCCAACAATGCACCGAGGACCAGGCTGCAATTGGCCCCGCTGACAGCTGTCAGGTGGGTCATGCCGACGGTTTTCATCGCACTGGCCAGGCCCTCGTCCAGGGCGCTGGTGTCCCCCGTGACCATGCCGGGCAACAGCCCTGCAGCATCGGGTGGCAAGAATGCGGAAGCAGCCACAAACCGGGCACGCAGGTCCTTGGCGGCTGCTTCCAGCCCCCGCGCGCTGCCCCGCAGGTCAGGGGCGGTGGCCGCAGACATGCCGCCCGCCTCCGGCCTGCCCGGATCCGGCGGCCGAAGCTTGCCGGCAGCACGCACCGTCTGCCCCGGGACCAGCCGTTCCCAGTCCTTACCGCCGGTCACCACGAGCTGCGCCCGGGTCCGCAGCACCACGCCGCCGGTGCTGATTTCCCGAGTCCACACGGCCACGGACCACCGGGCGGATTCGCCGGACTGGCCAGGCGTGGGAAGCGGCCGCGGCGCGCCGGCCACCTCCAGCACCGCCATCACGGATTTCCCCGCCGCCACCGCCTCAGCAAGCGGACCCTCAAACCGCTGGCTGGAAGCCACCGAGGAGTGCGCCGCCCCGGCCACCGCGAGCAGAAGGCCAACCGCAGTAGTCGCCAGGAAACTCCTCCTTTCCGGACGGCGCCCCGTCCAGGAACCCCCGCCGCCAGCCCTCGTCCGGCGTGTCCCGCCGCTCCGCAGCAGGACCAGCAGCAATACAGCGGCCAGGACAAGCAAGGCGACGCACAGCCCCAGCAACGCGGCCGGCGCCAGCCAGAGACCGGCCACGGCGGCGCCCCAGACCAGGACGGCAGGTAAGGCGAGCCGGACATCGGTACGCTTCCGGGGGCCGGCACCTTCGCCTGATGGCCTGCTCTCCCCCGCCGGAGCAGTCCGGTCTTGAATACCGAGTCGGCGCCGGGCATCACTGACGGCGCGCACACGGACCGACCGCAAGGCGCCCTTGCTCTTGCCTGCCGGCGTGGAATTCTTCCCACCTGCCGGTGCGGGGCTGTTCCCGCCACCCGAAAAGGATTGGCCGGCAACCGCGGTCCGGCGTGCGTCATCTGGAGATGGCCCTTCCTTTGCGCCGCGGACCGCGGACTCGACAAACCGGTTCCAGGGGCTTGGCGGCCCTTGCCAGGGACTTGGAGCCCGGCCTTTCCCGTTATCCGCAACCGGCATGTCAGACCGTCACCAGGGGCAGCAGCGTTTCAAGCATCTTGGGGCCAACGCCGTCCACAGCGTCCAGATCCTCGATCGCACTGAAGGGCCCGTGCTCTTTTCGCCAGTCGACGATCCGCTGGGCCAAGACGGGACCGACTTTCGGCAGGGCATCCAGCTCATCGACGCCGGCAGTGTTGATGTTGATCTTGGCACCCGTGCCGGCGGCCGCGGGCGGAGCGGCACTTCCCTGACCCTGGGATCCTGCGCCGCCCCCGGATGGTTGTTCTCCCTGCCGGGGGATGTGGATTTTCTGCCCGTCTTCCGCCACGGCGGCGAGGTTGAGGACGTCCAGGTCAGCGTCGGCAGTCGCACCGCCGGCAGCCGAAATGGCCTGATGAACACGGCTTCCGGCCAGCAGGGTTACCACGCCGGGGGCCAGGACGGCTCCTGATACGTGGACCACCATGACATCCCCCGGCGCCTTGGAGGGGTCGCCCGCTCCGGCGCCTTCCCCCTCGTCCGGGGTGGGGTGACTGTCCAGTTCTGGGTCCGGCGCCGGGGTGCTTTCGCGGCTGACGGTGTTCAACGGCAGGATCTCCGGCCGTCCACCGGCGGTCTGCCACCAGAACAGGACACCGGCCGCGACGGCCAGCAGGCCGATAGCTACGGCGACCCGCAGGCCAAGCCGCCAGCGCAGCGAAGGTACCGTGCCGGCCGGAGACTGCCTGTTCCCGCCGCTCTCCGCCGGTTGCGGCTCTCCGGCGACCAAACCACCGGCCCCGGCGTCGCGGTACTCGAAGCCCCCGCCGTCGTCCTCGCCCAGGGCGTGGTCAACGGCCAGCATCCCGCCGGCTCCGCCACCGAGGGTTGCCTGCAGCCGGGCCCGGGCATGGCGAGCCCGCTGGCCTGCTGCTGGAGCATCCCGGCGTGACATAACTCAACGCTATGAAGCGTGCCGGTCCGGCAACAGACATGTCTTGGCCTATGTGGAAAGGCCCGCCGGCGCGGCGTCCTCCTGGCCGACGATCACCGCAAGGACGCCCAGACCGGCATGGGCAGCCAGGACGGCAGGCAGCGAGCTGATCTGCGGCAGCGGGCAGTGCGGCAACGCGGCAGAAAGCCGAACAGCAAGGCTTTCAGCCTCCTCCGGATTGCCGAAGTGGTGGACGGCCAACCGGACACTGCCGGCGGGACGGGCCTGGGCATCGGCGGCCACGATTTCCTCCAACCGCGCCACCGCTTTTGCCGCCGACCGCACCTTTTCCAGCGGGATGATCTTGCCTTCGTCCACCGCGAGGAGGGGCTTGATGGCCAGCATGGTTCCCCACAGCGAAGCGGCGGCGCCGATGCGGCCGCCACGGCGCAGTTGTTCCAGGCTGGGAACATAGAAGTAAACCTTGGTGCGCTCCGCCTGGGCCTGGGCCGCCGCGGCAACGCCCGCCTGCCCGGCTCCCCCGGCGGCAGCCTTCACAGCGGCCTGCACGGCCATGCCCTGTGCCATGCCCACGGTCCGTGAGTCGATGACCTGCACGGGGATGCCCACGCGTTGGGCGGCCAGCCGGGCCGAGTCTGCCGTTCCGGAAAGGTCCCCTGAGATGTGCACGGAAACCACGGACTCGTACCCCTGCTGCTGCAGCGACCGGTAAGCCTGTTCAAACTGCCCGGGCGAAGGGCGCGATGTTTTGACCTGGGTGCCCGCAGCCAACGCCAGGGCAATGGTTTCCAGGATGTCGTCCTCGCCCTCACCGTAAATCTCCGAACCCACCATGACGGGCATCGGAGTGATGGTGAGGAGGCTGTGCACCGGCAGGCTGCGGAGATAGCCAACCGGCAGCGCCGCGGCGGAATCGGTGACGACGGCGGTCCGCGCCACTGGCACGCCCGCACCGGAAACGTCTGCTCCGGGCCTGGCCGCCGGACGCAGCGCGGAAAGACGGGCCCGGACCCATGGCCAGGGGGCGGCATTACGGTCGGGCACATTGCCTCCTGGTGTCCTCGTGCAGAGTCCGGAAAAGCCGGAACCGGCCGCCCGGTTTGACGGGCGGCCGGTTCCGGCGGTGGTGCAGCAGCGGCTAGGCCGGAACGATGTTGACCAGTTTAGGTGCCCGGACAATGACCGTGCGGATGCCGCGGCCGTCCAGTGCACGCTGCACGTTCTCCGAGGCCAGCGCCAGTTCGCGCAGGCTGTCCTCGGAAATGTCCGGCGAGATTTCCAGCCGGTCCCGGACCTTGCCCTGGACCTGGACCACAGCCGTGACGGTGTCCTGAACCAGCAGGGACGGATCGTGCGCCGGCCAGCCGGCGTTGGCCACGGACGCCGGGTGGCCCAGCACGTTCCACATGTCCTCCGCCGTGTACGGGGCGAACAGGCTGAGGATCACCGCCACTGCTTCGGCCGCTTCGCGGACTGCGGGGTCGGCCCCGCCGGCTCCGGAGTCGATGGCCTTGCGGGTGGCATTGACGAGTTCCATCAGCTTGGCAACAACGACGTTGAACTTGTTGGCGTCAAGCAGTTCGGCAGCGTCGGCGATGGTGCGGTGCGTGACGGACCGCAGTCCACGGTCCCCCGTGCCCGCCTCGGTACCGGGGACACTGGTCACGTCCTGGGCCAGGCGCCATGCCCGGGCAAGGAACTTCGCGGATCCGGACGGGGAGACGTCTGCCCAGTCCACATCGTCCTCAGGCGGGGACGCGAAGACCATGGTCAGGCGGACGGCATCCACGCCGTACTTGTCCAGCTGCTCGCCGAGGTCCACCCCGTTGCCCAGGGACTTGCTCATGGCTTTGCCGCCGTTGAGCACCTGGCCCTGGTTGAGGAGGGCGCTGAAGGGCTCATTGGCTTCAATCAGGCCAAGATCGTTGATGACCTTGGTGAAGAAGCGGGCGTACAGCAGGTGGAGGATAGCGTGCTCGACGCCGCCCACGTACTGTCCCACCGGCATCCAGTCGTTGATCTTGGCCGGATCGAACGGACCCTCGGTGTAGTCCGGTGAGACAAAGCGCAGGAAGTACCAGGACGAATCCACGAACGTGTCCATGGTGTCCGTGTCGCGCTTGGCGGCACCGTGGCAGTTGGGGCATTCCACGTTGACCCATTCCTCGGCCGCGGCCAGCGGGGAGGTGCCCTTGGGCGCGAGGTCCTCGCCGCGCAGGTCCGACGGGAGGGTGACGGGCAGCTGCTCGTCCGGCACCGGAACCTCTCCACAGGAGGGGCAGTGGATGATGGGGATGGGCGTGCCCCAGAACCGCTGGCGGCTGAGGAGCCAGTCACGAAGCCGGAAGTTCACGAACTTCTCGCCGGTGCCCTGGCGTTCCAGGATGGCGATGGCTGCCGGAATGGCTTCAGCCTTGGGCAGGCCGTCCAGTTCGCCCGAATTGATCAGGGTGCCCTCGCCCGCGGTGGCGGTGCCCGTGGCGGCAGGGTCCTCCTCGCCGGTGTCCAGGACAGCACGGACCGGGAGGTCGAACGTTTTGGCGAAATCCAGGTCGCGCTGGTCGTGGGCCGGCACGGCCATGATGGCTCCGGTGCCGTAATCCGCGAGGACATAATCTGCAGCCCACACGGGCAACTTCTCGCCGTTCAGCGGGTTGACGGCGTACCGGCCGGTGAACACACCGGTCTTCTCCCGCTCGGTGGACTGCCGCTCAATCTCGGAGAGTGCCTTGACCGTCTCGCGGTACTCGTCCAGCGCTGCGGCGTGCTCATCCGTGACGAGTTCGACGGCGATCGGCGCGTCCGCGGCGACGACGAAGAACGTGGCGCCGTACAGGGTGTCCGGGCGCGTGGTGAAGACCGTGACGTCCTTGGCGGGCTTGCCGCCGTCGGCCTCAATGACGAAGTTGACGTGCGCACCTTCGGAGCGGCCGATCCAGTTCTTCTGCATCGCCAGGACCCGTTCGGGCCAGTGTCCGCGGAGCTGTTCCATGTCGTCCAGCAGGCGGTCGGCGTAGTCAGTGATCTTGAAGTACCACTGGTTCAGGGACTTTTTGGTGACGACGGTGCCGCAGCGCTCGCAGGCGCCGTTGACCACCTGTTCGTTGGCCAGGACAGTCTGGTCCTTGGGGCACCAGTTAACCGGGGAGTTCTTCCGGTAGGCCAGGCCGCGTTCGTAGAAGCGCTTGAACAGCCACTGGGTCCAGCGGTAGTACTCAGGATCGGACGTGTGCAGCCGGCGGGACCAGTCGGCGGAGATGGCGTACCGCTTGAAGGACGCCGCCTGGGTGTCGATGTTGGCGTAGGTCCACTCGCTGGGGTGGGCGTTGCGCTTGATGGCGGCGTTTTCGGCCGGGAGGCCGAAGGAGTCCCAGCCGATCGGGTGCAGCACGTCGAAACCCTGCTGCCGCAGGTAACGGGCCACCACGTCGCCCATGGCGAAGGCTTCCGCGTGGCCCATGTGCAGGTCGCCGGAAGGGTAGGGGAACATGTCCAGCACGTAGCGCCGTTCCCGTGAGCCGTCATCGGCCGGGGTAAAGACCTTGAGGTCCTCCCACACCTGCGGCCATCTGGCCTCCATTGCGGCAAAACTGTAAGTGCCCTCTTCAGGCCCATCTGCCGCCACTGCTGCTGTTCCGGTGTCTGTCTCCGGCTGAACGCCCACTGCTGCCCTCTTCTGTTCTGTTACGGCACGTGTGCTGCCATAACGGCCTGATCCCCCTGCTGCCGGCCCGGTCTGACCCGGACATACAAAAGCCCCTCAACAAAGGAGGGGCTGCCGCTCAGCTATCCGTTGTTTCGGACACCTGGCGGCTGGCTAAGCAGAAGGATCGCACGCATAGACCTACTTTAGCGCACCCGGCCCGCCCACCGTCCGGTCCTGCAGCTGCGGGGAAGGTGGGCGGGTTCCAGCGGTCGTTGCATTAGCCGGGCCCAACGCGCATGATCGTGCCAACACGTTGGAAGGTGGCACACCATGTCTGATCCAGCTCCCGCCGGCCACCCCGGAGGCGAACTCCGCTCCCTGTGGCTGGCCACCGCCGGTACCACGTCCTTCCCGCCGCTGAACGGGGTCCTCGAAGTTGATGTGGCGGTGATCGGTGGCGGGATCGCCGGGCTGACTGCGGCGCTGGCGCTGAAGCGTTCGGGCCGGTCGGTGGCGGTCCTGGAGGCGGGCAGGATCGGTACCGGCGTCACAGGCCACACCACGGGGAAGGTGACGTCCCTGCACCGGCTCGCGTACACGGCCCTCGAACAAACCCATGGCAGGTCCGTCGCCGGTGCCTACGGGCGTGCCAACGAGGCGGCGGTGGAACATATTGCCGGCGTCGTCGAGGCCGAGGGCATCGCCTGTGGTTTCCGCAGGGTGGCCAATTACACGTTCGCTGAGCGCCCGGAATCCCTTCCCGTGCTCCGGGCCGAGGCCGCCCTCGCCAGTAGCCTCGGCCTCCCGGCCACCTACACCGCAGATGTCCCGTTGCCGTTCCCGGTGGCGGGCGCAGTCCGCTTCGACCGCCAGGCCCAGATGCATGCGCTCCTGTACCTGCAGGGAATTGCCCGCAAGGTTGCCGGAGACGGCAGTTTTGTTTTCGAAGAAACGCGGGCCACAGGGCTGCGGGACGGTACCCCGGTAGAGATCGGCACTGAAGGGGGAACCGTGCTGGCAACCGATGCCATTGTGGCCACCAACATTCCCTTTGGCGACCAGGGCAGGTTTGCCGAGCTGTGCCGGCCGCATCGGTCCTACATTGTTGCCGCCCCGGTGGATTCCCCGCCGCTGGATGCCACGTTCATCAGCGTCGAGGATCCGATGAGGTCCCTGCTGACCACCAAGCTGGACGGAGTGTCCTATCTGCTGACCGGCGGCGAAGGGCATCCGGCCTCTGAGACTGTTGAGCCGGCGTCGCGGTTCGCCAACCTGGCGGACTATGCGCAGAGCCGGTTTGGCGCCGGCCCCGTCGCCTACCGGTGGTCCACCCAGGACGCCATGCCCAGGGACGGCCTCCCCTACGTGGGCCCGCTGACCCCGGACAGCCGCCACGCCTTCGTCATCACCGGATTGCGGAAATGGGGCCTGACCAACGGAACGGCAGCCGCGCTGATACTGGCCGACCTGCTTAACGGCACGCCCAACAGCTGGGCCTCCTTCTTCGACAGCAACCGTGCGGGCCGGCCCGTGGCTGGCACTGCGCTGCCGGCCCCGGACCCCGGGGAACCAGCTCCGGCGGGACCGGCGGCCGCGACGTCCCTGCCGGTTGAGGACCTTCAGCCGGGTGACGGGATGGTGGTGGAGGCCGCGGCAGGCAGCACAGCCTGCTACCGGGATGACGCCGGAACACTCCACACCGTGTCCGCGATCTGCACGCACCTTGGCTGCACAGTGGGTTTCAACCAGGCCGAAAGGACGTGGGACTGCCCGTGCCACGGTTCCCGCTTCACCGTGGACGGCCGCGTCATCCAGGGGCCAGCCACCCGGGACCTCCCGCCCGGGCCGGCGACGGCGCCGTGAAACGCCAGCGGCCACCCTGCCTAATGGCAGGGTGGCCGCTGGTGGACAACGGTGCTACTGCACGTCTTCGTCCACCCAGTCCATGGACTTGGTGACCGCCTTGCGCCAGAGCCGCATCTGGCGCTCCTGCTCAGCCTGGTCCAGCTGGGGTTCCCAGCGCTTGTCCTCGGACCAGTTGGACGAAAGCTCGCCGAGGTCCTTCCAGAACCCGACGGCCAGCCCCGCCGCGTACGCTGCACCCAGCGCCGTGGTCTCGATGACCTTCGGGCGGATCACGGGCACGCCAAGGATGTCCGCCTGGAACTGCATCAGCGCGTCATTGGCAACCATGCCGCCGTCGACCTTCAGCTCGGTCAGCGGAACACCGGAGTCCGCGTTGACCGCGTCCAGCACCTCGCGGGTCTGGAATGCCGTTGCCTCCAACGCCGCACGGGCAATGTGGTTCTTGTTGACGAACCTGGTGAGGCCAACGATCGCGCCGCGTGCGTCCGGGCGCCAGTACGGAGCGAACAGGCCCGAGAACGCCGGAACAATGTACACGCCGCCGTTGTCCTTGACGGTTGCCGCCAGTGTTTCGACCTCGGGAGCGCTGCTGATCATGCCCAGGTTGTCCCGCAGCCACTGAATGAGCGAACCCGTGACAGCGATGGAGCCTTCCAGGGCGTAGTGGGGCTTGGCGTCGCCAAGCTTGTAGCCCACCGTTGTGAGCAGCCCGTTCTTGGAGTGGACGATTTCCTCACCGGTGTTGAAGATCAGGAAGCAGCCGGTGCCGTAGGTGTTCTTGGCTTCGCCGGTTTCGAAGGCTGCCTGGCCGAAGGTTGCCGCCTGCTGGTCGCCCAGGATGCCCGCCACCGGGGTTTCACGCAGCAGCTGCGAGGTGTGGACAGTTCCGTACACCTCCGAGGACGATTTGATCTCGGGCATCATGCTGCGCGGAACACCGAAAACGCCGAGGATCTCGTCATCCCACTGCAGGGTCTCCAGGTCCATGAACAGCGTCCGGGATGCGTTGGTGACGTCGGTGACGTGCACTCCGCCGTCCACGCCGCCTGTCAGGTTCCACAAGACCCAGCAGTCGGTGTTGCCGAAGACCAGGTTGCCGGCCTCCGCTTTTTCCCGGGCGCCGTCCACGTTGTCCAGGATCCACTTGATCTTGGTGCCGGAGAAGTAGGTGGCCAGCGGCAGGCCCACCTTCTGTTTGAACCGGTCACCGCCGCCGTCCTTGGAGAGCTCGTCCACGATGTCCTGCGTCCGGGTGTCCTGCCACACGATGGCGTTGTACACGGGCTCACCGGTGGTCTTGTCCCACACCACAGCGGTTTCGCGCTGGTTGGTGATGCCGACGGCGGCGATATCGTGCCGTGTCAGGTTCGCCTTGGAGAGGGCAGAGGCGATGACCTCGCGGGTGTTGTTCCAGATTTCCGCGGCATTGTGTTCCACCCATCCTGCTTTGGGGAAGATCTGCTCGTGTTCCATCTGGCCCGAGGAGACAATGGCGCCGCTGTGGTCAAAAATGATGGCGCGCGTACTGGTGGTGCCCTGGTCAATGGCGATTACGTACTGGTTCATGGTGACGTCCTTGTCTGGTTGGTGGATGGGTTGAATCAGCTGTTCAGGAAGCGGCAGTGATGATGATGGGGGCGATCCGTGCCACGATGCCACCGAGGGCACCGCCTACCAGGGGACCGACCACCGGAATCCAGGAGTAGCCCCAGTCGCTGGAACCCTTGCCCCGGATGGGAAGCAGGGCGTGGGCGATGCGGGGACCAAGGTCACGGGCGGGGTTGATGGCGTAGCCGGTGGGTCCACCCAGCGAGACGCCGATGCCTACGACGAGCAGTGCGACAGCCAGCGGCCCGAGGCCCGAGGGGGTGCCACCCAGGGTAAGGATGACGAACACGAGCACGAATGTGCCGATGATCTCGGTGACCAGGTTCCAGGGGGTGGAGCGAAGGGCGGGGCCGGTGGAGAAAACGCCGAGTTTGCTGGCAGCGGCCTCTTCCGTGTCGAAGTGCTGCTTGTAGGCGAGCCAGCAGACCACAGCACCAAGGAAGGCGCCCAGCATTTCACCGGCGAAGTAGGTCAGTGTCGACGCTACGTCCACGGCGACGCCGGGAGCGTACTCGGCCTTCCCGTTAATGAGCAGGCCCACGGTCACGGCCGGGTTCAGGTGCGCCCCCGACTTTGCGGCGACGAACACGCCGCAGAATACGGCGATACCCCATCCCCAGGTGACCATCAGGAACCCGCCGCTGTTGCCTTTCGTTCCCCGCAGGGCGACGTTGGCAACAACGCCGCAGCCCAGCAGGGTGAGCATTGCCGTTCCGAACACCTCGGATAAGAACACAATTCCAAGAGACATCTTTGACTCCTCTTTATTTTGTTGTTGGCCCTTCGCGGGTTGAAGGGCCGTCGGGCCGGGACGGTGTTTCGTCCCGGCTGGCAGCCCGGCCTAAGCGACCAGGCTGTGTGTTTCCACTCTGTGCAGCCGCTGCAGGACTTCCTGGGCGTGGCTGATCTCGGCGCTCCGGGCGGCAGCGTCCCACTGCAGCGGAACGGACAGGATGTCTGCCACCTCGTTCAGGAGTTCGCCGGTCACCAGTCCCCGGAAAGCAAGGGAGGTGCGCCTGATCAGCACATCCACCAGGTGCCCCACCTGTTCGTGGGCTGCCATGAACTCCAGTTCGCGGACGCTCAGTTCGCGGGTCGAGTGCAGGAGCCGGTCCGGACCGGCGTCGAGGTATTCGATCACCGCTTCTGCGCGGGTGCCGTACCTGGTCAGGAGACCTGCGGTGCGGTCCGCGTCCCGGCCGTGGCCCATATGGGCCTTGAGCCACCGCTGCACTCCGGCGTCGTCCGCCGGGAACCCGGCGCCGCCGCCAATGGGCAGCTGCGCTGTCGAGACTTTGCGGTGCATGCCGAGCTCTGCCAGGACATCGTTGGTGAGGTGTTCGGCAAGGGCACGGAAGGTGGTCCATTTGCCGCCTACCAGGCTGAGTACGACGGCGCCGGTCCCCGTGGGTGCCGGGCGGCGCGCTTCGATGCGGTAGTCACGGGAGACGAAGCCCGGCTGGGTGGCATCATGCCTGGGCAGCGGACGCACACCCGAGAAGGTGTAGACAATCTGGTTGCGCGTGACCGGGATCCTCGGGAACACATGCCCCACGAGGTCGAAGAAGTAGTCGATTTCCTCATCGGTGCAGACGGCGTCCTGTGACATGTCGGCGTCAACGTCGGTGGTGCCGACCAGGACCCGGTCCCCCATCGGGTAGATGAGGACGATCCGGCCGTCAGTGTGTTCGAAGAAGATTTCCCGGCCCCGGCATGCGGCGAGCAGTTCGGGAGAGTCGAGCACAATGTGGGAACCCTTGGTGCCGCCCATGAACGACGAGGTGGTCCCCATGGCTTCGTTGGTCAGATCCACCCAGGCGCCGGTGGTGTTCACGATGACGTCGGCGGTGAAGTCGAACTCCTCCCCCGTCAGCTCGTCACGCAGCCGGACGGTGCCGCCCTTGCCGGTACCGGGATTGGGGCGGGAGGTCACGGACTGCAGGGAAAGGTAGTTGCTGGCGCGTGCAGTGCTTCCCTGGCCGGCGGCTCCCCCCGGCTTCGCCTGGCCGGCCTTCTCGCCGTCCTGCAGGACGTCCAGCGTGAGGCGCTCGGGGTTGTGCACCGAAGCGTCAAAGTAGGTGGCTGCGTATTTGATGTCGGGCCGAAGGTCCGGCAGTTCCGTGAGGGCGCGCTTGTGTCCACGGAACTGGTGCCGCGGGACACTGCCGCCGTCCCTGGAGAAGGAATCGTAGAGGCTGAGTCCAACCTTGATGAGGAAGGCACCGCGCTCTTTGGGCTTGCCCTGCTGCTTGTGCGTCAGGAACCGCAACGGAGCCGAAAGGATGCCGGAAAACGTGCTGAAGATGGGAATAGTGGTCTGCAGCGGCTTGACGTAGTGGGGTGCGATCCGCAGCAGCCTGTTGCGTTCTACCACTGATTCGCGGACCAGCCGGAACTCGCCGTTTTCCAGGTAGCGGATGCCGCCGTGGATCATGTGGGACGACGCTCCGCTGGCGCCCTGGCAGTAGTCGCCGCGTTCCACGAGGGCTACGTCAACGCCCTGCAGTGCGAGGTCCCGGAAGGTTCCGACGCCGTTGATGCCTCCGCCGACCACCAGCACTTTCGCGTGCGGCCGGAGCCTGAGGTTGTGGACGGAATTGCGCTCCGCTGCCGGCTTTGGCGCGGGTGCTGCGGATGGTTGGACAGTTGGTTCCTTGGGTCCCAAAACGACTCCCTTGGGCGTTGCGTGCATGGTGCGTCCGCGCCGTGGATGCGGCGCTGTATGCACCATTCTTTGGAGTAATGGAAAATGGAGTCAAGCACTATGCACAAATGTGCAGATAGGACCTGAAATGGCCGCCTCCCGGCACGCAGACGCGCTCCGCGCTGCACAAATGTATTACCTGCAGGACCTCACCATGGATGCGATTGCGCGCGAACTCCGGACGTCCCGTTCCACGGTTTCGCGACTGCTTTCGGCTGCCCGTGACTCCGGCCTGGTGCAGGTGCAGATCCGTAACCCGCTCGATACCGGTCCTGAGCTTGAGGGCATGATCCGCAGGCGGTTCAACGTGGACGTTCACGTGGTCCCTGTCCTGGAGACCCTGAATGAAGCGGAAACCCTTGACCGGGTGGCCATGCAGGCTGCGCGCACCATCGGGCCGCTGGTGGACTCCAACGCCATCATCGGAGTGGCCTGGGGCTCCACCCTGAGCGCCGTCAGCCGGCACCTGACCAGGAAGATCACCCACGACAGCGTCATCGTGCAACTGAACGGCGCGGGCAACATGCACACCACAGGCATCACCTACGCCAGCGACATCATGCGCAGGTTCGGCAGCGCCTACGGTGCCCGCGTGGAACAGTTCCCCGTACCCGCCTTCTTCGACCATGCCGCCACCAAAACCGCCATGTGGAATGAACGCAGCGTGCAGCGCATCCTCGAGCTGCAGGCCAAGATGAGCATCGCCATCTTCGGTGTTGGCTCCGTCAACGCCGACTACCCCAGCCACGTCTATGCAGGCGGCTACCTCGATGAAACCGACCTCAACATCCTGGCCACCTCTGATGTGGTGGGTGACGTTGCCACGGTGTTCTTCCGCAGCGACGGCTCCTCCGACGGGATCATCCTGAACGAACGCTCAACGGGCCCTGCCCTGGCCGAGCTCAGGCAGGTCCGCAGAAGGATCTGCGTGGTGTCAGGCGTGTCCAAGATCAACGGCCTGCGCGGCGCCCTGGCAGCAAACCTCGCCACCGACCTGATCCTGGACGAGGCCACCGCGCGCCGCCTGGTGGATTTCGAAAGCCTGGCCCCACGCAATGGGTAGAGTCGGAACCATGAAAACCTCACCGCGGCTGAGCCTGAACAACGGCGTGCTGATCAACCAGCTCGGGTTCGGGCTTTACAAGGTGCCCCCTGCCGACGCCGCAGGGCTGGTGCAGGCAGCGCTCGCCGCCGGCTACCGCCACTTTGACACAGCTGCCATGTATGGGAACGAAACGGGCGTGGCACGGGGCCTCAGCGCCCAGCTCAGCTCCCCGTCCGCGGGAATCAGCGGAGGATCCGGGGAACTGTTTCCGGGGATCTCCCGGGAAGACATCTTCGTCACCACGAAACTCTGGAACGATCACCACGGCTACGACGCAGCGCTGCGCGCCTTCGATGACTCCATGGTCAACCTGGGGCTGGACTACGTGGACCTCTACCTCATCCACTGGCCCTGCCCGCGCAAGGGTCTGTTCCCGGAAACCTACCGTGCCCTCGAAACGCTGTACCGGGAGGGAAGGGTGCGGGCCATTGGCGTCAGCAACTTCCAGCCGGTCCACCTGGACCGGCTCCTGCAGACTGCCGAAGTGGTGCCGGCCGTCAACCAGATCGAACTCCACCCCTGGCTCCAGCAGGAGGAGCTCCGCCACAAGCACCAGGAACTCGGCATCCTGACCGAGGCGTGGAGCCCCCTGGGGCGCGGCCAGGTCCTGGCCGACCCCGTCATCCAGGCCTGCGCTGCCGAACACCGGCGGACACCCGCGCAGGTCATTCTCCGCTGGCACATGCAGCTGGGCCACGTCGCCATCCCGAAGGCCAGCTCAGAAGCACGCATCAGAGAGAACCTTGATGTCTTCGGGTTCGAGCTGTCATCCCGGGACATGGCGGCGCTCGCAGGCCTGGACCGCGGTCACCGCACCGGCTCCCACCCGGACAACGTCAACTAGGACCCCGCATGAACACAACACACCCGGGCGGCTCCGGCACGCCCAGCTTCTTCAGTGCGGACCTGGCGGCCCGCACCACCGCTTCGACGCTGGACCTTGACGGCGCGGCAGTTGCCTACTGGACCTACGAGCCGGTGCAGGTGCAGCCAAAAACACGGACCATCCTGGTCATCCACGGATTCCGCGGTGACCACCACGGACTCCTGCGGGTTGCCGACGAGCTCCCCGACATGAGGATCATCATGCCGGACCTGCCCGGCTTCGGAAGTTCCGCGGCTTTCCCGTCCGGTGCCCACTCGGTGGAACAGTACGGCCGGTTCATCACGGCGTTCATGGAGGCCCTGTCCCTCGGGCCGGACACGGTTCTGCTGGGGCATTCATTCGGGTCCATCGTCGCCTCGCACTTTGTAGCCCGCCACCCGGGGGCCGTGAACCCGCTTATCCTGGTCAATCCCATCGCCGCCCCGGCCCTTGAGGGCCCCAAGGGAATCATGACCAGGCTGGCGGTCCTCTACTACCGCCTCGCCGCCCGGCTCCCCAACAAGGCCGGCCAGGCGCTGCTCCGCAACCCGCTGATTGTCCGGATCATGAGTGAAACCATGGCAAAGACCGGAGACAGGGCGCTCCGCGCCTTCATCCATGGCCAGCACCACGCCTACTTCAGTTCCTTCGCTGACAGGGACAGCCTGCTGGAGTCCTTCACGGCCTCGGTCAGCCACCACGTCAGCGAAGTGGCGGCCGGCCTCAAACTTCCCGTGCTGCTGATCGCCGGGGAGAAAGACGAGATCGCCACTCTGCCGGACCAGCACAAACTCCTGGCGCTCCTGCCTGCCGCCGAACTCAAAGTGATCCCCGGCGTCGGGCACCTGATCCACTACGAGACGCCGGAACCGGCCGCCCGCCATATCCGAACCTTCCTGAAGGACCACCCCGCGTGAAGATCGTCATCGACGCCCGTTTTACCCGGACCGACCACCACGACGGCATCAGCCGCTACGGTGCCAGCCTGATCGCGGCCACGGCGAAGATCGCGGACGTCAGCATGCTGATCTCGGACAAACGGCAACTGGCCTTGCTGCCTGACGTTCCCTACACCCTCATCAACAGTCCGCTCTCACCGCTGGAACTGTTCGTTGCGCGCAAGGTGAACCCCCTGAACGCCGATGTGGTGGTCTGTCCCATGCAGACCATGGGAACCTGGGGACGCAAGTACGGGCTGGTACTGACGCTGCACGACCTGATCTACTACGAACACCCCGCCCCGCCCGGGTTCCTCCCCCCGCCCGTGCGGTTGCTGTGGCGGCTGTACCACAAGGCCTACTGGCCCCAGCGGCTGCTCCTCAACCGGGCCGACACCGTGGCCACCATCAGCCGGACCACTGAGGCGCTGATCGCCAAGTACCGCCTGACCCGGCGTCCGGTGCGGATCATCAGCAACGCGCCCCAGCCTGCGCAGCAACCGCGCCGTCCCGGCGACGGCGCCGACAAGACCATCGTCTACATGGGCTCGTTCATGCCCTACAAGAACGTGGAAACGATGCTGGCGGGGATGGCCGGCCTGCCCGGCTACACCCTGCACCTGCTGAGCCGGATCACGCCCGGGCGGCGCGCAGAGCTGGAGCTGCTGGTCCCGGCCGGAGCCTCAGTGGTCTTCCACAACGGGGTGACGGACGCGGAGTACGACTCCTACCTGCGTACGGCCACTGCCCTGGTGAGCCTGTCCCGCGCCGAAGGTTATGGCCTTCCGCTCGTGGAAGCCATGGCCTTGGGGACGCCCGTGATCGCCAGCGACATTCCGATCTTCCGCGAAGTGGGTGGGGACGCAGCCACCTACGTCGACCCCGCCTCGCCCTCCCAGTTCTCGGAGGCCGTGGCCCGGTTGCAGGATGACGGGCACTGGCAGGAGATCTCCCGGCTGTCCGTTATCCGCGCCAAAGAATTCACCTGGGATGAATCAGCACGCCAGCTGATGGACACGGCCCGGGAAATCGTGGCGAAACGGCGCCGGTAGCAACCGTCCGCCGCGGAGCCGCCTCCGTTAGAGGACGTCCACGCCGTCCAGGCGGAGCTGGAAGGGATCGAAGGCCCGTTTGGCAGCCACCGCAGAACGGGTAGCGCGCAGGACGCGGACGACGACGGCGGCCTGGCCGTAGGGGAAGAACAGCAGGGTCCGGACGTCCTCGCCGGAGCGGCCGGCTGCCGGCGGTCCGGCCGGCAGCACCGGGGCTGGACCTGCCATGCGCAGAAGGATGCCGGAGCCGGCCAGGTCTGCCGAGACTGCCCCGGTGAAGTGTTCGACGGCGGCCCGCGGGCCTGTAACGGAGGCAATCCGGACGGCGGGGGGAAGCTGGAGTTCTACCCGCAGCGACAGTTCCCGCTGGGCGTAGCCCGCCGGATCCCAGCGCAGCAGCGCACCCACCGCAGCTGTGTCCCCGGCAGTGATGACGGCCAGCCCGCCCTCGGAAGCGGGACGGACCAGGGCTGCAGCGTTGAACCACCGCCGGACGGTGTCCTCGCCGGCGCGCAGGGTTTCGCGGCGCAACAACGAATCGCCGTCCAGCAGCAGTGCTGCGGCGTAGCCTCCCTCGGCCACCGGTTCAGCTCCCACCGTGGCCACCACGAGAGCCTTGCCATGGCCTACTGCGGCCTTCACATGATCACCGGAAGATGTCACCACGGTGGTGCCGGGGAAGGCGCGCCCCAGTTCCTCCGCCGTCCGCAGCACGCCCGTGGCGCCCTTGCGAAGCCGCCGCCCGGTGCAGTGCACGCACCGCCAGTCCGGTGCCGGCGTCGAACACCAGCGGCACTGCGGTATGGCTGAGCTTCCGCCGAGGGCCAGCGGCCCCTGGCAGTTGCCGCACCGGGCAGGTTCGCGGCAGGATTCGCATACCAGTGACGGCGCGTAGCCTGCCCGCGCCACCTGGATGAGGACAGGCCCGCGTTCGAGCCCTCCCTTGGCGGCCCGCCACGCGGCACCGGGCAGGCGTGCGATCCGGGCGAGGGGGTCGCGTTCCTGTTCGAAGCTGTCTGCGGTATTGAGGACCCGCGGTACCGTGCGCCTGATGGTCTGCCGGTCCGGTTCAACGGGCAGGGCCCAGCCGGCGTCAACCAGTCTCTGGACCTCGGTACTCCGGGCATGGCCGGCAAGGAGGCAGGCCGTACCTTCCTGTTCGGCGCGCAGGAGCAGGACCTCGCGGGTGTGGGCGTAGGGGGCGCGCTGGTCAATGTGGAGATCGTCACCGTCGTCCCAGCAAGCCACCAGGCCCAGGTTGGCCACTGGCGCGAACGCAGCCGACCTGGTGCCGATGGCAACCCGGGCAGTGCCGGCCAGGAGCCGCAGGAAACTGCGGTACCGCGGTGTGGGCCCGTCGTCGGCGGTGAGCCTGGCCACCGCCTCCACCGGAATCAGTGCCCTGAGAGCCTGCTCCAGCCGGTCAAGGTCGCGGTAGTCCGGTACCACCACCACGGCTCCGCGCCCGGCGGCGTAGGTGGCGGCGACGGCCTCGGCCAGCAGTTGGGGCCAGCCGGACGGGCCATAGCCTTGCAGCGGGTTGATGACGGCGCGGGGGGATCCGCCGGCGGAGAGGTGGCGGAGGAAGGCCATGCCGTTGCGGTAGCCGGCCCACGCGCCGAAGGACGGGCTGCCCTCGGCTTCACGGCTGGCCGGCACGGACACTGCTTCTTCGGGACCGGAAAGATATTCCTTTTCCAGCCTGGCCATGCGTGGCGGCACTGCGAGCCGAAGGACGTCGCTGACGGTGCCCGCATACCGGGCTGCAACGGCGTTGGCGAGTTCTGCCACCGCCGGGATGAGGACAGGCACCGGGGAGACCACCTTCGCCAACGGCACAAGCGTGTGGCCGGCGTCGGAAACGGAAAGCCTGTCCATCAGGAAGCCGTTGAGCTGTTGGCCGTTGAAGGGGACTTTGACGCGGACCCCGGGCTTGGCGTCGGCGTCCATGGCTGCGGGGACGGCGTAGTCGAAGGGGCGGTCGAGGTGCGGCAGGGATGATTCCACCATGACCCGCGCCACCGGCAGGTGTTCGGCAAGGGGTATGCCGACTGGTTGGGTGCTGGCAGGGAAGCCCTGCAGCAGCGTGGGCTGGACGGGCCCGCCGCCCTGGACGGAAAGATCCAGGGCGGGCTGTGCGGAGTCTTCGGCCATGGCGGCTACCTCCGTTCAGCTCCCGGGCGGAAAAGGCCAGCCAACCACGGGGCACCGACATCCGCGCGGCCCGTGAACGGCGGCGCGGTCCCCCGCAGCCTGGAGGCTAGGCGTTGAAGTAGGCCTTCAGGTCCTCAACGCGGTCAAGGCGTTCCCAGGTGAAGTCGGGATCGTCCCGGCCGAAGTGTCCGTGCGCTGCCGTCTTGGCGTAGATGGGGCGCTTCAGGTCCAGGGCGTCGATGATGGCCCGCGGGCGGAGATCGAAGATCTCGGCGATGGCCGCACTGATCTGTGCAGGGTCAACCGTCTCGGTGCCGAACGTTTCAACGTAGGTGCCTACGGGGCGGGCCTGGCCGATCGCGTACGCGATCTGGATCTCGGCGCGCTTGGCCAGTCCGGCGGCCACGACGTTCTTGGCGACCCATCGCATGGCGTACGCGGCAGAACGGTCCACCTTTGACGGGTCCTTGCCGGAGAATGCGCCGCCGCCGTGGCGGGCCATGCCGCCATAGGTGTCGACGATGATCTTGCGGCCGGTCAGGCCGGCGTCACCCACGGGACCGCCGATGACGAATTCGCCGGCGGGGTTGAGGATGTTGGCCGCCCGGGAAATGTCGAGGTTCGCTGCGGCGAGGACTGGTTTGATGACGACGGAAGCGAGGTCGGCCCGGAGCTGCTCCAGGCTGGCGCCCTCAGCGTGCTGGCTCGAGATCACCACGGTTTCAACAGACACAGGCCTGTCGTGGTCGTAACCTACCGTGACCTGGGTCTTGCCATCGGGGCGCAGGTAAGCAAGTTCGCCGGATTTGCGGACTTCCGTGAGGCGTTCGGACAGCCGGTGCGCCAGCCAGATGGGGGTGGGCATGTAGGACGGCGTTTCGTCGCTCGCATACCCGAACATCAGGCCCTGGTCGCCGGCGCCCTGGAGGTCGTAGTCGTCCTCCTGGCGTCCTTCACGGGCCTCGAGGGAATTGAACACTCCGCCGGCGATGTCATTGGACTGCTGCCCGATGGACACCGACACTCCACAGCGTGCGCCGTCGAAGCCGTTGGCGGACGAGTCGTAGCCGATGCCAAGGATGGTCTCCCGGACAATCTGCGGGATCTCCACGTAGGCGTCTGTGGTGACTTCGCCGGCCACGTGCACCAGCCCGGTGGTGGCCATGGTTTCCACGGCTACGCGCGACTCCGGATCGGCCGCAAGGAGGGCGTCCAGGATGGCGTCACTGATCTGGTCGCAGATCTTGTCCGGGTGGCCTTCGGTGACGGACTCCGAGGTGAAGAGCCGAAGGGACGAGGGCGTAGCCCCGGAGGTCTGGTGAAGGTGCAGCGGTAAAGTCACTCAACTACCTTACTGGTTGGATCACGCGCGGCCGTCGGGAGACGTCGCGGGATGTCACGGTACTAAGCAAACGTGGTACTAAACACGTCACGCCCGGGGCGACACCTGGTTCAGTTCGAAGCCGATGCGGCTGATGATGGCCGCGGAAACGTCTGCCTTGGTGCCGGACGCCTCTTGGGGTTCGGAGCCGGAACGGGCCAGGATGACCACCGAATTGGTGTCCTTGCCGAAGACCTTGTCCGAGCCGACATGGTTGACCACCAGCAGGTCGCAGCCCTTGCGCTGGAGTTTGGCCTCCGCGTAGGCACGGACGTCCCCGTGCTGGTCGCCCGTTTCGGCAGCGAAGCCCACAATGAGCTGGCCGTCCGCTGCAAGACCGGTGACGCCCTGGTTGCGGCGCTCGACGAGCTCTTGCAGGATGTCCGGGTTGCGGACCAGGGTGATGACGGGATCTGCAGTGTCGTCGCGTTTCTTGATTTTTGTGTCCGAGATTTCCGCAGGGCGGAAGTCTGCCACGGCGGCGGACATGATGACGACGTCGGAATCAGCGGCGGCTGCCAGCGCGGCCTCGCGCAACTGCAGGGCAGTTTCGACGTTGACCACCTCGACGCCGGGGGGCGGCGGAACTTCCATGTGCGCTGCCAAAAGCCGGACGGTTGCCCCGGCGTTCCGGGCGGCGACGGCCAGGGCGACGCCCTGCTTGCCGGAGGACCGGTTGCCCAGGAAGCGGACGGGATCCAGTGGTTCGCGTGTTCCGCCGGCGCTGATGGTGACGGTCTTGCCGGCCAGCGGAAGCTGGAAATCGGTTTGCCCGTGGACCAGTGCCATGGCGGCGTCGAAGATGGCGTCAGGTTCGGGCAGCCGTCCCGGCCCGGAATCCGAGCCTGTGAGCCTGCCGGAGGCCGGTTCCAGTACCGCCGCACCGCGGCCGCGGAGTGTTTCCACGTTGGCCCGGGTTGCGGGGTGCTGCCACATCTCGGTGTGCATGGCGGGCGCGAAAAGAACAGGCCCGTGGGCCATCAGCAGCGTGTTGGTGAGGAGGTCGCCTGCCTGGCCCGTGGCTGCTTTGGCCAGGAGGTCGGCCGTGGCCGGGGCGATGACCACGAGGTCTGCCTCGTGGCCCAGCCGGACGTGGTTGACCTGGTGGACGTCGTCGAAGACGCTGTTGCTCACGGGGTTGCCGGAGAGGGCCTCCCAGGTGGCGGTCCCGACGAAGCGGGTTGCCGCCTCCGTGGGGATGACCGTGACATGGTGGCCGGCTTCAGTAAAAAGCCGGAGGAGCGATGCCACCTTGTAGGCGGCTATCCCTCCCCCGACTCCGAGGACTATGCGCACGTGACCTCCGTCAGCAGCACGTCATGCGGCAGATTGTTACTCTGCGGCTTCGATCGGTGTGGATACCAGCTTGCCCTCGTTGATCTCGCGGAGGGCGATCGAAAGGGACTTCTCGTTCAGCTTGGTGTCTACCAGCGGGCCGACGTACTCGAAGAGTCCCTCGTGCAGCTGAGCGTAGTAGGCGTTGATCTGCCGAGCGCGCTTGGCACCGAAGATCACCAGGCCGTACTTGGAGTCGGCTGCTTCGAGCAGCGAGTCGATCGGCGGGTTGATGATGCCTTCAAGGTTCGTGGACACGAATTCTCCAAAATTCTAGCGGGCTGACGGTTCCTGCAGGTGTGCATGAGGGGTCAGCCCCATGAGTGAAACAAGCTCGTCCGCTGCCCGGCGGACGTCGTCATTGATGACGGTGTGGTCGAACTCCGGTTCAGCAGCAAGTTCCAGTTTAGCGGTTTCCAGTCGGCGCTGCTGTTCTTCGGGGGTTTCTGTGCCGCGGCCCACGAGCCGGCGCACCATTTCGTCCCAGGTGGGCGGGGCGAGGAACACGAATTTGGCGTCCGGAACGGCTTCCTTGACCTGGCGCGCACCCTGGAGGTCGATTTCCAGAAGGACGGAACGCCCATCCTCAATGGCCTCGTTGACGGTGCTCTTCAACGTGCCGTAGGTGTTTTGGCCGTGCACTACTGCCCACTCCAGGAGTTCACCCTCCGCGATGAGCCGTTCAAACTCCTCCGTGGACTTGAAGAAGTAGTGCACGCCGTCCACCTCACCCGGGCGGGGGGCGCGGGTGGTGGCTGAGACGGAGAGCCAGACCTCGGGGTAGTTGTCGCGGATGTAGGTGGATACGGTGCCTTTGCCAACAGCTGTCGGACCTGCGAGGACTGTCAGTCCGGGTTTCTTGCTCACGTATTCCTTTGCCGAGGTTTGGGGGTTTCGGGTGGGCCGGCGCCGGCCGGCCCTAATGTTCGTCTATAAAATCTACCAGCGCCCGCCGCTGGTGAACGCCGAGGCCCCGGACCCGGCGGGACGCGGCAATGCCCAGTTGTTCCATGATGGCGGCCGCCCGCACCTTGCCAATGCCCGGCAACGCTTCGAGGAGTTCGGACACCCGCATCCTCGCCAGGGCGTCGTCGGCGGCGGCCGAGTCGATGATGTCGGCTGCGGACCGTTTGCCGTTCTTGAGGCTTTCCTTGGCGGCAGCCCGGGCTGCCCGTGCGGCTGCCGCCTTGCCCAGGGCCTCGGCCCGTTCCGACGCGGACAACGGTCGCAGTACCATGGCGCATACCCCCGGAATCGGCGGAATTTATCCAAGGGCGGCCGCCCTTGGACCTGTCCTGAAACTACCCTCTGGTGCTGGATGAATCAATGGATGGGTGCAAACCGGGAACTATTCCCCGGTTCAACCCTGGCGCAGGCCTGCCAGGGTCCGCTGCGCGGCTTCCTGCAGTCCCCGGTGTTCCGGGCCCGCAGCCAGGATGTCCCGGCTGGAGGTGCCCAGGACCAGCGGATAGGCATCCCCGAAGGTGGCCCGCAGGTCAGCCGGCGTTGCCCCCTGGGCGCCCAGCCCGGGAGCCAGGATGGGGCCCCGGACGGCTGCGAGGTCAAGGTCAAGGTCCACCAGGGCGCTGCCGACGGTGGCCCCCACCACCAGGCCTACCGAGCCCAGGCTTCCTTGGTACCGCTCGTTCTCGCGGGCTGCTGCGGACGTGATCCGGCGTGCCACCGAGTCCGCTCCCCCGACGTGCTGCACGGAGGCACCCTCCGGGTTGGAGGTCAGCGCCAGGACGAAGACGCCGCGCCCGGTCTCGGCCGCGAGGTCCAGCGCCGGGCGCAGGGACTCGAAGCCGAGGTAGGGGCTGAGGGTGACAGAGTCTGCAGCCAGCGGGGATTCGTCGCGCAGCCAGGCGTCAGCGTAGGCGGCCATGGTGGAGCCGATGTCGCCGCGCTTGGCGTCTGCGATGGTCAGGACGGACTGGTCCCGCGCCTCAGCCAGGACTTCCTCCAGCACTGCCATGCCGGCGGAGCCATGGCGCTCGAAGAGCGCCACCTGCGGCTTGACCGCGGCAGCGAGCGACGCCACCGCCTCCACCACGGTGAGCGAGAAGCGGCGCAGGCCCGCGACGTCGTCGGCCAATCCCCAGCTCTTCAGCAGTGCCGGGTGCGGGTCGATGCCCACGCACAGGGGGCCGCGGGAGGCCATGGCGGCGCCGAGCCGGAAGCCGAACGACTCCCGGCCCCGCGCTTCAGCTTGCGCTGGTACCTGCTCAGGCATGCTGCAGGTCTGCCTTCGCGGCTGCCGTCTTCTGGGCTTCGCCCAGGGCTGCGGCGTGTTCCTGGAGGCTGGTGACGGACCATTCGTACGTGCGCATGGCCTCGATCGCCTGCACGGCCGCGTTGAACTCGGCCACCGTGGTGATGCAGGGAATGCCGATGGACGTTGCGGCTGCGCGGAGTTCGTAGCCGTCGCTGCGGGCTTCTCCGCCCGAGGGGGTGTTGAAGACCATGTCGATCTCGCCGGCGATCACCAGATCCGCGATGGTGCCTTCACCCTCGGCGCTGGAGCCTTCTGCAACCTTGCGCACGGGGGTGGCCTGGATGCCGTTACGGCGCAGGACGTCCGCGGTGCCGCCGGTGGACACGATCTCGAAGCCGAGGTCGGAGAGCCGCTTCACTCCCATGATCACCGAGCGCTTGTCGCGGTTGGCCACCGAAACAAAAATCTTTCCTTCGGTTGGCAGGGCGTTGTTCGCGGCGGCCTGGCTCTTGGCAAAGGCCGTGTCGAAATGCTTGTCGATGCCCATGACCTCCCCGGTGGACCGCATTTCGGGGCCGAGCAGGGAGTCAACCACTTTGCCTTCCACGGTGCGGAAGCGGCTGAACGGCAGCACCGCTTCCTTGACCGCCACGGGCGCGTCAAGGGGCAGGGTGGAACCGTCACCCGTTTCCGGCAGCATCTTGTAGGCGGTGCGAAGCTGGTTGATGGTGACTCCGGTCCCGATCAGGGCGGCCGCCTTGGCCATCTGGACGCCGGTGGCCTTGGAGACGAACGGCACCGTGCGGGAGGCCCGCGGGTTGGCCTCGAGGACGTACAGGACGTCGGAGGCCAACGCGAACTGGATGTTGATCAGGCCGCGGACACCGACTCCCTCGGCGATGGCACGGGTGGCGGTCCGGACGCGATCAAGCACGTTGGTGCCAAGGGTGATGGGCGGCAGAACGCAGGCGGAGTCCCCGGAGTGGATTCCGGCTTCCTCGATGTGCTCCATGATCCCGCCCAGGTACATGTCGGTGCCGTCAAAGAGGGCGTCGACGTCGATTTCGACGGCGTCTTCCAGGAAGCGGTCGATCAGGACCGGGTGGTCCGGGGTGATCTCGGTGGCGTTGGCGATGTAGCGGGACAGGTTGGGCTCGTCGTAGACGATCTCCATGCCGCGGCCGCCGAGGACGTAGGACGGGCGGACCAGCACCGGGTAGCCGATTTCGTCGGCGATCTTCTTGGCGTCCTCGAAGGACACGGCGGTGCCGTTTTTCGGGGATACCAGGCCGGCCTTGTCCAGCACGCGGGAGAAGGCGCCGCGGTGTTCGGCAAGGTCGATGGCCTCCGGGGAGGTGCCGAGGATGGGCACGCCGGCGTCGGCCAGCTGCTGGGCCAGCTTCAGCGGGGTCTGGCCGCCGAGCTGCACGAAGACACCCATGACGCCGCCGGTGCGTTCCTCAGCTGCAATGACCTCCAGCACGTCTTCAAGCGTCAGCGGCTCGAAGTACAGGCGGGTGGAGACGTCGTAGTCCGTGGAAACGGTTTCCGGGTTGCAGTTGACCATGACGGTCTCGTAGCCGGCCTTGCGCAGCGCCATGGACGCGTGGACGCAGGAGTAGTCGAACTCGATGCCCTGGCCGATGCGGTTGGGGCCCGAGCCGAGGATCAGGATGGACGGCTTGGAGTGCAGCGCAACCTCATCCTCCTCGTCGTAAGCCGAGTAGTGGTACGGCGTGTACGCGGCGAACTCGGCGGCGCAGGTGTCAACGGTCTTGTAGACGGGGCGGATGCCCAGGGCCTGGCGGACACCGCGGACCACTGCCTCGGAGTTGTGCGTCAGGGCACCGATCTGCTCGTCGGAGAAGCCGTGGCGCTTGGCGCGCTGCAGCATGTCCGTGGTGAGGGCGCCTGCCTGGCGGATCTCCCGGGATACCTCGTTGAGGAGTTCGAGCTGGTCGAGGAACCAGGGATCGATCTTGGTGGCCTCGAAGAGCTGTTCCACGGTGGCGCCGCCCAGCAGGGCGCGCTGCACCTGGTACAGGCGGTCCGTGGTGGGGCGCTTGGCCTTTTCGATGAGCTCGGCGACCTCGTACTCCGGGACGGAGCTGAAGTCCAGCTGCGAGCCCGTCTGCTCCAGGGAGCGGAGGGCTTTCTGCAGGGCTTCGGTGAAGTTGCGGCCCATGGCCATGGCTTCGCCTACCGACTTCATGGTGGTGGTGAGGGTGTTGTCCGCAGCCGGGAACTTCTCGAACGCGAAGCGGGGAACCTTGACCACCACGTAGTCGAGCGTCGGTTCGAAGGACGCCGGGGTCTTCTGGGTGATGTCGTTGGGGATCTCGTCGAGCGTGTAGCCCAGGGACAGCTTGGTGGCGATCTTGGCGATCGCGAACCCGGTGGCCTTTGACGCCAGGGCCGAGGAACGGGAAACGCGGGGGTTCATTTCGATGACCACCACGCGGCCAGTGGCGGGGTCGATGGCGAACTGGATGTTGCAGCCGCCGGTGTCCACGCCCACTTCACGGATCACTGCGATGGAGACGTCACGGAGCTTCTGGTACTCGCGGTCGGTCAGGGTCAGGGCCGGCGCCACGGTGATGGAGTCGCCGGTGTGCACGCCCACGGGGTCGAAGTTCTCGATGGAGCAGACGACAACCACGTTGTCGTTCTTGTCCCGCATCATCTCGAGCTCGTATTCCTTCCAGCCGAGGATGCTCTCTTCGAGCAGGACCTCGCTGGTGGGGCTGTACTGGAGGCCCTGGCCGACGATGCGGCGGAGGTCGTCCTCGTTGTAGGCCAGGCCGGAACCCAGCCCGCCCATGGTGAAGGAGGGGCGGACCACCATCGGGTAGCCAAGGTCCTTGGCTGCCTCAAGGGCTTCGTCCATGGAGTGGATGATGTGGCTGCGGGCGGATTCGGCACCGCAGCGCTCCACCACGCCCTTGAACTTTTCGCGGTCTTCGCCGAGCTCAATGGCGGCGATGTTCGCGCCGATCAGTTCCACGTTGTACTTCTCGAGCACACCGTTCTTGTCCAGCGCGATAGCCGTGTTGAGCGCCGTCTGGCCGCCCAGGGTGGGCAGCACAGCGTCCGGGCGTTCCTTGGCGATGATCTTCTCCACCACCTCGGGGGTTATGGGCTCGATGTAGGTGGCGTCGGCGAACTCGGGGTCGGTCATGATGGTGGCGGGGTTGGAGTTCACGAGGATGACGCGGAGGCCTTCCTCCTTGAGGACACGCAGTGCCTGGGTACCGGAGTAGTCGAATTCGGCGGCCTGGCCGATGACGATCGGGCCGGAACCGATGACCAGGACGCTCTTAAGGTCAGTTCTCTTGGGCATTACTTCTTGTCCTCAGTCTTGGTGTCAGAGTTTTTCGGCGCGGCGGATTTTGCGCTGCCCGCTGCTGCTTTGTCAGCCGCAGTGTTGTCCGCGTTCGCGGGGTGGGCGGAGTCCACGGGATCCTTGGACTCGTTGGCGGTCTTCCCGTCCCGGGTGCCTTCCATCAGGTCGATGAAGCGGTCGAACAGGTACGCGGCGTCGTGCGGGCCGGCCGCGGCCTCGGGGTGGTACTGCACCGAGAAAGCCGGGATGTCGAGGCAGGCGAGGCCTTCCACGACGTCGTCGTTCAAGCTGACGTGGCTGACCTCCACCCGGCCGTAGCGCTCCTCCGGGGCCTGGGTGGCGCCGTCGAGCGGTGCGTCCACGGCAAAGCCGTGGTTCTGGGAGGTAATTTCCACCTTGCCGGTGCGGCGGTCCATGACGGGCTGGTTGATGCCGCGGTGGCCGTAGCGGAGCTTGTAGGTGCCGAATCCGAGGGCACGGCCCAGGATCTGGTTGCCGAAGCAGATGCCGAAGTACGGCAGTTTCTCGTCCAGGACGGAGCGGAGCAGCTTGACCTGGGCGTCGGCGGTGGCGGGGTCGCCGGGTCCGTTGGACATGAAGAAGCCGTCGGGGTTGACCGCCTTGACGTCCTCCAGTGTGGCGGTGGCGGGCAGGACGTGGACGCGAACACCGCGCTCGGCGAACCGGACGGGGGTCATGGCCTTGATGCCGAGGTCAATGGCGGCGATGCTGAACCGGGGTTCGGCGTCCCAGCCGTGGTCCTTGGGTTCCACCACGTAGGCTTCGTCAACGCTGACTTCCTCGGCCAGGCGGGCGCCTTCCATGGGGGCGCTGGCGAGGACGGCGTCCACCAGTTCCTTGTCGGTTGCCAGGGCGGCGTCGCCGGAGAAGATGCCGGCCCGCATGGTCTTGTGTTCGCGGAGGTGGCGGGTGATGGCGCGGGTGTCCACGCCCTGGATACCCACGATGCCCTGCTCGACGAGTTCTTCGTCCAGGGACCGTTCGGAGCGCCAGTTGGAGGGACGGCGGGCGGCGTCGCGGACGATGTAACCGGCCACCCAGATGCGGCGCGATTCGGCGTCTTCGCTGTTGACGCCGGTGTTGCCGATGTGCGGTGCGGTCTGGACCACCAGCTGCCGGGCGTAGGAGGGATCCGTGATGGTCTCCTGGTAGCCGGTCATGCCCGTGGCGAAGACGGCTTCGCCCAGGGCGGTTCCGGTGGCGCCGTAGCTGGTGCCGCGGAAGATGCGTCCGTCTTCGAGGACGAGCGCAGCGGGGGCTGCCGGGGTGGCGGTGGTTGAAGTCACTGTATTCGCTTTCACTGTCTTACTTTCCACTGGTGGCGTCAGCCGCCGGGGCTGAGGAGATCAATTCCTGGAGTGCTGTGTACAGGGTGTCCTTGTCCGCCGCGCGGCGGGTCCGGAATCCGGTGTCCAGTTCGTGGGAGCCATGCAGCCAGGTCAGGACGAGCAGGCCGTCCTTCTCCACGAACTTGCCGGCCATCCCGCTTTCCTGCCGTACGCCGGTGAGCGATGCGGCGGGGATGTAGAGGGCGGGGGCGCCGGCGCGGTCGAACAGCACACCGTCCGGGTATACGGCCAGGGTTGCGTTGGTGCGGATGCCGAGGCTGTGGACGGCCACACGGTCAAGCCAGTCGCCGCCGGTGGTGGTGGCAACGTACTGTCCCTCCGCTTCGGCGGACGGCTCACCCGGTTCCGCGGGCGCCTGGGGCAGGGGCCCGACGTCGGACTGGCGCTTCAGGCGGTTGCGCCAGCCTATGCCGAGGAGGACAAAGACGACGGCGATAATCGCCAGCATCGCCAGTCCCGGAAGGATTTTTTCCATCAGGCGGCGCCTGCCTCGACTGCGGCGTGCGGGTAGGGAGTGTTGAGTTCGCCGTCCAGGACGGTGGGGTGGCCCTTGAAGAACGTGGCCACCACCTTGCCCGGGAGCTCGCGTCCCTTGAAGGGCGAGTTCCGGCCCATGGTGGCCATCTTGAACGGGTCCACGGTCCAGCGGGCGGCGGGGTCCACCAGGATGACGTTGGCGGGTTCACCGGCTTCGAGCGGACGGCCCTGGTCTTCCAGCCGGCCGATCTGCGCAGCCGCCGCGGAGGTGACGCGGGCGAAGTCGGCCCAGGTCATCAGGCCTGTCTCGATCATGGTGTGCTGGACCACGGACAACGCGGTTTCCAGGCCGGTCATGCCCATGGCCGCCTGTGCCCATTCGCATTCCTTGTGCTCGCTGGGGTGCGGCGCATGGTCGGTTCCCACAACGTCGATGGTGCCGTCTGCCAGCCCGGCGCGCAATGCCTGGACGTCGGCGTCGGTGCGCAGCGGCGGGTTGACCTTGAAGACGGGGTCATAGCTGCGGACCAGGTCGTCGGTGAGGAGCAGGTGGTGCGGGGTGACCTCGGCGGTCACATTGATGCCGCGTTCCTTGGCCCAGCGGATGATCTCCACAGAACCGGCGGTGGACACGTGGCAGACGTGCAGCCGGGAGCCGACGTGCTGGGCGAGGAGCACGTCGCGGGCGATAATGCTTTCCTCGGCAACGGCGGGCCAGCCGGTCAGGCCCAGGACGGCGGACACCTCGCCTTCGTTCATCTGTGCCCCGGCGGTCAGGCGCGGTTCCTGCGCGTGCTGGGCCACCACGCCGTCGAACGCCTTGACGTACTCCAGCGCCCGGCGCATCAGGACGGGGTCGTGGACGCAGATGCCGTCGTCGGAGAACATCCTGACCCGGGCCCGGGAATCGGCCATGGCACCCAGTTCTGCCAGTTGCTCCCCCGCAAGGCCCACCGTGACGGCCCCCACCGGGCGGACGTCAACCCAGCCTGCGGCGCGTCCCAGGGTGTAGACCTGCTCCACCACACCGGCGGTATCGGCAACGGGAGTGCTGTTGGCCATGGCGTGGACGGCCGTGTAACCGCCGAGGGCGGCTGCGCGGGTTCCGGTTTCCACGGTTTCCGCGTCCTCCCGCCCGGGCTCACGGAGGTGGGTGTGGACGTCCACCATGCCGGGAAGGGCCACCAGGCCCGCGGCCTCGATAACCGTGATGTCCCCGGCCTGTCCTTCCGGCGAAAGGCCCGTGCCCACTTCGGCGATGATGCCGTCACGGATCAGCAGGTCCGCCGGCGCGCCGCCCAGGATGGAGGCGCCTTGGATCAAGTACGTTCCGGTGTTGCCGGCCATCAGATGCTCTCCTTGGTGGAATGGGCGGTTCCGGCAGCGGCCAGGACCGGGGTTGCGGCTGTTTCCCGGGTGTCCCCGGAGAGCAGCAGGTACAGCGCAGCCATCCGCACGGACACGCCGTTGCGGACCTGCGCGAGGACGGTGGAACGGGGAGAGTCTGCTGCGGCTGCGCTGATTTCGAGCCCCCGGTTCATGGGGCCCGGGTGCATGATGATGGTGTCCTTCATGCCCAGGTTGTCGAGGGCGCGCAGGCGGTTGTCATCGAAGCCCCAGCGGCGTGAGTATTCGCGGGTGCTGGGGAAGAACGAAGCGTTCATGCGTTCGCCCTGGACACGGAGCATCATCACGGCGTCAACGCCCAGGGCGAGTGTCTCGTCGAGGTTGTAGCTGACGCTGCAGGGCCACTTTTCGACGCCGATGGGCAGCAGGGTGGGGGGAGCTACGAGGGTGACTTCCGCACCCAGCGTGCGCAGGAGCCAGACATTGGAACGGGCCACGCGTGAGTGCAGGACATCGCCGGCGATCGCCACGCGCATCCCATTCAGGTCCGCGCCTTCGGACGGGGTACCCGACAGTTTCGCCCAGTGCCGGCGCATGGTGAAGGCGTCCAGCAGTGCCTGGGTGGGGTGTTCGTGGGTGCCGTCGCCGGCGTTGATCACCCCGGCATCGATCCAGTCCGTCGCGGCCAGCCGGTGCGGCGCACCGGAAGCCCAGTGGCGGATGACGACGGCGTCCGCCCCCATCGCGGACAGCGTCTGGGCGGTGTCCTTGAGGGATTCACCCTTGGAGACCGATGATCCCTTGGCGGCGAAGTTGATGACGTCCGCGGACAACCGCTTGGCCGCCGCTTCAAAGGAAATCCTGGTGCGGGTGGAATCTTCGAAGAAAAGGTTCACCACGGTGCGGCCGCGCAGGGCGGGCAGCTTCTTGACTTCGCGGTCGCCTACAGCCGACATCTCCTCGGCGGTATCGAGGATGCGGATGGCGTTGTGCAGGCTGAGGTCCTGGGTGGAGAGCAGGTGCTTCACAGTCCACCCTCAATCACGACTTCGTTGACGGGGGCTCCGCCGGCGGGGGTGTCGGTCTCTTCGAGCCGGACCCGGACTTTTTCCACTGAAGATGTGGGCAGGTTCTTGCCCACATGGTCGGCGCGGATGGGCAGCTCGCGGTGTCCGCGGTCGATCAGGACGGCGAGGCGGACGATGCGCGGGCGGCCCAGGTCCACGAGGGCGTCCAGCGCTGCCCGGATGGTCCGGCCGGAGTACAGGACGTCGTCGATCAGGACCACGACTTTGTTGTCGATGCCGGTACGGGGCAGTTTGGTGGGGTACGGCGGGCGGGTTCCCTGGTGCGAAAGGTCATCCCGGAACATGGTGACGTCCAGTTGGCCGACGATGGCGGCGGCATCAACGGTGTTGTCCGCGGCGGCGATCTTCTCGGCCAGCCGGACTGCCAGCGGATATCCGCGGCGGGGAATGCCCAACAGGACCAGGTCCCGGGATCCCTTGTTGGCTTCGAGGATCTCATGGGCGATACGAGTGAGGGCACGGTCTATGTCAGCCTGGCTGAGTACTACCCTGGCTGGAACCGGTGCGCTGGTGACAGATGTCAACGCTCGTCTCCCCTTTCCCCGCCTCACAGGACGGAATTAAAAAAGGAACATGTGCGTTTCAAAATTACCATAGGCCCGCGGCCCGGCGGCGCCGGATCAACGCGTTGATCGTCACATTGGAACGCGGCGTGCAGACGGTCCTTGGAGCGGGCCAACCCGCCACCTAGGCTTGCGGATATGTCAATGCATCCCCACCAGCCGCCGTCGGGCCCGCCCTACGGTCCCCACCCGGGCGCCTCCAGTCCCCTGCCCGGCGCAGCGAATCCCAGCTGGATGGGCCAGGTGGCACCGCAGCATTACCTCGCTGCCCCGGACCACCGCGGCCGTCCCGTCAGCAGCGTCCTGCCTCCCCCGGACCAGGGAGCGGCACTCAGGCCGGGAAGGCTCAACGGCGGACTGGTGGGCCTCACGGTGGCGGGCGGCGTCCTCGCGTTCCTCAGCCTGTTCCTGGTGGTGCCGTTCCTGCTGGCCAACACGGGGACTGCCGGCTTCGTGGGTGGCTTCGTCGCGTCCCTGATACCGCTGTCCCTGGTACTGCTGGCCGTTGTGGTCATCGATAGGTGGGAGCCGGAGCCGAAGCGGCTGCTGTTCTTCGCCTTCACGTGGGGCGCGGCGGTGTCGATTGCCGTGACTTTGCTGGTGCAGCCACTGTTTGTGCTGACGTTCCAGTTCTCGGATGAACCGGACCTGCGGACGTACATGGCAACGGTGCAGGCACCCATCGTCGAGGAGTTCGCGAAGTCCCTTGGCCTGCTGGTCCTCCTGCTGCTGGCCAGGAAACATTTCGACGGCCCGGTGGACGGCGTGGTTTTCGCCTTCACGATTGCCGGCGGCTTCGCGTTCACCGAAAACATCCTCTACTTTGGCCGCGCCATCGCCGAGGCGCCGGGTCCGGGCGGAGATTTTGCCCAGGTGTTCTTCCTCCGCGGCGTGATGTCCCCGTTCGCCCACGCCATCTTCACCGGGACCACCGGGCTGGTCATGGGCTTCGCGGCCCGGCGATGGCACACCGGAGCTTCCATCCTGGCCTTCTTTGTGGGGCTGCTGCCGGCGATGTTCCTGCACAACCGGTGGAACAGCATGGGCAGCGGCTTCCTGGTGGACTACATCGTGGTGCAGGTGCCCATTTTCTGCCTCGCAGTTGCCGGGATCGTTGCGCTGCGGGTGGCGGAAAAACGGCTGACCCGGCAGCGGCTGCTGGAGTACTCCGCCGCCGGCTGGTTTACCCCGGCGGAGGTCGAATTGCTGGGAACCATTGGCGGCCGGCGGACCGTGCTGAACTGGGCAGCCGGCTACGGCCGGAAACAACAGATGAAGGATTTCCTCAGGGCGGCCACTCTGCTGGCCAATATCCGCCAGCGGATCCTCAGCGGCCGCGATGTGCAGCTCCACCAGGCTGAAGAGCGTAAGCAGCTGCAGCGGGTATTGGCGCTCCGGGCAGCAATCGTCGCGTAGCCCGCACCTGGTGCGCTGGATTCCTTCGTCCCGTCCCGGGCTTGTTCGCGGAACCGGACCTTGCAGGTTCTGGCCCGCGAACAGGACAGGGTTCGACGGCGGCCGGCCGCCTTAACGCCGGAAGGCCGCACCCCTGGGGGTGCGGCCTTCATGGCTGGTTCGTGGGTCAGGCCAGCAGCGACGGCTTCAGCTGCTGCAGGCGTCCCAGGAGCCCGTTGATGAACTGGGGCGACTCGTCCGTGGACAGGGTCTTGGCCAGGGTCACGGCCTCGCTGACGGCAACGCCATCGGGGACGTCGTCGTTGTACAGCAGTTCCCAGGTGCCGATGCGCAGGATGATCCGGTCCACCGAAGGCATGCGCTCCAGGCTCCAGCCCTGCGAATAGGTCTCCAGGAACTCGTCGATGGCTGGCTGGCGGGACACCACGCCCTCGACGATTTCCAGGGTGTAGGGGTTGACGATCTGGTCGGTCTTTTCGCGCCGTGCACGCAGGACGTCAAAGGCGGAGACGGAGCGCTGCTCCGCTTCGAAAAGAACATCCAGTGCCCTGCTGCGGGCTTTACCGCGTGCGCTCACTACTCAGAGACCCGGCCGAGGTAGCTGCCGTCACGGGTATCCACCTTGACCTTGGTGTTGTTTTCGACGAACAGCGGAACCTGGATCTCGTAGCCGGTTTCCAGCGTGGCAGGCTTGGTGCCCGCGGAGGAGCGGTCGCCCTGCAGGCCGGGCTCGGTGTAGGTGATTTCCAGGACAACGCTCGGCGGCAGTTCGATGTACAGCGGGTTGCCCTCGTGGATGGCGATGTTGACCATCTGGTTCTCGAGCATGAAGTTGGTGGCGTCGCCCACGGTGGCGCCGGAGACGGTGATCTGGTCGTAATCCGAGGTGTCCATGAACACGAAGTCGGCGCCGTCCTGGTACAGGTACTGGTAGTCCCGGCGGTCAACCGTGGCAGTTTCGATCTTGAGGCCGGCGTTGAACGTCTTGTCCACAACCTTGCCGGACATCACGTTGCGCATCTTCGTACGCACGAAAGCGCCACCCTTGCCGGGCTTGACGTGCTGGAACTCGATGATGTTCCAGAGCTGGCCCTCGAGCTTCAGGACCGTTCCGTTCTTAATGTCGTTCGTGGTTGCCACTGGGTTTCCTTAGGTTTCTCAGTCTGGCGCGTGGTCAGACGTTCTATGCCGGGCAGTCCGCCGCATGGCGTGCCTGCACGTTTTTGTCAAAGATCCGGGGAGCTGGGAAAAAATTCAAAAACTATTCTACCGGCAAATGGACGCGGACTTCCCCGGCGGCCCGAAGCGGGGTATCAGCAGGCCAGGTCCAGTACGTCCCGCGCGCGCTGCAGGGCCACTGTTGACGAGTAGATCAGCGCCGCATCAGCGGACTGTGCTACTCGCAGGTCCAAGGCGCGGGCAAAGGATTCAACGGCAGCGGAGGTCTGCCCGGCCGTGTACTGGGTCTTGCCGAGGAACTGCAGTGCCAGGGCTTCCTTGGGGGTCCCCTGGACCTCGTGCAGCAGTTGGCGGAACAGCTCCACGGCCCTGTCCAACCGGTTCGAAACCCGCAGGACCTCTGCTTCGAACGCACGCAGCCGGAAGGATTCAGGGTCCTTGAACCGGGCTTCGGCCAGCAGTTCGGCAGCTTCTGCCCCGTGGCCCTCGACCAGCAGGACGAAGACGTGGTCGGCGGGATCGGTGGAGGCTGCCAGCGCTTCCCTGCACGCATCGTCGTTGACGATTTGCGGCAGCAGGGTTTCAGGGTTGATCCGGATTCCCGGGAAGCCGGCCTCGGGCCACTCGGCCGTGCCTTCCATGTCGCCCTGCATCAGGAAGCGACTTCCTGGTAGGCGGCGAACAGGAGGGACGTGTCGGGGACATCCAGGATGCCCGGCTTGGCCACACCGTCCAGCACCACGAACCGCAGGAGGTCGCCGCGGGACTTCTTGTCCCGCCGCATACCGTCCAGCAGGCCCTGCCACCGGTCCCGCCGGTAGGTGACCGGAAGCCCAAGTCCTTCGAGGATGCTTCGGTGCCTGTCGGCGTCGGCGTCGCTCAGGCGGCCTACGCTGCGGGCGAGTTCCGCGGCGAACATCATGCCGACGGAGACGGCAGCGCCGTGCCGCCACGAGTAGCGTTCCACCAGTTCGATGGCGTGGCCCAGGGTGTGGCCGTAGTTGAGGATTTCGCGCAGCCCGGATTCCTTGAGGTCTTCGGAGACCACTTTGGCTTTGACGGCGATGGCACGTTCGATGAGCTCGCGGAGCGTCTCGGACCGCGGATCGGTGACCGCAGCAAAGTCCTTCTCCACGAGTTCGAGGATGGCGGGGTCCGCGATGAAGCCGCACTTGACTACCTCGGCCATGCCGGAAATGAGTTCGTTCTTAGGCAAGGTGTCCAGCGTGTCCAGGTCCGCCAGAACGGCTGCGGGCGGGTGGAACGCGCCCACCAGGTTCTTGCCTTCCGCGGTGTTGATGCCGGTCTTGCCACCTACGGAGGCGTCCACCATCCCCAGCAGGCTGGTGGGCATGTGGATGACTTTGACGCCGCGGAGCCAGGTGGCGGCCACGAAGCCGGCCAGGTCGGTGACCGCTCCCCCGCCAACGGCGACGATGGCGTCTGAGCGGGTGAAGTCGTTCTGTCCCAGGACCTGCCAGCAGAAGGCGGCAACCTGGATGTGCTTGCCTTCTTCGGCGTCGGGGATTTCTGCGGTCAGCGCGGTGAAGCCTGCGGATTCAAGGTCATCACGGACGGTGTCGCCGGTGAGGCGCAGGGCCCGGGGGTGGATGACCAGCACGCGCCGCACCCGCTCCCCCAGGATTTCCGGAAGGGTTCCCAGCAGGCCCCGCCCCACCACAACGTCGTAGTTGTTGGCGGCCGATTCACCGGTGACCTTGATGACTGTTGATGAGGTGTTCACTTTTCAACTTCCTGTTTGGCAGCTGCGTAGTTGTGCAGTGCTGCTTCCAGCCGGTTGCCGAGCTCGGATATGGAGCCCTGGCGCACGTCCAGGGTGATGTCTGCAAGCCTCTCGTAGACCGGCTTGCGGGTGGCGAACATTTCTGTCCAGCGTCCCATGGCGTCCCCTGCCAGCAGGGGACGTCCGGAGTTGCGGGCAATGCGGGCAGCAACGGTGTTCGCATCGCATTCGAGGTAGACCACTGTGCAGCGGCCGATCAGCTGCTGCGTTCCGGAATCCAGAACAGCACCCCCGCCGAGCGAGATCACCGTGGCCGTGCCTTCGGCCGCTTCAACGGCGGAGGCAACAGCACGGGCCTCGATCTCGCGGAAGGCGCGTTCGCCCCGGCCTGCGAAAATGTCGGCGATGGAGCCATGGCCCGCCACGATCACGGCATCCGTGTCGACGAACGGTGCACCGAGTTGCTGGGCCAGTTGCTGTCCGATGGCGGATTTGCCCACGGCCATGGGGCCGATCAGGACGATCGGCCGGATACCGACGGGCCCGGTACTGCTCTGGGCGGGCACTACTGGCCGATCGAGTCCAGGGACGCCGGAATGTTGTCCAGGTAACCCTTGATGTTGCGGGCGGTCTCCGCCACGGAGTCCCCGCCGAATTTCTCTGTAACGGCTTCAGCCAGGACCAAAGCCACCATGGCCTCGGCCACCACGCCTGCGGCCGGAACGGCACAGACGTCGGAGCGCTGGTGATGGGCCTTGGCCGGTTCGCCGGTGCTGACGTCGATCGTTTTCAGGGCGCGGGGCACCGTGGCGATCGGCTTCATCGCGGCGCGGACACGCAGGACGTCCCCGATGCTCATGCCGCCTTCGATGCCGCCTGCGCGGTTGCTGGCACGCACGATCCGGCCGTCTTCATCGCGCACGATTTCATCGTGGGCCGCAGAGCCGCGGCGTGCAGCGGTCCGGAATCCGTCGCCCACTTCGACGCCCTTGATGGCCTGGATGCCCATGAGGGCAGCAGCCAGGCGGGAATCCAGCCGGCGGTCCCAGTGGACGTAACTGCCCAGTCCGGGCGGCAGGCCGTACGCCAGGACCTCCACCACGCCGCCCAGGGTTTCGCCTTCCTTGTGGGCGGCGTCAACCTCGGCAACCATGGCGTCGGAGGTTTCCCTGTCGAAGCAGCGCAGTGGATCGGCGTCCAAAGCGATGACATCTGCCGGTTCGGGGAGCGGCCGGCCGTCGGGTACGGAAACGCTGGCGATGGACACCGTGTGGCTGACGAGCTCGATGCCGAGGTGCTTGAGGAACTGGGCGGCGACAGTACCCATGGCCACCCGGGTGGCGGTCTCGCGGGCGCTGGCACGTTCCAGCACGGGACGGGCTTCATCGAAGCCGTACTTCTGCATGCCGGTGAAGTCCGCGTGGCCGGGACGCGGGCGGGTCAGGGGCGCGTTGCGCGCCTGGTCGGCGAGGAGTTCCGGATCCACCGGATCCGGCGCCATGATCTGCTCCCACTTGGGCCATTCGGTGTTTCCCACCTGGACGGCCACGGGGCCGCCCTGGGTCACACCGTGCCGGACGCCGCCCAGGATGGTGACAACGTCCTGTTCGAACTTCATCCGGGCGCCTCGGCCGTATCCGAGCCGGCGGCGGGCCAGGGAGTCTGCGATGTGCCCGCTGGTGATCTCAACACCGGCGGGGACGCCTTCAATAATTCCCATCAGAGCCGGACCATGGGATTCACCGGCAGTCAACCAACGCAACATATCTTCCATCCTGCCACGTAGGGCGGTTACAAAGCCCGTCGGGGAAGGCCGACTGAGGCGCACATCACATCTATGACAGCTGCATTAACGTCATCCCCGCGGCCCGTGAAAAGGCGCACCTGTTCCACTGCCTGGTACAGCAGCATCTCCAGTCCGGGGACCACGGCACCGCCGCCCGTCTGCCACACCGAGGCGATCAGGCTGGGCCAGGGGTCGTAGGCAACGTCCAGAAGGACGCCCGGGGTTTCCGTCTTCAGGGCGGCTATCTCGGCGGCCAGGCCGTCCGCCGCCCGGGGCGGCAACGTGGAAATGACGACGTCGGCAGCAGCCGTGGGCAGCACGGCTTCTGCCAGCGTCAGCACGTCCAGGTCGATGCCGGCACCTGCGGCCGCTGCACGGACGTCTGCCGTGCGGGCAGGGTCCCGTACGAAAATCTGCACACGGCGGGTTCCGAGTTCCCGCAGTGCGGCGACAGCGGACGCCGCGGTGCCGCCGCCGCCGAGGATGACCGCGGAGGGTGCGGTATCCGCTCCCGCGTGCCGGAGGGCGTTAACGATTCCAGCCACGTCGGTGTTGGAGCCGATGGCACGTGGTCCGTGTCCGTCGTCCTCAAAGGAGACGGTGTTGACCACGCCGAGGGTCCGGGCGATGCCGCGGACCTCGTCCACGTGGCCCAGCATGGTGGTCTTTAACGGCATGGTGACCGAAAGTCCGCACCATCCCGGCTGGTGGCGCACCTGCCCCATCAGGCCCGGGAGGAGCTGCTCCGTGACGTCGATAGCTGTGTAACTGATGTCTGCACCCAACTGCCGGTAGGCAGCAAGATGCAGGGCCGGGGACTTTGAATGACTGATCGGGTGCCCCAGCACTGCTGCCCGCAGGGTCATGTGCAGCGGCCCACGTTCGCCTGGCACCAGGAGTTGTACTGCTCAACGTAGACGTTGTGTTCGGCCAGGGTTTTGGCGAACTTGGTCTCCTTGGTGTCCAGGTTGACCGTTACCCAGAAGAGGTAATCGTTGGTCTTGGGCCTGGCGGCGGCGTCGATGGCAGTCTTGCCCGGCGAGCCAATGGGTCCCGGAGGCAGCCCGGGGTTCGCATACGTGTTGTACGGGTTGGACTTGTCCTGGCGCTGCTCGTCCGTGAAGTTGTAGCTCTTCGTCCCAAGCCCGTACGTCACGGCCGAGTCGACCTGCAGGAAGCCGCCGGTCTGGTCGTTGGGTTTGAGCCGGTTGTAGATGGCTCCGGCGACATCGCCGTATTCGGCCTGGCCGCCTTCGGCCTGGACGATGCTGGCCACGATCACGGACTGGTACTGCTTGGCAGGATCGGTGATGCCCTGGGACACCAGCTCGTCCACGGTCACCTTGACCAGGGCTTGCAGGATGTCCTTGGCGGACGTGCCCAGCGGGAAGCGGTGCTCGCCCGGTGCAAGGTAGCCCTCCAGGTTCTTGGCGTTTGCCGGCAAGCCGAACTGCGCCGGATCGTTGCTGAGCGCCTGGAGTTGCTGGATCGATACGCCGGACCCTTCGGAGATGGCCTGGAGGGATTCGTTGACCCGCAGGCCCGCACTGAGGGCGAAGTAGATCACCTTCCCCTTGTCCTGGCCCAGGAGGACATCTACTGCGTCCTTGTTCTTCATTTCAGACTTGAAGGTATAGTCACCCGGGGCCAGCGTGCCGCCCGAAGCGCTGAAGGCCTGAAGGAACGTGTCAGCGTTGGCCACGACGCCTTTGCTTTCGAGGTCCATGGCCACGGAACGGGTGCCTTCCCCCTTGTCCACCGTTACCTCGACCTGGCCGGAGCCGGGGCCCGGGAAGTCGCTGGCTTTGGTGCTGCCGAGGAGGGGCTTGAGGAACTGCGCGCCAACGGCCACTGCAGTAACGAAAACAGCGAGGGTGAGGAAGAGGGCCAGCAGCCTGCGGCGGCGGCGCACTTTCTTGGAGGGCCTGCCCACTACCTGGGTTGCCGGTGCACCTGCGATGAGGCTGTGCGCTGCGGTATCGGCATGGTGTGCGTCTTCCGGGTGGCCGGCGTGGTGGCCGGCCTCATCGGCGTGCAGGTCGTGGTGATAGTCGGCGTCGCCGTGGGCCTGACCGTAATGGGCGTTGTCGTGGTACTCGTGACCGTCCGGGTACTGGGCCGGGTCCGCATAGTGGGGGTCGCCCGCGTACTCATGAACGTCCATCGCCGGGTGTTCCCCGGCCGCATGCAGGTCCTGGTGGTCGTCGGCGGCGAACACGTCGCCGTGCCCGTGGTCGGGTTCGTGGGGGCCACTCACGTTGTCCGCGATGGGTTCAGGTTGCTCAGGCGCACCGTGCGCGGCCGGGTCCTGCGGTGCGGCACCATGGTGACCTCCGTCGTCGTGCGTTCCGTTGTCCACGGTCCCGTTGTCAGGCGCCCCGTTGTCAGGCTCCCTGTTGTCAGGGGTTGCCTCCTGGATGGAAGGGGGCGCGGCCGGTGCAGCCGGCAACGGCCCTGCAGCAGTGGGGCCGGTGGCCGGCTGCGCAGGGACGGCGGGGGGATCTGCGGGCTGCGGGGGCACGTCGGCACCGGTCTCGTAGGCCTGCTCAGGGACAGCGCCCTGGCCACCGGTGTCGAGGCTCTTCTCCCGTGCCCGGATCTCCTTGCGCGTCAGCGGCCTCCCTCCCCCGGCGTTCAGGGGCCCTGAGGCGTCGTCAATGTTGGCAGGGCTCACTGTTGCCTTCCATTATCTGAAAATCGGGCCGTATCCGGGGTGGCGCGGACGGACTCATCCGCCCCGCTGACCCCCAGGTCCACGGACGGGGATGGCGCTGTCACGCGTGAGCCGACATCCGCTCCCCGGGATTTCTGCATGTCGATGGCGTGCTGCAGGATGCCTGCGGCCGCGACCTGATCAACTACTTTACGGTGGTTCCTGCTGCTCATGCCAGCTTCATGCAGGTTGCGGTGCGCCGTGACGCTGCTGAGCCGCTCGTCAACCATGTTGACCGGCACGTGCAGGCCGCGGGCTGCGAGCTCGGCCGCCAGCAGGCCGGCATAGTCGGAAGCCATCCTGGCCGACGCGTGTTCCTCGCCTTTCATGGTCCGGGGCATTCCCACGATGACCTGCACAGCACCCAGCTCCTCCGCCAGCTTCGCGATCAGGCGGACGTCTGAGTTCTTTTTGGTGTTCCGGTCCAGGGTCTTGTATGGCGTGGCCAGAATGGAGTCACGGTCGCAGATGGCCACCCCCACCCGGACCGTGCCAACGTCTACCCCCAGTTTGACGCCCTGGGGGTAGCCGCCGGCGGTTGCGGGATCGGCCATGTCAGGACTGGCGCCGTTCGACGGCGTCCAGGATGGCTGCCAGCGCGGCGCCCACCTTGCCTGCATCGGTGCCGCCGCCCTGGGCGACATCGTCCTTGCCGCCGCCGCCGCCGCCGAGGACTCCGGCAGCCAGGCGAACCAGGGCTCCGGCCTTCACTCCGGCGTTCCGGGCGGCTTCGTTGGTGGCCACCAGGACGAGCGGACGGTCGTTGGCCACGCCTGCAACAGCCACCGCGGCAGGGGCCGAACCCAGCCGGTTGCGGAGGTCCAGGGCCAGGCCGCGGATGTCGTCGGCGCCGCTGACGGAACCGGCGTCATGGGCAATGAGGCTGACGCCCGCAGCGTCCCTTGCGCTGTTGACCAGCTGGGCTGCTGAAGCTGCCAGCTGTTCCTTGCGGAGCCGGTCCAGTTCCTTTTCCGTGGCCTTGAGCTTGGCAAGCGTTGCGGAGATCCGGTCGGCCAGCTGCCCCGACGGCACCTTCAGCAGGTCGGTCAGCTCGGTGACGAGTGCACGTTCGGCCGCCAGGTGCCGGAAGGCCTCCATGCCCACGAAGGCCTCCACGCGGCGGTTTCCCGACCCCACGGACTGCTCGCCCAGGAGGGAGAGGCTGCCGATCAACGAGGTGTTGGCTACGTGGGTTCCGCCGCACAGCTCACGGGACCAGGCGCCGTCGATCTCGACGACGCGGACCTCGCTGCCGTAGTTCTCGCCGAACAGGGCCATGGCACCCAGGGCCTTCGCCTCCGCAAGGCCCATGACCTTCGTGTCCACCGCGTAGTTGTTGCGGATGGCCAGGTTTGAAACCTCTTCGATTTCTGACCGAGTGGCAGTGCTCAGGCCCTCGCCCCAGGCGAAGTCGAACCGGAGGTAGCCGGCTTTGTTGAAGGATCCGCGCTGGGTGGCTTCCGGGCCGAGGATCTGGTGCAGGGCGGCGTGCACGATGTGCGTGCCCGTGTGCGCCTGCTCGGCGGCATGGCGGCGTTCGCGGTCGACGGCGGCGCGCACCAGCGAGTCGGCGCCGATTTCACCTTCACGGACAATCGCCTTGTGCACGCTCAGGCCCTTGACGGGGCGCTGCACGTCCAGGACCTCGACCACGAAGCCGTCACCGGTGATGAGGCCGGTATCGGCGGCCTGGCCGCCGGCCTCGGCGTAGAACGGTGTTTCCGACAGGACAAGTTCGATCTCGTCGCCGGTGGCTGCCTGCTGGACCGGACGGCCGCCGGTGAGCAGGCCGCGGACGCGGGATTCGCCGTCGAGCTCGGTGTACCCGGTGAAGACCGTCTCGCCCTGGGCCAGGATCTCCTGGAAGGCGCTGAGGTCCGCATGGCCGCCCTTCTTGCCCTTGGCGTCGGCCTGGGCACGCTGGCGCTGCTCCTGCATCAGGCTGCGGAAGGCGGCCTCGTCAACCTTCAGCCCGGCTTCCTCGGCCATTTCCAGGGTGAGGTCAATGGGGAAACCGTAGGTGTCGTGGAGGGCGAAGGCGTCTTCACCGGAAAGCTGCTTGTTGGCGGCCTTGGACTCCTTGACCGCGTCCTCGAGCCTCGCCGTGCCGGACGCAATGGTCCGCAGGAAGGCCTTTTCTTCGGCGTAGGCAATCCGGCTGATCCTGGCGAAGTCCGTGTCGACTACGGGGTAGACGCCCTTCATGGCGTCGCGCGAAGCCGGCAGCAGGTCCGGGAGGCAGGCCTGTTCGACGCCGAGGAGGCGCATGGAGCGCACGGCACGGCGGATGAGGCGGCGCAGGACGTAGCCACGTCCCTCGTTCGAGGGGGTCACGCCGTCGGAAATCAGCATCAGGGCGGACCGGATGTGGTCACCCACAACGCGCATCCGGACATCGTCCGTGTGGTGGGGGTCATCCGGGGTTTCGGCGGAGGTGTATTCCTTGCCGGAGAGTTCGGCGGCTTTGTCGATGACGGGACGGACCTGGTCCGTCTCGTACATGTTCTCGACACCCTGGAGGATCATGGCCAGACGCTCCATGCCCAGGCCGGTGTCGATGTTCTTCTTGGGCAGCTCACCCACGATGTCGAAGTCGTCCTTGGAGCGGACGTTGTCGATCTGGTACTGCATGAACACGAGGTTCCAGATTTCGATGTACCGGGTCTCGTCAGCGAGCGGGCCGCCTTCGATGCCGTAGGCGGGACCGCGGTCGTAGTAGATCTCGGAGCAGGGGCCGGCCGGGCCGGGCTGGCCGGTGTTCCAGTAGTTGTCGGCTTTGCCCATCTTCTGGATGCGCTCCGCGGGGACGCCGGTATTCTTCAGCCACAGTTCCTTGGCCTCATCGTCTTCCTCGTAGACCGTCACCCACAGGAGCTCGGGCGGCAGGCCGTACCCGCCGTCGTCAACGCTGGTGGTGAGCAGCTCCCAGGCGAACTTGATGGCGTCTTCCTTGAAGTAGTCGCCAAAGGAGAAGTTGCCGCACATCTGGAAGAAGGTGCCGTGCCGGGCGGTCTTGCCCACTTCCTCGATGTCGCCGGTGCGGATGCACTTTTGGACGCTCGTGGCCCGGGTGTAGGGCGCCTCTTCGCGGGCTGTGAGGTAGGGGATGAAAGGCACCATGCCGGCCACAGTGAACAGCAGCGACGGGTCGCTGGACACCAGCGATGCGGAGGGAACCGCCGTGTGGCCCTTGCTGACAAAAAAGTCCACCCAGCGCTTGGTGATCTCCTGCGATTTCATGAGCTGTTTCATACCCTTCTTGGTCCGCGGTTGACGACGCGGAAAGTTCGTTCAGGCGGCAGGGCCTGGTCGGGTTCCCTGCCGGGTTGTTGCGGGCTGATGGCCCGGGGCGTCAGCTGCGGACCAGGTCCGCGGTTTCGACGCCGAGCGCACTGCGCAGGTCGGTTTCGCGTTCCTGCATTCCGGCTCGGACGGCGTCGGCGAAGTCGTAGACGCCGTCGGCCAGCCTGCCTACAGCCCTGTTGAGGCCTTCCGGGCCCAGGGCGGACTGGGCCTCAGTGACCTTGCGGAAGGCGATAACGCCGATGGCCACGCCGATTCCCATCCAGACAAGTCGTTTCATGGTGTTCTTTCGGGGCTTAGCGGCTGCGGCGGCCGGTGGCGGGCTTCTTGCGGTTGGAGAGCGCACTGCGGACGCCGTAGCTGAACGCGGCCACCTTGATCAGCGGTGAACCGACGGTGGCGGCCACCAGGGACGACAACGCGGAAAGGTTGGCCGAAGCGTCAGAGACGTTGGACGAAATGCCGTCCACCTTCTTCAGCTGCTGGTTGGTGGTGGTCACGGTGGCCGTGACCTCATCCATCAGGGGCGTCGCGCCGTCGCTCAGTGACCGGATGGACGTCCGCACCTCGTCCAGCACCTTGCCCAGCTTGAGGATGGGCACGGCGAGCAGCAGTACCAGGAGTGCAAACACTCCGGCAGCGACCAGGCCGGCGATATCGCCACCAGTCATAGACGTTCATCTCCTTGAAATTCTGTGGTCCGGAACCATCCTGCGCACCCCGCGAACCGCGTTGGGCAGATGTCCCCCAAGTACCTTACATACAAAGAAGCCCGTGGCGCTTGCCACGGGCTTCTTTGGATACGCTGCTGGGATTTAGCGTGCGTAGAATTCGACGACGAGCTGCTCTTCGCAGGTCACCGGGATTTCGGAGCGCTTGGGGCGGCGGACCAAGCGGGCCTGCAGTGCCTCAAGCTTGACGTCCAGGTAGGCCGGGACAGCAGGCAGGACATCGCGGTGCGCGCCGGCTGCTGCAACCTGGAGCGGAACCATGGTCTCGCTGCGGCTGTGGACGTGGACCAACTGGCCCTCGCCGACGCGGAACGACGGACGGTCAACGCGGATGCCGTCAACCAGGATGTGGCGGTGCACAACCAGCTGGCGGGCCTGGGCGATGGTGCGGGCGAAGCCGGCACGCAGGACCAGGGCGTCAAGGCGCATTTCGAGCAGTTCGATGAGGTTCTCACCGGTCAGGCCCTTGGTGCGGCGGGCTTCCTCGAAGGCACGGGTCATCTGTGCTTCGCGGATGCCGTACTGGGCGCGCAGGCGCTGCTTTTCGCGCAGACGTACGGCGTAGTCGGAGTCCTGCTTCTTGCGGGCACGGCCATGCTCACCGGGGCCGTACGGGCGGCGCTCCATGTACTTGGCGGCCTTGGGGGTAAGAGCAATGCCGAGGGACCGCGAGAGGCGGGCCTGACGGCGAGCACGAGTGTTGTTAGCCACTTGTGTCCTTCCAATATCTGCGGTGTGTCAGTGTTACTGGCCTCCTTGATGGAGAGCATCGGCCAACCGCTGCCTTTTGCTACTGGGCGCAGGGCGCAGCTCCATCAAACGAAAATTCGGTGGATTGTGCGCCTGTGCCTTGCCAGACAAACATCTACCTTAGCACGGCGGCTACTGGCCCCTGACAATCTTCCGCAGCCGCTCCAGCCTGGCGGCGATGTCGCGTTCAGCGCCGTTGCCGGTGGGCTGGTAGTAGTCCCGGCCCACCAGGTCGTCCGGCGGATACTGTTGTGCAGCCACGGCGTGCGGGGCGTCGTGGGCGTATTTGTAGCCTTTCCCGTGCCCCAGTTGTTTGGAGCCCGGGTAGTGCGAGTCCCTCAGGTGGGGCGGGATGCCGTTGCCCATGCCGGCGCGCACATCGGCGATGGCCTTGTTGATGCCCATGTAGGCGGCGTTCGATTTTGGCGCCGTGGCCAGGTGGACCACCGCCTCGGCCAGGATGATCCGGCCCTCCGGCATTCCGATGAGCTGCACTGCCTGGGCTGCGGCCACGGCTGTCTGCAATGCCGTGGGATCGGCCATGCCCACGTCCTCGGCGGCTGAGATGACGATGCGGCGGGCCACGAACCTCGGGTCCTCGCCGGCCTCGAGCATGCGCGCCAGGTAGTGGAGGGCGGCGTCAACGTCGGAGCCGCGGATGGATTTGATGAACGCGCTGGCGACGTCGTAGTGCTGGTCTCCCGCCCGGTCGTAGCGGACGGCTGCGACGTCGAGGGCCCGTTCGGTGTGCTTGAGTTCCACGGTTACCGGCCCGGTTCCGGCGTCGTCGGCATCACCGAACGCCACGCCGGCCGCGGCTTCCAGGGCGGTGAGGGCACGGCGGGCGTCGCCGCCGGACAGCCGGACCAGATGGGCCAGGGCTTCGGGGTCCAGTTCCGCTTTGCCGTCAAGTCCCCGGGGGTCCGCTACGGCACGGCTGAGCAGCCCTTCGATGTCGGCGTCCGTGAGCGGCTTGAGGGTCAACAGCAGGGAACGGGAAAGGAGCGGCGACACCACCGAGAAGGACGGGTTTTCGGTGGTGGCGGCCACCAGCACCACCCAGCGGTTTTCGACGCCGGGAAGGAGTGCGTCCTGCTGGGCCTTGTTGAATCGGTGGATCTCGTCCAGGAACAGCACGGTGGTGGTCTTGTACAGGTCACGCGCAGTCAGGGCGTCGTCCATGACGCGGCGGACGTCCTTGACGCCGGCGGTGATGGCTGAGAGCTCCACGAACTTGCGGCCCGGCCCCCGGGCGATCACATGCGCCAGTGTGGTTTTGCCGGTCCCTGGCGGCCCCCACAGGATCAGCGAACTTGGCCCGGCCGGCCCGGCGGCGTCGGCTCCGGCCGCCAGCTGGCGCAGCGGCGATCCCTGGCCCAGCAGGTGCTGCTGGCCCACCACGTCGTCGAGGGTGCGCGGCCGCATGCGGACAGCCAGCGGACTGCGTGGTGAGGAGCTGGCGGCTGCGCTGCCCGCGGCGGCCGAATCGCCGTCGTCGTCATTGCCCTGCCCCGGCCCAAAGAGATCATCCACATAGATAGGCTACTTCCAGTCGCCCGGCGATCCCGCCACAGCTATCCGGAAGGAACCCGAACCTGCCATGACCACCCATGACGCCGGCAGCGGCCGCTCCCCCTCGGTCCGGACGGCGTTTGTTTCCGGTTCCCGGCTGGCCGGCTGGACCGGGCGGTTCGCCGGCAGCCATGACGGTTTCGCAATACGGGAAGACGACGACGGCGTGCGGCTATTGGCAGGTGACGGCGCCGAAGCGCTCCTCGAAGCTCCCTGGCCCGCCCATGGGCGGCCCGGACGGGGAGCCGACCCGCTGGAACGCCTGGCGTCGCTGGCCGCACAGCCGCGCCGGTGCGGCCTGCTCCTGGTGCGGCGCGGCGGCTATGGTGTCGGCATTGCTGCCGAGGGCCTCTTGCTGGCTTCCAAAGCGGGCACCCGGTATGTCCAGTCCCGCACCGCGGCCGGCGGCCAGTCACAGCAGCGGTTTGCCCGGCGCCGCTCCAACCAGGCCGACGCCCTGGTGGATGCCGTGGCGTTGCAGGCCGCCCAGGTGTTTGCGGCCGAACCCTTCGAATATGTCGTCCCGGGTGGGGACAGGGCCCTCTCCGAAGCAGTCCTGGGGCACCCAGCGCTGGCCAAGTGGGCCGGACTGCACCGCCTGGCATACCTGGATGTGCCGGAGCCCCGGGCCGCCGTCGTGAAGAAAGCCGCCTCCGACGCTTGCTCCATCCGGATCACAGTCAGTGATGCGCCGGGGAAGTAGACCCTGGAGCCTGCTCAGCAGCCGGTCAGGTGCCGCTTGGGCCGTTCCTGGCGGTAGGCGTAGCGGCCGGTTTCCCGGAATCCAGCGTTGGCGTACAGCGCCTGGGCTCCGTGGTTCGCTGCGGTGACGAGCAGCCAGTAGCCTGCAAGGTCCCGCTCTGCCCCCTCCGTGAGCAGCGCGTCCAGGACGGCGGTCCCGTAACCGCGTCGGCGTGCCTCGGGGCTCGTCGCCATGGAGTAAAGTCCGCCCCTCGCCTCGGGCCCGGTGTCCGGAAGGGCAAGGCGTCCGACGGCGGCGGGCCGGCCCGCGCTGTCCCGGGCCATGGCATACACGGCGGGGCAGCCCTCGAGGATGGTGCGCGCGATGGCCAGGGCGTCGTCACCGCCGCGTCCGTCCACCGCCCACCACACGGCAAGCCACTCGGCAGAGGGAGCAGATGCGAGATCGACGGCGGGTCGCGACTCCGTAACCCGGGCGTGGCGCGCCGGCCCCCGGGTCATGATCAGGGTTTCGGACTGCGTGGTAAAGCCCTCCGCATCCAAAAAGGAATTGAGGGCAGCCGCTTCGGCGGTGGCGGTGACCTGGAAGATCAGGGGAAGCCGGCGGCTGCGGTACCAGGACCGGGCATCCCGCAGCAGCCCGGCCAGCTCCGGCTCCCCCGCACCGCTGGCGGGGCTCGGCCAGATCGAGTTGGCCCGCTGGGTCACTCCCCCGGCGGCACGAAGAACCCACGGACCCAGGTCGTGGTGTTCCGGCGCAGGCCATGCCGCGTCCATGGCGGCTTCGAGGCCAGGGAATCCGGCCAGGTGGTCGTCAACTTCGGTGGTGGACACGGCATTCTCCTCCAGGGTGGGTTAAGCAGGGGCAGGAGGCGCCCCGACGAATCGGGGAGCCTCCTGCCGCTCAGCAAGGTGCGTTACTTGACCGCTTCGGACTTCCTGGCCTCGACGGGCTTGACCGCCTCAGGCTTGAAATCGACACCGGCTTCCTTGCGCTGCTGCGCAGTGATGGGTGCCGGGGCAGCGGTCAGCGGATCGAAACCGCCACCTGACTTCGGGAAGGCGATGACGTCGCGGATCGACTCGACACCGGCCAGCAGCGAAACCACGCGGTCCCAGCCGAACGCGATGCCGCCGTGCGGGGGCGCTCCGTACTTGAAGCCCTCGAGGAGGAACCCGAACTTGGTCTGCGCGTCTTCCTTGTCCAGACCCATCAGTTCGAAGACGCGTTCCTGCACGTCCCGCTGGTGGATACGGATGGAACCGCCGCCGATCTCGTTGCCGTTGCAGACGATGTCGTAGGCGTAGGACAGCGCGGACTCGGGGTCCTTGTCGAACGTGTCGAGGAACTCCGGCTTGGGCGAGGTGAAGGCGTGGTGCACAGCGGTCCACTGGCCTGCACCCACGGCGACGTCGCCGGAAGCCACAGCAGCGGCAGCCGGTTCGAACATCGGCGCGTCGACAACCCAGCAGAAAGCCCAGTCCGTGGGATCGATCAGGCCGGTGCGGTGGCCGATTTCGACGCGGGCGGCACCCAGCAGGGCGCGGGACGGGGTCTTTTCGCCGGCGGCGAAGAAGATGCAGTCACCGGGCTTGGCGCCGACGGCGTCGGCCAGGCCGGCGCGTTCGGTGTCGGTAAGGTTCTTGGCGACCGGACCGGCGAGCTCGCCGTCTTCCTTGTACAGGACGTACGCCAGACCCTTGGCGCCGCGCTGCTTGGCCCATTCCTGCCAGGCATCAAGGGCACGGCGCGCCTGCGACGCTCCGCCGGGCATGACCACGGCGCCAACGTAGGGAGCTTTGAAGACGCCGAAGTTGGTGTCCTTGAAGAACTCCGTGAGCTCCGTCAGTTCCTGGCCGAAGCGAAGATCGGGCTTGTCCGAACCGTAGCGGGCCATGGCGTCCGCGTAGGTGATGCGCTGGATGGGCGTGGGGATTTCCACGTCGATGAGCTTCCAGACAGCCTTGACGATGTTCTCGCCGAGGCGGATGACGTCGTCCTGGTCCACGAAGCTGGCCTCAATGTCCAGCTGGGTGAATTCCGGCTGGCGGTCGGCGCGGAAGTCCTCGTCTCGGTAGCAACGGGCGATCTGGTAGTACTTCTCGAAACCGCCCACCTGCAGCAACTGCTTGAACAGCTGCGGGGACTGCGGCAGGGCATACCAGGAGCCAGGTGCCAGGCGGGCCGGAACCAGGAAGTCGCGGGCGCCTTCGGGCGTGGAACGGGTCAGCGTGGGCGTCTCGATCTCCACGTAACCTTCGCCGTGCAGCAGGTCGCGGGCCACCCGGTTGGCTTCGGAGCGCAGCCGGAGGTTGCGGCTGGGGCCGGGGCGGCGGAGATCGAGGTAGCGGTGCTTGAGGCGCGCTTCCTCGCCGACTTCCACATGCTCGTCGATCTGGAACGGCAGCGGGTCGGAGGTGTTGAGCACCGTCACGTCCTCGGCGATGACTTCGATCTCACCTGTCCCGAGCGCGGGGTTTTCGTTGCCCTCGGGACGCTTGGAGACGGTGCCGGTGACCTGCAGGACGTACTCGTTCCGCAGCCCGTGGAACACTTCCTCCTCGCGAACCACAATCTGTGCCACGCCGGACGCATCACGCAGGTCCACGAAGGCCACACCACCGTGGTCACGGCGGCGGCCTACCCAGCCGGCCAGGGTTACGGTTTGTCCAATGTGCTCGGAACGAAGGGATCCGAGGTCATGTGTGCGGAGCACAGCACACCTTTCTAGAGGAAACAGCGGGAAAACTTAGGGAATAGGTCCCGATGATGCCGGGACCGGTCCCGTCCGAGTTTACCCGTAGGACCGAAGCCGGCATCCACGGGCAAAGCTCCGACAGAACGGAAGGAGCGGAAAGGCCTGTTCAGGAGACCTGGGCAGGAACCGCGCCGGCGGTGGCTACCTGCACCACGAGGTCGGCGGCCGGCGGCATCCACGTCTCCGGGGCGGCGACTACCTGTTCACCGGACCGGATGTCCTTGACCTGGTGGGTGCCGTCGTCGTCCGTGAACCAGACGAACGGGATGCCCCGGCGGTCGGCGAACTTGATCTGCTTGCCGAACTTTTCCGCCTTGGCGGCAACCTCGGTGGGAATCCCCCGGCTGCGCAGCTGGGCGGCGACGTCCTGCGCAGCGCCCCAGTTGTCGTCGTTCGCGAGGGCCACCAGCACCGCCGTGGGAACCGAACGGGAGGCCTTGGCCAGGTCCTGGCTGAGGATGCGCGAAACCAGCCGGGTCACGCCGATGGACAGGCCGACGCCGGGGAACTTCCGGTTGCCCTTGGAGGCCAGGGCGTCGTACCTGCCGCCGGAGCAGATGGAACCCAGCTGTTCGTGTCCCACCAGGACGGTCTCCACCACGGTGCCCGTGTAGTAGTCGAGGCCGCGGGCAATACTGAGGTCCGCCAGCACCTTGCCGGGTGCGCGCTGGACGGCGGCGTCGATGACCTGCTCCAGCTCGTTAAGGCCCTCTTCGAGCAGGTCATTGCTGACGCCGAGGGCACGGACCTGGGCCACGAAGGACAGGTCCCCGGTGCGGATGCCGGCAAGCTGCAGGGCCTTCTGCGCCTGCTCGTCGGTGGCGCCAAGTTCGGATTTCAGGAGTTCGGCAACCTTGGCAGGACCGATTTTTTCCAGCTTGTCGATGCTGCGCAGGACCCCGGCCGTGTCCGTCAGGCCGATGCCGCGGTAGAAGCCCTCCGCCAGTTTGCGGTTGTTGACCCGGAGCTGGAAGTCCGGGATGGGAAGCGCACTGAGTGCCTCGGCGATGACCAGGGCGATTTCAACGTCATAGCGGAACGGCAGCTCACCATCGCCCACGACGTCGATGTCCGCCTGGGTGAATTCCCGGGCGCGGCCTTCCTGGGGGCGTTCGCCGCGCCAGACCTTCTGGATCTGGTAGCGCCGGAAGGGGAAGGCCAGGTAGCCGGCGTTTTCGACGACGTAGCGGGCGAAGGGCACCGTCAGGTCGAAGTGCAGCGCCAGCGCGTGCTGGTCGGCTTTGCCGCCCCGGTCCGGGGTCCCGCCCTCATCGTCCTGGAGCCGGCTGAGCCCGTACACTTCCTTGTCGATCTCACCCTTGCGCAGAAGCTGTCCCACGGTCTCCACTGACCGCGTCTCTATCGAGGCGAAGCCGTGCAGCTCAAAGACGCGGCGCAAGGTATCCAGGACGTGTTGCTCCACCAGCCGCTCCTCGGGAAGCCACTCGGGGAATCCGGACAGGGAGGCGGTGCGTGCCATGGAAGTTCTCTCCTCTTAAGGGTGCCGGACGGCGGCCGCGTCCCGCCCGTCGGGGGCGCCCTGCGGCGGCTGTCCAGCCAGTCATGCATAAACTATGTGCGGCAGTCAGTTTATGCGTCATCGGTGTGCATCTCTAATACGCCGGACCTGCAGGGCCTGGCAGTCAGGGGACTGTACCCGGTGCCATCAAGGCCCCTGGCGCAACCAGGCAGTACAGAGACATCACAGCCACACATGAGGAGGAGCCTTGGCGGCCAGTTCACGCAGTGCCCGCGAAGCAAAACGGCGTATCCAGCAGATGGAGGCCAAACGCGAGCTGAGGCGGGACCAGGAACAGCGTCGCAAACGCGACAACCTGATCGCCGCCGGTGCCGGAACCGCCGCCGTGGTGCTCGCCGTCGTGCTTCAGCTGACGGCCTTCGCCGGCAACCCCACCGAGGATGAGTTCGCTGCCACCGAGGCGGGCCTCACCAACCCGTCGGCGTCGGCCACTCCGTCAGCCCCGGCAACGAACGGGCCCAACATCCCGGCCGCCGACACCGCGGCGGGAAAGACGTTCACCGGGGACCTCGTGCTGAACGGCAAGCCGCTGGGCGTTGAACTCAACGGAACAACGGCACCGCAGGCCGCGGCGGTCTTTAAGTCCCTCAGCGACGAAGGCTTCTACAACGGCAAGAGCTGCCACCGCCTCACCACCTCCGATGCCTTCGGGGTACTGCAGTGCGGCTCCGCGAACGGCGACGGGCAGGGCGATCCCAACTACACGTGGGGTCCCCTGGAAAACACCCCGGCGGACAACTCCTACCCGGCCGGAACCATAGCCGTGGCACGGAGCGGCAACAACGCCTACGGCAACGGAACGCAGTTCTTCATCGTCTACAAAGACACGAACATTCCGGCTGATTCCGCCGGCGGCTACACAGTGGTGGGCAAGGTGACCTCGGGCCTGGACGTGGTGACCGGCATCGCTGCCGCAGGGATCACCCCGGGCAGCAGCGACACAGACGGCGCGCCCGTTCAAGCAGTCACGATAGACTCGTTTTCTCTGAAGTAGGAAGCCCGGCCATGGCGGCCGCGGTGCAGGACGTGAGCAGTTCCCTCCAAGCGAAAGACTTTTAGCGGTGACAGACAGTCAGAAATCCGACGAAACAGCAGCAGACGTGACCGAAGCGGCGGCCCCCGCCACGGACGCAGAACCTGCAGCAACCAGCGCAACGGCCCCGGAGGCCGCCACCGAAGGCGTGGAGGAGGCCGGCGCACAGCCGGAACAGCACGCCTTGGCTCCTGCCCCGGACGCAGAAGCGGCAGCCCCTGCCCCGTCCCCGGCGCCCGGACCCCGGCCTTCGGCCCCGTCCCCCGCAGCTTTCGCGTCACGCCCCAAGCCGGCTGCGGCCGCTCCGGCCGCTGCCGTGGCACCCGCCGCCCCCGCCACCTCTCCCGCCGAAGCAGCCAAGTGGGGACGCGTGGAAGGCGATGGCCACGTCTTCCTGACGATCGACGGCGGAGAACACGCCGTCGGGCAGTACCCGGGCGTCAGCGATGACGAAGCACTGGCTTACTTCGCGCGGAAGTACGACGACGTCGTGGCCCAGATCGTGCTCCTGGAACAGCGCGTAAGCTCCAAGGCCCCCAGCACGGACATGCAGAAGACCGTCACCCACCTGCACGAACAGCTTGCCGAACGCAACATGGTGGGCGATCTCCGGGCGGCAGAAGCCCGGTTGGACACCCTGGCAACCCACATCGCCGAGCTTGAAAAGACGGAAAAGGCAGAGCACGACGCCGTCCGGGCCGCCGAACTTGCAGCCCGCGAAGCGATCGTGGCCGAGGCAGAGGAGATCTCCGGGCAGGACCCGGCTCAGACCCAGTGGAAGACCTCCAGCGCCCGGATGAACGAGCTGTTCGAAAACTGGAAGGCCGCACAGAAGAGCGGCGTCCGGCTGGGCCGCAGCAACGAGGACGCCCTCTGGAAGCGCTTCAGGGCCGCCCGCACCGTTTTTGACCGGCACCGCCGGGCCTACTTCTCCCAGCTGGACAGCAACAATTCCGCTGCGAAGACCGCCAAGGAAAAGCTGATTTCCGAGGCAGAGGCCCTCTCCAGCTCCACAGACTGGGGCTACGCCGCAGGCGAATACCGCCGCCTCATGGACCAGTGGAAGGCATCTCCGCGCGCCAGCCGCAAGGACGATGACGCGCTCTGGGCACGTTTCCGTGCCGCGCAGGATGTCTTCTTCACGTCCCGGCAGGCTGCCAACGACGAGATCGACCAGGAGTACGCCGCAAACCTGACGGTCAAGGAAGCCCTCCTGGCCGAAGCCACCACGATTCTCCCCATCAAGGACCTGGCGGCTGCCAAGAAGTCGCTGCAGTCCGTCCGGGACAGGTGGGAAGAGGCCGGAAAGGTCCCCCGCGCCGACATGGGCAGGATCGAAGCCGGCCTTCGCAAGGTCGAAGACGCTGTCCGGCAGGCCGAAGAAGAGCAGTGGCAGCGTTCAAACCCCGAACGCAAGGCGCGTACCAACAGCGCCCTGTCACAGCTCGAGAGTGCCATTGCCGGCCTGCAGGATGACCTTGCCAAGGCGGAACAGAGCGGCGACGAGCGCAAGATCAAGGCAGCCAGGGAAGCCCTCGAGGCACGCCAGGCCTGGCTGGACCAGATCCAGCGGTCAGCCAGCGAACTGAGCTGACGCCACTTTCCTGTTTGACGACGCCGCAGGCCCGGTTCCGGTTATCCACATAACCCGAACCGGGCCTGCGTGTTTCAGGACCTCCTTGGCAGGATGGAGGAATGGCCTCACCATCTGATTCCACGCCGGCCGGAGCGGGGATGGAGCATCTGCCGCCGCACCCCACGGCTCCGGCGCGGTTCCCGGAACTTTATGCACCCGGGCGGCCTTTCGCCGGGCCGGAACTGCAGTCACTGGCTGCCGACGGGATCCTGGCCCGCTTCCACCAGCATGGCTACACCCTCCCGGGATCTGCCGCCTCTGCCCAGTTGCGCGCCCGTGCTGCCGCCGGCTCCGTGCCGCCCCAGGTCCGGCAGCGGGTCGTGGCGGGACGGATGACTGCAGCCTGGATCTACGGCTGCGCTGACGAGCCGGACCGCCTTGCGCTCCTGGTGGACGCCAAGCGCCGCGTTTCGAGCCTGCGGAATACCCGGGGCTGCACGCTGCACGAGGTGAAGCTGGGTCCCTTCGATGTGGTCAGCCTGGGCGGACTCATGGTGTCCAGCCCGCTGCGGACCGCCCTCGATATCGCCCTGCACGTAGACGCAGAACGCGCCGTTCCCACGCTCGCAAACCTCCTGGCCCGCCCCGAAAAGGACGTGCGGTTGCGGCTGCTGGTGCTCGCTATCGAGGCTACCCCGCGCGTCCCGCATAAAAAGGCGGCACTGGAAAAGCTTTCCCGGCTAGCTCCGGCGCTTGTTCCCCGTGGTGCGGTAAACGTCAAAGACCCCGTCGATCCGGCGGACGGCGCTGAGGACGTGGCTGAGGTACTTGGGGTCCCCCATCTCGAAAGCAAACTTTGAAATGGCAACCCTGTCGGTGGAGGTGTGAACGCTGGCAGCCAGGATGTTCACATGGTTTTCCGACAGGATCCGCGTCACGTCCGAGAGCAGCGACTTGCGGTCGAGCGCCTCAACCTGGATCTCCACCAGGAACACGCTGGACTGGGTGGGTGCCCAATCCACGTCAACAATCCTGTCCGGCTGATCCTTGAGGTCCGAGATGTTGGTGCAGTCTGTGCGGTGCACAGACACCCCTGATCCACGTGTGACGAAGCCGAGGATGGGGTCCGGCGGCACGGGAGTACAGCAACGCGCCAGCTTGACCCACACATCTCCCACACCGCGGACCACAACACCGGAATCCGAGAAACGGGCCTTGGTGACCTGCGTGGGAATGCTGACTTCGCTGATGTCGTCGTCGGCGTTTTCGGTGCCGCCGAGGCTTTCGACGAGCTTCTCCATGACGGACTGCGCGGACGTGTGGCCGTCTCCCACCCCGGCGTACAGGCCGGAAATGTCCACGTATTTGAATTCCTCGGCGACGGCGGCCAGGGCCTCGTGCGTCATCAGCCGCTGCAGCGGAAGGTTCTGCTTCCGCATGGCACGGGTCAGCAGTTCCTTGCCGCGGTCAATCGCTTCTTCGCGGCGTTCCTTGCTGAACCACTGGCGGATCTTGTTCCGTGCCCGGGCGCTCTTGACGAAGTGTTGCCAGTCCTGGCTGGGCCCCGCGCCCTCAGCCTTGGAGGTGAAGATTTCCACCCAGTCGCCGTGGTTGAGTTCACTGTTGAGGGGAACCAGTTTGCCGTTGACGCGGGCACCGATGGTGCGGTGTCCCACCTCGGTATGGACCGCGTAGGCGAAGTCCACCGGTGTGGACCCGGCCGGCAGCGCCATGACCTCGCCCTTGGGCGTGAAGACGAAGACTTCGCGGGCGTTGATCTCGAATCGGAGCGAATCGAGGAATTCGCCCGGATCGGAGGTCTCCTGCTGCCAGTCAACGAGGGAACGCAGCCACCCCATGTCGCCGTCCCGGGGGCTCCCCGGGCCCACCGCCGTGCGGTTGGGCTGGTCCTTGTACTTCCAGTGTGCCGCCACGCCGTACTCTGCGCGGCGGTGCATTTCGTGGGTGCGGATCTGGATTTCCACGGGCTTGCCGCCGGGGCCGATGACAGTGGTGTGCAGGGACTGGTACATGTTGAACTTGGGCATCGCAATGTAGTCCTTGAACCTGCCGGGCAGCGGGTTCCAGCGCGAGTGCATGGTGCCAAGTGCGGCGTAACAGTCCCGGACGGAGTCAACGAGGACCCGGACGCCCATGAGGTCGTTGATGTCGTCGAAGTCCTTGTCCCTGACGATCATCTTCTGGTAGATCGAGTAATAGTGCTTCGGACGGCCCGTAATGGTCGCCTTGATCTTCGCTGTACGGAGGTCGTCGGTGATCTGGTCGCGGATGACGCCGAGGCTCTTCTCACGCTCCGGGGTCCTGTCACCCACCATCCGGACAATTTCTTCGTAGACCTTCGGGTACAGCGCCGCGAAGGACAGGTCTTCGAGTTCCCACTTGATGGTGTTCATGCCCAGGCGGTGTGCCAGTGGCGCGAAGATTTCGAGTGTCTCGCGGGCCTTGCGGGCGGACGATTCGGCGGAGACGAACCGCCACGTCCTGGCGTTATGAAGCCGGTCCGCGAGCTTGATCATGAGCACCCGGATGTCCTTGGCCATGGCGACAACCATTTTGCGGACGGTCTCGGACTGTGCCGCTTCGCCGAAGCTGACCTTGTCCAGCTTGGTCACACCGTCCACCAGCATGGCCACTTCGGGACCGAAATCACGCTTCAGGTCCGCCAGGGTGTAAGGGGTGTCCTCAACAGTGTCGTGCAGGAGTGCTGCGGCGAGGGTGGTCCCGCTCAAACCGAGTTCGGCAAGAATGGTGGCCACCGCCACCGGGTGGGTGATGTAGGGGTCGCCACTCTTGCGTTTCTGGCCCCGGTGGCTGCGTTCAGCAACGTCGAACGCGCGCTGGATGAGGTCGAAGTCCTCTTTGGGGTTATTTGCCCGGACGGTGCGCAGCAGCGGCTCAAGGATGGGTGAATAGGTGGCGGCGCCGCGGCCGGTCAGGCGGGCCAGCCTCGAACGGGTGCGCTCCCTGCGGCCGGGGAACGTGGCGCGGGTGCCGGAGTTGTCCACCGGCACCAAGGAACCGGGGCGCGCAGATGCAGCCACCCCGGTATGGCCACCGGTGGAATTGTTTTCTCCCTGAGCCGTTGGCGCCGACGCCGAACGTTCTTCCAATGAAGCACCCCTCACCACCGTCTTAATTACCTCAGTCTATTCCTCACGAGGCAGAGATTTATAACCGGGACACTTAAACGACCACGGGCCGGACAGCGTGATTTCCACACTGTCCGGCCCGTGGACGGGAACACCGGCACGACCGGCGCACATTACCTCAATCAGGCCTGGGCAGGCTCCGCTGAAGCATTGCGTTCGGCGGTGCTGCTGCGGCGCTGCTCCACGCGCCGGGCCTGCTTGACCAGGTCCGGTTCGTTCTGCCGCAGCCAGGCGTACATCGGCGCCGCCACGAAGATGGTGGCCGCCGTACCGATCAGGATTCCCACGAACAGTGCCAGCGACAGGTCACGCAGGGTTCCCGCGCCCAGCAGGCCGGCACCGATGAACAGGATGGCGCCCACCGGGAGGATCGCCACCATCATGGTGTTGATGGAACGCACCAGCGTCTGGTTCACGGCAAGGTTGACTTCCTCAGCGAACGTGCGGCGGGTTGAGGAGTCAATCTCCGCTGTGTTCTCACGGATCTTGTCGAAGACCACCACGGTGTCGTAGAGGGAGTAGCTGAGCACCGTCAGGAACCCGATGATGGCGGACGGTGTCACTTCAAAGTCGCTGAGGGCATAGACCCCGGCGGTGATGAACATGGTGACCAGCATGCCGGCGAGGGCCGAAACGGACATCTTCCATGTGCGGAAGTACAGGGCCATCAGCACCGCGGCCAGGAGGACGAACACCACCAGGCCGATCAGGGCCTGCTTGGTGACATCGGCACCCCAGGTGGGTCCCACGAAGGTGGAGGTAACCTCGTTCTCGGTCACTCCGTAGGCGGTGTGCAGGCCTTCCTTGATGCGGAGCGTCTCGTCGTCCGTGAGCTTGTCCGTCTGGATGCGCATGGTGGTTCCGGCCACGTTGGCCACACGCGGGATGCTGCCGGCCACAACGTCCGTGACGGCCTTCTCCCCCACGGTTGCGTCCGTCGTCTTGACGTTGGAGACGGTGAATTCGGAGCCGCCCCGGAACTCGATGCCCAGGTTGAACCCGCCCTTGGCCACCGGGATGATGATGGACAGCGCTACAGCCGCCAGCGCGATCAGGAACCAGATCTTCTTGGATCCCACGAACTCGTAGGAGCGCTTCCCGGTGTAGAGCTCATTGCCGAAATTGGCGAAGCCTGACATTACTTGTTCTCCTTCGCAGCGGTCTTCGAGGAACCGGCCAGCTGTTCCTGCTTCTCCGCCAGCCGCCGTTCGGCAATAGTCATCCGGCGTTCCGCTTCCGCGGCGGCTCCCGCGTTCTTGGCACGGACGTTGGCCGGACGGTCTTCGGGGGTCCGGATACGGCCGGCACCGCGGTACAGCGGTACGGCGCCGAGGCGCTTGGGGTCGAGCCCGGAGAACCGGTGGCCTTCGCCGAAGAAGCGCGTCCGCGCCAGCAGCTGCAGCGTCGGGTGGGTGAACATGAAGACCACAATGAGGTCGGCGATGGCGGTCAGGCCGAGCGTGAAGGCGAAGCCCCGCACGTTGCCCACCGCCACGAAGTAGAGGACCAGCGCCGCCAGCAGGTTAACCGCCTTGGAGGCGAGCACGGTGCGCTTGGCCCGCTTCCAGCCGTTCTCGACAGCCGAGACCAGGCCGCGTCCTTCGCGCAGCTCATCGCGGATACGTTCGAAGTAGACGATGAACGAGTCAGCCGTCTGGCCGATGGCCACGATGATGCCCGCGACACCTGCCAGGGACAGGCGGTAGTTTTCCGTCCAGCCCAGGATTGCGATGGCCAGGTACGTCAGGACGCCTGCCACCACCAGCGAGGCGATGGTGACGAAGCCCAGTGCCCGGTACTGGAAGAGCGAATAGACCACCACCAGGAGCAGCCCGATGAGGCCGGCCAGCAGGCCCATACGCAACTGCTCGCCACCGAGGGTCGCCGAGATCTGCTGTTCGCTCTGGATCTCGAAGCTGATGGGCAGGGCGCCGAAGCGCAGCTGGTCAGACAGTGCCTTGGCCGTCTGCTCGGTGAAGCCGCCCGTGATCTGCGGACGGCCGTCCGTGATGACAGCCAGTGAACGCGGAGCGGAAATGACCTGGTCGTCGAGGACGATGGCGAACTGTGCCTTGGGGTCGTTGCCCGATTCGCCGCCGGCAGCCACGTAGAACTGGTTGAGGCGCTCGGTGACCTCCTTGAACTTCGCGGTACCTTCCTCGTTGAACTGGATGTTGACGGCCCAGTCGTTGGTGACGGCTCCCTGGGCGCCCTGCTGCAGCTGGAACGAGGAAGTGACGATGTTGCTGCCCTTCACCTCGACCGGCCCGAGGATGTATTTGATGGCCGGGCTCTTGTCCGTTGCCGGTTCACAGGTGACCAGCGGCTTGGTCGGATCAGAACGCTCTGCCTTCTCGGCTGAGGCGTTGTCACAGTCCAGGGCCTCGAACTCGCGGTAGATTTCCGGCGTGATCCAGTTGATGTCGCTGCTGTTGGCGGGCGCCGCCGTCGGCTTGGGCAGCTGGTCCTCGGGAGCCCGCGACTCCTCGGGAACAGCAGCTCCGGCTCCGTTCAGGAGCACGGGCCGGAAGTTCATGTCCGCGGATGCCTGGATCAGGTCGCGGGTGGCAGTGGACGGCGTGCCCGGGAGGCTCACCACCACGTTGCGGCCCGACTGCGTGCTGATTTCGGCTTCGGCTACGCCGGAACCGTCAACGCGCTGGCGGATGATCGCCACGGCCTGGTTCAGCTGTTCTTCATTGATGTCAGAACCGCCCTCAACCTTCGGCGCCAGGATCATCTGGGTACCGCCTTCGAGGTCAAGTGCCAGCTTGGGCGACCAGCTTGCCTGCCCGGCGACGGTGCCGGCGGCCAGGACGGCTGTCAACGCGGCGATGATTACGCCCAGCCAGACCAGGACCCTGAGGCCGGGCTTCTTGGGGCCAGTTCGTGCCATTGTCGATCTTTCTCTTATTCACGGAGGAACCGCCGGTGCGCATGGGCACCGACGGTTGTCCGCAGCGGTAGAGGGGTTAAGGTGCCGGAAGGACTAGCTGTCCTTCTTGCCCTCATCGTTGAGGCGCTTCAGGGTCTCGTCCGGGGTCTCAGCCGGGAACGCGGTGGTCTCAGCGGCAGTGGCAGGCGCAGCCGTGGTGCCGGCCGTGGTGCCCGCCGCCTCCGGAGCGGTCAGGGACGAAGCATCGTCCGGTACGGCGGGGGCAGCGGCTTCCGGCGCAACCGCCGGTTCCATCACCTTGGTGACGGACTGCCGGTGCACGGTGGCAAGGTTGCCCGGGGAGAGTTCCAGGGTGACCTTGTTCTCGGCCTCATCGATGTCCACGATCCGGCCGTAGAGGCCGAAGCTGGTCATGACGTCGACGCCCGGGCCGAACTTCGACTGGAGCTCCGCCTGCTGCTGCTGCGTCTTCTTGTTCCGGCGGAACATCATGAAGATGAATACGCCGAGCATGACGAACAGGAGAATTGACATTGGATCCAAGGGGAATTCCGTCCTTTGTGGTACCTGGCTGGTTTTCCGGCAGCGCCGGACTTTGTCTGTGCCGGGCGGAACAGTCATGGAAGCCGATCCCTGACGGACCTCCTGCACCGGCGGCGCGGCCGATAGGCCATGCGCACAACAAAGACCCGAACGTGCCGAGCGTCATACCAGTCTAAGGGGAAAAGCTGGAGGGAGCCTGTTATTGGCTCTCCGGGGCCCAGTCCCCCGTGACCTCGGCACCCGTTTCGCGGTCAAAAAGATCCAGCTGTTCCTGGCCGAACACGCCTGCAGGGATGGCATAGCCCAGATGTGTCCAGGCCGGCGCCATGGCGATGCGGCCGCGTGGGGTGCGGCCCAGGAGCCCTTCGCGGACGAGGAAGGGCTCCGCGACAGTCTCCACTGTTTCGGTTTCTTCGCCGACGGCGATCGCAAGCGTGGAGAGCCCCACGGGCCCTCCGCCGAACTTGGTGATGAGCGCCTCGAGGACGGAACGGTCCAGCCGGTCGAGCCCCTTCTTGTCCACTTCGTACATGTCGAGCGCCGCCGACGCGGACCGGGCATCGATCTGCTCTACGCCATGGACCAAAGCCCAGTCGCGCACGCGGCGCAGCAGCCGGTTGGCAATTCGGGGCGTTCCGCGGGACCGGCCGGCGATCTCGCTGAAGCCGGCGGAATTGACCTTCAGGTCCAGCAGGCCGGCGGAGCGCCGCAGCACAAGTTCGAGTTCCGGAACCGAGTAGAACTCCAGATGGCCTGTGAAACCGAAGCGGTCCCGCAGCGGACCGGGAAGCAGCCCGGCCCGGGTGGTGGCGCCCACCAGTGTGAAGGGGGGAAGTTCCAGCGGGATGGCAGTGGCACCCGCGCCCTTACCCACCACAATGTCCACACGGAAATCCTCCATGGCCATGTAGAGCATTTCTTCAGCCGGCCTGGACATGCGGTGGATTTCGTCGAGGAAGAGGACTTCGCCCTCGGACAGCGATGACAGGATGGCGGCGAGGTCGCCGGCATGCTGGATCGCAGGGCCGCTGCTGATGCGCAGCGGAGCGTTCATTTCCGCCGCCACGATCATGGCAAGGGTGGTCTTGCCGAGACCCGGAGGACCCGAAAAGAGCACATGGTCGGCGCTGCGGCCGCGCATGCGGGATGCCTTCAGGACCAGGGACAGCTGCTTCCGCACGCGGTGCTGGCCCACGAAGTCGTCCAGGTTCTTGGGGCGGAGTGCGGCTTCGATGGCGCGTTCCTCAGGCTCCTCCCCTGCTGCCACCAGTGACGGTTCAGCCACGGCTGCCTACGCGGTTGCCCGCCCGCGCGCCGTCCTGGCCGAGCCAGCGGAGGGTGGTCCGGAGGATCTCCGGGACGTTGCCGCGGAAGGAAACTTCGGGCTCGTCCGCCAGTGCCTTGTCGATGCTCGACGACGCGTCCTTTTCGGACCAGCCCAGGCTGGTCATGGCGGCGACCACCTGCGGCTTCCAGCTGGCCTCCGCCGCGGTGGTGGCCGCAGCGGGAGCCGTACCGTGCGGAACAAGCTTGCCGGCCAGCTCAAGGACAATCCGCCCCGCCACCTTCGGACCGATCCCGGGAACCTTGGTGAAAGTCTTGTTGTCGCCGGTGTGCGCGGCAACGCGGATCGCTTCAGGATCGTGGACGGCCAAAACGGCCAGTGCGAGGCGCGGACCCACGCCGCTCACACTCAGCAGGACCTCGAAAACTTCACGTTCGTCGTCGTCCGCAAAACCAAACAGCGTCATCGAGTCTTCGCGGACGATCAGGGAGGTGAAGACCTTTCCCTCTTCGCCCACGTGGAGCCCGCTGAGGGTCTGGGGGGTGGCGTAGACGTTCATGCCCGCACCGTTCAAGTCGATGACGGCCGTGGACAGGCCTACGTGCGCTACGGTTCCGCGGAGGAAACTGATCAAGGCCTGGCTCCTGCTTGTGCTGCCGGGCCGCCGCCTGGCAAGAGGCGGAGCCCGGTTATCCGAACATATTTACGAATACCCTAGCAAGCTGCGGGGACATTCAGCGTGCGCGGCGCGCCTTCGCTTCGGCCTCGGCCCACGCCCGCTGGGCCGGTGTCAGCGCCGAACTGCCCGGACCGGTAGTGGCAACCGAGGCACCGCTTCCGGCGCGCCAGGCGTGCGTGATGGCCAGTGCCAGGGCGTCCGCGGCATCGGCCGGACGGGGCGGCGCGTCGAGGCGAAGGATCTTGGTGACCAGCTTGGTCACAGCGTCCTTGTTCGACGTGCCGCTGCCCGTAACGGCGGCCTTGACCTCCGACGGCGTATGGAGCGCCACCGGGATCCCGCGCCGCGCTGCCGCTGCAATCACCACGCCGGACGCCTGCGCCACACCCATCACGGTGCTGACGTTCAGCTGCGAGAAGACGCGTTCGACGGCGAGCACCTGGGGCTCGTAGCGGTCCAGCCATTCGTCGATGGCCAGCGCAATCACGAGCAGACGCTGGTCCAGGGATTCGTCGGGCGAGGTTCCGACGACGCCGACGGCCACCATGGTGGCCCGCCGGTTCCGCTCGACGTCCACCACCCCGATGCCGCAGCGGGTCAGGCCGGGGTCCACTCCCAGGACACGGAGCGTCATGGAGATGGACTGTGTCGCGATGGGGTGTGCTGCGACGGGCGCAGGTCAGCAGGCAAAGCCGCCGGTCACTCTGATTCCAGGGCGGCCTGGACCTCGTCGCTGAAATCGGCGTTGCTGTAGACGTTCTGGACGTCGTCGAGCTCCTCGAGGGCGTCGGCCAGCTTCATGAACTTCCGCGCTCCGTCGACGTCCAGCCCCACCTGCATGGACGGAACGAATTCCACTTCATCGGTGTCGTACTCGATGCCGGCGTCCTTGAGGGCGTCGCGGATGGCCGGAAGATCGCCCGGTTCGGAGTGGATCTCGAAGGATTCGCCGTTGTCCTTGACCTCTTCGGCGCCGGCGTCCAGGACGGCCATGAGGACGTCGTCTTCGGCCAGGCCGTTCTTGGGCAGGTTCACCACGCCCTTGCGGTTGAACAGGTAGCTGACGGAGCCGGGATCGGCGATGGTGCCGCCGTTGCGGGAGATGGCGAGGCGGACCTCGGATGCCGCGCGGTTCTTGTTGTCGGTGAGGCACTCGATCAGCAGGGCGGAACCCTGCGGGCCGCGGGCTTCGTACATGATTTCGGTGTAGTCAACCACTTCGCCGGTGAGCCCGGCGCCGCGCTTGATGGCGCGGTCGATGTTGTCGTTGGGGACCGAAGTCTTCTTCGCCTTGGTGACCGCCAGTTCGAGGCCGGGGTTGCCGGCCAGGTCCGGTCCGCCCATGCGGGCAGCAACTTCGATGTTCTTGATCAGCTTGGCGAAGGACTTTGCACGGCGGCTGTCAATGATCGCCTTTTTGTGCTTAGTCGTCGCCCATTTGGAGTGGCCTGACATGCTTTACGCTTCTCCTCTGATCATGCGGATAAAAAGTTCGTGTACGCGTTTCTCCCCGGTCACTTCCGGATGGAAGGAGGTGGCCAGCAGCCGGCCGGAACGCACTGCGACAATTCTAGCGGCCCCGGGCAGCCCGGCGGTGTGGGACGCATGTTCCGGATCGGCCGGTTCAACCTGGGCCAGGATTTCCACGCCGGGGCCTACGCGCTCCACCCACGGTCCGCGGATGAAGACGGCATGGACCGGAGCCACACCGGCGTCGGTGGCGCTGAACTCCAGGCCCTTAAAATCCAGGTCCGTCTCGAAGGACTCGCGCTGGCGTCCGAAAGCGTTGCGGCGGACGGTCATGTCCAGCCCGCCGAACGTCTGCTGGGGGGCACCCGAAAGGTCCGTGGCGGGGTCGGCAATGTCCGAGGCCAGCAGGATCATGCCCGCGCAGGAACCGTAGACCGGCAGCCCGCCGGCAATGCGTTCACGCAGCGGCCCGGCCAGCCCGAAAGCCCTCGCGAGCTTGTCAATGGCCGTGGACTCGCCGCCGGGGATGATGAGCCCGTCCAGGCCGTCGAGTTCCTGCGGACGCCGGACGCTGACCCCCTCGGCGCCGGATTCAGCGGCGGCACGGAGGTGCTCGCGGAAGTCGCCCTGGAGCGCCAGGACGCCGATCCGGAGGCCCGAGCCCACGCGTGCGGGATCGGCGGAAAGGGAGTTTGTCATCGTCCCAGCATACGGGCACCGGTGCTGCCCGCCCGGCCGGGCGGGTCATACTCCGGCAGTTCCATGCCGCGGCTGGGATATATTCGGACAATGCCCTTTTACACTGTTCCGCTTGGCAAACTGGTGCGCCGGATATCCCGGCTCCGAGGCGGCGGGTCCGCGCTTCCAGGGCTCGTCGTCGAAAAAATCGACCCCGGTTTCATGCGGCGGACACTCACCACGCTGCCGCACGGCGTGGCAGTTGTCAGCGGCACGAACGGGAAGACCACCACCACCAAAATGGTGGTGGAGCTGCTCGAAAGCCAAGGCCTGAAAGTCTTCACGAACCGCACCGGCAGCAACTTCACCCGCGGCGTCGCCGCGGCCCTGCTGGGCGAGGTTGACTGGCGCGGGCGGCTGGACGCCGACGTCGCGGTCCTGGAACTCGACGAGGCACATGCCGTGCACTTCGTAAACAGCGTGCCGCCGAAATACTGCCTGCTCCTGAACGTCCTGCGGGACCAGCTGGACCGTTTCGGCGAGATCGACAAGACAGCCCAGCTCCTCCAGCACATCGCCGCCAAAACCACCGGGACCGTGGTGCTGAACCGTGAAGACCCCAGGGTGGCCAGGATCGCGGAAACCCTCACGGGCCAGGAGGTCCGGTATTTCGGGCTGGACGACTCGCTGCTGGGCACGTTCCCCAACGACGACGATATGCGCGCCGCTCCCGGCAGCCCCGCACCGGCGGGCCTCCCGGAGAAGCCCGCGGCCGACGTCGTGCTCCGCAAGGTGGGCGCGGACACCGCCGAATTTGAGTACGACGGCGGGACCGTCAGTACCGCGATGAAGCTCCGCGGGGTGTACAACATCTTCAACGCGGCCGCGGCGCTGACCCTGGCGCGGGCCATTTGCGGCGGAGCCGCGGCGGACACCAACCACGAAACCCTGCTGGAGGCGCTGTCCCAGGTGGCGCCCGCCTTCGGCCGCGGTGAGAGCCTCACGGTGGAAGGCCAGCCCCTTGACCTGGTGCTGGTGAAGAACCCCAGCGGTTTCCGCCTCGGCCTGAAGTCCTTTCCTGCAGGCGGTTACGCCACCATGATCGCCATCAACGACAACTATGCCGACGGCCGGGATATGTCCTGGCTGTGGGACGTGGAGTTCGATTCCCTCCGGGCCGAAGGCGTGGACCAGCTGACCGGTTCCCGCGCCTACGACATGGCATTGCGCCTGCAGTATGACGATGTCCGCATCGGTGCCGTGGATCCTGATATCGCGCCGGCCCTCGCAGCGTTCATCCGGGGGGCGAAGGGCCAGCCCAAGCGCATTTTCTGTACGTATACGGCCATGCTTGCCATCCGCCGCGAACTGTCGAAGATCACCACTGTGGAGGTTGTCTCTTGAGCCAGGAAACTCCGGGCACGTCCGATCCGTCAACCGCCGGCGGCAAGGGCATCCTCAGGGTGGTCCAGCTCTACCCGCGGGACATGAACATCTACGGCGACTGGGGCAACGCCCTGGTGCTGCAGCAGCGGATCCGGTGGCACGGGTACACACCCGAACTGCTGGAATACAACGTGGGTGACCCCTTCCCTGACGATGTGGACATCATTGTGGGCGGCGGCGGCCAGGACAGCGGGCAGCTGGTCATCCAGGACGACCTGCAGTCCCGGGCGGATTCCCTCAAGGAGCTCGCCGAAGACGGCACGCCCATGCTGGTGATCTGCGGCCTGTACCAGCTCTTTGGCCGGTTCTTCAAGACCAGGACCGGCTCGGTGATTCCGGGAATCGGCATCCTCGACGTCGAAACGCATGGCACGGATGAGCGCCTGATCGGCAACGTCAAGGTAACCACGTCCGAATTCGGCGAAGTGCTGGGCTACGAGAACCACAGCGGCCAGACCACCCTGGGAGGCGGGGTCCGCCCCCTCGGCACCGTGGCGAAGGGAACCGGTAACAACAGCAGCGACGGCCACGAGGGCGCCCGCTACCGCAACATTGTGGCCAGCTACCTGCATGGCTCGCTGCTTCCGAAGAACCCGGCCCTCGCGGATTTCCTGATCCGCACAGCTGCTGAACGCAAGTTTGGAACCTTCGAACCCGGCCTCCCGGATGACCGGTACGCGGTACTCGCTCGGGACCACGCGGCACGCAGGCCGCGCTGATCCGTCGGGTTTAGGGGCTTTTCTCTTGGCGTCGTGGCGGCCGCCGCTTCTTAACGGCCGTCAGGGTTCGAGGGTGATGAGGAGTTCATGCGCGCCGGCAGCTGCGGCGCCCATGGAGTTCACCACTTCAATGGTCCGTTGCCGTGTGGTGTCGTCGGCCGGCGCCCCGGCGCAGGGTCCCTGCGGCGCATCAGCGGCCACCGCACACCACCGGTAGGGCTTCGCGAGCATGACGGTCGGCGTCCACGCCAGGTCCGTGACGGTCCAGGTTCCGGCGGCGTCCTGGCCGAACTGCGCGCGGACCAGCAGGCCCTCGCTCTTGGCTGGATGGGCAGGGGAAACGTCCGTCATCCCGTTGCCCAGTCCGTAGGCGATCCAGGTGCCCTTGTAGTTCTCGATGGGCAGCACTGATGGGGAGTGGCCGTAGACCAGGTTGAACTGCCCGCTGTCCGCCAGCGCACGGGCTGCGTCCGTTTGTTGGGCGGTCGGGGTACCGGTGTTCCCGCCGTTGCCGTCCCCTGCGTGCATGGCACCAATCACGACGTCGGCGCCCAGCATCCGCGCCTTCCTGGCCTTGGCAATCATGGTGCTGGAGTCCAACACGTCCACCTGCCACGGGTATTCCGGGGTCTTCCCGTTGAGGCCGAAAGTTGCCTCGATGACAGCCACCTTCGCCGCAGGGGTCTGCAGGATGAGGATCTGTTGGGACTCCGTGGCGGTGCGGTAGGAACCGGTGTGTTTCAGGCCGGCCGCGTCCAGGGCATCCACGGTCCGCAGGAGTCCGTCGGTACTGCGGTCAAGAATGTGGTCGCCCGCGGTGGTGCAGGCCTGGTAGCCCACGTCCTTCGCAGCGGTGACGATCTGCGGCGGCACATTGAACGAGGGGTGGCCGGCAAACGGCCCGTCCGATTTCGCCACAGGGCTCCCCTGGTGGCAGATGGCGAGGTCAGACCTCTCCAGGTAGCGCCGTTGTCCCTCCAGCATCGGCAGGAAATCCAGGCCCGGCTTCCCGGCCTCAGCGGCATCCTGCTGTGCCTCCTGCCAGATGCTGCTATGGACCGGCATGCCGCCGGTGACCACCACCGACGCGCAGCGCAGCACCGGGCACCGCGGGCCCTTGCCCGGTGTGGGCGAAGGTGCCGGGGTTGGCGGGGTACTCGAAGCCGAGGCTGTACCGGACGGCATTCCGGGGTGTGGGCTCTTGGTGGACCCGGCGGCGGACTCACCGCTGCCAGCCCCTTGCGCCACAAGACCGCACCCGGCGAGCGGCCCGGCCACGAGCAGCAGGCCTGCCACCGACACAGCGCGCATCCACTGCTGCAGCCCGGCACCCGCGCGGGAGCGCGCAGGAGCCCTCCCGGTACTTTTCCCCATACCGCCAAGTCTAGAAATGGCCAGCCTTCGGCACGGGTATTTGGCCGCATTGAGAAGCGTGCCCTCATGTGAAAGGTTTTCATCATGACGAACCCCCTGCTGGCTCCCAGCTCCCTGCCGTATGGTCTCCCGCCCTTCGCCCGCATCGAGGCCGCCCATTACGCCGAGGCCATCGAAGCAGGCCTGGCTGAGCACCTCGCTGAAATTGACCGCATTGTGCAGAATCCGGAGGCACCCACCTTCGAGAACACCGCGGTGGCGATGGAGCAGTCGGGGCGGTTGCTGGACCGCGCAGCCGCCTCCTTCTTTACCCTTGTTTCGGCGGATGCTTCACCGGAGATCAGGGAACTGGAAACGAAGTTCTCGCCCCGGTTTTCGGCCCACCAGGATGAGCTCTTCCTGAACCCTGACCTGTATGAGCGTTTCCGGGGCATCGATACCTCTGCATGTGATCCCGAGTCGGTCCGGCTGGTGGAGGAGTACCTGAAGGAGTTCCGGCAAACCGGTATCCAGCTCGATCCCGCCGGACAGGACCGGCTCAGGGCCGTTAACGCAGAGCTCTCCCGGCTGGGCACGGAGTTCGGCCAGCGGGTCAAGGAAGGGATGAAGTCCGCTGCGCTCCTCGTCGAGGATGCGGAAGAACTTGACGGCCTGCCCGCCGACGACGTCGCCGCCGCAGCTGAAGCGGCCCGGGCAGCAGGACATGAGGGGCAGTTCCTGCTGGGGCTTATCCAGCCAAGCAACCAGCCTGCCCTTGCCTCACTTTCGGACCGGGCCGTCCGCCGTCGGCTGTTCGAAGCGTCCGTTGCGCGCGGCAGCAGCGGCGGCCCCCTGGACGTCCTGGACCTGGCCAGGTCCATGGCCCGGCTGCGTGCAGAGAAGGCCACGCTGCTGGGTTTTGCGAATTACGCTGAACTGGTGGCAGACCGCCAGACGGCGCCTGACTTCGGGGCGGTGCAGTCCATGCTGAACCGCATGGCCCCCGCCGCCGTCCGCAACGCGGACCGTGAAGCGTCCGCCCTTGCCGAGTCCGCCGGGCACGCCCTGGAACCGTGGGACTGGGCCTACTACTCGGCGAAAGTCCGCCGGGAGAAGTACAGCGTGGACGAGCAGGCCCTCCGCCCCTACTTCGAGCTGGAGCGCGTGCTGCGGGACGGCGTCTTTTTCGCGGCCGGGTCCCTGTACGGCATCAGCTTCCATGAGCGGGAAGACTTGGCTGGTTACCACCCTGACGTGCGGGTCTGGGAGATCAGGGATTCCGACGGCGGCGGGCTGGGGCTGTTCCTCGGTGACTACTATTCCCGCGAATCCAAGCGGGGCGGCGCATGGATGAACTCGCTGGTGGACCAGAACGCCTTGCTGGGTACCAGGCCCGTGGTGATGAACACGCTCAACATCACTAAGCCCGCGCCCGGTGAACCGACCCTCCTGACACTTGACGAGGTGCGGACGGTCTTCCACGAGTTCGGCCACGCGCTGCACGGGCTCTTTTCCGATGTCACCTACCCGCGGTTCTCCGGTACTGCTGTCCCCCGCGATTTCGTGGAATTCCCTTCGCAGGTCAACGAAATGTGGATCATGTGGCCGGAGGTCCTCGCGAACTACGCCCGCCACCACGCCACGGGCGAACCGCTGCCGCAGGATGTTGTGGACCGGCTGGACGAATCCAGGCTCTGGGGCGAAGGGTTTGCCACCACCGAGTATCTGGGCGCCGCCTTGCTGGACCTGGCGTGGCACGTGCTGGAGCAGGATGCCGTCCCGGATGACGCCCTCGCGTTTGAGGCGAAGTCCCTCGCCGCGGCGGGCATCACGCACGCGCTCATCCCGCCGCGGTATCGGACCGGCTACTTCCAGCACATTTTTGCCGGCGCGGGCTACGCCGCCGGCTACTACTCCTACATCTGGAGTGAGGTCCTGGATGCCGAGACGGTGGACTGGTTCACGGAGAACGGCGGGCTTACCAGGGCCAACGGCGACCGGTTCCGGCAGGAACTGCTCTCGCGGGGCAACAGCCGCGACCCCCTGGAGTCCTTCCGGATCCTCCGCGGCCGGGACGCCAAACTCGAGCCCCTGCTAAAGCGCCGCGGCCTGGAGTAGACCACACCCCCCCACACCTTAAAAAACGACGGCGGCGGGTCCCACACAAGGTGACCCGCCGCCGTCGTGCTTACCAATGCAAGGCGACCAGAAGCGTCGGACGGCGTTATCCGGCAGCGCGCGTAAAAGGGCCCCCGCGCCCCAACCAGCTACGTAGCTGCAGACAATGCGCGGGGAATAGCGCGCCGAGGATGGCGCCGTCCGGCGCACCCAAGGCGACCAAGGCGGGAGTTACCAGCCGCGCTCGGCGAGGCGGTGCGGCTGGGGGATTTCGTCGACGTTGATGCCCACCATGGCTTCGCCGAGGCCGCGGGAGGCCTTGGCGATGACGTCGGGGTCATCGAAGAAGGTGGTGGCCTTCACGACGGCGGCCGCGCGCTGGGCGGGGTTGCCGGACTTGAAGATGCCGGAGCCAACGAACACGCCGTCGGCGCCGAGCTGCATCATCATGGCGGCGTCGGCCGGGGTGGCGATGCCGCCGGCGGTGAACAGCACCACGGGGAGCTTGCCGGCAGCGGCAACTTCCTTGACCAGTTCGTACGGGGCCTGCAGTTCCTTGGCCGCGACGTACAGTTCGTCCTCGGGAAGGGCTGCGAGCTTGGCGATCTCGGCGCGGATCTGGCGCATGTGGCCGGTGGCGTTGGAAACATCGCCGGTGCCGGCTTCACCCTTAGACCGGATCATCGCCGCGCCTTCGTTGATGCGGCGCAGGGCCTCACCAAGGTTGGTGGCGCCACAGACGAAGGGAACCTTGAAGTTCCACTTGTCGATGTGGTTGACGTAGTCGGCCGGGGTGAGGACCTCGGACTCGTCAATGTAGTCCACGCCGAGGGACTGCAGGACCTGGGCTTCGACGAAGTGGCCGATGCGGGCCTTCGCCATGACCGGAATGGACACGGCTTCGATGATGGCGTCGATCATGTCCGGATCGGACATGCGCGACACGCCGCCCTGGGCGCGGATATCGGCCGGAACTCGTTCCAGGGCCATGACTGCAACAGCACCAGCGTCTTCGGCGATGCGGGCCTGTTCAACGTTGACGACGTCCATGATGACGCCGCCCTTGAGCATCTCAGCCATGCCGCGCTTCACGCGGTTGCTGCCCGTGACGCTGTTCGCGGACGAACCGGCCTCGTTGCTTACATCTGGTGTAGACACAAAAACCCCTATGGGTAGATAGACGATCTTCGCCGGGTGTGCAGGCGGGCATGCTGATGCCGGACTGTACACACACGGATTGCCGGGTCCATTGACCGGGCAATCCTTATAGTAGTCCCCCGGCGGCCAGCCGCGGCAATTACGTTTCGTCCGCGGGAAGCGGTTGTGCCAGGGCCTGCCGGCGGACCGAAGCAACACGCTGGACGATCGTCGTGAAGCTGGCCAGCGCCAGCAGCACCAGCGTCACGAGCAGCACCACCGGCGGCAGTCCCAGCCCGGTGAGCCCAGTGACCACCAGGACGGAGACGAGCCGCTCGGCCCGCTCCGCGATGCCGACATTTGCCGTGTATCCAAGGGACTCGGCTTTGGCCCGCGCATAGGAGACCACCATGCCCAGGACCAGGCAGACCATGGCCCCCGCGGCGATGGCAGTATTTTGCCCGCCCGTGAAGAACCACACCGCCAGTCCGGCGAAGAGCGCGCCGTCCGCGACGCGGTCCAGGGTGGAGTCCAGGAAGTTGCCCCAGCGGCTCTTGACGTCCTGCATGCGGGCCATGATGCCGTCCAGGACATCGGAAAAGATGAAGGCCGTAATGAAGACCGTCCCCCAGAACAGTTGCCCGAGGGGATAGAACACCAGGGCGCCCAGCGCGACGCCCGCGGTTCCGATGACTGTTACGGCGTCGGGCGAGACACCCAGGCGCAGGAGCCAGCGGGCCAACGGGGTGAAAAGCGCGGTAAAGAAACCGCGGGCGTGCCTATTCAGCATCAGTCTCCCCGGGCCAGGCGTCGGCCACCATCTGCCGGACCTCATCGAGGGTCTGCGTGATGGCCTTGGTCTGGGCAATGATGGGGAAGAAGTTCCCGTCGCCGCCCCAGCGCGGAACGATGTGCTGGTGCAGGTGGGCGGCGATACCGGCACCGCCCACCACACCCTGGTTCATGCCCAGGTTGAATCCGCCCGGGTTGGACACCTTGCGCAGGACGCGCATCGCCGTCTGGGTCAGGTCGGCGAATTCGGCAGTTTCCTCGACCGTCAGGTCCGTGTAGTCCGGGACGTGCCGGTACGGGCAGACCAGCAGGTGCCCGGGGTTGTACGGAAAGAGGTTCAGCACGACGTAGCAGGTTTTCCCCCGGTACACGATGAGGGCGTCCTCGTCGGTTCGTCCCGGGCCCACGCAGAACGGGCAGTCATTCTCATTCTTGAACTGGTGCTGCCCGCCCTTGATGTAGGCCATCCGGTGCGGAGTCCACAGGCGCTGGAAAGCGTCCGGGACACCGGCCAGGGCAAAGTCGTCGGTTACACCGGCATCCCCTGGATACCCGGCGCCTGTGTTCTCCTCCACGGTGCTGTTCCGTTCGCTAGCTGGTCCGGTTACGGACGGCTTCGGTGATCCGCTTGACTGCTTCTGCCACCGGCACGCCGTTGTCCTGGCTGCCGTCACGGAACCGGAAGGAAACCGCGCCGGCTTCGGCGTCGTCTCCGCCGGCGATCAGCACGAACGGGATCTTGTCCTTGCTGGCGGTACGGATCTTCTTCGGGAAACGGTCCGAGGAGGTGTCCACCTCGGCACGGATACCGGCCGCCTTCAGCTGGTCGACGACGTCGAACATGTACTCGTTGAAGGTTTCGGCCACCGGGATGCCCACCACCTGGACGGGTGCCAGCCATGCCGGGAAGGCGCCGGCGTAGTGCTCGGTGAGGACGCCCATGAACCGCTCCACCGAGCCGAAAAGTGCACGGTGGATCATCACGGGACGCTGCCGGCTGCCGTCTGCAGCCTGGAATTCGAGTTCGAAGCGTTCGGGCAGGTTGAAGTCCAGCTGGATGGTGGACATCTGCCAGGTGCGGCCCAGGGCGTCCTTGGCCTGCACGGAGATCTTGGGGCCGTAGAACGCGGCTCCACCCGGATCCGGTACGAGTTCCAGTCCCGATTCCTGGGCCACTTCGGCCAGGGTGCGGGTGGCTTCCTCCCACGCAGCGTCCTCGCCGACATACTTCTCCGGGTCCTTGGTGGACAGCTCCAGGTAGAAGTCGTTGAGGCCGTAGTCCTTGAGCAGGTCCAGGACGAAGGTGAGCGTCTTGGTGAGCTCGTCCTTCATCTGCTCGCGGGTGCAGTAGATGTGGGCATCGTCCTGTGTCATCCCACGGACGCGGGTCAGGCCGTGGACCACGCCGGACTTCTCGTACCGGTAGACAGACCCGAACTCAAACAGGCGAAGCGGAAGTTCGCGGTAGGAGCGGCCCCGCGAACGGAAGATCAGGTTGTGCATGGGGCAGTTCATCGGCTTCAGGTAATAGTCCTGGCCGGGCTTGCGGACGGTGCCGTCCTCATTGAGCTCGGCGTCGACGTGCATCGCCGGGAACATGCCCTCCTTGTACCAGTCCAGGTGCCCGGAAACTTCGTACAGGTGGCCCTTGGTGATGTGTGGGGTGTAGACGAACTCGTAGCCGGCCTCCACGTGGCGCTGGCGGGAGTAGTCCTCCATTTCCTTCCGGATGATGCCGCCCTTGGGGTGGAACACCGGAAGGCCCGAGCCCAGCTCATCCGGGAAGGAGAACAGGTCCAGCTCGGAACCGAGCTTGCGGTGGTCGCGGCGTTCAGCCTCGGCGATGCGTTCCTGGTAGGCCTTGAGGGCGTCCTTGGTGGGCCAGGCGGTGCCGTAGATGCGCTGCAGCTGCTGGTTCTTCTGGTTGCCCAGCCAGTAGGCGGAAGAGGAACGCGTCAGGGCGAAGGCGTTGGAAATGAGCTTGGTGTTGGGCAGGTGGGGGCCACGGCAGAGGTCGCACCAGACAGTGGTGCCTTCCTTGCGCTCAACGTTGTCGTAGATGGTGATGTCGCCGGCGCCGACCTCGACGTTCACGCCTTCGCCGGCCTCGGCAGCTTCGTTCTTCTTGCCCAGCAGCTCGAGCTTGTAGGGCTCGTTCTTCATGGCATCGCGGGCTTCGTCCTCGCTGACAACGCGGCGGACGAACTTCTGGTTCTGGTTGATGATCTTCTGCATCATCTTCTCGAGGGTTTTGAGGTCCTCGGGGGTGAACGGTTCGGCGACGTCGAAGTCGAAGTAGAAGCCATCGGTGATGTAGGGGCCGATGCCGAGCTTGGCATCGGGGCGCAGCTGCTGGACGGCCTGGGCCATGACGTGGGCGGTGGAGTGGCGCAGGACGTTCAGTCCGTCCGGGGATTCGATGGTGACGCCTTCCACCTCGGCACCTTCGGGCAGTTCCTGGTCCAGGTCCTTGAGTTCGCCATTAACGCGGGCCACGACAACATCGCGGCGCTCAAAGAAGAGTTCCGCACCGGTTGTCCCGGTAGTCACCTTGGTCTCTTCGCCGTCGACGAGAAGGGTGATCTGCTGGGCATCTGACACGGGTGTCTCCTATTCAAAGTTGAGGCTTCATAGCTTGCGGCGTACGGGGACCACAGCCAGCCACCGTCAATGCTATCGGTTCGGCGGAGGGCCGACCAACGCGGCTCACGGCAGCGGGAAAGCCGAAGTCAGCCGTTGAAACCGGTGATGGCGAGGCTCCTGGCAATGCCGTCCAGTGGGTGCGCCACGTCCTGGAAGGGAGTTTCCGACGGCGGGAACGGCAGCGTTTCGGGCCTGCTGAGGTCCCAGGCCATGCTGGCGCTAAGGCTGATTCCCCGCGGACCGGTCCTGCGGGTGGTGCCCCGGATCAGCAGCATCCGGGTTCCGAACAGGAGCGGACCGGCGCTTTCCTGGGCTTCATGGAAGAACACTGAATCGATGCAGCCGGTACCGTCGTCGATGCTAATGAACACCACCCGCCGGCCCCCACGCATGGGTGGCGTCTGGGTGGCTACCCGGACGCCGGCCACCAGCACTTCGGTTCCGTTCCGCAGTCCCAGCAGCTTGTCGGCCGTGGTGACGCCCAGCTTTTCCAGGATTGGGCGGTGGCTGTCCATCAGGTGGGTGCTGACATCCACAGCCATCAGGTCAAGTTCAGCCCGGACGGTTTCCACCAGGGTCGGTTGGGGCAGCCCGGGTTTAACGTTGCGCAACTCAATATCGCCCAGCGGGAAGGACAGCTGCCCTTCCACTACGTCGGTGCCCTTCCGGCTTCCTGAGACCTGGAGTTGCTGCAGGTGCTGGACGAGGTCGGCCCGGTTGGCAGTTCCTCCTGCCTCCCGGTGGAGGGAGTCGAACGCGCCAAGCTGGGCAAGCCGCTTGATGCTGGGCTTGCTGATCCTGGAACGCGACCGAAGGTCCGCGAGCGAGTCAAAAGGCTGCCCGGCGACGATCCTTTTCAGTTCAGTTCCCGAAAGCCCGTAAATGCCTTTCAGGCTGAGACGTATCCCCAGCTTTCCGGAATCGGCTCCGGTCAGGATCCGCTCTACCCGGTATTCGTCCTTGCTCCGGTTGATGTCCAGCGGAAGGATGGGGATGCCCAGGCGCCGTGCTTCAGCTACCAGCAACCGTTTGGGGTACATGCCGGGATCGTGTTCCCACAGCCCAGCCAGGAAGGCCTCCGGGTGGTGCGTTTTGAGCCAGGCGGACTGGTATGTGGGAACGGCAAAGGCTGCGCCGTGGGCCTTGCAGAACCCGAAACTTCCAAAGGCCTTCAGGGTTCCCCAAACTTTGTCCACCACCTCGTGGGCATACCCTTTGGCGCGGGCTGCCTTGCGGAAGAACTCCTCCACAGCGGGTTCGCGGTTTTCATTGCCCAGGGCACGCCGGAACTCGTCGGCACGGGCAAGCCCGCAGTGGGTCATGACATCGAAGGTCTTGAGGATCTGTTCATGGAACACCGTGACCCCGTGGGTTTCGGCAAGGACTGGCTTGAGGTCCGGGTGGGGATATACCTCGGGGGCGAAGCCGTGCCGGTGCTCCAGGAAAGGCCGGACCATGTCTGATTTCATGGGCCCCGGCCGGAACAGGGAGATGTCGATGATGAGGTCGTTGAATTCCCGGGGTGCCATTTTGCCGATCAGTTCCCGCTGCCCGGGAGACTCGATCTGGAAACATCCGAGTGTATGGGTACTCCTAATGAGTTCGAACGTGGCTTCGTCGTCCAGCGGAACAGCATTGAGATCGATGTGCCCGTTATCCGCGATGTAGTCAGGGCCGGCCCCTTCCGGACCGGGAGCATGGTGCCCTGCTGCTACAACGTCGCTCTTGGAGGGATGGATCCGGATGATTTCACGGACGGCAAACGCCATGGCGCTCTGCATCCTGACGCCCAGGACATCAAGCTTCAGCATTCCCATGGGATCCATGTCATGTTTGTCGAACTGGCTCATGGGCAGCCCCAACCCGCTGGGCTGGACCGGGGTGCGGTCCAGCAGGGTGGCGTCACCCAGGATCACTCCGCAGGGGTGCATGGAGATATGGCGGGGCAGCCGATCAAGGCGTTCAGTCAGGTCCACCAGGAGATCCAGTTGCTGGTTGCCGTCTGTGTCCCGTTGTTCCACCCGTCCGGCGAATTCGCGCAGTTCTGGTTTTTCCTGGAGCGCTTCACGGAATTTCCCTGCGGAAAAGCGCCACAGCTGCTTGGCGATCTCCCCCACCTCGTCGCCGTCCATTCCCAGGGCGAGGCCGGCATCGCGGACTGCTCCCCTGGCCCGGTATCCGTTTTGCATGCTCATCAGGGTGACCCGCTCAGCCCCGAACCGTTCGAAGATTTTGCGGTATACATTGTGGCGCTCGGCGCTTTCGACGTCGATATCGATATCCGGCAGGGTGGCCCTGTCCTGGGACAGGAAACGCTCAAATATCAGATCATGCTGCAGCGGATTTACCTGGCTGACGTCAATCAGGTAGTTGACCAGGCTGGATGCACCTGAGCCTCTTGCTGCGGCACGAACTCCCATGTCCTGGATCATCCTGGAGACTTCAGCCACGGTCAGGAAGTAGGAGGAGAAGTTGAGGTTGCGGATGATCCCCAGCTCATGCTCGAGCCTGGTGAGCATGGTTTGCTCAGCGGTACCGGTAATACCCGGGAAGCGCCTGGCGATTCCGGCATGGCACCGTTGGACCAGTTCCAGGGCGGGGTCCTGGTTGATCCCGATGATGGACGCTTCCGGAACGACCGGCTGCTTCCACCCCATGTCACTGGCAGGATCGATGCGGCAGGCATCGGCGAGCGCCTCGGTCTGTGCAAGGAGCTGCGTAAGGTCTGCGGCGCCGTAGCCTGCAGCGGAAATGACTTCCTGGGCAAGCCGGCGCATGTGGTTTGAGGTTTTCAGCCATCCCTGGCCGGTGGGCTGCAGGAGGGGTTCGCCGGCCAGTTCGGGAAGGGATTTGAGCGTGCGTGCGGAGTCGAGGACGTCGGCAGTGGGCGCTCCGTCCGCTCCGCAATACCTGACGGCATTGGTGAGGACCGCAGGAACACGGTGTTCTTCGGCGAGTCGAAGCATCCTTACCGCGTGGGCGGTGCTCAGGGGTGACCCGGGGGCGCTGAGCTGGGAAACAATCTCTGCCACCACTGTCCCAGCGGGCATGGCATCGAGCCATTGCTTGAACAGGGTGCGTGGACGCAGGTATCGCCTTCCTCCCATGGCACGCCCCACGTCGGAGTCTGGCCCGATGAGGACCACCAGGACTGGTTTGAGCGTTTGGGGGTCGAGGGTCCTTGAGGCCAGTTCTGCCCGGGTCACTGCCACGGGGATGGCACCCCCGGCCTTGCCGGACGTCCGGGAGTGGGCATCTGAGATCAGCCGGCAGAGCGCCCTGTAGCCGGCACCGTTGTTGTGCCCCTTGGCGAGCACCACAACCCGTCCGGCGACCTCGGTGCGGCGATCGCCGTCGTCGTCCAGCACCGCAAGGTCCACCCCAACGATGGGGTCGATCCCCGCGGCCATGCAGGCCTTGAGGTGCTTAATGGTGCCGTATAGCCCGTCGCGGTCTGTGCAGGCCAGCGCGGAGGCGCCGTCGTCAGCGGCGGCCTGGGCCAGTTCCTCCGGCCAGGAGACTCCATAGTGCGCGCTGAAGGCGGTGGAGACATGCAGGTGCGTGAAACTCATGCTGTTCTGGGTCGAAGGGCGTCGTGGATGCGCAGCAGCCGCCACCTGCCACTGCGGATGTGGCGGGTGAGGTCAAGCGTGAGTGGTTCCATGGGCTGGCTTTCCCTGCCGGGCAGATGTCCTGGCGAAGCCTGGGGCAGGACCTGGATCCGCCAGATTTCGTGATCCACCATCCCGGGGCCGCTCCCCAGGGGAACCCGGCTTTCCTCAGCCCACCATTGGCGGCGTTCGTACCATCGGAGGGGTTCGGCGCAGATGTCATAGGTACACCCTGCCCATACAAGGCTCTGGGGAAGACCGTCGGAGGTGCAGGCGACATCAACTGATTCGCTGAACATGCCCATGGCGCCTCCGGGACTGGCTGGTACTGCAAACTGGGGAAAATATTCGAATATGTGTTCGAATATCTCCAGTCTACGCCCGGCCCCACCCAATGCATAGAATCGTGGTTCAGGGGGTGGACTGACAGTTCTGCAGGGAGCAGGATGGGTGCATGAGCACCTCTGACGCACTCCTCAAACAAGTCAGCATCAAGGCACAGGACTCCACGCTGGTGGCCACGTTCGATATAGACGGCAACATCCCCGGTTCCGGCGCCTACGTGGTGGGTCTTGTGGCGGCGAGTCCGGACTACTCATCCCAGCGCCGGCTGGGCATTGAATTCATGAACGGGGAGGCCATAGCCTTCTTTTCGTTTAACCACGAACAGAACTGTGAGGAGAACTATGACCTGGGCGGCGTCAGCCATTCAGGCAGCACCATCACAGGCAACTTCCCCATGGCAGCAATCAATGGCCTCGGCAAGGGCCATGTGATGACAGGCTTCAGCGAGGCTGACGGGCGGGACTTCCAGTCCGGCGTGAAGGTGGACGAAAACCTCTAGGGTTCCCCGCAGCGTTGCAGCTGCAGGGTAAGGAGGGGTGGCCCGGGCGGGTCAGCCGTTGTCTTCGTGGTGGACCCGGAGCTCCAGTTCGATGAATCCGGAGATCATTGCCCGGTACGTCGCTTCCACGATGTCCGGGTCGATGTCCTTCTTCTCAGCTGCCGAGCGGACATGCTGGATGATTTTCTCCACGCGGTCCGGTGCGCGGACTTCGGCGTCGTCACCCTTGAGGGTGCCGGCGATCCTGATCAGGCGTTCGCGGCGCGCAATAAGGGTGACGATCTGGTCGTCCACCTCATCCACGGCAATTCGGACTGCGGCGAGCTGTTCCTTGTCGGCCAGTGCATCCCGGTCGTTTCCTTGAATTGTTGCCATCTTCTGACAGTATCGAAGCATGCAACCCAGAGTCGACTTCATCTCGCTAGGTGTCCGCAGTGTTCCGGCCTCCCGGGCCTTTTATGTCGACGGTCTCGGGTGGCCCGTGCACCGGGAGGTCCCCGGCGAAGTCGTTTTCATCCAGGCCAACCACGGGCTGGTGCTTTCCCTGTGGGATGCGGGCCAGATGCACGCCGAGGCCGGGGTGGACGCTCCCGGACCGGTCCCCTGCATCACCCTGAGCCATAACGTGCACGCCGCCGATGAGGTGGACCGGGTCCTGGAGGAGGCGAAGGCCGCCGGGGCTGCAGTTACCGGCGAACCGGTCACCCAGCCGTGGGGCGGCTACACGGGTTACTTCTCCGATCCGGACGGTTTCCGCTGGGAAGTTGCGTACAACCCCACCTGGGCAGTGGACGACGACGGGACGGTCACCGTCTGAGTTCCGGTTCCGGCGGTCCGGGCTGCTAGAAGAGGGCCTCCACGGGCCGGATGAGCTCCGGACCGTTGTTGCGGACGTTGCCCACCTCTTTGCCCACGGACTCCACGTGCCAGTCGGCGGCCACATCCTTGACTCCGGACCGCACCATGTCCACCAGGGCGGCGGCGTCATCAGCCTGCGGATCAAGCCAGGCCTGCATGGTGTCCCTGTCCATGGGCAGCGGTACCCGGTCATGGAGTGCGGTCAGTTTCCCGAACACGGTTGATTCGGAGCCCGGCGGCGGGGTGTCTGCCGTCAGGATGGACGTGGAAAGCAGCCACTGGCCGGGCTCGCCCGCCGGCACCGACGGATCGCGCCACCATTCATAGAGGCCTGCGAAGGCCAGCCCCCTTTCTGCGCCGGGGTGCACGTAGTACGGCTGCTTGGACTTCCCGGGGCCCTGCTTCCACTCGTAGTAGCCATCGGCGGGGACGGCGCAGCGCCGTGACTTGATCGCCTTCCGGAAGGCAGGCTTCTCCAGCACTGATTCGCTGCGGGCGTTGATCATTTTGGACCCGATGCCCGGGTCTTTGGCCCAGGAAGGAACCAGGCCCCAGCGGGCGACGTGCAGCTGGCGGACCTGCCGGGCGTCCGGGCCGTTCTCAACCAACCGCTCCAGGACAATGGGGACGGCATCGGTGGGAGCTACATTCCACGACGGCGGAATGCTCACCTCGTCCTCCAGTTCGGCGTCGAATTCTGCCAGGAGGTCCCCCACGGCGCGTGCCATTACGTAGCGTCCACACATGGCTCCAGCATGCCATCGGCGCCACATACTGTCATCCGGGCAGCGCCCCGGCGGCCGGACGCCGGGGAATACCGGCGGGCACGCTACCGTTGACCCGAACGAAACCTTCACCCAACCCAGAGGAGAACCCTGTGGATTTCACTCCCGAAACCGGCACCATCACCATGTTTTCCACCACCTGGTGCGGCTACTGCAACCGGCTGAAGAAGCAGCTCGACGCGCAGGGCATCGGTTACACCGAAATCAACATCGAGGAAGTGGAGGGTACCGCCGAGCTCGTGGAGCAGATCAACGGCGGCAACCGCACCGTACCCACCGTCCTGTTCCCGGACGGCACGGCGGCCACCAACCCGTCCGCTGCAGAGGTCAGGAACCGCCTGGCGGCCTAGTCCAGGACAATGCGGGCGGCCGGGCCATTACTTGCCCGGTGCCGCGCCCGGACACTGGTGATCCAGCAGACGCGGGTCATGCCCCCAGGCTGCCGAACGGCGCCGAAGCCAAGGTGGCATGGCCCGCGTACGTTTCGAGCAGGGCTTCGGTGACTGCTTCCACCGTCAGCCCGGGGACGAGGTCGTCCGCGGCGCCGGCCGTGGCTGGGTCCCAGTCGAGGCCGAGCGCGGCGTAGCTGTCGGTCAGGACCTTCCGGATCGGTGCGGAGTCCTCCACCACGATGACCGAACTGAACAGCCAGCCGCCGGCCACCACCCGCTGCGCAGTGCCTACGAGTTTGATGCGGGACCCGTCAGCCGCGGCCGTGCCGTGCACGCTGAATTCGCCGGGGCAGTATTCCCCCGGGATTTCCCCTACTGCGGCCTGCACACCCACCCTGCGCAGGGCGTCGGCGAAGAGCTCCCCGAAATAGCCGAACCGCCTTTTGGAACCGGCGATGGCATCGTCGTCAGGCTCAATGTGGTCCACCACCAGGGTGCCTTGGTGATAAGCGGCCGCTCGGCCGCCCGCACGGCGGACCAGGGGTTCGAAGCCGTTGTCGCGGCACGCCTGGGCGGCGGCGTCAAACCCGGGCAGCCGGGTGTCACGCTGGCCGAAGGCCACTGTGGGCGCGGGGCGGTACAGCCGAAGGGTGGGGCCCATGCTTCCGTTGCGCACCCTGGCGAGCAGCTCAAGGCCGAACTCAAGGTCCCGGGCGGCACCGAGCGAGACGTCCTGCCGGACCACGGTCAGGGTTCCGGAGTCAGGGTGGTGGGCCATGGCACTGGGCTCCCTTGGTCGTCATGATGCTGTTCCTTGACCCTGCCGCGGCGGTGCCGGACGGGCCCAACCTAGGGTACGCCGTCGTGCGCCCTGCCCGGTGCCCGACCCACCGGCCGGGCGCCCGGCTACCGCCCCCTCCGCCCCACCCAGGCGCCGTGGAGCAGCGGAACCGCTGACGCTGCCATCAGGACGGTGCCGAGTACGGAATCGTCGGCCCGGACCACGGCCCCGGCGATGAGCAACGCGGCGAAGACCACTGCCGACGCCGTCCGGCGGGCCGTGCGGTCCAGCCTGGCCACCTGCCGCTCCAGCCGGGGGTTGGCGACAGACACGTTGCCTTCACCGATCCGGGTGATCAGGTCATCCACCCTCTGCGGCAGCCGCAGCGCAAGTCCCGCAGCCCCGGCCAGCTGCCGGGCGGCGTCCTGAACGATGTTCCCGCCCTCCTCCCGCAGCAGCCGGGCAGCGTAGGGCTCTACCGAGTCCCACAGGTTGAAGCGCTCATCCAGCGAACTGCACACCCCCGAGGTGAGGGACATCGCCCGGATGATCAGCAGGAAGTTCTCGGGAAGCTGGAACGGCAGGGACCGGACCACTTCGCCGAACTCCTCCGCGAAGTCGCGGAACTCGCGCGGATCCACCTCGCGGAGCTCGGCGAAGCCCATCCCGCCAAACCGGGCGAACAGGTGCGTCATGGCCCGTTCCAGCTCCACGGTGTCCGCCGATGGCACCAGCACTCCGACGTCGCGGATGGCGGCAACCAGTCCCTTGCCGTCGCGGGCCGCGGCGGCGATCAGGAGCTTGCGCAGGCCGCTGCGGGTGGAGGGGGTTACCTCGCCCATCATGCCGAAGTCGATGAAGGTCAGTTTCCAGCGATGGCTGCCCGAACCGGGCCGGGTGGGCGTGACGAAAATGTTGCCCGGGTGCGGGTCGGCGTGGAAGAAGCCGTTGGTGAACAGCTGGTCAAACATGACCGAGGCGAACACCGGCGCCACCTCTGCGGGGTCGATGCCTGCCGAACGGAGCGCGTCCGTGTCCGTGATCTTGATGGCTGTGACATCCTCCAGGGTGAGCACGCGGCGGGTGCACCGCTCCCAGGCGGGCCGTGGCACGTGGACCCGGGCATCGCCGGCGAAATCCGCTGCGAACCGCTCGGCACTGGCGGCCTCGTGGAGGTAGTCGATCTCCTCCAGGCTGGTCTGCGCGAACTCCTCCACCAGGGACGGCATGTCGGCGCGGTCGGCCACGATCCGGAAATGGCTGAGCCAGCCGCCCACCTTCCGCAGCGCCGCGAGGTCGACGGCGACGATCGCCTCTATGCCCGGACGCTGCACCTTGACCACCACGTCCTTGACCCCGGCCACCTCCGCGTCGGCGGGCAGCAGCCGCGCCCGGTGCGCCTGGCCGAGGGAGGCTGCGGCCAGGGGCTCCTCCTCGAACATGGCAAACACCTCGTCAAGGGGAAAACCCAGCTCGGAGGAGGCAAGGGCCCGGATGGCCGGGAACGCGACCGGTGGCACCTCATCCTGCAGGCCTTGGAGTTCCTCGGTGATTTCCGGCGGGAGCACATCGAGCCGGGACGACAGGAACTGGCCCACCTTGATCATGAGGCCGCCGAGCTCCACGGCCAGTGCGTGGAAACGGCGGGCGAACCGCTGCATCCTGGCCGGACGGGTCCGCTCGGCGACGCGGGCCAGCCCTATCCGGGGCAGCAGCAGCTCGTACCACCACACTGATGCCAGGTGCCGTGCGGCAAAACGCAGGATTCGGCGGTAGCGGGAACGGACGTGGCCCAGGAATGCAGCCGGGCCCACCTGCGGGCGAGGGCCGGAAGCCACCCCCGTCAGTCCTGGGCGAGGATCGAGTACAGCCGTCGGCGTGCCTCGTCCAGCACTGCCACGGCCTGCTTCACCTGCTCCGGGGTGCCGGTCCGCCCCACCTGCGCGGCGGCCTGGGCCAGCTCGACGCCTGCCTTGGGAAGGGCAGCGAATCCGGTGGTGGATTGCGGGCCCGCCCCGGCCCAGGGATTTGATGCGGCGCTGCCGGCAGCCTCGTCCCGGCCGGCTTCGGTCAGGGAGTAGATCTTCCGGCCGTTGGATTCCTCGGCCCGGATCACACCCTCATCAGCGAGCAACTGCAGGGTGGGGTAGACAGAACCGGCGCTGGGCTTCCAGCTGCCGCCGCTGCGCTCCTCGATCTCGCGGATGATCTGGTAGCCATGCATGGGGCGCTCCGCCAGCAGGGCAAGGACCGCCGCCCGCACCTCGCCTTTGCCGGCCCTGGTGCCTTCCGGCTTTTCGAAGCGGGAACGGAAGTCCTCGATGGCCTGCCAGAGGCCATCGATGTTGTTGCTGCCGAATCCATATCCCGGGTTTGAGCCACGCATAAGGGTCTCCTCTGGAGATCGTGAACGATATACAACGACACAGTTAACGATACGTCTGGAAGGGCGTGGCAGCCATGGGTCCGGCGCCTAGGTTTGGCGCAGGGTGAGGATCTGTTCAGCCCTGCCGAACGGGCCCTGCGGGTCGTGCAGGACCGTTGATGTCAGGCCGATGCCGTCGCGGCCGAACGATACGGCGTTGTCCAGGCCCAGCCACTCCCCCTCGGGCCGGCGGTACATGTGGATCTGCAGGTCCAGGTTGGGGAAGGCGTAGCTGTCCGGTCCCGGCGGAACCCGTGCGGCAATGCCGTTGGCGGTGTCCACCAGCCCCATGAGGCGGGCAAGGTCTCCGCTGTCTTCACGGTCGGTCAGCGGATGCGCCGTGCGAAGCCAGACCTTCCCCGCGCCGGGACGGTGTCCTTCCGCCACCCGCATCTCCAGGGACCGGATGTAGCCGCCGGGCCAGATGGCGGACCCGTCGTAGGGCTTGCAGTCTTCCGGGCCGGGGATGGCGGTGTCTTCAATGGCGGCAACCGCTGAGGTGTCGCTGGTGACCATCCGCCAGGCGGTGGCCCGGATGGCAGTCCTGCCCTGGGCCACAAGTTCAGCCTGGAGCAGCTCGATGGTCCTGCCGGGCCGCAGCACAGTGGCCTCGATGTGGAATTCCCCGCCGGGAATCAGGCCCAGGATCTCGTAGCTCAGCCGCGCCATCCGCATCCCGGGCCGCGGTTGGAGCCGCTCCAGGGCATCCGCCAGCAGGCCGGAGGCCGGTGCCATGTGCTGCTCGTGCGTGTTCCAGGCGCCCTGGGCGTGGATGGTGGAGCGGAAATGTCCGCCGCCAAGGGCCTGGTAGTAGGCGCTGCCTTCGGCCAGTTCGGGGAGTTCGTCAGTCAACAGTGGCCTTTCAGGAAATCCCAGTGAATTGCCACTAACTCTATCCGGACGCCGCAGAATGGTGGCCAGCGGGTCGCGGCGAAATGTTTGAGCGCAGGGTCCGGCCGCGGACTAGACTCAGGAACTGGTCCTGTCAGCAACCCTCGGAAGAGGTGTTTCATGCGCGTCATCAGCTACAACCTCCGCAAGCACGCAGCGAGCGGCGAACTGCTTGCCCTCGCCCGGAATCATGACATCGATGCGCTGTGCCTGCAGGAAGTTGATGCGGCGGACCTGCCGGAAACCCTGGGCCCGCTCCATCTGGCGGACGCCACCAAGGGGAACCGGCTGGGCCTGGCGATCTATTACCGGACCAGCCGCTTCACGGCCCTGGATACCCAGTCCTTTGCGCTGCAGAAATCGATGCATGACCGGGTATTGGCGCCGGCTCATGAGCGGCTGATCGGAACCCGTGTGATGGACAACGAAACGCAGCACGAACTGGTCATCGGGTCCTTCCACGCCGCCCCGCTCACAGCGTCGAATTCATTGCGGCGCAAGCAGATCCACGCCGCCCACGCCGAATTGCTGAGCATGGGCAAGGGCCTGATGACGCTGATGGTGGGCGACTTCAACTACCCGTTCTTCACCAAGAACCTGCATCTGCACATGAAGAATTCCGGCTACGCCCTGTCCCTCAGCAACCGGCGCACCTACACCCGCTACAAGGTCTTCAAGGGCCACTTCGATTTCGCCACGTCCCTGGGACTGGACATCACCAGCGTCGAAACGCTGCCCCGGGGCAAGTCGGACCATCTGCCCATCCTGGTCCACGCCGAATACGGCAAGGACTACTAGGCCAGCCGTTCCCGGAGGCCGGGCCACGCGGCGCCGAATCCGGGATGCAGCTCCTTGTCCGCCACCTCGGGCAGCGGCACCCACAGCAGTTCGATGCTTTCGGGGTCGCTGATCACGGGCTCGAAAGGCTCGCGGACCTTGACCACCACCGTGGTGTAGGACCAGTAGCCCAGGTCCAGGACCGACGTGAACAGCACGTCCACGTGCCCGGCGGGGACGGCAGCCTCCTCGTGGGCTTCGCGGAGCGCCCCGGACACCGCGTCCTCCCCTTCGTGCAGGGCGCCGCCCGGCAACCCCCAGGTTCCCCCGTTGTGGCTCCAGACGGCGCGGTGCTGCAGCAGTACACCCCTGGCCGGGTCCCAGGCCAGGACGCCGGCGGCGCCGAACCGGCCCCAGAAGCGGCCGCGGTCCCCTTCCACCCAGGCATCGCCCGGGTTGCGGGGGCCGGTGCGGACAGGCGGAATCGACGATGCGGCGACGGAAGCGTGGTCCATCGTCCCAGTCTGACAGGTCCGCTGCGCCGGAGGGCGGCCGGCGGAGGGTCAGTTGGCGTGTCCGTGGTCGACGGCGAAATCACCGCCGGGGTACATGACGGTTTCGTGGCCGTCGTCGAAGCGGACCACATACGGCGGCGCGCCGCCTTCGCCCCGGACTTCCAGGATCACTCCGTGACGGTCCGTTGCACCCACAGTCCTTCCGTGCACAATGATGCGGTCGCCCTGTGCAGCCTCCATGGCACTCACCTCCAAGCCCCCAGATTACGACTCCGGGGCGGGCCCGGACAGGTCCCCGTGGCAGGATTTCCCCATGCCGCTGAACATCCTCCTGATCGCCGATACCCACGTCCCCAAGCGCGCCCGGGAACTGCCCGCCCAGGTGTGGTCCGCCGTCGAACGTGCTGACGTGGTCTTCCACGCCGGAGACTGGGTGGACGCCTCGCTGCTTGATGAATTGGAGCAGCGCGCGCGGCAACTGGTGGGTGTCTATGGCAACAACGACGGCGCGGATCTCCGCGCCCGGCTGCCCGAAACGGCAGCCGTCACCCTGGACGGCGTCCGTTTTGCGATGGTGCACGAGACCGGCCAGGCGAAGGGCCGTGAACTGCACTGCGAGGCGCTCTATCCGGACGCGGATGTCCTGGTTTTCGGTCACAGCCACATCCCGTGGGACACCACGTCGCCGCGGGGCCTGCGGCTGCTGAACCCGGGATCCCCCACGGACCGCCGGCGGCAGCCCGCGTGCACGTACATGACGGCCGTGGTTAGCGGCGGCCGGCTCGCCGGGGTGCACCTGGTGGAGGTACAGCGGCGGTAGCCCGGCTTGGCAGCCGGCCCCCGGGTGCCTAGGCTGGAAACGTAAGCATGCTTAGCTTCGAGAATCCAGCCGTACCAGCAGGAGGAAACCATGACAGACCAGTACACATTCCGCGATCCGGTCACCGCCTACGAGCACATCTCCCCTCCCAAGCAGCACCAGCCTGAACCCGGCCTGGACGCCGAACTGGCTCCCAAGGCCGACCTCGGCGAGGAGACCTACCGCGGCACGGGGCGACTCGAAGGCCGCAAGGCGATCGTTACCGGCGCCGATTCCGGCATCGGGGCGGCAACAGCCATCGCCTTCGCCCGGGAGGGTGCCGACGTAGTTTTGTCCTACCTGCCGCAGGAGGAAGAGGACGCGGCCAGGATCGCGGGGATCATCGAGGCGGCCGGGCGCAAGGCCATCAAAGTGCCGGGCGACCTCAAGGATCCTGCAGTCTGCCGCGAAGTGGTGGAAACCGCCGTGGCCGTCCTGGGCAGTGTGGACATTCTGGTGAACAACGCCGGCAAGCAGGTGGCCCAGGAGGACCTGGCGGACATCACCGACGAACAGTTCGACCACACGGTAAAAACCAACGTCTACGCCATGTTCTGGCTGACCAAAGCGGCCCTGGCGCACATGCCGGCCGGTTCGACCATTATCAATACCACGTCCATCCAGGCGTACAACCCCTCGCCCACGCTGGTGGACTACGCCACCACCAAGGCCAGCATCAACAACTTCACCAAGGGCCTGGCCCAGCAGCTGGCGCCCAAGGGCATCAGGGTCAACGCCGTGGCGCCGGGTCCCATCTGGACGCCGCTGCAGGTAAGCAGCGGACAGCCCAAGGAAGAACTGCCGGAGTTCGGCCAGTCCACTCCCCTGGGCCGTGCCGGGCAGCCGGCCGAACTGGCGCCGGCGTACGTGTTCCTTGCGTCACCGGAATCCAGCTACGTGGTGGGCGAGACCCTGAACGTCAACGGCGGCAGCCCCACGCCGTAGCGGCTATTCCGCGTCCTGGTCGGCAAGCAGCGAGTCGGTGGACCCGTCCGGCTGGCCGTCGAAGAACTGGGGGAGGACCGTATTGAATACCGTTTCGCCGGGCGCGGCGCGGAGGAACAGGGTCATGGACGACTGCAGCTTGCGGGCGTCGATGCCACCCAGGATGTCCTCTGCGGAGCGCCCGGCGTGGTGGGTCAGTGCCTGCGCGGACTCAAGCAGGCGCGGGCCCAGCACGTCATGTTCCAGGTAGGCCCGCGCTTCCGCCAGGGAGGCAATGGCGTATTTGCGGGATGTTGCGCTCTGCCCCAGGCCTGCGATCTGGGGGAAGATGAACCACATCCAGTGGCCTGTCTTGTTCCCGAGCTGGAGCTCGGCCAGCGCCTGGTCATACGTTCCGCCGTTTTGGGCCGCAACGAAACGCTCGAGATTAAAGGGATCGTCCATAGTCATTCTCCTTTGTGGTGGGACAGTGTTGCTGCTGCCGCCCGCAGGTGGGCGTCCGGGTCGGCACCCCATCGGGCCAGCACGGTTTCAGCGCGTTGCCGGTTGCGGTGCTCCAGCCTCTCCAGGAGCGGCCGCAGAACGTCGGTGACGAGCGGATCGGCAAGTTCGGGTGCATGCGCGGAGCGGAGGAATCCCTCAACGCGGGTCAGATCCGAGTGCCGCAGCAGGGCCACCCGCGACTGGAGCAGCACCACCGCGGCCTGGCGGCGTTCGAAGACCGGCCGGGCGCCCGGTTTCGGCTGGCCCCACAGTTCCGAGGCAAGCCGGACCACGGCATCGTGGTCCAGCTCCTTGAACTTGCGGAGGGCGTCGCGGATGGTCCCGCGCACGGCGCCCACTGAGGAACCGTAGGAGCCGAGGGTGCCGCCAAACCTGCTGCCGACGTCGTCCGCGCGGTACCAGGCGCCCTCGTTCTGCAGCGTGCGGTCGATGAAACCGGCCGCCTCGGCGACGGCGTCCGGACCGGTGCTCACGAGCGCCCTGCGGCTGCGTGGTCGATGCAGTACGGCGTCCACGGCCGGGCCTCAAGCCTGCCTTCGGCGATGGGCCGGCCGCATACGGCGCAGCTGCCATACGTTCCGGCGGCGATCCGGGCCAGGGCCGCTTCCACCTGGTCCAGGCCGGCCGAGCTCTGGTTCAGCAGCGCCGAGGCCTGGGACAGCTCGAAGGCGATGGTGGCACCCTCGGGATCGTGTTCGTCATCCACGTTGGCTCCCTGGCGGGCGGAGTTGGCGGCGGCGATGTCCGCCCGCAACGCCGGCAGCAGGGCCAGTTTCAGCTGCCGCTCCTCTTCGAGCAGCAGCCGGAAGCGTTCGTAGTCAGCCATGGGAAAAGCCTAGTCCTGCGTCAGTACCAGTTGTTCGCCATCGAGTGGCTCCAGGCTCCGCAGGGCGAGCCGTACCTGTCGCGGATGTATCCCAGACCCCACTCAACCTGGGTCCGGTAGCTGGTCAGCCAGTCACTGCCGGCGCTCGCGTACTTCCCGGGCGGCAGGGCCTGGGGGATCCCGTAGGCGCCCGAGTAGGGGTTGGTGGCCGTGGTCTGCCAGTTCGACTCCTTGGTCCACAGCTGCGCCAGGCACAGGAACTGATCCTGGCCCCAGCCGTAGGCGCCCAGGCGTCCGGCGGCGTAGCTCTTCGCTCCGGCAGGATCGTTGACGGCACCACCGGGAACGGAGGGTACGACGACGGGCGGCGGCACCGGCTGGGCCGGCGGCGGGGGCGCCGGGGCCGGGTTCGCCGGAGCGGGCTTCACCGGATCCGGGTTCGCCGGCGCGGGACCGGCAACTCCCGGCGGCGCCGCGGCCGCGGGCGGTGGTACCTCCACGCGGGCGTCTGCTGCGGTTTTCGCTGCCCGGTCCGAGTCCCGTTGGGCCTGTTCCCGGGCGGCGGCCCGCTTGGCTGCCTGCGAGGCTTCATAAGCGGCGAGGGCGGCCTGGCCCTGCCGGAACTCCCCCTCAACGGCCGCGGTTATTCCCTTGAGTGAGGCCAGCTGTGCAGTGAGTTCACCGCCGTGCTGCTGCTCTTCACTGATGTGGCGGGCTACGGCGTCCTGCGCCGATCTGGCCCCGGCAAGCCTGGTCCCGGCCTCCTTGGCCAGGTTTTCCCGTTCGGAGCGTGCAGCTTTCTCCTGTTCACCCAGGGACGATGCCACCTTCGCGGCGGACGCCGCGCGGTCCACCAGGCCGGCCGTCTTCGCGCCCACCAGCTCCACCATGTTGAGTCCGTGGACGCTGCCGGACTCAAGGGCGTCCAGGGCCATGAAGAATCCGGCCGTGGTTGAACCCGTCTTGTACGACTGCACGGCAAGGGCGCCGATCTCCCTGCGGTGCTGCTGCAGTTCCCCGTTGGCTGCTGCGGACTGCGCCGCCAGGGCTTCGACCCGGCTGTTGGCTGCGGTGAGTGCCGCTTCGGCAGTGGCGTACTCCGCTGCAGCCGTCACGGCCGCGCCGCCAAGCGTTTCTGCATCCGCCTGCAAACCGGCGAGGAGGCTGCCGAGCCGGGTGATCCCGGCCGCTGTACCCGCTTCAGACTCCCTGGCCTGCCGGACGTCTTCCCAGGAGGGGTATCCCTCCGGCGGGAGGTCCGCGGCCGACGCCGGAACCAGGGCCGCGCCCAGCAGGGTAAACACCAGAAGTCCGCCGAGCACCGCGGACTTCAGTTTGGTAACGAACTGGGACATAGTCCCGTAGCCTACGGGCTCAACCACAGGTTGAGGGTTTACAGCTGTGGATTGTTATCCAGCAGAGACGGAAGCCTCGCCACAGCCCTAGACTGTGCCCATGGCCGGCGCCAGCACACCACGCACCACAGCAATCCGCCGCGGCCCCGCCTCCGCACGGACAGCAAGACCGGAAACCGGCGACCGCGTGCTGCCATTCCTGACCGCGGCAGTACTGGCGGTATCAGCCTGCAGCCCGCAGCAGCCCACCCCTGCAGCGTCCCCCGCTGCCGCCGCCCCCGGACCGGTCACCATCGAGGTAAACCAGTCCCGCGACCAGTACGGGCAGCACGCCATCCTGCTCCAGCTCACCAACACCACGGACGGTCTCCTCACAGTGGACCTGGCGCGCGTCAGTTCCCCGCTGTTCGACGGGGACATCGAGTGGACCCCACAAGCGGGCAGCCTGGAGCTTCCGCCGCACCAGCCCAAAAGCGTGCCCGCACAGCTTCCACCCCCCACCTGCGCCGACCTGGCAACGGCATCGCCGCAGGCCAGCGCCACGGTTTCCTTCGCTGCGGCCGGACAGCAGCCGGCAGCCCTGAGCCTTCCGGCGCCGGATCCCTTCGGCGTGCTGCCGCGCAACAACAGCGAGCTTTGCCTGGCCGCCGACGCCGCGAAGGTGGCCGGACTGGCCCTGGACCCGCACCTTGAGGTGGCGGCGGACGGCCGCACCGCCGTCGTCCTCCTTCGCATCAGCCCCCAGCCGACGGCCCCCGGAGGGACTCCGCCCCTCACGCTGCACAGCGTGGGCGGCACTCCCCTGCTGGCGGAGGCCGGGCCCGAGTCCGGGGCTGAGCCGTGGCCGCGGAACGTGACGGTCCGGACGGGGGAAACCGGCACTGCCCTGGCCCTGCGGGTGCGCCCCGCCCGGTGCGATCCGCACGCCGTGGCGGAAGACAAAGTGGGCACCCTGCTGCCCCTCACCGTTACGGTCGGGACCCGGGAAGGCGTCCTGAAAGTCGCCGCCAGCGGGCCGTTGCGTGCACAACTTTATGACTTTGTTACGCAGGCCTGCCAGACCGGCTAGGCACCGGGCATCATCCGAGGTCACCGCGGCGATCCGGGCCGCCATCCGGCCGATGGCTTCATCCGAGAGGTCCGCCTCGTATGTTATCCAAATGTGACAATCGGGTGAACGTCGGGTTATGGTCATACACGTGTCCCTCCCAAGCGGGACATTCCCCTCAGCTTGCCGAGCCCTGCCGCTGAACCGGGATTCAATCGCTTTCCAGCTGGCAGGGACGGGGGAACCAAGTTTCCGCGGCTTCACCGAAGCCTTGGGGTTAAGTCGATATCGCCTTCCGTCCCTGACGAAGTGCGTTACCGGCCGGGTATCTCCAGCCCGAACCCGACAGCTCACCCCGCAGGCATGGGAGAGGCGATCAACCGTGTCAAAAAATTTCACCACCGCCCGTCACCGCGCTACTCCGGCCGGCTCCATCGCGCTGCAGGGTTTGGCCGTGACGGCCAAGGCCCAGGCCCGGACCTTTGGACGCCCGGCACTCGCAGTAGCCGCAGCATCGGGCATTGCGTTCGGCGTCGGAGCTCCGGCACATGCAGGCGTGACCGGCCCGGACAGCACCGAAACCACTAACGTCCAGGCATACTCGGCTCCTGCCGCGCCCGTAGCCGCTGCCCCTGCAGCCGCTGCCGGCAACGTCCACACGGTTGCTTCCGGTGACACCCTCGGCGCCATTGCGTCCGCCTACGGGGTTGGCCTGAACGACGTCCTGGCAGCCAACGGCCTCGACGTTTCCTCGATCATCTACCCCGGTGACCAGATTGCCATTCCCGGCGCCGGCTACGCAGCACCGGCCGCTCCGGCCGTTGCTCCGGCAGCGGCACCGGTCCAGACCGCAAGCACCGCTCCCGCCAACACCGGCATGAACCTCGGCTACGCCTCGGCAACGCCTGCGGCCACCGGCTCGGGCACCGGCGCTGCCATCCTCGCCAACGCTTACGGCCAGGTCGGCGTCACCCAGGACTGCACCGCCATGGTGGAGAAGGCCCTGCGCGCCGTCGGCAAGTCCGTCGGAGACCTGGCTCCCGGCCAGTTCTTCCAGTACGGCACCGTGGTGGGCACCCCCGCCCCCGGTGACCTCGTCATCTCCGCCGGCCACGTCGGCGTGTACGCCGGTGACGGCCAGATGGTCAGCGGCGGCGTCAACGGCAGCCAGACCCAGGTGCACTCCGTCAGCTGGGTTGGTGCAGCCTCCTACGTACGGGTCGCATAGCCTGCTGGGCAGGTAGCTTCCAGCGCATAGAGCTGCAAAAAGGGCGGTAGCCGGGACATCCCGGCTGCCGCCCTTTTTACTGCGTAACCAAACTCAGGCTCAGGTGCCGCAGAAGGTCATGTACGTCCCGAAGTCCTCCGGGGCGCCCTCGGCGTACCGCTCCATGCCGGGGCGTTCGCTGTACGGCGCCGTCACCGCTTCCAGCAGCCCGTGCAGTGGATCCAGGTCCCCGCCGGTAGCCGCGGCCAGCGCCTCTTCGACGAGGTGGTTCCGCGGAATGTACGCGGGATTGGTGCGGTCCATCAGCCCGGCATCCGGCCCCAGCTTCTGCCAGCGTTCGGCCCAGGCATCGTACGCAGCCAGGTCCATGACCATCCCGCGGACAGGCCGGCTGTCACCCCGGGCGGCCTTGGCCAGGTTCCTGAAGAAGAGCGTGTAGTCCACCGGGCCGTCCTTGAGGATGCCGGTGACGCCGTCCACCAGGTCAGAGACCTCCTCGGCTGCCGCCGTATCCGGCTTCCCCGCAGCCAGGCCCAGCTTGGTGGCCATGCCGCCAAACCACGCCGCACTGTAATACCGCCGGAACCCGCCCAGCGCCTCCACGGCCACCGGAACCGCCGCCTTTTGGTCTTCGTCGATGAGCGGCAGCATGGCTTCGGCGAGGCGGGCCAGGTTCCATTCGGCCATGACCGGCTGGTTGGCGTACGCATACCGGCCGCCGACGTCGATGGAGCTGTACACGGCGGCCGGGTTGAACGCGTCCATAAAGGCACAGGGGCCGTAATCGATCGTTTCGCCGGAGATGGTCATGTTGTCTGTATTCATCACACCGTGGACGAACCCCACCAGCATCCACTGCGCCACGAGCGAGGCCTGCGAAGCCACCACGGCCCGGTACAGGGCGAGGTAGGGGTTCTCCTCCGCCGCGGCGTCCGGATAGTGGCGGCTGATGGCATGGTCCGCCAGCCGGCGCAGGAGCTCGGTGTTTTCCGTGGCCCGCGCATACTGGAAACTGCCCACCCGAAGGTGGCTGCCGGCCACCCGGGCCAGCACGGCGCCGGGAAGCATGTCATCCCGGCGCACCTGCCGTCCGGTAGCCACGACGGCGAGGGAGCGGGTGGTGGGGATGCCGAGGGCGTGCATGGCCTCGCTGACCACGTATTCGCGGAGCATGGGCCCGACGACGGCACGGCCGTCACCGGCGCGGGCAAATGGCGTGCGGCCGGAGCCTTTCAGGTGGAGGTCCTTCACCCGTCCGCGGGCATCCTCCAGCTCACCCAGCAGCAGCGCGCGGCCGTCACCGAGGAGGGGCGAGTAGCCGCCGAACTGGTGCCCGGCGTAGGCCTGGGCCACAGGCGTGGCACCTTCCGGGACGTGGTTGCCCAGCAGGAACCGCGCTCCCTCTTCCGAGCCCAGGTACGCCGGGTCGAGCCCCAGTTCCGCGGCGAGCGGTCCGTTGAGTACCAGGAGTTTGGGGTCCGGGGCTTCCTCCGCCTCCCAGGGCACCGCCAGCTCGTTGAGTTCGCGGGCGAAGCGGCCACCCAGGGCGACAGTCGATTCTGCAGCAGCGGTCATGGTTTTAACCCTATCCCCGCGGCGGCCGTTGCAGGCCCCCCGCGGCGGTTCGGAAGGCGGATGCGCTGGAGGTCGTCGGCGGCGATCACAGTGGCACCCTTGGCGCGGGCGGACGCCTGCCGGGCCAGGAAGGTGACGTCGTTGCCGTACCGGGACGAGAAGTGCGTGAGCACCAGCGTCCGCGCGCTCCCCTGTCCCGCCAAATCGCCAGCCTGCCCGGCGGTGAGGTGGCGGTATTCCTCCGCCAGCCCGCCGTCGTCGTCGCTGAAGGTGGACTCGGCGACCAGGAGGTCGGCGCCGTCGGCAAGGTCTTCGGCACCGTCGCACGGTGCGGTGTCCATGACGAACGCGAAACGCTGCCCGGGGCGCGGAACGCTGACATCGGCGAGTCCGACGCCGGCAAGGGTACCTTCGCGCAGGAGGCGGCCGACGTCCGGCCCGGCGATGCCCGCTGCCGCGAGGCGGTGGGGCAGGAACGTAAAGCCCTCGGGCTCGGTGAGGCGGTACCCGTAGGTCTCTATCCGGTGCTTGAGCGGCCGGATGTGGAGGCCTTCCGCCACCTCACCGGCGGCGCCGTGGGGATGGAGCCTCAGGTCCAGGCCGGGCGTGCTGACAGAGACCAGCGCCCGCACCACAGCATCCCCGGAGGCCGGGTAGTGCAGGTGGACCGGGTGGTTGACGCCGTCCAGCACCATTCTGGACAGGACGCCGGGGAGCCCGAAGCAGTGGTCGCCGTGGACGTGGGTGAGGCAGATCCTGGTGACCTGCGTTGCCGAAACTCCGGCGTGGATCATCTGGCGCTGTGTCCCTTCGCCGGGATCGAAGAGCAGCCCCTCCCCGTCCCAGCGGAGCAGGTACCCGTTGTGGTTCCGGGTACGGGTGGGTACCTGCGATGCTGTGCCCAGGACCACCAGTTCACGCACGGCCGCTGCCGTGACGTGCGGCCACCAGGCCTTTCGCGTAGGCTGCCTGGCCCACGTGCTGCAGGCAGTCGGCGAGGGTACTGACAAGCCGGACTCCGAGGGTCACCGGAGGGTCACCGGAGGGTCCCAGTTGGTGTCCACGGTCCGGTCAAGGTCTTGGTCTGCCAGTTCACCGAGGACTTGCATGGTCTGCCGGTGGACCGCGCCGTAGTAGTCCCCCAGCAGGCTTGCCGTGGCGCGGACAGAGTCCACCTGCCCGCTGGTGTGCCCGTAGCCGGTGTCCCGGTCCGTCAGCGGGAGGCCGAAGCGGGCAGCGAAACCCGCGTGCGTCCACACCTGCTCCAGGCCTGCAGCGGAGGCAACCTGTGCGTCCTCCACCCGGGCCAGGTGCCAGAGAAGCCAGGCGATGGGGTTGCCGGTGCCGGCCGGGCGATGGTGCAGGGCTTCTTCATCGAGGCCCTTGAGCGTCTCCGCCACGGCATCGCTGATGCGCACGAAGGCATCCTGCAGGAGTTCATTGCTTTTCATGTCCCCGCCTTTCAGCACCAGCGCCGGTGGCCGTGGCTAACGCTCAAGATCGTTGGGGTCGAATTCGCTGCCTTCCCCCGGGACAGCTTCGTCCTGGAGCAGCGGGTCTTCCTGCCAGCGGTCCGGATTGTTTTCGGCCGCACCGGGATAGCTGTCCGGTTCGCCGTGTACGGGGTCAAGCTCCTGTGACGCTGCGCTTCCCGGTGTTTCATCGAGCAGCACGTCATTTTCGTCAACGATTTCCAGGCCATCCTCCGGGAGGTTCTGTTCACTCATAGTCACGCCTTTCCTTGGGGCTGCACCCGGTCTGATGCAGCGCAGAACGGTACCGCCAGACAATAGTAAGCATACTGAGCACCCCTTCGGGTGGGAACTGTCCTCCGATAGCCGTGACTTTCGGCCCTACAGATGGCAGGACTCCGGCGGCCACTCTTGTAGGCAAGGAGACGTGCTGTCGCCGCGCCAGGCTGGGGGCGGCCACCGCCTCCTGCGTCCGCCCACAACTCCACACGAAAGACCAGGAAGCCGGCCATGACATCACGTAAACCGATTGCTGTTGCCACCAACGACTCGGCGCAGAGCCAGGCGGCGGTGCTGTGGGCCGCGCACCGGGCCGAAAAGTCCGGGGCACCTTTGGCCGTCCTCCACGTCGTGGACGACCGCTGGGTGGCCGAGCCCTACCCCTGGTTCGGCGTACTGGAGGAGGCAGGCGACCAACTGCTGAAAATTGCGGCAGGGCGCGTCCGGGGAGCAACACCGGCCACGGTCACCACACGGCTCCTGACCGGGAGCGTGGGCGGGTCGCTGGCGAAGTACTCGGGCAAGGCGTCGATGCTGGTGATCGGTTCCGGCTCCGGACACTTGGGGGGAACCCTGGCAGACCGGGCCCTGCAGGTCGCGGCCTCCGCCAAGGTGCCGGTGGCCGTCGTCGGGACGCAGGACCTTGCCGGACGGTCCGGCGTGGTGGTGGGGGTCGACGGCTCCCGGGAGGCTACGCAGGCAGTCGCTTTTGCGGCTGCGGAGGCCGACCGGGAGGGCGATGAGCTCACCGTTGTCTATGCAGTCAGGATGCCCGACCCCGTGACGGATGCGGGGCTGGCCCCGGCCAGCCTGGCCGAGATGGTCTCCGAAGAAGAACGCGTGGTCCTCTCTGAGACGGTGGCGGGCCTCGAGGAGGACTACCCGGACCTGTTGGTGCACCGGGTGCTGGACACCGAACGGGACCCCGTTGACGCGCTGGTCCACGCGGCAGGCGGAGCAAGGATGCTGGTGGTGGGAAGCCGCGGCCGCGGCGGCATCAAGCGGCTGCTGCTCGGTTCCACTGCCCACGGGGTGCTCAAGCACCTTCCCTGCCCCACTGTCATCACCCGGATCCAGGCCGGCAAGAACAAGGCCTGACCGGGAACGGGACCCGGCCAGGCAGGGGGCCGGATTCCGCCATCCACATTGTCCGCACCATCAGTTCCGGGGGCGACACCATGAGAAAAACCGCAGCAATCATCATGCTCATCCTGGGGATCCTCCTTTCGCTGGTGGGCCTCACAGCGCTCGCCGGTGGCGCCGTAGCCATGGCGGTGGGGTCCGCGCAGGGTGACGGCTTCCTTACCTCCGGCACGGCCCGGCTGTCAGTCGCATCCCACGCGCTGACCTCGCCCCGGCTCGATGCCATCGGCGAGGGCGCTCCGCCCCGCCTTCCCTTTGATCTGGGGACCCTGCGGCTGCGGGCTGCCCCGGTGGACCCGGCCAAGGACATCTTCATCGGAATCGCGTCCCAGTCCGACGTCGAGAAGTACCTGTCCGGCGTCTACCATTCGGAACTGCTCGACGTCGAGATGCAGCCGTTCCGGGCCGAGTACCGTGACATACCGGGAACTGCCGTCCCTGCCGCACCCGCCCAGCAGACGTTCTGGGCTGCGTCCGCAACCGGCCCCGGCGAACAGGAGCTCACGTGGGACCTTGCGGCCGGCAACTGGTCGATTGTCCTGATGAATGCCGATGCGAGCCAGGGCGTGGCTGCAACGCTGCAGGCCGGGGCCCGGTCTGAACTGATCCGGCCGGCCGCCACGGGCCTGCTGGTGGGCGGCGCCATTGCCTTGGTGATCGGTGTTCCGCTGCTGGTTTTTGGGGCCATGGGCCTGGGCCGCCATACCGGCCCGCCGGCCCGGGGGCAGGGTGCGCCGGGTGCGCCGGGACTTCCGGTGCAGGTTCAGCAGCCCACGCAGAACATGGCAGAACTGGCGGACCGGGCACCCTACCCGGCGCGGCTTTTCGGTGAGCTGGACCCCGGTCTGTCCAGGGGCCTGTGGCTGGTCAAGTGGTTCCTGGCGATTCCGCACTTCGTTGTGCTGGTCTTCCTGTGGTTTGCCTTCGCAGTGACCACCATCGTGGCCGGGTTCGCGATCCTCTTCACCGGCCGCTACCCGAGGGCACTCTTCAACTTCAACGTCGGGGTGATGCGCTGGAACTGGAGGGTAGCGTTCTACGCCTATGCCGCCGCCGGCACGGACCTCTATCCGCCTTTCACCCTGGCGCACACCGACTATCCGGCGGACTTCGACGTGGACTATCCGGAGCGGCTGTCCCGGGGACTGGTGCTGGTCAAGTGGTGGCTGCTGGCCATCCCACACCTGCTGATCGTGGCTGCCCTCGCCGGCACGGCCTGGACGTGGCGGGCGGAAACCACGGATCTGGGAACCACGTATGAGCGCACCACCGGGATTTCGCTGCTGGGGATCCTGGTACTGGTGGCCTTGGTGGCGCTCCTCTTCACCGGCCGCTACCTGCGCCCGCTGTTCGACCTGATCCTGGGCATCAACCGCTGGATTTACCGCGTCATGGCCTACACGGCGCTGATGCGGGACGAATATCCTCCCTTCCGGCTCGACCAGGGGCCCGGGGAAGCGCCGCCGCCGGCGGGCCAACCCGCCCGGCAGGAAGTACCCGTGCCCGGGACAGGCACAACGCCCCAGCCCTAGCCGCCGGCCCGGGCAGGGCAACACACGGACGTGACCGCACCAGAAGGAGTTGAGATGGGTTCTGCCGGAGCACCGTTCGGCCGGATCGTCGTGGGAGTCGACGGCTCGGAGGCCTCCATCGAGGCGCTGCGCCAGGCGCAGCGCCTCGCCGTGCCGCTCGGCGCCAAGGTCGAGGCCCGGGCCTATTGGGATTACCCGCAGGCCTACTCCGGCTACATGCTGATGGGCATCGAGGGATTCGAAGAGCGGGCCGGCCAGATCCTCGATGAGGCGGTCAGCGCCGCCTATGGTGACGAAACGCCGTCGAACGTCGTGGCCAGCCTCGTCCGCGGACACCCCCGGGATTCACTGATCGAGGCCAGCCGCGACGCTGACCTGCTGGTGGTGGGCCGGCGCGGGCACGGCGGCTTCGGCGGCCTGCTCCTGGGCTCGGTCAGCTCGGCGCTGGTGGCCCATGCCCACTGCCCGGTACTGGTGGTGCACACGCCGGAGGCACCGGCGGAAACGCCGTGACGCCGGTGCGGAAGGGGACGGCGCGGAACGGGCCGGTGCGGAACTGGCCGGTGCGGAACTGGACCCGGTGCGGTAAAGACCAGGGGTCAGCGCCCGCCGTCGGCCCCTTCTGCCTGGGCCGGAACCACCAAAACCGGGCAGTGGGCATGGCTCACGCAGGCGGAACTCACCGAGCCCGGGACGAACCCGCCGTGCCCATGCCGGCCGACAATCAGAAGCGCAGCTTTCCTGCTGCCGTCAATCAGGAGGTGCGCTGCGCTGCCCCGCAGGAGCCGCCCGCGGATTTCCGGCGGCACCGCGGCCCCGAAGGCATCGGCGAGCGCCTGCTGGAGTGACTGCTTCGCCGCGAACTCGAATCCCTCAATGCCAACGGCCAGGTAGATTCCGAAACCGGCGGGTACATCCCAGCACGCCCATGCCTCCACAGCAGCGTCCAGCGGCCCCGCCAGGGCATGGGCAGTCCGGAGGGCCTGGATCGAGGCGCCCGATCCGTCCACGCCCACAATGATCCTGGGCTGGCGTTCGCCGGCTTCCATGGTGGGCTCCCTTCCGTTTGCCAGTGCACGTCTGTTCCAACCCTGCTGACGGAGCAGCCGGCCGGGTAGGGCCTTTGGTCACCGGGCGGCTGCAGCAATATCAGGCAATTTCCGACTTTGGTCCCTTACATCCGCGGACGGCGGGCGCAAGAATGGTACTTGCCCCTGCCGGGGGCTGCCCGCACAGCGCAGCGGGTGCAGGTGTGGTCCTTATGAAAATGGGAGCGTAACGTGCAAAGTCTTGAGTCTGGCTCGGGGGAAGCTGCAGATCCGCAGGAATCGCTTCGCGTCTTCATCCTCGACGACCACGAACTTGTCCGGCAGGGGTTGAAAGACCTGTTGGAAGGTGAAGGGTTCGTGGTGGTGGGCGAAAGCGGATCGGCTGCCGAGGCCACACGCCGGATCCCGGCGCTTCGGCCGGATATCTCCATCCTGGACGGGCGCCTGCCGGACGGCACCGGCATCGAGGTCTGCCGAGACGTCCGTTCGCTCGATCCGCGGCTGAACTGCCTGATCCTGACAAGTTACGACGACGAACAGGCCATCCGCGGAGCCGTCCTGGCCGGTGCTGCGGGCTACATCCTCAAACAGATCAGGAGCGATGACCTCCTGGCCGGTATCCGCAAGGCGGCCACCGGCGCCTCCCTGTTCGAGCCAGGGGTGCGGGAACGGATTGTCTCCGGACTGACCCGGACCCCGACGGACCCGAGGATGGAGGGGCTCAGCGCGCAGGAGAAGAAGGTGCTGGCGCTGGTGGGGCAGGGCCTGACGAACCGCCAGATCGGCGAAGAGCTGTTCCTGGCCGAGAAAACCGTCAAGAACTATGTCTCGTCCATCCTGGCCAAGCTCGGTTTCGAACGCAGGACACAGGCGGCCGTGTTCGTCACCAGGAACAGCCAGGAAGCGCACTGACGGGGCCGGGCACCGTCAGGTCAGTCCGACGCGCCACCGGACCCGGGTCCCCATGCCCGGTTCGCTGTCTATGCTGCAGCTGCCGCCCAGCATCTCCGCCCTGTGCCGCATGTTGGCGAGCCCGCTGGTCAGCGCCGGCTCTTCGAAGCCGCGGCCGTTGTCCGATATGACCAGCTCCACATCATCCGCGGACGCGGTCACCGCCACGCGGATGTCCGCAGCCCCGGAGTGCCGCGCGGCGTTGCTCAGGCCTTCGGACAGGACGGAGAGCAGGTGGCCGGCCACGTCCTCGCGGACGGTGTCGTCAACAGGGCCGCTGAAGGCTACGTTGGGCACGACGGCGTAACCCCGGGATGTTTCTTCGGCCACCTTGAGGATGCGGCCGGTCAGCGGTTCCTGGTTGCCGCCGGTCCGCAACGAATAGATGGTGTCGCGGAGCTTCCGGATGGTGTCATCCAGCTCCGTGGTGACGGCGGCGATCCGTTCATGGGCCACCGGATCCGGTGTGTAGCGGCGGAGGCTCTGGATGCTCAGGCCTGCGGCGAACAGGCGCTGGATGACCAGGTCGTGCAAGTCGCGGGCTATCCGTTCCCTGTCCGTGAACAGAAGGTTCTGTTCACGGAGGGCGTGGACCCGGGCGAGGTCGAGCGCCAGCCCGATCCGGCTGCCGAACAACGCGCTGGACTCCACCTCTGCCTGGGTGAACGGGCCCGAACCCGACTGTCGGGCAAGGATCAGCACGCCGTTGTCACTTCCGCTGTGGCCAAGCGCGCAGACCAGTACCGGACCGAGCTTTTCGACCACACCGTCGTCAAAGACCTGCTGGGGATCCCGCACCATCACGGACTTTCCCGTCCTGATGACGTCGTCGACGACGCCGGAAGCTTTGATCTCCCGGCCCGCCTGCAGGCTCTGGACGCCCAGCGAGGAACGGCAGCGCAGGGCACCGTCACCGGCCGGCACAGCGATCACGGCGAGGGCTGAATCCGAAACCCGCAATGCGGTCTCCGACACCAGGTCCAGGTTCTCTGCGTCCCCGGGCCTGGGCGTGACAATCAGCCGGCTGCTCAGTTCCATCCCGGCTTCCAGCCACTTCTGCCGGCGCCTGCTGTCATCGAAATGGCGCGCATTCTGGATCGCCACGCCGGCAGCAGCCGCCAACGCCACAGCCAGGTCCTCATCCTCCGGCGTGAAATCCAGCCCGCCGGTCTTTTCCGTGAGGTAGAGGTTGCCGAAGACGACGTCGCGCACCCGCACGGGGACGCCGAGGAAGGTCTTCATGGGGGGATGGTTCTGGGGGAACCCGGAAGCGATGGGGTGCTGGCCCAGGTCGTGGAGGCGCAGCGGCCGCGGCTCCCGGATCAGCAGTCCCAGCACGCCGTGCCCGGTGGGCAGGTCCCCGATGGACCTGATGCCCTGCTCATCGATCCCCACGGTGATGAAGTGGCTGAGGCTGCGGTCCTCACCAATGACCCCCAGGGCGCCGTAGCGCGCACCCACCAGTTCGCAGGCCGAGCGCACAAGCCTGTCGAGCACGGTTTCGAGGCTGAGGTCTTCGGCCAGGCCCACGACGGCGGACAGCAGGCCGTTCATCCTGTCCTGGGTCTGCAGCAGTTCGTCGGCGCGGGAGACAAAGTCGCGGAGGAGGTCTTCGGCGCGCTCCCGCATGGGCGAACGCCACGGCTCAGTACTCACGTCGGACCTCCTGTTGAAGCGGCCCGCGCCATTGCAGGCTTCCAGCAGCTGTGCAGCGTCCAGGGTGATGCATCCCCGGCGGACCCGCCTGCGCCTGGGCACGCAACAGAGGGCTTGGCACCATCCTAGGAGAGGATCAAGGGGCGGGGAATGCCCGCAGCCCGCATAATTCACGCACCGGGACCTTCTTCCCTACCCCGCCCGGATTCCCGGACCTAAGCTACGGCCATGGATACAGGTGCTGTGGAAGCGGAAGCGGAAATTCTGGGCGTTCATGACTGCTGGAAATACCTGCAGTCGACGCCGGTGTGCAGGATCGCCTTCCCGCACGGGGACACGGTCGAAATCCTTCCGGTCAACTTTGTTCCGAGCAACGGCACGGTGCTCATCCGCACCGGCGAGGGAACAACGCTGGATTCGCTGCCAGACGGCCAGGCCGTATCCCTGGAGGCCGACGGATTCAACCAGTACGGCACCATCGCCTGGAGCGTGGTGGTCAAAGGCCGCGCCGAGGCGGCGGACGACGCCGCGTCCCACCGGGAGGCCAGCGACGGCCGCCTGTCCCCCTGGCAAGCCGGGACCAAGGACCGACTGGTCCGCGTCACCCCCGCCGACGTCACCGGGAGGCGGTTCGTCATCGCTCCCCCGTCGAGCTGGGCTCCGCAGGAACCTGCCGGCGAACGCTGACTTTTCCGCTCACCCACACACATTCATCCCCACCCAGGCACCCCCAAGGAAGGTCAGCCATGGATACCACCAAGCCCATCGCCGTCGGCGTCACCGAGTCCGAAGCATCCCGGGCAGCCCTGGCATGGGCTGCGGCCCGCGCCACCCGGCTCCGTCTGCCGCTGGTGCTCCTGTCCGTCCTGGATGACCACTGGATGGCGGGCGAAGCGCTTGAGGCGCTCCCCTACATTGATGTGCTGCGCACCTCCGGGGAGGACCTGCTGAAGAACTCCGCCGACCGGATCCGCAGCCAGGAACCGGGCCTGGAGGTCTCGCACGAAATGCTGGAGGGCAGCATCGGCGCCTCCCTGGGCCGCTATTCCGGGAAAGCGGCGATGCTGGTTTTGGGCAGCAGCGGGCAATCCCGCGGTGCCATGACGGACCGGGCACTGCAGGCGGCGGCGGTCGCCGATTGCCCGGTGGCCGTCATCGGCCCGGGGAAAGCTGATGGCCGCGGCATCGTGGTTGGCGTCGACGGGTCCGAACAGGCCACCCAGGCCGTGGCTTTCGCAGCCTCCGAGGCCGATGCGCTGGGTGAGGAGCTCACGGTCCTCTACGCCTTCACGGGTCCCAACCGGTGGATCAGGGCGGGGCTTCCGTCCGGCAGTTTCGCCCTGCACGTCATTGAGGAGGAGCAGGTGGTCCTCTCCGAGACTGTTGCCGGACTGCGCCAGGACTACCCCGGCCTGGCGGTGCACGATGTCCTCGAGACCGCCCTGGAACCCGCCGACGCGCTGCTCCGTGCCGGTGCCACAGCGAGGCTGCTGGTGCTGGGCAGCCGTGGCCGCGGCAGCTTCAGCAGGCTCCTGTTGGGGTCCACCGCCCACGCCGTCCTGGCCCAGCCGCCATGCCCCACCGTCATCACCAGGCTGAAGAAGCTGGCCTGAGCTCGGCCGGGGTTGCGGAACGGACCGCCAGGGGCGAAACGAACAGCGTCCCCGCCGCCACCAGCCGCAGCCTGTGGGAGATCGTCCGGGCAAATGTTTTCACCCTGTTCAATGGCATCGTGGCAGGCAGCTTCGTCCTGCTGTTCGTGCTTGGCCAGTGGCGGGATGCGCTCTTTGGCTTTTCCGCCCTGGGCAACGCCGTCATCGGCATCGTCCAGGAGTACCGGGCCAAGAAATCCCTTGACCACCTGGCAATCCTCCAGGCCGCCCGCAGCAGGGTCATACGGGATGGGGTCCCGCAGTGGATCCCGGCAGAAGACCTGGTCCCCGACGACGTCGTCCTGCTCAGCGCCGGAGACCAGGTTTCGGCGGACCTGCGGCTCCTCGACGACGGTTTCATCGAGGCGGACGAGTCGCTCCTGACCGGCGAATCGGAGCCGGTACCCAAATCCGCCGGAGCGGACCTGCTGTCCGGGTCGCTGATCCTCGCCGGCAGCGCGCGGGCGGTGGTAACCAGGGTTGGGGCAGGGACGTTCGCCGCGCGGCTCGCCGCCGAAGCGAAACGCTTCTCGCTCGTCACTTCCGAGATCCGGGCCGGCCTGGACAGGGTCCTCAAGGTCATCACCTGGCTGCTGCTCCCGACGGCGGCACTCGTCGCGAACGCACAGATCCAGGATGCGGGCGGCTGGGCCGGGGCCTTCAGTTCCGGCCGCTGGGTAACGGCTGCGGTGGGCGTGGTGGCGAGCCTGATTGCCATGATTCCCCTCGGCCTGGTCCTGCTGACCAGCATCGCCTTCGCGGCGGGCGGATTGCGGCTCTCCCGGCAGATGGTCCTGGTCCAGGAACTGGCAGCCGTGGAGATACTGGCCCGGGTTGATGTCCTGTGCCTGGACAAGACCGGAACCTTGTCCACGGGTGCCATCGCTTTTGACGCGCTCCACGATGCCGGGATGCCACCAGCCGAGGGATGGAAGGATGCGCTGGCGTGGTTTGGAGCCAGGCCCGAAGCCAGCACCACGGCAGCGGCCATCGGGGCCGCCTTCCCCGGGGACGGACTGCTGGCCGAATCCTCGTCCGTGCCATTCGACTCAACCAGGAAATGGAGTTCGGTCACCTTTCCCTCCGCGGGCGGTGCCGGAGGCAGCTGGGTGCTGGGGGCTCCCAGTGCCGTCCTGGGAGCATCAGCCCTGCTGGGTGAGGCGCACCGGAGGGCCAATGCCCTGGCCGCCACGGGGCTGCGGACACTCGCACTGGCGCACGTGCCCGGTTCCCTGCCACCGGGCGCGGCAGAGGGTGGTGGCCTCCCTGACACCCTTGAACCGGAATTGCTGCTGACCTTCCGCGAAGACATCCGGAAGGATGCGGCGGCCACGCTCGACTACTTCCGGGGCCAGGGAGTCACCCTCAAGATCATCTCCGGCGACGACCCCCGCACAGTGGCCGTCCTGGCCCGCACCATGGGAATGGGTGGTACCGGAGCCTGCGATGCCCGCACCCTTCCCACAAACCCTGCCCTCCTGGAGCAGGCCATGGAGGACTACGACGTCTTTGGCAGCGTCACCCCGGCGCAGAAGCGCGACATGGTGCAGGCACTGCAGCGGCGCGGCCACACTGTGGCGATGACCGGGGACGGCGTCAACGACGTCCTTGCGCTCAAGGAGGCCGATCTGGGGATCGCCATGGACACGGCATCGCCGGCGACGAAGGCAGTGGCCCGGCTGGTGCTCCTGGACGGCCGCTTCGACAGATTGCCGGCGGTTGTTGCAGAGGGACGGCGGGCCATCAGCAACGTGGGGCGGGTCTCCGTGGTCTTCCTCAGCAAGGCGGTCTACATCACCGCCATCTCCCTCGTCTTCGCGCTGCTCCTGTGGCCGTTCCCGTTCCTGCCGCGGCAGCTGTCCATCCTCGATGGCCTGACCATCGGGCTCCCCGGGTTCTTCCTGGCCTTGCAGCCCGGCGGAGAGCGGTACACGCCGGGCTTTCTGAGACGGTCCCTGTCTTTTTCGCTGCCCGCAGGACTGTGCGCAGCCCTGTGCGTGGCCGGAGTCAGCGGGTACGCGGGCACCATCGGCCTGGCGGGAACAGCTGCCGGCCAGTCTGCTGCCATCATCACCCTTGCCCTGCTGGCATCGTGGATCCTGGTCACGGCGTCGCGCCCGCTCACCTGGACGAAGGGATTGATCCTTGCGGGTATGTACGCCGGCCTTTTCGTGCTGTTCACCGTACCTCCGGCCACCGAATTCCTCCGGCTTCAGTGGCCGCCACCGGACCTTCTGGCAGTATCGGCCGCCACCGGCATGGCAGGCAGCGCGGCGGTCCAGGCGTTCGCGGCACTGCAGCGGAGGTGCCCGCCGCGCCAGGCGCCCAGAGCAAGGGAGTCTTCGTAACCGGCGTTCAGCCGAACAGGACAGCTGCCTCCAGGTACCGTTCCTCGGGTACCAGCTTCAGTGTTCCGAGGGCCTCCTCCAGCCCCACGGGCACAATGTCTGTGCCCCGCAGGGCCACCATGGTCCCCCACCTGCCGTTGGCCGCAGCGTCCACGGCGGCGATGCCCAGCCTGGTGGCGAGCACCCTGTCGTAGGCAGTCGGCTCGCCGCCGCGCTGGATGTGTCCGAGGACGGTGGCCCGGGTCTCGAGGCCGGTCATGAGCTGCAGTTCCTCTTCAAGCAGGCGCCCGATACCTCCGAGCCGGGGCCGGCCGAACGTGTCCAGGCCACGGGGAGCGTACGGTGCCGCCTGTCCGGTGGGGGTGAACGCCTCGGCTACAACCACCAACGGTGCCCGCCCGCGGCCGTGGGCGGACATAACCCAGGCGGCAACCTGGTCCAGCGTCACGGGATGTTCCGGGATCAGGATGGCATGGGCGCCGGCGGCCATGCCGGCGTGCAAGGCAATCCATCCGGCGTTGCGTCCCATCACCTCCGCCACCATGCACCGGTGGTGCGATTCCCCGGTGGTCCGCAGCCTGTCGATGGCTTCCGTTGCCGTCTGGACCGCCGAGTCGAAGCCGAAGGTGTAATCAGTGGCGCCGAGATCGTTGTCGATGGTTTTGGGGACGCCAATGACCTGCAGTCCCTGGCTGCACAGTTCCCTGGCGGCGGCCAGGGTTCCCTCGCCGCCGATGGCAATGAGCCCGTCCAGGCCGTTGCGCCGGAACCCTGCCCGGACACGGTCCACCCCACCGTGGCTAAGCGGGTTGGTCCGGGACGTTCCGAGGATTGTGCCGCCCCGGCGCGAGATGCCGCGGACGCTGTGCCGGGGCAGGGGCACTACGTCCTGTTCCAGGAGTCCCCGCCAGCCGTCCCTGAACCCCATGAACCCGCAGCCGTGGACGATTTCTCCGGCGAGCACAGCCCCGCGGATCACGGCATTCACGCCCGGACAGTCGCCTCCACTGGTGAGGATGCCGAGGCGCCTCATGGCACGGCCGGATCCGCGGCGGCCGCCAGCCGGAAGTTGCCGGCCTGGCCCGGCATCAGGGTTGTATCCCTGCCGTTGACCCGCACGCCGATGGGCTCGGCGTCCCCGGGTGCCGACACCACATGAAGGTGCCCGCCCCTGAGCCTGATGTTCAGGTGGTGCCCCCGGTACCGGATGTTGAAGGCGACGCTCCGGAGTCCCGTGGGCATACTGGGTGCGAAAACGATGGTCTCCCCGCTGAGCCTCAGCCCGGCGAAGCTGCGCTGGATGACGTCCACTGTCCCGGCCATCGCGCCCAGGTGGATTCCCGCCCTGGTGGTGCCGTGCTGGGTGTCGTCCAGGTCGGCGTCGAGCGCTTCACGGAAGCTGTCCCACGCCCTGTCAGCGTCGAGTGCGGCGAGGACTGAGGCATGCGCCACCCGGCTCAGGGTGGAGCCGTGGGCTGTGCGGCCAAGGTAGTACTCGATGGTCAGGTTCAGCTGCTCCGCGGTGAACGTGTAGCCCAGCTCGGCCAGGAGTCCGGTCAGTCCTTCCTGGCCCAGGAGGTAGGGAAGCATCAGGACATCGGCCTGCTTGGCGAGCTTGTACCGGTTGGTGTCATCGCCCTCGGCCTCCAGGATGAGGTCCAGCCGCTCGATGCTGTCATAGGTTTCCCGGTAGCGGTCCCAGTCCAGCTCGCTGAGCTGCGCGTAGCCGGCGAACTGGCTGATGACGCCGTCGGCATGGAACGGCACGAAGAACGCCCGGCCCACGTGCTCCCAGCCGGCGGCCTCGTCGGCGCTGATGCCCAGCCTCGCAGCCAGCTCAGCCCGTTCTTCGCCCTGGAAGATGGCAGCGATGTCCGCCGCCCGCAGGCAGGCCCAGGCAGCCATCACGTTGGTATAGGCGTTGTCGTCCAGCCCCGGCTCAGGGTTTCCGGGATACCGGGTGTGGTATTCGTCAGGCCCCACCACGCCCCTGAGGTGGTAGCGGGAGGTGTCCTGGCTGAACTCCGCACGGGAGGCGAAGAACCGGGCAACGTCGATGACCAGTTCGGCGCCCCGCCTGAGCAGCCATGGCTTGTCGTTGGTGGCCTGGTAGTACTGCCAGGCGTTGAAGGCCACTGCCAGTCCGGCGTGCAGCTGCAGGTGCGAGTAGTCACGGACCCACCGGCCCGAGCGGTCGTTGTAGAGCCAGGTGGGCGTCTCCTCGGTCCCGTCGCTTCCGCTCTGCCAGGGAAACATTGCCCCGAAGCAGCCCGCCAGTGCGGCGGCATGCCGTGCGGCGGGCAGCCGGCGCCACCGGTAGTCGATCAGGGCGCGTGCCACGTCGGGCGTGCGCAGCGTTACCAGTGGCAGCACGAACAACTCATCCCAGAAAACGTGGCCGCGGTACCCCTCGCCGTGGAGCCCGCGGGCAGTGACGCCGGCATCCAGTTCAGCCGTGTGGCGGGTCAGGGTTTGCAGGACATGGAAGATATGGAGGTTCAGGACCAGCCGCACCTGCCCTGGCGCGTCCATCTCCACCAGGTAGGGCGCCAACTCCCGGCGCCAGGCGTCGAGGTGGGCGGCCAGCAGCGCACCGGGGTCATCGCCAGCGCGCCGCAGCACCCACCGCGCTGCGGAGGCCGGGGACGAGATGGCGCGGTCCCGGGAGGTCACCACGGCCACAACCTTGGTGACTGTTGACGGATTCCCGTCCGCGAGCGCCATCCGGAAGGACCGGTAGTGGAACGCCCCGTCCCGGCCTTCGGCAGCCCCAGGCGCGATGCCGGCTCCCAGGGTGCGGAAGGCCACGGCGATCCGCACCAGGCTTTGCGTCGTTTCGGCCTCGACGACGGAGATGCCGTCGTCCGGGAGGTCACCGGGTACGTCCCCGGGGGCTGTGCGCTCGCCGGTGCGGTCCGCCAGGTGGACCCCGGGACCGGCCGCCGGGCCGGGAATGTTGGCGTTCCGGACCCCGGCGTTCACTCCGCTGCGTACCTCCACCGTGCCGCTCCAGCCCAGCGGCGTCACCTGCATGTCCAGCACCAGCAGATGCGGCTCGGCCATGGACGAGAAGCGGGCCTGGACCACCTCCAACCGTTTACCGTCGGCAGTTTCGAGCAGCAGGCGCCGCTCCAGCACCGCCCTGCGCAGATCCAGCGAGCGCCGCTCAAGCAGGAGGGTCATTCCCCCGGCGGACCACCACCGGCCGCCTTCCAGCCTCAGGTCGAGGGGAAGGCAGTCCGGAGCGTTGACCAGGTGCTCCTCTACTACCGTCTCTCCGCCTGCTTCCGCTTCGGCCCTGTTGTACACGCCGGCAAGGTACATGCCGGCGTAGCTGGCCGGGCCGCCTTCTGCGGCTGCACCCCGGACTGCGAGGTAGCCGTTGCCCAGTGTGGTGAGCGCTTCCCGGTGCCCTTCGTGGTCGGCGTCGAATCCTTCGAAGACCAGGTGCCAGGGATCGCCCAGCACCAGTCCCAGGTCCAGTTCCCCCACGTCGTTCAGGACCGCACCGGCACCTGCAGCTTCAAGACCCCGCCGGGTGCCGCTGCGGTCAATGCCCACCACCAGGCCGAATCCGCCCCGCCGCGCGGCCTGGACGCCGGCCACCGAGTCCTCGATGACCACGGCGTGGGACGGTGGAACGCCCAGCCGAAATGCGGCGGCCAGGAAGACGTCGGGGGCGGGTTTGCCCCGCAGCCCAAGCTTGGCCGCGGCTGTTCCGTCCAGGATGACGCTGAAGAGGTCCGCGATGCCGGCTGCATCCAGGACGAAGGACGCGTTGCGGCTGGACGTCACCACGCCCGTGGGCACCCCGGCGTCCGCCAGCCGGCGCAAAAGCTGCATGGTGCCGGGGTAGCTTTGGACGCCGTCCCTGCGCAGGTGTTCGAGGAACAACCGGTTTTTCAGGGCCCCGAGTCCGTAGGCCGTCCAGGCGCCGGACTGGTCGTGGTCCGTTCCCCGGTCCACCGCTACTCCCCTGGCGGCCAGGAACTTCATGACGCCCTCTTCCCGGGGCAGTCCGTCGATGTACGTCCGGTAATCAGCTTTGGACATCGGCGTGCGGTCTGCCGTTGCCGGGATGCGCGGGTCCTGGAAGATGCGGTCGAATGCCTCTTTCCAGGCGGTCTGGTGGAGCAGTGCGGTGTTGGTGATGACTCCGTCGAGGTCGAAGATGACCGCGTCAAACGGCGGCCTGGCGGCAGCTGCGGTGGGAGAGCCGGTCATAGGACAGTGCTATCAGCAGTGGGTCCGTGGCAGACAGTGCCGTTAGGCCCGTCGGCCCAGCCGCTGCTCGGCGGCGGCAATGACGGGCAGGGTTCGGAGGTAGGTGTCCGGGTTCAGGGACAACGAATCGATGCCCTGGCCCACCAGGAATTCGGCGAGCTCCGGGTGGTTGCTTGGACCTTGGCCGCAGATGCCGATCCTGATACCGGCCGTGTGGGCTTTCGAGATGGCCTCGGCGATCATGGCGCTGACGGCAGGATCGCGTTCGTCGAAGAGCCCCGCCAGCTGTTCGGAATCCCGGTCCACCCCCAGGACCAGCTGGGTGAGGTCGTTGGAGCCAATGGAGAACCCGTCGAACCGCTGGGCGAACTGCCCCGCCAGGATCACGTTCGAGGGGATTTCGCACATCATGTACAGCTGCAGGCCGGCCTCCCCGCGGACCAGGCCGTGGCCGGCCATGGCCTCGATCACCTGGTCGGCTTCGTGGACGGTGCGGCAGAAGGGGACCATGACGACGACGTTGGCGAAGCCAATCTGTTCCCGCACCCTTTTGAGGGCGCGGCACTCGAGGGCGAACCCTTCGCGGTAGTCCTCGCTGTAGTAGCGGGAGGCGCCGCGGAACCCGAGCATGGGGTTTTCCTCGGGATGTTCGAAGGACCCGCCGCCGATCAGGTGGCTGTACTCGTTGGACTTGAAATCGCTGAGCCTGACGATGACGGGCTTGGGGTAGAACGGCGCGGCAATCTTGGCGATGCCGGTGGCCAGCGTGTCAACGAAGTATTCCTGGGGGTCGTCGTAGCCGCGGGTGAGCTTGCGGATCAGTGCGGCCTCGTCGTCAGCCACCCGCTCGGGATGGACCAGGGCCATGGGGTGGATCCGGATGAGGTTGCTGATGATGAACTCCATCCGGGCAAGGCCTACACCGGCAGCGGGAAGCCGCCACCATTTGAAAGCTGCGGCGGGGCTGCCGATATTGACCATCACATCGGTCCGGGTGGCTGGCAGCCGGTCCATGTCCACGTCCTCCACCGTGTACTCCAACAGCCCCTCGTAGACGCGGCCTTCTTCCCCCTCGGCGCAGGACAGGGTGATGGGGGCGCCGTGGGGCAGGGTGTCCGTTGCGTTGCCGGTTCCGACGACGGCCGGTACGCCCAGTTCACGGCTGACGATGGCTGCGTGGCTGGTAGGTCCGCCATGGTCCGTGACGATGCCGGCGGCACGCTTCATGACGGGAACCCAGTCCGGGTCGGTCATCCGGGTGACCAGGACGGATCCGTCGGTGAATGATTCGATGTCCTTCGCGTCCCGGATGACGCATACGTTGCCCTTGGCGATGCTGTCCCCCACGGCTGCCCCTGTGGCGAGGACCTGGCCCTGCTGCTGCAGGTGGTAGGTCCGGAACATGGAGCTGCTGCGGCGCGCCTGGACCGTTTCGGGCCGGGCCTGGACCATGAACAGTTCGCCGGTCAGTCCGTCCTTGGCCCATTCCATGTCCATGGGGCGCCCGTAGTGCTGCTCCACGGCGGTGGCCCACCGCGCCAGCAGGACGGCTTCGGCATCCGCCAGCACCAAGGCGGCGCGCTCGCGTTCGGTGGTGTCCACCATCCGGGTGAGTGCGCTGCCGCCATGGCTGTAGACCATCTTCCGCTCCTTGGCCCCGGTTTCCCGGGCGATGACCGGGATGAGGCGGCTGTCAGCGAGCAGCGGCTTGAACACCTGGTACTTGTCCGGGTTGATGGTTCCCTGCACCACCGTTTCCCCCAGCCCCCAGGCTGCGCTGATGAGCACCGCCTGGGGAAAGCCCGATTCGGTGTCGATGGAGAACATGACCCCTGAGGCCCCGACGTCGGAACGGACCATGCGTTGGATCCCTACCGACAATGCGACATCGAGGTGTCCGTATCCTTTGATGTCCCGGTAACTGATGGCGCGGTCAGTGAACAGCGAGGCATAGCAGCGCCGGCAGGCGTCGAGGACGGCCCGTTCCCCGGAGACATTGAGGAAGGTCTCCTGCTGACCGGCGAAACTGGCATCCGGCAGGTCTTCGGCTGTGGCACTGCTGCGGACCGCCACCGGCACCTGCGCCAAGCCGGCCCGCTGTGAAAGGTCCCGGTAGTGTTCACGGATTTCTTCGGCGATACCGTCCGGGAAGCCGGCGGCCAGGAACAATTCCCTGATGGCGGCACCGGCCTGCCGGAGTGTGGCCCGGCCCTCCTGGTATTGCGCGATGCAGTCCCTGATCCGGGGTTCCAGACCGTTGTGTTCCAGGAAGGCCCGGTAGGCGTCAGCGGTGGTGGCGAACCCTTCGGGTACCTTGACCCCTGCTGATTGCAGCGACCGGCTCAGCTCACCGAGGGAGGCGTTCTTGCCGCCCACGGAAGCGATGTCCCCTATCCCGGTGTCGCTGAACCATTTGATGTGGACACGGGTGGCGGAGGTGGCGGAAGGAGCAGTCATGCCTTGATTCTGGGCTTGGTCCGGCACCCCGGGGCAGGGTCTTAGGTCCCCGGCGTCACCGCCGGACCCAGCGGGCCTTGGCGCCCTTGTATATCCAGTCTGCCGCCAGGACGGCCGGTATCGCCACGGCCGCGGCCAGCAGGCCGGCCGGCGGGGGCGGGGCCTGTCCCAGCAGGCCCGCGGCAGGCGGAATGAACAGGCATGCTGCCAGGACCGCCAGCTCGGCCACCACGGCCCACAGCAGCAACCTGTTGGTGCCCCAGCCAAGCTGCCAGGGCAGCACCGTGGCGCTCCGGCAGGCAAAGGCGTTGGCCAGCTGTCCAAGGACCACCGCAGTGAAGGCCGTGCCCGACGCCGCCAGGAGCAGCCCGGATTCGGGAAGACCACCGCGGGTCCAGCCGCCGGCAAACAGCACAGCGGAGAAGGCGGCCATTTCGACGGCGGCCTCGACGGGTCCCAGCACGCAAAACACGCGCACCATGAGTTGCCGGTCCATCAGATGCCGCCGGTCCGGCGGCCGGGACAGGACACGCTTGCCCGGAGCTTCGGCACCCAGCGCCAGGGCCGGCAGCAGGTCCGTGCCGATGTCCAGCGCCAGGATCTGCAGCACCCCGAGCGCCAGCGGGAATTGGCCGCCCGAAAGCGCCCACACGACGAAGGGCGTCAGCTCTGCGACGTTGTCGGTCAGGTGGTAGGTCAGGAACCGGTGGATGTTGGCGTAGGTTGCCCGGCCCTGTTCGATGGCCGCCACGATGGTGGCAAAGTGGTCGTCGAGCAACACCAGGTCCGCGGCTTCCCGGGCCACATCGGTTCCGGCCAGGCCCATGGCAACGCCGATGTCCGCTTCCCGCAATGCCGGTCCATCGTTCACGCCGTCGCCCGTCATCGCCACCACATGGCCGCGTGACTGCAGCGCCTTGGCAACCCGGAGCTTCTGCTCGGGCGACACCCTGCTGACCACGATGCCGTCCCGGTCCAGCAGAGCACCCAGCATCTGCTCGTCCTCCGGCAGGCCAGAGCCTTCCACCACCATCTCCGGCGTTCCGGCCAGGCCGATTTCGCGGGCGATCGCCGCCGCCGTGGCCGGATGATCACCGGTGATCATGGCCAGCTTGAGCCCGGCACGGCGGGCTGTGCTGATGACATCGCCCACGCCGGGCCGTGGCGGATCGTGCAGGCCGATCAGGCCCAGCAGCTCCATGCCGCATTCCAGTTCTTCCGGGGGCATGGACATCCTGTCGCCCGCCATCCCCGCCAGGTTCCGCCGTGCCACCGCAATCACCCGCAGGCCACCGGACGCCATCACCTCCACCTCGCCGGCGGTGCGTGCGGTGACGCCCGCGCACAACGGCAGTACCGCTTCCGGCGCGCCCTTACAGAACAGGTCCGTGCCCACCATGGCCGACTCCCGGCGTCGTACGGGGTCAAACGCCAGCCGTCGCGCAGGCGGCGTCCCGGAAACCGGGCCGCCCGCGAGACGCTGCGCCAGCGCATCGATCGCCGCCTCCATCGGGTCGCCCGAAGCCTGCCACTCGCCGTTGCGCAGTACCGCCCGGCCCTGCGAGGCTGCCCGGGCGGCGAGCGCCGCCTCCGCGGCCGCCTCCTGCCCGTCACCCTGCACGGATCCGGCAGGGTCGTATCCCTCCCCCGCTACCTGGATGGTTCCGGCGGGCGTGTGGACCTGGACGGCGTTCATCCGGTTCTGGGTGAGGGTCCCCGTCTTGTCGGTGCAGATGAAGGTGGTGGACCCCAGCGTTTCAACGGCCTCCAGGTTGCGCACCAGTGCGTTTTTGGCGGCCATCCGCTGGGCGCCCATCGCCAGGGACAGGGTGACTGTGGGCAGCAGGCCTTCCGGGACGAGTGCGACAGCCACTCCGATGGCGAACAGGAAGGAGTCGCGCCAGGCGATTCCCGCCACCAGGGAGACCAGGAAGAACAGGCAGGCGATGCCCAGGGCCACAATCACCACCAGCCGCACGATCCTGCGCAGCTCGAGGGACAACGGCGTGGGCGGCGGCACGGCAGCGCTGGTCAGTGCGGCGATCCCGGCCAGGCGCGTGGCGGCGCCGGTGGCGGTAACGGTGGCTTCGGCGTCGCCGTTGACCAGGAACGTGCCGCCCCAGGCGGCGTCACCGCCGGATTTGGGGACGGGCACGCTTTCGCCGGTCAGCATGGATTCATCAACGGCACAGGCCGCGGCCGTGAGCAGGATGACGTCGGCGGGGATCCGGTCGCCGGCGGTCAGGAGCACCGCGTCATCTGTGACCAGGTCACTGGCATGGACGGTCCGGACCTGTCCGTCCCGCCGGACGCGGACGTCGGCGGGCAGCAGCCCGCGGAGCCTGGCGGCGGCGTGCTGGGCGCGTTCCTGCTGGATGTGCGCGAAGACGCCGTTGACGATCACGACGACGATGATCGCCACCCCCAGTTGCGGCATGTCGGCAACGAAGGCCAGGGCGGCAGCCACCCAGAGCATGAGGGCGAAGAAGTGGGTCAGCTCCGCCCAGAGCTTGCGCCACTGCGGGACGGGCTTCTCACCCGGCAGGACGTTGGGTCCGGCACGTTTGAGCAGTTCCGCTGCCCGCTCAGTCGTGAGGCCTGCAGCGGCCATCACACGCTGTCCGGCTCCTGCCCCACCAGGACCACCGGGCACGCGGACCGCGCGGCGCAGGCCTTGCTGACCGAGCCCATGGACGTGCCGGGGAAGCCTCCTTCACCATGCCTGCCCACCACCAGCAGCTGGGCCCGCTTGCTCTCTTCCACCAGGACTTTGCCCGGCGCGCCGAACCTGACCGTCACGTCGATAGCCGTGGGCCGGTCGCCGGTGAATGCCCTGCCGAGGGCGTCCTCCACCAGGCGCCTGGCGGTCTCCTCCAGCCCGGCCGTCAGCGGGTGCTCGCTGCTCTCAAGGCTGGATACCACCAGGTAATCGGGCATGCCGATGCAGGTGATGACCTCCAGCCTGGCGCCGAACCGGGCGGCGAGGGTTCCGGCGTACCGCAGGGCAGCCGAGGAGAATTCGGATCCGTCAACACCCACGATGACGGGCCGGGAAGCTGGTTCTTCGTTCATATCCACTACCTTCGCTACGACGGCGGGCGGCCCGGAAGTGCCAAAGGTCATGCCGGTGCGGCCGGCCGGACGGTGGCTCCGTTCAGGGCCCGCAGCCCGTTCAGGATGGTGGCCAGGTCCACGAGTTCCTGGAGGAGGGCGCCGGTGACGGCGGGAATGTAGCCGGTCATGGCCACGGCCATCAGCCCGACGCTTAGTCCGATGCCTGTCCAGATGCTGACGAGGGCCACCGACATGGTGCGTTGCCCGATTGCCACCGCCAAGGCAACCCTGGACAGGTCATCCAGCATCACCACCACGTCCGCGGATTCGCTGGCAGCTGTAGCGCCCTTGGCGCCCATGGCGATGCCAACGTCCGCTGCCGCGAGCACCGGCGCGTCGTTGACGCCGTCGCCCACCATGAGCACGGGCCGCTCACGGACGGCCGCCACGGCCTGGACCTTGTCCTCCGGCAGGCAGTCCGCCTGCACCCTGGTGATCCCGGCTTCCCTGGCGATGTGTGCGGCGGTGGCGCCGGCGTCGCCGGTCAGCAGCACGGTGTGCCGGACCCCCAGCCGCTGTAGCTGGTCTAGGGTTCCCACCGCGTTGGCCCGCAACGGGTCTTTCATGATCAGCGCTCCGGCGTAGGTCCCGTTGATGGCCACGTGCACCGCCAGCTGGCCGCTTCGGATCGACGCATCGCGGAACCCGGCCGCGGTTTTCACCAGGCCGGCCTTGCCCACCACCACGGTGTCGTCCCCGCAGACGGCCTGCACACCGTGGGTGGCATGCTCGGTGGCTTCCGTCACCGGCAGGAGCTCCAGGTTGCGCTGGGCGGCCGCCTCGATGACTGAGGCCGCCAGGACGTGGGAGGAATACTGTTCGGCGGAGGCAGCCAGCTGCAGGATACGCGCAGGATCAAAGGCCGGCCCGGCGCCGGGCCCCGCGGCAGGTGCCGCCTGCACCGTATCCAGGACGGGACGTCCCGAAGTCAGGGTTCCGGTCTTGTCGAAGACCGCCGTCCGGGCGCGGGCAAGCTGTTCCAGCGTGCCGGTGTTCTTGATGATGATGCCTTTGTGGGCCGCCTGGCTGGTGCCGGCGAGGAATGCCACGGGCGCGGCGATCAGGAGCGGGCACGGCGTGGCCACCACCAGGACCTGGGCAAACCGGACGGGGTCTGCCGAAAGGAACCAGGCCGTGGCGGCCATGGCCACCGCGAGCGCGGCGAAGGGAACGGCGTACCGGTCCGCGAGGCGCACCACCGGCGCCCGGCTGGAGGAAGCCTCCTCCACCAGGGCGATGATGCGGCTGTACTGTGAGTCGGCCGCCGTGGCCGCCGCCCGAACCCTGATGGCTGCCTCGCCGTTGACGGATCCGCTGAGCAGGAGATCCCCCCGGACCCTTTCCACGGGCAGGCTCTCGCCGGTCAGGGACGATTCGTCCATGCTGGCCGCCCCGGACAGGAGCTCGCCGTCCACCGGGACCAGCTCGGAGGGGCGCACCACCAGGATGTCGCCCGGCAGCACCTCGCCGATGGGCGTGTCCTCCAGTACCGATCCGTTGGCTTCGCGGTGGGCGTAGCGGGGAGCCCTGTCCAACAGGGACCGCAGTTCGCGGACGGCACGGCCCTGGGCGAAGGTTTCCAGCGCCTCGCCGCCGGCAAGCATGAGGATGACCACCAGGGCGGCCAGGTACTCGCCCACGGCCACCGTGCTCGCGATGGCCATGAGCGCCAGCACGTCGATCCCCCAGCGGCCCTCCCGGAGGGACCGGACCATCACCACCGCGCGGAACACGGCCACGAGCGCTGCATAGGCGGACGCACCCAGCCGGGCAGGCTCTTCCCACCCGGCGAGCAGCAGCCCCAGGGTGGCGGCGAGCACAAGGCAGGTCAGGAACACCAGGGGGTACAGGCGGACCTGCGCCCGCATCCTGGCCGGCAGCGGATCGCCCGGACCCGGGCTGGTGTCCGCCGTCCCGGGCCCTGCGATCATGCCCGGCGGGGACGGCTGTCCCTTAGGCAAGGTCCGCCCGCGGGGCATCATCCAGGTGGTTCCACCACGTCAGCGGGGAGGTAACCACGAACCGCCTGCCGGTTACGGACCTGGGGACGATCCGCACAAAATGGTCCTTGGGTCCCGCCTGCCACGGAAAAAGAACCAGCCCCACGCCCCTCATCAGGTCCGGGGAAGGTTCCAGGACCACGGCGCGGCCCTTGACCTCCACGCTCCATGCCCGCCTCGGTTCGCCACCTGTACCGTCAGCTTCGAGGGCGACGGCGGCGTCCCCGGCCAGGGCGGCCAGTTTTGTTCCCTCGCCGGTGCGGAACACCAGGGCCCCATTGTCCACTTTGTAGTTGACCGGGAAGATTTCTGGATGCCCGTCCACCAGGACTGCCAGATGGCCCACCGACACTTCGCGCAGGAGGTCCCAGCAGGCATCGGCGCTGAGGACTTCCATCTCCGGAGCCGCTGAACTGTTGTGCATACAGCCGAACGTAGTGGCCGGGGCGCAGCTGCACTAGGGCATTACGGCCCGGGCGCGGTGTGCTGCCGGGGTGCACCGGCACCTTACGGTCTTTGGGCCCTGTTGGTACCCCGGCCGGGCTTCTAGGATCTGGGCATGACCGACAAGAACATGGTGCCCGAAGCTGAAATCCTCGATACCGACGAATGCTGGCGCTTGCTGGAGAACACGAGCGTGGGCCGCCTCGCCGTGGTTGTTGATGGCCAGCCGGACGTCTTCCCAGTGAGCTTCAAGCCCGACGGCGGCGGCCTGCTGTTCCGCACCGGCAGCGGAACCAAGCTCGATGCCATGGAAGCGAACTCGTTGGTTGCCCTCGAAGCTGACAGCGTCAGCGGCGAGTTCGGGCTGGCATGGAGTGTTGTGGTCAAGGGCAAGGCAGTCCAGGACGATGCCCCGGGTGGGTCGCTCAACGACACCCGCCGCGGGCTATTTCCGTGGCAGGGTGTGGGCCAGGAGCACCTGATCCGCATCGTTCCCCAGTCGGTGACCGGCAGGAAGTTCACCCTGTCCGCAACAGGCACCTGGCGGACGGCGCTGGACGACGCCACCCGGGCAGGGCTCGAATAGCCGCATGCGCCTGGCGGCCCTTGCGTGGTCACAGCTTTAGGGGCCTAAGGCCCTGACGGGCCCGGCAGCGTACGCGGCACCATGGTGCCATGAACAGCTCCAGCACCAACGGCGACGCCGGCCTGCCGCCCCGGAGAGTGCACCTCGCAGAGCAGCCGGTCGCCGTCGTCCGTGAACAGGTCCGCATGGATGCGCTCCCGGCGTTCTTCGGCCGGGCCTTCGGCACCGTCCTGGCGGCAGCGCAGCGGCAGGGAGCCACCCCGGCCGGGCCGCCCTTCGCGCGCTACCACGGCATGCCCGGCGAAACCGTGGACTTGGAGGCCGGGTTCCCCATCACCGGCACGTTCACCACGGCCGATGGCGTCCTGGCCGGAACGTTGCCGGAGACCGATGCCCTGGAGGCGATCCACACGGGCCCCTATGACACCCTCCGGCAAACCTACGGAGCCATCCATCAGCAGATGCAGGCGGACGGGCTCACCCCGTCCGACAGCATGTGGGAGTACTACCTCAGCGACCCGGAGAAGGAACCGGACCCGGACACGTGGGAGACCAGGATCATTTGGCCTGTTGCCGACCGGACAGGCTAGCTGCCATGCCCCGCATCCCATCAGCTGCCGTGAACCACCACGCCGCAGGCACCGGCCGGGAGTGGAAACCCCTGTTCGTCTGCGCAGGGGTGGCAGCAATCCTCTACGTGGTCCTGCTGATCACGGCACTGGTCCTGGACTTCGCCGCGCCGCCCCCGGTGGATGGCGGCGCCGAAACGCTGGAGTTCATTGCCGGGCACAAGGCGGCCTATGTTGCCGAGCAGATCCTGTGGATCCTGCCGAACATCCTCGCCGTACTGGTCTTCGCCGCGCTCTTCGTGGCCGTACTCCCCACGCAGAGAAGCCTCAGCGTGGTGGCGCTGGCGGCCGGCGCCCTTCCGTGGGCGCTGTTCCTGGCCGTTCCGGTCAGCAGCCGCGGCTCACTCAACCTGGTCTACCTCAGTGACCGCTACATGGCCGCGTCCACAGCTGAGGGCCGGAGGATGTTCGCCACCGCCGCTGAAGCCATCATTGCCGAAAACAACACCCCCGCTCTCGTCGGTGCATTGTCGGCCGTGGGCATCCTCCTCATGGCCATCGCGATGGGCCGCACGCCGTCCGGGCAGTTCCCCCGCTGGGTTGCGTGGTTGGGCATGGCCACCGGGGCGCTGGGCGTCGCCAGTGAAATCCTGCGCTACGCCGTGCCGGAATTCTATTGGGGTTACGGCGTCCTGCTGTGGGCGTGGTTCGTTGCCACCGGCATTGCGCTGATCCGGATGCCGGTCCCCGCCGAACAGCACCGCGCACCCGCGGAGCCCTAGGAGCGGACCCCGCCCTCCGGCGTCGTACCCCGCTGCTTCAGGAGCGTCCGCAGCTCCTCCAGCAACTCAAGCTGCTGGCTGTTGATGGCCATCAGCCGGTCGATTTCCCCTTTCGACTGCATGTCCGTCTCAAGGTCGTGCCGTGCCATGGCAGCTGCAATCGCATCCTGCCGTTTGGCGGCAATGAGGAGGATGGCCCCCTGCAGGCCCGCCAGCATGGAGAGGAAGAGGTTCAACAGGATATACGGGTACGGATCCCAGGCAGTGGCCGTCAGCAGATAGGTATTCACGGCAGCCCATGCCGCCATGAAGGCCATGAAGAGACCCACAAACGTCCAGCTGCCCATCCCGTTCCGGAGGACGTCCGCCGCCCGCTCGCCCCGGCTAAGGCCCTCTTTGTGCCGGGCGTGCCACGTAGTTCTGCGCTCGCTCATGAGCCAAGGGTATGCGGCCGCGGCAACAAATAGCCCTGCGGTGGGCGGCGACAGAGCGCGCCCGGATCGCCGGGCCCCGCCTCCCCAGTGTCAGAAACTGGAAGAACTTCCGGAGCCCGAGAAGCTGCCGCCGCTGCTTCCGTAACCAGTGGTGGTGCCACCTCCGCCGCCCCGCGCGGAGCTGACACTGTTGAGGCCAGTGTTGAGTCCCGAGCTGAAGGCCGCGACGTTGAAGAAGTGGTAGGACGGGTAGACGGTTCCCAGGATGCTGGGCTCATAGGTCCGGCGCTGGCCGCGCCCCAGGCCGTCCTGGGCAGCCTCCATCTGCTCGCGCATCAGTTTCGCTTCGCGTTCGTTCTTCGCGAAGCCGGCTATCACCGTTGCGGCGTGGTTCTCCAGGAGCCCCGCCAGTCTGCTGCGTGCCTCGTTGAGGCGGTCCAGCGCCGTTTCGGGGGTGATCCGTTCCTCGGCCAGTTCCGCGGTCCAACCCTCGATGTCCCGCAGGCTGTGGTCCCGGAAAGACCGCAGTGCCGCCGCGGTGGCCGAGTCCCCCTGCCCGTGGTGCTTGGTCAGCAGCTGCTCCAGCCCGGACAGGTCGCTGCGGAAGGGCGCGAGTTGCCGGTCCCAGGCGGCAGGCCAGGTGGCGGCCCGGTTGAGGAAGGCGTTCGTGTCCGCGATGACGTCATCGAGTGCATCGAGTTCGGTGGCGGCATCTGCGTATTCGCGGGTAATTTTGAGGTTCCCGCGCCGGCCCAGCGAGCGTTGGCTGAGCGCGTGCACCCTGTTGGAAAGATCGGTGGCCGCGGTGTACCGGTTCAGGAACGTGCGGTGCTTTTCCAGGACCTGGCTGCCGTAGCGGGAGGATTCCGGGATGGTGCCGGCGTTGAGCTCCGTGACGTCCAGGTCCATGCTGACGCTGGCGTAGCTCCGGTCTCCGCGTTCAATCTCTTTGCGGCTGGCGGACCTGGTCACAGTGCGCACGATCAGCCAGGCGCCGGCGCCGAGGGCGGCGATCCCGCCGGTGACCCAGGCTGTTATTAGGAAGGCAGCCGACTGGTACCACGGCTGGTTGATCAGCTGCGCGGCACGCCGGACCCCGGCGATGGTGCCGTCCGTCCACTGGGCGTCCCGGAACAGTTCCTTGGTGGCGTCCTGGATGTCGCTGCGCTGCTCGAGCGACACCTTGCGGTCTTCACCCATGTACGTCCCCACGTGGCGGCCCACGGGGTCCAGGGCAAAGATGAACAGCCCGTCCGCCCACTTCTGCCCGTCTGCGCTGATCCATTCCGGATGCTCGGAGCGGGCGAACCGCAGCACTTCCTCGTTGAGGTTGTCTTCGGCCCGCCCGTTGTAGGTGTAAAGCGCAACGGTGGTGGGCTCGTGGAAGTCAATTGATTCAACAGCCGGGACCAGGGTGTTCCGGTCAAGCACTCCGGCGGTGTCCTCAACCACCACGGATGACGGCGGAACCGCGAGCGCCGGGGCTGCGGTGCCGAGCATCAGCGCGGCCAGGAACAGCAGCAAGCCCGCCATCCTTGGCACGGCTTCCCGGCGCCGGGAAGTGTCGTTTATTGTCAGCGGCATCCGTGACCCCCATCGAAGTTGTCCTGGTCCATTCGTATCAGCGGGCAACACTCCTGACCAGCGGGAACAGAACTTCCGGGCGCTGGGTTCAAGGGTCACCCGGATCATCCCGCGATTCCAGGGTCCTTGGTCCCGCAGCATCGCCGGGGGTGCAGGACAGGGTCCGGGATCCCGGGTCCTAAGACCCTTTCCGCGGAAGAACCGGTCTTCCATGATTAAGGCCCGTGACGCGTCCTGTTCCGCAGGCAAGGAGGGGCGCGGCGCAGGCAGGCCGTGCATCGGCGCACCACCACGCGATTCGGTAACGCACCCAACAGCAAGGACCAGAGATGAAAGCGCTTGTCTACGGCGGCCCCGGAAAGAAGTCCTGGACGGAGGTACCGGATCCGGCCATCCGGAACCCCGGCGACGCGATTGTCAGGGTGGACACCACCACGATCTGCGGGACGGACCTCCATATCCTCAAGGGTGATGTGCCCGCTGCGCAGGAGGGCCGGATCCTTGGGCACGAAGGCGTCGGCACCATCACGGAGGTCGGTTCGTCCGTCACCAGCCTCAAGCCCGGGGACCGGGTGATCATCTCCTGCATCAAATCCTGCGGCCACTGCGCCAACTGCAAAACAGGCCTGTATTCGCACTGCCTCGGTGACGAGGGCGCCCCGGGCATCGGCTGGATCTTCGGCCACCTGATTGACGGGACGCAGGCGGAGTACGTCCGGGTGCCGTATGCGGAGAATTCGCTGCACCTGCTGCCGGCCGGGGTCAGCGATGAGCAGGCCGTCATGCTCTCGGACATCTTCCCCACGGGTTTCGAAATCGGTGTCCAGTACGGCCGGGTGAAGCCCGGCGATACCGTGGCTGTGGTGGGGGCAGGACCGGTGGGGCTGGCGGCAATTGCCACCGCCGGGCTTTACGGGGCCGCCGGCATCATCGCTGTGGACCTGGACCGGAACCGGCTGGAGCAATCCCGAAGCTTTGGTGCGACTCAGGTGGTGGTGTCCTCAGACGCCGACTGGAAGAGCCAGGTACTCGCGCACACGGACGGGCTGGGCGTGGACGTGGCCATCGAAGCCGTGGGGATTCCCGCCACGTTCGACATGTGCACCGAAATTGTCCGCCCGGGCGGCAACGTGGCCAACGTGGGCGTGCACGGCAAACCGGTGGAGCTGCACCTGGAACGGCTGTGGATCCAGAACATCAATATCAGCATGGGCCTCGTCAATGCCAACACCACCCCCATGCTCCTGCGGCTTGTGGCCCAGAAGAAGCTGCCTGCGGAGAAGTTTGCCACCCACCACTTCAGCTTCGACCAGTTCATGGACGCGTACGAAACGTTCAGCCGGGCGGCCGAGACACAGGCCCTGAAGGTGGTCATTACGCGTTGAAGTCCGCCGGACAGGACATGCAAGAAACGCCGCGGCCCGTGGGAACGGACCGCGGCGTTTCAGGGATGGCGGTGTTTAGTCCTGCCCGGGGCCGCGCGGTGTGGCCTGGTCCGGGGACTTGCCGTTGCCGGCTGAACCAACCGAGGTTGTGGCCGCCGCTGGCTGGCCGAATCCCTTCAGCATCTGGATGACGTCAAATCCAGTGGTGTCCTTGAGCAGCTGGGCGGTTTCGTGGACACCTGAGGAAACGTTCCTGCTCACCTGCCCGGCGCCGTCGTTCGAGATGACCGTCATGTTGCTGATGGCACCCATCGGGGCCGCGATTTCCTTGGCGATGGACGGCAGTACTTCCAGCAGCTTGTTCAGGATGGCTGCCTCGTTGAACTCGCTGTACGCCTTGGCCTGGGCTTCGATAGCCTCTGCCTCGGCCTTGCCCCGCAGCCCGATGACGTCTGCTTCGGCGATACCCTGCGATTTGGTGACTTCCGCCTCGGCCAGGCCACGGATCTTGTTGATCTCCGTTTCCGCGTTGCCCTTGGCGGTGTTGGCGGCAGCCAGCGCCTGGGCTTCCACCTCGTTGCCGGCGGCCCGCAGTTTCCGGGTCTCCAGCTCGGCGGCTGCCTCCACCTTGGTGGCTTCGGAGATCCGGGTACGGCGGGAAAGATCAGCTGCGGCTTCCGTTTCCACCTTGTACTTGGCGGCGTCGGCGGGCTTGCGGACCTCAATGTCGAGTTCCTTTTCACGGAGTTCCGCCTGGCGTGCCACCACCTGCTGGTTTTTCAGGATGATGGCTTCCTGCTGGTCAGCCTGGGCCAGCGGGCCGGCAGCGTCGGCCTCAGCCTGGCGGGCATCGGTTTCCTGCTTGAGTTCAGCGCGGCGGAGCGCCAGCTTCTGCTCAGCCTCAGCCGTCTTCTGGTCCGCAAGGGCTTTTGCCTCAGCAGCCTCGCGCTGTGAATTGGCCTCGGCGATGCTCGCGTTGCGGGCCACCAGCGCGGCTTCGGGACGCCCCAGGTTCTTCAGGTAGCCGCCGGTATCGTCCACGGACTTGATCTGGAACGTGTCGATCACCAGGCCCTGGTTGGTCATGGAGTGTTCAGCTTCCTCCTTGACCGAGGCCGCGAACTGCGCGCGGTCCTTGATGATCGCGTCAACGCTCAGAGTGCCAACGATCGAGCGCAGTGAGCCGGACAGCGTCTCCTGCGTGTAGTGGTCGATGGCGTCCTGCTGGTCCAGGAACCGCTGCGCGGCCTTGCGGACCGAGACCTTGTCGCCCCCGACCTTGACCTGGGCAACACCTGTCAGCTTGAGCTGGATGCCGTTGTTGGAAATCGCCTCGATGGTCACCTCAACCTGGCGTGAGGACAGCGAGATGTGGCTGACGCGCTCGGTGATGGGATTGACGAACGCCCTGTTGTTGATGATGACCCTCGACTGGTCATCGGAGGTTTCGTTCGTGGTGTTCGGATCGCTCTTGCCGGTAATCAGCATCGCCTCGTTGGGCTTCGCGAACCGGATGCTCTTGGTATAGAAAATGAATCCCGCGATGAGCAGCAGCACCACTGCTGCTCCGGCGATCAAAACGATCACCATGGTTCCCCCAATAATCATTTCTCCCCTTATTCACATGTTGAATTTCTCCAGTCACTTTACGTGCCAAAGCCTGCGGAGTGAATCCTGCCGGTGTGGCGGCCGGTAGAGTCCTGCGCTTCAGAGCCGCCGACCAGGACGTACGACGGCGGGCGGGCTAGCGGATGCCAGCAGTACGCAGGGTCCGCGCCAGTTCCGCGGCCGCAGATTGCAGGGTCGCCACCGTCCCGACGAGGACGTCGTCGGTGGCCAGTTCGACAGGAATCGAACAGCTCATCGCATCCGTTCCCGGAATGCGGTACGGGACCACGACGCTGACGCAGCAGAGCCCCACGGTATTCTGCTCCCATTCCACCGCGTGCCCTGTCTTCCGGAATTCGGCCAGTTCAGTTTGCAGGGCATCGAAGCCAGTCACTGTCTTGGGCGTCAATTGCGTGTAAGGGCCCGGTCCAAGCCGCTGCAGCACCTCATCGTCGGTGTACTCCGAGAGAATCGCCTTGCCCAGCGCCGTCACCTGTGCAGGCAGCTTGCGGCCAACGCGCGACGAGAGCCGGCGGCGGTCCACCGCCTGGCGCGTCGCCAGGTAGATAACGTCGGAGCGGTCCAGCCGGGCATAGTGCGTGGTGAAGCTGGTTGCATTGCGCACTTTTTCGAGAATGCCGGAGACGTGCTCCATGACGGGATCCCGGTCAAGGTAGGCCGTGCCGCATAGCAGCGCGTGCGTGCCGATCCGGTAGGCGCCTTCCGGGGTCTGCTCGATCCAGTTCAGTTCAAGCAGCGTCAGCAGGAGCCAGTGCAGGCTGGAGCGGGGGTACCCCGTCAGCTTGAAGATCTCCGCCGTGGTCAGCGGCTGTGGAGCTGCCGCCACGAGTTCGAGGATCGCTATGGTCCGCTCCGCGGACTTGACCAGCTTCACGTCACCGCCGGAAGTCTCCGCCCGCGCGCCATCCTGTACATTGAGCGACGCCATCAGCGCTCCCCCTTCCGCCGTGATCCGGGCCTGGCGCGGTTCATTTGGCTGCCAGGGCCGGATAGTTGTCCATTCCTACTTTATGGCCGCTGCCGGCCCATGCTCCGCCAAGAAGCGCGGCGAACTCGTCGTCCCGGGCAGTGTCGATGCCGGCAGCGAACACCTCGGCATCGTCCTGCGGCTCGAAACCAATGGCGCGGCCGGCTTCCAGGTTGGCCCATCCGCGCGTGTTCGCCGATACCGCCCAGACCACGTGATGGCCCGGCGCACCCCGGTCACTGAGGGTGGCCTGCACCAGACGGAATGAATCCGCAGGGGACAGCCACGAGCCCAGCGTCCGCACGTTGCCCGGCCGTTCACCGCCCGTACCAACCCGGGCACTGACCACTTTCATGCCGAACTTGTCCGCGTAGAGGCTCCCCAGCGCCTCCACCGCCGCCTTGCTGACACCGTAGTAGGTGTCCGGACGCGGGGTAAGCACCACGTCCTGTGCGGCGGCGGCCGTCGGGTGGAACCCAACGGCGTGCGTGGAGCTGGCAAGGAGGACACGTCCGATGCCGTTGCGCCGGGCCGCTTCGAGGGTCACTTGGGTGCCGGTGATGTTCGTCGACACGATCTCCTCCCAGGTCTTTTCACGGTGCAGTCCGCCCAGGTGCACCACAGCTACAGCTCCCTCCAGCGCGGCGTTCATGAAGGTGGAGTCCGTTACCGAACCCACGTGCATTGACTCGTTGGGCAGCAACTGAGGGGCTTCGGCCAGGTCCAGGAGGCGGACGGCATAGCCGGCTTCCGCGAGGTAGGGCCGCAGCAGCGTGGCCATCATTCCAGCCCCGCCGGTGATGGCGATATGGGCGCCCTTCGATACTGCGGACAAGTTTCCTCCAGTTGTTGACAGCCTGTGATCCTGATCATACTCTCGTGAAGTACGTTTCACATAGTAACAGGCATTTATATATGTAAAAAGGAGAATCAGAGTGGATTCGAAAATGATGACCCGCTCCCGCGCCGCCGTGGCCCTGACGATGGCTTCCGCAGCGCTGCTGACCGGCTGTGGCGGTGGCTCCGCGGCCCCGGCGGCGAAGGACGACGGGCAGCCCATCGAAGTTTGGGCACGCGCCGGAACCGACGCCGCCACCACCTACTCTGCGATGTTCAAGGAGTTCACCGCCAAGACGGGCGTCCAGGTCAACTTTCAGGGCGTTCCCGACCTCGACCAGCAGCTGCAGACCAGGGCCGCCTCCAAAAAGTTGCCGGACATCGTCATCAACGACTCAGCGGCCCTGGGCAACTACACCTCGCAGGGCTATCTCCAGAAGATCGACAAGTCATCGGTGGCCGGCAGCGACACCATCGCCGACTCCCTTTGGAACGAAACTACAGGCCTGGACGGCGCCACCTACGGCGTGCCGTTCTCCCGCCAAACCATGGTGACCATGATCCGCAAGGACTGGCGCGAAAAGCTCGGCCTGCCCATCCCCACCACCCAGGAGGAACTCGCAAAGCTCGCAACCGCTTTTGCCACCCAGGACCCGGATGGCAATGGCCAGGCAGACACCTACGGCATGACCGTTCCCGGCTCCACCGAACGCGGCTACCTTGGCTGGTGGGCCTCCTCCTACATCTGGCAGGACGGTGGTTCCTACCTCAAGGACGAGGGTGACGGAAAATACTCCGCCACGGCCTCCAGCGCCGAGGCCCAAAAGGGTGTCACCTGGGTCAAGCAGCAGTTCTGCACCGCAGGGAACGTCCAGCCAGGCGCCCTGACGGCAGCCACCAGCGTGGCGTCGCCCTTCTTCCAGACCGGCAAAACCGGCATCATTCTCACCGGGCCCTACAACTTCTCATCGTTCGATACCGCCCTGGGCAAGGACACGTACGAAGTCATCGAGGCCCCCAAGGGCTCCGTCGACAACACCGTCCTGGCTGAAGGCGAAAACATCTACGTCACGGCCAGCAACGGCAAGCCGGAGCAGACCAAGCAGGTCATCAACTACCTGGTCTCCACGGACGGCCAGAAGGCCGGCATGACGGCCGGCAAGCAGCCGATCGTCCGCGTACCGGTCAACGCCGACGTCGACGCTGCCGCCGTCTACAACGATCCCCGCTGGGGGGTGGTGCAGGACGCCCTGAAGAACTCCTCCAAGGCGTTCCCGTCCGCCATCAACTTCGTTCCCGTCAAGCAGGCAGTGGCCGAGTCGCTGAACAAAATCGTCTCGGACTGCGGCTCGGACAACATAGCCTCCGGCCTGAAGGACCTCGATACCGCCATCAATGACGAGCTGACGAAGCAGAACGCCAAGTCATGACCGTCACGCCAACCAAGCCGGCACAAACGCGGGCAGCCGCCAAGGGCGGCAAACAGCTGCCCGAACGCCGGCGGCAGGTCAACGGAAAGCAGATGCTTGCGATTTGGCTGTTCCTGCTGCCGGCAGCTGTCCTGGGCCTTTACTTCAAGTTCATCCCCATGTTCGAGGGGGTGCGGCTGAGCCTGTTCAAGGTCCAGCCGTTCCTGGGCGACGTTTTTGTTGGCTTCGACAACTACGTCAACGTCCTCACCGATGCCCGGTTTATGGATGCCCTGGGGCACACTGTGGTCCTGGGCCTTGCCCAGACCCTCGGCGCCCTGGTGGTGGGCTTCGGCCTGGCCCTTCTGCTGGAGGGCCAGGCACGGTCTCTGTGGGTCCTGCGCACCGCCATCTTCCTCCCGGTGGTCACGGCGCTCGCCGTGGTGGGTGAGATCTGGCGGATCCTCTACTTCCCCACTGCCGACGGCCCCCTGAACACCATTCTTGGCTGGGTGGGCCTGGAACCGCTGCAGTTCCTCAACGGCACGGACACCGCACTCTGGTCCATCGCCGTCGTCGGCATCTGGAGCGGTGCGCCGTACAACATGGTGATCATCCTGGCCGGCCTGACCGGAATCGACCGGACACTCTATGAATCGGCAGGCGTGGACGGCGCCACCATCTGGCAGCGGCTGCGCTACATCACCTTGCCGGCGCTGCGGCCCTCGATCGTGATTGTGCTGACCCTGGCCGCCATCCGCAGCCTGCGCAGCTTCACCGAGGTCTATGTGCTGACCGGCGGTGGACCGGCCGGATCCACCGAAGTCTGGATGACCCGGATGTACTCGCTTGGTTTCCAGCGCAATGACATCGGGGTGGCTTCCGCCGCGGCGGTCCTGCTGCTGGTGGTCACCCTTCTGCTCACGGTGGGCACCCAACTCCTGGCACGAAGGAAGGCACACCGATGAGCCAGACCGGCACACAAACCCGTACTGCTCCGCAGGGCCGGCGGCCGTCGTCGGCCTCGCGCTTCGACTCAGCCCTGGGCTGGTCCCCCGGCTTCGGCACTAACATGGTGCTGCGCATCCTGCTCTGCATCCTGGTGTTTTGCATCTTCGCCCTGCCGTTCGCCGCGATCATCTCCGGCGCGTTTGACAGGAACAGCAGCCCCACGGAAATCACGCTGCTGCCCAAGACCTTCACCACGGCCAACTTCGAAGCCGCAGCGCAGCAGGGCCTGTGGGGCTACCTCCTCAATTCACTGGTGGTTGCCGGCGGCGGGTTGCTCCTGCAGATGACAGTCTCCGTGTTTGCCGCGTACAGCCTGAGCCGGCGGAAGTTCCGCGGCCAGGCCCTGGTGATGCTCCTGGTCCTGCTGACCATGATGCTGCCGGAGGAAGTCATCGGCATTCCCCTCTCGCTGGTCCTCGGGGATCTGCCGTTGCTGGGTATCAGCCTGCGCGGAACTGTCCTGGCCGTCATCCTGCCGGTGGGCATCTGGGGTTTCTCCATCTTCATCATGAGCGAATTCATGAAGGAGATCCCGGCGGAAATCGAGGAAGCCGCACGCCTGGACGGTGTGGGCGAATTCCGGATGCTGTTCACCATCATCCTGCCTCTGTGCAAGCCGGCCCTTGGCGTCATAGGGATCTTCGGCTTCATGATGGTGTGGGACCAGTACCTGCTCCCCCTCATCGCCGCCAACGATCCGAGCGATTACACCCTGACCGTTGCCCTCTCCGTGCTCCGCAACGACACCACCGTTGGTCCCGGCGTCCTGCTGGCCGGCGCCGTGATGGCTATGGTCCCCAGCCTGCTGGTGTACCTCTTCCTGCAGCGCTCCATGATCCGCGGCATCACCTCGGGCGCCACCAAAGGCTAGGTCCGGCCCGGCCGTTTCGCACCTCCCACGAAAGTAGTTCCATGAAAACCAGCACCACCCTGCCCGCCGCGCCCACCCCCACCGCGGCGGACCTGAAAATCACCGAGATCACCATTACGCCCATTGCATTTTCCGACCCGCCACTGCTGAACGCCGTGGGAGTGCACGAACCGCTGGTCCACCGGGTGATCATCGAGGTCAGGACCGCCAACGGCCTGCTGGGCCTGGGCGAATGCGCCGGCGGCCAGAGCCGGCTGGAAAACCTTGCCGTTGGCGCCAACGCCATCAAAGGCCTGGGCGTGTTTGACACCTCCGTGATGGAACAGCTGATCACCGGGGCGCTGGACCCCAGTCTCTCCTCCTTCGAAAAGGCTGCCGTCTTCTCGGCCTTCGAGGTGGCGGCGCTGGACATCCAGGGCCACGCCACGGGCAGGACCGTCAGCGAACTGCTGGGCGGAACCGTCCGGGACGAAGTTCCCTTCAGCGCCTATCTGTTCTACAAATGGGCGGAGCACCCCGCCCTGGATGGCAAGCCTGCCATCACCGATGAGTGGGGCGAGGCCCTGGACCCTGCGGGCCTTGTCCGCCAGGCGCAGAAAATGATCGGCGAATACGGGTTCAAGTCCATCAAGCTCAAGGGCGGCGTATTTCCGCCCGCGCAGGAAATCGAAGCCATCAAAGCCCTGCGGGAAGCGTTCCCGAAGCTGCCGCTGCGGCTGGACCCTAACACGGCCTGGACCGTGGAAACGTCGCAATGGGTGGCCCGCGAAACCGATGGACTGCTTGAATACCTGGAGGACCCCACGCCCGGGCTGGAGGGCATGGGCGAGGTGGCGGCCGCCGCTTCCATGCCGCTGGCCACCAACATGTGCGTGGTGGCGTTCGACCACATCAAGCGCAGTGTGGAGCTGGATTCCGTTCAGGTTATCCTGGGCGACCACCACTACTGGGGCGGCCTCCGGCACACCCGCGAGCTGGGAACCCTCTGCCAGACCTTCGGCATAGGATTGTCCATGCACTCCAACTCACACCTGGGCATCAGCCTGGCAGCAATGGTCCACGTTGCCGCCGCTACCCCGGCCTTGACCTACGCCTGCGATACCCACTACCCGTGGAACGGGCACAACGACGTGGTCAAGCCGGGCGCCCTCCGCTTTGTTGACGGCAGCGTGCGCGTTCCCACCGGCACTGGCCTGGGCGTTGAGCTGGACCGGGACAAACTGGCCGAGCTGCACCAGCAGTACCTTGATGCGAAAATGACGGCCAGGGACGATACCGGCTACATGCAGCGGTTCATGCCCGAATACACGGCGGATCTGCCCCGGTGGTAGCCCCGCAGGCCATCGGCTACCTCTATCCCTGGGATGTCCTGGGGGATCCGGCCGCGCCGGCATGGCTGGGCACTGCCGGAGTGGACCGGGTGGCGTTGGCTGCGGCCTACCATTCGGTCCGGGCCGGCACCCCCCGCCATCCGGACCGGCGCGTGGTGGATGCCCGAACCGCGGCGCTGTACGTGCCGGCCGGAGCCGCGTTTGCAGACCAGGCGTTGGTTCCCGCCTCTGCCAAAGGGTGGACGGGAACGGCGAACTCCTTTGCCGGCGCGGCCGCCGTGGTCCGCGGCCTGGGCCTGCCGGTGGACGCCTGGACAGTCCTGACGCACTCAAGCGCAGCGGGAGGCAACAACCCAGATCTGTGCGTCCGCAACGCCTTTGGCGAGGTGTACCGCTATGCCCTCTGCCCGTCGCAGCCGCAGGTCCGGACGTACGCGGCCGCCCTGGTGGCACAGGTACTGGCGGAGGGACAGCCGGACGGCCTGGTCCTGGAGGCCATCGGTCCGCTGGGTTTCGGCCACCAAAACCAACATGAAAAAACCGAAGGCGCGGAATACTCCCCGTGGGTCCAAGCGCTCCTTTCGCTGTGTTTCTGCACTGCCTGCATTGCCGCCTGCGAAGCCCGCGGTTTGCCGGTGCAGGAGTACCGGAGCCAGGTCCGCAGCGCCGTCCTGTTGGCGGAAGATCATACCGAGACGCCTGAAACGGCGCCTGGAGCGGCCGATTTCCTCCCGCTGTTGGACATCCGCTGGGATGCGGCAGCTGCATTGCTGGATGAGTGCCTCGCAGCCATCGACGCGTCCGGTGCCGCTCCACGGATTTCCTTACATGCATCGCCGGACCCCTGGTCCACGGGCCCCTTTGTCGCCACGGCTTCCTTGCGCCGCAGCAAACTGTGGCCGCTGATGGACCAGGTGACCGCCGTCGTCGCCTGCTGGGGAGAATCGGACCAGGGTGTCGCCGCGGTCCGGGCACTCAAGGCCGCCGCGCCGCAGGCCCGCGTAGGCGCGTACGTGCTGGCCCTGCCGCCCAAACGTGCCGACGCCGGCCACCTCGCCGCTGAATGGGAGAGCCTTGCGGAAGCCGGAGCCGACGAACTCCACGTCTACCACCTGGGGCTGGCCTCGACCCGCCGGCTTGGCGCCATCGGCGGGGCGGTCACGATGCTGCGCGATGACGGGGCACTGCGGCAACGCGACGTTCGGTAGGTTGGTGCCATACGTCAGGGCCAGTTTTTATCGAGGCATGGGAGAACAAGTGAAAGCGATCGTGTACGAAGAGACCGGTGCGTCGTCGGTACTGCAACTTCAGGACAAAGCAAAGAGCGATCCGGGTCCCGGCGAGGTCCGCGTCCGGCTGGCTGTATCCGGGGTAAATCCCACGGACTGGAAGTCCCGTGCAGGCAGCGGGCAGGGCAGCACGAAGCTGAAGGCGCCAAAGGTTCCGAACCAGGACGGCGCCGGAATTGTCGATGCCGTAGGCCCCGGGGTGTCAGGCTTCAGCGCCGGCGACCGCGTCTGGCTCTGGGACGTGGCCTGGGGCGGCGACGAAGGTACGGCCCAGGAGTATGCCGTTGTTCCGTCGGTGAAGGTGGTGGCCCTTCCCGATGATGAGTCCTTTGATACCGGGGCCTCCCTGGGCATACCGGCCCTGACCGCGCACAGGGCCTTGACCTCCAGTGAACACGGGCCTGACCGGCTCTCCCCCGGATCGTTGACCGGCCAGACCGTTCTCGTCACTGGCGGCGCAGGAGCCGTAAGCCACGCCGCAATCCAGCTGGCCCGCTGGGCCGGAGCCACCGTCATCACCACCGTCAGCGACGACCGGAAGGCCGGCCTCGCCCGCCTCGCAGGGGCTCACCAGGTCCTCAACTACCGCACCGAAGACGTTGTTGCCGCCGTCAACGCCGCAGTCCCGGCGGGCGTGGACACCATCGTGGACGTCAACGCTCCCGCCAACCTGGAGTCCGACGTCCGGATCCTCAAGCCTGGCGGAACCATCGCTATTTATGCAGCGAACCCCGGGGAATCGGTGACCGTCCCCGTCCGGGAAAGCATGGGCAAGAACATCCGCTACCAGTTCATCCTGACCTATACCGTCACTGACGGGCAGAAGGAGCACGCGGTGGAGTCGGTAGCCGAGGCGCTGGCGGCAGGCGCGCTTCGCGTCGGTGAGGACCATGGGCTGCCCCTGACCCGTTTCCCGCTTGCCGAAACGGCATCGGCGCACGACGCCGTCGAACAAGGGACCATCGGAAAGGTGCTCATCGACGTCGCCCCGCTCCCCTAAGGACGATTCCGCGCAGGCCCGGCGTGCCAAATCTCACATTCACGGCCACGCCGGGCCGCCGGGCACCCCCGTGCAGGGGCCGCGGCTAACGTGGACGGGTGCGAATCCATGACGTGTCCAGCCCGCGATCCACCGCCCGCGTCCGCCTTGGATTCTGCTTCATGGTGGCGCTGCTCCTGGTGGTTGCGGGCCGGGTGTTCGTGGTCCAGGGATTCGATCCAGAGAGTTATGCGTCCAAGGCTGCGGACCGGCGGACCCAGGTATCCGCGCTCGCCTCCGAACGCGGCGCCATCCTGGACATGAACGGCACCGTCCTGGCCCAGAGCACCGTCCGCTACGACATCGTGGGCACACCGAAAGTCAACAGCACCACCGAGACTTTCCGCCAGGTAGACGATTCCGGCACCGTCCAGACGGTCACACGCGACCAGGGCCTCCTGGAACTCGCCAACCTCCTGGAGATGCCTGAGCCCGAAGTCCGTGAGCTCATGACCGGCGACGCCCTGTTCACCTATCTTGCCAAAGCCGTGGACCCCGGCGTCGAACGTGCAGTCGTGGACCTGGGAGTTCCGGGAGTGGAGTCGAGGCCGGTCAAAAAGCGCGCCTACCCCCAAGGGGCGGTGGCCGGCAGCATTGTTGGATTCACCAATGACCAAGGCGGCGCCGCAGGCCTCGAACTGACCCTGGACGAACAACTGACAGGCCGCGACGGGGAACGGACCTACCAGACCGGCGCCGACGGGATCATCATCCCCACCGCTCCGCTGGAGGTGGTGCCGGCCACCAACGGCCAGTCGGTCAGGCACACCATCGACACCGATCTGCAGTACGCGGCGCAGGAAGCGCTGGAAGCCCAGGCAGGCAAACTCAGCGCCGACTGGGCGAACCTGATTGTCGTCGAAGCCAAGACCGGAAAGATCCGCGCCATGGCGGAAACAAATTCCGTGGACCCCAACGACCCCGGAGCCACCGCACCGGAGGATCGCGGAGCGCGGTCCGTGCAGGCTGCCATTGAGCCGGGGTCAACGGAAAAGGCCATCACTGCAGCGGCCGCCATCGAAGAAGGACTCGTCAGCCCCGGCTCCCGCCTCGTCATTCCGTCCGGGTACACGGTGAACGGGCAGTTCTTCAAGGACTCCTTCGAGCACGGCACCGAGCAGCGGACCTTCGCGGGCGTCATCGGTTCCTCCATGAACACGGGCACCGTCATGGTCGGCCAGGACCTGAGCCGGGAACAGCGCTATGACTACCTCCGAAAATTCGGCATCGGCTCCAGCACCGGAATTCCCCTCCCCGGCGAATCCGCCGGGCTCCTGGCCAAGCCGGACCAGTGGGACGGCCGGCAGGAATTCGCCGTTCTCTTCGGCCAGGGCGTATCCCAGACTCCCCTGCAGACCACCATGGCGTTCCAGGCAATCGCCAACGACGGTGTCCTCCTCAAGCCGCGGCTGATCGAGTCCTACCTCGACCCGGACGGCACCGAACACCCGGTAGAAGCTGAACCCGGCAGCAGGGCGGTCAGCGAATCGACGGCGAGGCAGACACGCGACATCCTCGAGAGTGTGGTCACCGCTGGCGGCGCCAAAGACATCAAGGTCCCCGGATACCGGGTTGGCGGCAAGACCGGCACCGCTGAAGCGGTGGCCGATTCGGGCAAGGGCCTGGACGGGTATACCGCTTCGTTCGTCGGCATGGCACCGATGGATGACCCGCAGTACGTCGTCATGGTCAACGTCCAGCGGCCGGCCGGAAACATCTACGGAATTTCAACCGCGCCGGTCTTCAACAACATCATGACCAGGGTCCTCAGCAAGTTCGACGTCGCCCCGTCCAGGACGCCGTCAGTCAGCCTGCCCCAGAAGTTCTGAGACACGCGCCGCCGGGTTGGGCGCGCCAGTCTGGTTAGGCTGGGTGGATGGCAACAGTAATCCTCGTGCGGCACGGCCGCACCACCGCTAATGCGTCCGGGATCCTGGCCGGCCGGGCCGCCGGCGTGGGCCTGGACCAGACCGGACTTGAGCAGGCGGCTTTCGCCGGAGACCGCCTTGCCGTGCTGCCCCTGGCGGGCGTAGTGTCCAGTCCCCTTGAGCGTTGCCGGGAAACCGCACGGCTCATCCTCGACCGGCAGGCAGGCAGCCCTGCCGCTCCCGTCGAGTCCGACCTCACGGAATGTGATTACGGGCAGTGGCAGGGCCGCAAGCTCAGTGACCTCGCCACCGAAGACCTGTGGGGTGCGGTGCAGTCACAGCCGTCCACCGTCGTTTTCCCAGGCGGTGAATCGATGGCCGGGATGCAGGCCCGGTCAGTGGCGGCAATCCGGCGCCATGACGCGGCATTCGAAGCCGGTCACGGTCCGGGAGCCGTATGGGTGGCCGTGAGCCACGGCGACGTCATCAAATCAATCCTGGCCGACGCGCTTGGGATGCATCTGGACCTCTTCCAGCGCATCAACGTGGGTCCGGCCTCCATCTCGATAGTGCATTACGGTCCCGCCCGGCCAAGCGTCTACGCCACCAACACCGACGCAGGGGATCTTGCGTGGCTCACCCACGGCATCACATCCGGCGATGCGCCGGTGGGCGGCGGCGCGGGACAGGCTGCCACCTAGGCCCGTGTGCCTAAAATACTGATATGCCCACACTTGTTCACGAATTTGCCTGGCCTGACCGGGTCGTCATCGGCACCATCGGCGTTCCGGGGGCACGCACGTTCTATCTGCAGGTCCGTACGGGTAAGCAGATTGTCAGTATCGCGTTGGAAAAGCAGCAGTCAGCCGAGCTGGCTGAAAAGATCGACGACATCCTCGATCAGCTCGGCACCATCGAGGGAAATCCGTTCAGCGTTCCTGCGGGCACGCCCGTGGAACTGGTGGACAATGACCAGCTCGAGACGGTCGAGGAGCAGTTCCGGACGGGTGCCATGAGCCTGGGCTGGGACCCGGCAACAGCGCAGATCGTCATTGAGGCCTACCCCATCATTGAAATCGATGCTGATGCGGGCGAAATACCCGATGTCGATGACGCGGAGTTCCCCGAGATGCTGCTGGTACGGATGCCGGTTGGCACGGCGCGGGCTTTCGCCAAGCGCACGCGGGAGATCGTGGGCGCCGGACGCCCTGCCTGCCCGCTGTGCGGCTATCCTGTAGACCCCGAAGGGCACGTCTGCACCCTGCCCGAGGCCTGATGCCCGTCGACCTGCCGACCGGAGAGCTGACCCTCACCGGGCGGATCACGACGGCGTCGAATGCCACCTTCGTGGGGAGCATCGGCGACACCACTGTTGTCTACAAGCCGATTGCCGGGGAGAAACCGTTGTGGGATTTTCCCGACGGTTTCCTCGCCCACAGGGAGGTTGCCGCCTACCTGGTCTCGGAGGCACTTGGCTGGAACGTCGTGCCACGTACCTGGCTGCGGGACGGTCCGCTGGGCGAAGGAATGGTGCAGCTGTGGCAGGAGCCGGATCCCGACCAGAAGGCGGTGGACATCTTCTCTCCGGACGACGCGCCCCAGACCGGTTGGCGCCACGTTCTTGAAGGCGAGGATGAGACCGGCCGGACAGTTGCCCTCCTCCACGAGGACTCTGTGGCGCTGAGGCGCATGGCCGTGTTCGACGTCGTGGTGAATAACGCTGACCGCAAGGGCGGCCACATCCTCGCCATGGCGGGCGGGCACCGGCACGGTGTGGACCACGGGCTGACCTTTCACACGGACCACAAGTTGCGCACGGTGTTGTGGGGCTGGCTGGGCGATGACCTGAGCAGCGAGGAACTCAAGGGCATTGAGCGGGTCAGCGAGGGCCTGGACGGGGACCTGGGCCGGGACCTCGCGAACCTGCTCAGCGACGAGGAGATCGCATCGCTTGCCGTGCGCTGTGCCCGGTTACGCTCTGCGGGCCGGTTCCCGGCTCCAAGGGGCGGCATGCCTGCAGTCCCGTGGCCGCTGTTCTGAGGCAGTTGGAATGCGATGACGCTCGGCCTCGCCCGCGCCGGTGCCAGCGTCGTCATCTCGGCGGCGCGGGAGGCGGACGAGATCCGCAAGGTCGCCGATGAGATCAACGTGATGCTCGGCACTCCCCGGGTGCTGGCGCTGCAAGCGGACGTGACCCGGGAAGCCGAGTGCCGGCGCTTGGTCGACGAGGCACTCGCTGCCTTTGGCGGGCTTCACATCCTGGTCAATAACGCCGGCCGCGGCATGAAATACGTGAGCCCCTGCTGCCCGGCGGCGCGACGGACACGGGCATGATCCCCGACGGCGTATCCGAGGCTGTGCTCCGCCAACTGCTTCGGCCCGAAGTGACGGTCGAGCCGCTGCTTTGGCTGGCCTCGGATGACTCCGCAGAGATCACGGGCACCCGTCTGGATGCAGCGCGGTGGGACGAGACCCTTACGCCCGAACGGGCAGCCGCAGCCGCCCTCGAGCACGCTGGCTGGGCCAACCAGGCTCCGCACTGACGGAGTCACAGCTGCCCTGACTGACGTTGTCTGGATGGACGGGAGCCTGCGCCGGAACGGAGTTCGCGAAGGCGTCGCTAGATCACTTCGAGCACGCGTTTGCGAGTGGGCGGCGGATGGGCGCGATCCAAGTCAGCCAGGTCGCCGGGCGTGAGACGGACGTCGAGTGCGTCCCGGCATTCCTGGACATGGTTCGGGCTTGAGGCTTTTGGAATTGCCAGGACGTGCGGCTGCCTGAGCACCCAGGCGAGGGCGATCTGCGCGGGGCTGGCACCGTGTTCCGTTGCGATGCGGACCAGCACGGGATCGTCCAATACTCCGCCCTGCTCGAGTGGCGAGTACGCCATCACAGGGATGCCCCGCTCAGTGCACCACGGCAACAGATCGAACTCGATACCCCGGCGGGTGAGGTTGTACACCACCTGGTCAGTTGCGAGCTTCTGTCCGCCGGGCAATCGCATGAGGTCTTCCAGATTCGTGACGTCGAGGTTGCTGACTCCCCAATGCCGGATTTTTCCAGCGCGCTGCAGGTTTTCGAAGGCTTCGAGCGTTTCTGCCACCGGAACCGCGCCCTGCCAATGCAGTAGATACAGGTCGATGCTGTCCGTTCCGAGGCGACGCAGACTGCCCTCGCAAGCGGCGACGGTTCCGTGCAGCGTGGCGTGATGCGGCAGGACCTTGGTGACCAGGAACACTTCGTCGCGGCGTGTTGCCAGCGCCCTGCCAACGAGTTCCTCGGCGGCGCCGTCGCCATACATCTCAGCGGTATCGACCACGGACATCCCATGATCCAGGGCCATGTGTATCGCGGCGGTCTCGCGCGCGGCGTTGCCGCTGCGCTCACCCATTCCCCAGGTTCCGATTCCGAGCACCGGGACCGCTTCACCGGACGGAAGAAGTAACTCGCGCATCGTAGCTCCCGTCAGAAGTGCCCGTTCCCGGCCTGGGATTCGCCGCGTTCGTTCAACCTACTCCCCCGGAGCAGGACAGGACAGATCTCCAGGTGCGCGCCCCCGCTTACCGCAGCGTCTGCACGCATGTCCGGGCTGCGCGGCGGGAAACCTTTCCAGTTCCACGGAGTCCGGGGAACTGGAACTGGAACTTGCCGGCGTCCTGCCTGTCGCGCGGAAGGGCGCTGGATGGCCTCAAGTCAGGTGGGCGTCAAGGGGTGCCGCGAATCCCGGGCCCCCGTCCATGCTGCGGCGCTCGTCTTGGGGGAAGAGCCGCGCAAGGATCCGGTCAGAGTCCTCCTGTGCAGCGACGTCAAAGGCTCCGCCGGTGACCAGCAACTCGTCAGCTCCGGAGGTCGCAAGCAGGTGCTGGACTTGAGTCCGAACCTCGGAGGCCGTCCCGTACAGCGATGTGGACAGGCTGCTTTCGACCGCTTCCTTTTCCCGGAGAGTCAGCCCCGCCCACTCGGTTGGACCCACGGGCGCGAGGGCCGCGAATTCGCCGGTGGTCCTGGAGCGGGCCAGCGCGACGGCTTCGGGCAGAAGCAGTTCCCTCGCCGCCTGGCGGGTGCCGGCGACTGCTACGTTGGCGGAAACCAGGACATAGGGCAGGTCGAACCAGCGTGATGGACGGAACTGTGAGCGATACCTTTCCAGCGCCGGGAGTGTGCCGTTCTGATCAGTCCGGAAAACAGCCGGCCCGCCCAGCACCAAAGCGAGGCCGGCACGGGCTGCAATATCGGCTCCCGAACGGGTGGCCAGCACGAATACCGGTGTAGCCGAATCGTTCCGCGGCCGGGCAGTGATTGACGCGGTTCCGGACAGGTACGCAAGCAGTTGGGCCAGCTGGTCTTCGAACTGCTCCGCGTCCTGTTTCCCGGCGCGCAGCGCATTTCGGATTGCCGGGGTGAAACCGACAGAGCGGCCCACGCCCAAATCGATCCGCCCCGGATGCAGGGCCTCCAGCGTGGCCGCCTGTTCGGCAATCACGAGTGGTTGATGGTTGGGAAGCATGATGCCTCCTGAACCGACCCGGATGGAGTGCGTCCGGGCAGCAACGGCTGCCATCAGCACGGCCGGAACGGAACCGGCGATGCCTGGCACCGCGTGGTGCTCTGCGACCCAGAAGCGGTGGTAACCCCACTCCTCGGCCCGCTGGGCCCGTTCCACCACCAGGTTCAGGGCGTCGGCAGCAGGAAACCCGTTCCGGGCGTTGGCACGGTCGAGAATGGAAATCCGGGGAGGGGGAAAGGCCATACTGCTGGAACCACTCGGGGCGGGGAAGAATTCCGCTCCGTACGAAAGTTCGGAGTCCGGGTCCTGGGCCCGCAAGCCTGCCGCGTCGAGCGCGAGAGGCCGTTGCATCTCGGAAGGCCAACAAAGCGGGCCCCGCGCTTTACCGCGCAGGGCCCGCTTAGTCGGAGTCTCAGAAGTGACTAGAAGTCCCAGTCCTCGTCCTCGGTGTTCACGGCCTTGCCGATCACGTAGGAGGATCCCGAGCCCGAGAAGAAGTCGTGGTTCTCGTCAGCGTTCGGAGACAGTGCCGAGAGGATGGCCGGGTTCACGTCCGTGACGGAAGCCGGGAACATAGCCTCGTAGCCCAGGTTCATCAGGGCCTTGTTGGCGTTGTAGTGCAGGAACTTCTTGACGTCCTCGGCCAGGCCAACACCGTCGTAGAGATCGTGGGTGTACTGGACCTCGTTCTCGTACAGCTCGAAAAGCAGCTCGAACGTGTAGTCCTTGATTTCCTGGCGGCGTTCCTCGGAGACGGTCTCCAGCGCGCGCTGGAACTTGTAACCGATGTAGTAGCCGTGCACGGCTTCGTCGCGGATGATCAGGCGGATCAGGTCAGCCGTGTTCGTCAGCTTGGCGCGTGAGGACCAGTACATGGGGAGGTAGAAGCCCGAGTAGAACAGGAAGCTCTCCAGCAGGGTGGAAGCCACCTTGCGCTTCAGGGGGTCGTCACCCTGGTAGTAGTCCATGACGATCTGGGCCTTCTTCTGAAGGTTCTCGTTCTCGGTGGACCAGCGGAATGCCTCGTCGATCTCCTTGGTGGAAGCCAGAGTGGAGAAGATGGAGGAGTAGCTCTTGGCGTGCACGGACTCCATGAACGCGATGTTCGTGTAGACGGCTTCCTCGTGCGGGGTCAGCGCATCCGGGATCAGGGAGACAGCGCCCACGGTGCCCTGGATGGTGTCCAGCAGGGTGAGGCCGGTGAACACGCGCATGGTCAGCTGCTGCTCGACGGGGGTCAGCGTGTTCCACGACTGGACGTCGTTGGACAGCGGCACCTTCTCCGGCAGCCAGAAGTTGTTCACCAGGCGGTTCCAGACGTCGACATCCTTCTCGTCCTGGATGCGGTTCCAGTTGATGGCCTCGACGTGGCTAAGCAGCTTGACCTTTTCGGTCATGTCATCCCCTAAGCGTTGGGTGGGTTTCTCTAAGTTAAAGCGTACGACGGCGGGCGGGCACCCGCCGTCGTACTTGGCTAGTTAGTTGAAGCTACTACTAGAGCATGCAGCTGACGCAGCCCTCTACTTCAGTTCCCTCCAGCGCAAGCTGGCGGAGACGGATGTAGTAGATGGTCTTGATGCCCTTCTTCCAGGCGTAGATCTGGGCCTTGTTGATGTCGCGGGTGGTGGCGGTGTCCTTGAAGAACAGCGTCAGCGACAGGCCCTGGTCCACGTGCTGGGTAGCGGCGGCGTAGGTGTCGATGACCTTCTCGTAGCCGATCTCGTACGCGTCCTGGTAGTACTCCAGGTTGTCGTTCGTCAGGTACGGCGCCGGGTAGTACACGCGGCCCAGCTTGCCTTCCTTGCGGATCTCAATCTTGGACGCCACCGGGTGGATCGAGGAGGTGGAGTTGTTGATGTAAGAGATCGAGCCGGTGGGCGGAACAGCCTGCAGGTTCTGGTTGTAGATGCCGTGCTCCATGACGGAGGCCTTCAGCGCCAGCCAGTCAGCCTGCGTGGGGATGTGCACGTCCTTGAAAAGTTCGCGGACCTTTTCGGTCTGCGGCACCCATTCCTGCTCCGTGTACTTGTCGAAGAACTCACCCGAGGCGTACTTGGACTTCTCGAAGCCGCCGAACGTCTGGCCGGTCTCGATGGCCAGCAGGTTGGAGGCACGGACCGCGTGGAACACCACCGAGTAGAAGTAGATGTTGGTGAAGTCCAGGCCCTCCTCCGAGCCGTAGTGGACCCGCTCGCGGGCAAGGTAGCCGTGCAGGTTCATCTGGCCCAGGCCGATGGCGTGGCTCTGGTCGTTGCCCTTGGCGATGGATGGCACCGAGGTGATGTTGGACATGTCGGACACTGCGGACAGCGAACGGATGGCCGTCTCGATGGTCAGGCCGAAATCCGGGGAATCCATGGTCTTCGCGATGTTCAGCGAACCCAGGTTGCAGGAGATGTCCTTGCCGGTGGCATCGTAGGAGAGGTCATCGTGGTACGTGGTGGGCTGGGAAACCTGGAGGATCTCCGAGCACAGGTTGGACATGATGATCTTGCCGTCGATCGGGTTGGCCCGGTTCACGGTGTCCTCGAACATGATGTACGGGTAGCCGGACTCGAACTGGATCTCCGCGAGGGTCTGGAAGAACTCGCGGGCCTTGATCTTGGTCTTCTTGATCCGGGAGTCGTCCACCATCTCGTAGTACTTTTCGGTGACCGAGACGTCGGAGAACGGCATGCCGTAAACCTTTTCGACGTCGTAGGGCGAGAACAGGTACATGTCCTCATCCTTCTTGGCCAGCTCGAACGTGATGTCCGGGATGACAACGCCCAGCGAGAGGGTCTTGATGCGGATCTTCTCATCCGCGTTCTCGCGCTTGGTGTCCAGGAACCGGTAGATGTCCGGGTGGTGCGCGTGCAGGTAGACCGCACCGGCACCCTGGCGGGCACCAAGCTGGTTGGCGTAGGAGAAGCTGTCCTCGAGGAGCTTCATCACGGGGATGACGCCGGAGGACTGGTTCTCGATCTGCTTGATGGGCGCGCCCACCTCGCGGATGTTGGTCAGCGCGAACGCCACGCCGCCGCCGCGCTTGGACAGCTGCAGTGCGGAGTTGATGGAACGGCCGATCGACTCCATGTTGTCTTCGATGCGCAGCAGGAAGCAGGAGACCAGCTCGCCGCGCTGCTTCTTGCCGGCGTTCAGGAACGTGGGGGTGGCCGGCTGGAAGCGGCCGTCGATGATCTCGTCCACCATCTGGAGGGCAAGCTTTTCGTCGCCGCGGGCCAGGTGCAGGGCCACCATGCATACACGGTCCTCGTAGCGCTCCAGGAAGCGCTTGCCGTCGAAGGTCTTCAGCGTGTAGGACGTGTAGAACTTGAACGCGCCCAGGAAGGTCTCGAAGCGGAACTTCTTCTTGTACGCGCGGTTGAAGAGCTCGCGGATGAAGTTCATCGTGTACTGGTCGAGCGTCTCGCGCTCGTAGTAGTCGTTCTTGACCAGGTACTCGAGCTTCTCTTCCAGGTCATGGAAGAACACGGTGTTGTTGTTAACGTGCTGCAGGAAGTACTGATGCGCAGCCTCGCGGTCGGCGCCGAACTGGATCTCTCCGTTCGGGCCGTACAGGTTCAGCATCGCGTTCAGCTCGTGATAGCCCAAACCCTTGTAGGCGGCAGGCATCTCCGGCTTCTGGGCCATGGTTACTTCTGTGTCTGCGACAGTCGTGTCCAAAACGTGTCCAATCCTTGGTTGACCCGGGTGACGTCTTCCGGCGTTCCCATAAGTTCGAATCGATAAAGGTGGGGTACCTGGCATTTGGCGGCGATGATGTCCGCCGCCAGGCAGTAGTTGTCCCCGAAGTTTGTGTTTCCGGCGCCGATCACTCCGCGGAGCAGCTGCCTGTTCTGCGGGTTGTTCAGGAACCGGATGACCTGCTTGGGGACTGACCCCTCTCCCCCGGTGCCGCCATAAGTGGGCACCACCAGCACGAATGGCCGGGTGGCGAGGAGGGGTGCGTCCTTCGCATAGAGCGGGATCCGGGCCACTTCCCGGCCGAGCTTCACAACGAAGCGGCTGGTGTTCTCGGAAGTCGAGGAAAAGTAGATGAGCTGGCTGCCGGTCCGGACTGCTTCGGTTTCATCCGATGTCCGGACGGGCGGGGACACCTCCACGCGCTGAGCCGCGTGGTTGTGCAGGGCCCTGCGTCCCTGCTGTGCTGCTGGTGCTGCGATGGAAGTCACCTCAGCTGGCTGGTTTGAAGGAAAGCGGATTTCCTAGGCCACGGAGGAAACTGCGGAAAGCGCCAGTTCCTCGATCTTGTCCGGGCGGAAGCCGGACCAGTGGTCCTGGTCGGTGACCACAACGGGAGCCTGCATGTAGCCCAGTGCCTTCAGGCGGTCGAGCGCCTCGGCGTCCTGGGAGATGTCAACGCTCTGGTAGGTGATGCCCTTTTTATCAAGAGCGCGGTAGGTGGCGTTGCACTGAACACAAGCAGGCTTCGTGTAAACCGTTACGGTCATTGTCCCTGTCCCCTTAGTCGAAATCTTCGCTGGTCCGGTGTCCCCGTCCAAGCTGTATGTCGATACTACATGTAGTGCAGACGCCTCTTAGGAACCCCTAGATGATGTATTACAAGTATGTCATTTAATGCACCTTTAATCCACAGGCGGGCCCCTTCAAAATGTCCGGAATCCCGGCGATTTCGTGGACACCATCCACACCCTGTGGAGTACTTAGCCACATTTAAACCCCAGCGTGTCGGGGAAAAGACGGCGTGTCGCGGCCGTCCGCGCGACCGTTCCGGACAGCCAAAAGGGGGTCCCGAAGTGACCTTCGGAACCCCCTTGGGTGAGCAAACGCACGACGGCGGCAGGCCGGCGTCGTGCGCCCCCCAGCTTTCACCCGGGGAAGGTGGCGCTAGAGCTGCGCCTCCCGCCGGTCCAGCACGATCTGCTGGACATCCAGGTAGCCGGACTGGAACCCGGCACGCGAGTAGCAAAGGTAGAACAGCCACATCCGCTGGAACACCGCATCAAAGCCGAGCCCGTCCACTTCGGCGGACCTGGCAAGGAAACGCTCCTCCCACAGGCGGAGGGTGGCGGCGTAGTGGTCGCCCATCCCCATACGCTCCCGCACGCGGAGGGTGGTGTACTGCTGCGTAATGCCTTCGATGGCCCGCACCGACGGAAGGAACCCGCCGGGGAAGATGTACTTGTGCACCCAGGTGTAGGCGTTGCGGGTGGCCAGCATCCGGCCGTGGGGCATGGTGATGGCCTGGATGGCCACCTTCCCGCCCGGTGCCAGGACGCGGTCGATGGTCTGGAAGTAGATGGGCCAGTACTCATAGCCCACTGCCTCGATCATCTCCACGGACACCACGGCGTCGTACTCGCCTTCCACCGCGCGGTAGTCCTGCAGTGCCACTGTCACCTTGTCCGCGTACCCGGCATCGGCAATGCGCGCCTGGGCCAAAGCCTGCTGTTCGCTGGAGAGCGTCACGCTGTAGACGGTGGCGCCGCGGGCTGCGGCCCGCAGGGCAAGTTCGCCCCACCCGGTGCCGATTTCCAGGAGCCTGGTTCCCTGGCCTACGCCGGCCTTGTCCAGCAACCTGTCGATCTTCGCCTGCTGCGCCTCCGCCAAGACACCGAAGTCCACCGAATCCAGCGGTCCCGCAGCCGAAGGGAACAGCGCCGACGAGTAGCTCATGGTGGTGTCAAGGAAGTTGGCGAACAGCTCGTTGGACAGGTCGTAGTGCCGTGAGATGTTGCTTCGCGTGTTCTGCTCCGCGTTCCGTTCCTGCCGCGGCGTGCGCGGCAGGTAAAGGGTGCGGAGCTTCTGCAGCGGCATGGGGATCAGGCTGTCAACGGACGCCGCGAAGACCTCCAGGACGGCTGCGAGGTCGCTGGCTTCCCAGTCGCCGGCCATGAAGGACTCGCCGAGCCCGATCAGGCCGTTGTCACCGATCCGGACTTCGAAGGCTTCCGGCCGGACCATCGTCATCACCGGCGCGTCAGGGCCGCCCGTGCCCAGGACCGTTCCGTCCGGGTACTCCACGCGGAGGGGGAGCCGCTTGGCAGCCCCTTTGAAGAGCAGGCCTGCCGCCTTGCCTGCCACGGCAGCTTTGGCTCCCGACGGCGGCTGGGCAACTCCGGGCCAGATCTCCGGATCGATGGTGGCGGGCGATGCCGGCATTCCGGTGGGCGTCCAGGTGGCGGGGCCGTTGCCCCCGGCCGGGGTGCCTGCCTTGGAGTGGGCTGCGGCGGTGCCGTTGTCGTCCGTCATTGTCATTGAACTGCCTCCTGTGAGGTGTGGTGTGGCTTGGTGACGACGGGCAGGCGTCTTGCCCAGAGTTTAATGCCCTGCACCCTGATCAGGGCGGATACCAGCAGCGGCGCGGCCGGCACCTGGATTGCGGCGGCGATGATGTTCCGTGCGGTGGCGGGACGCCGCCGCCCGTCCATGGTGGCCACGAAGGGCCGCTGGCCTTCGCGCTCCAGCACGATCGAGACCGCCAGCCGCTCCCCCGGCGCCGGCAGCTTCATCCGGTACTGCCCGTCGACGTCGTTGAAGGGCGAGACGTAGAACGCTTTGGGTACCGATGCCCGGCCTGCCGCGTCCGTCCGGAGCAGGTAGCAGTGGCGCTCACCGTACGTGTTGTGGACCTCGGCAACGACGCATTGGAGGTCGCCATCGCTCCGGTAGCACCAGAACAGGGACAGCGGGTTGAAAACGTAACCGAAGACCCGGGCGCTGGTCAGCATCCGAATGGCACCGCCGTCGGGCTCGATGCCCTGGGTCCGCAGGTAGCCTTCCACGTTGGACCGGATGCTGTGGTCCGGGTTGCCAAGGTGGTCGCCGGCGTGGAATCCTACCAGCGGCCGGAGCCAGGCGGGCACGCGGGGCAGCCGGTCGACGTCGACGAACCAGCTGTAGCTCCGGTAGGTGAACGCGTTCTTCAGCGGGCTTTGCCGCACGTGTGAAATCGAGGTCCGGTAGATGGCCGCCACAGGGGCCGCGGCACCATCGGTGGTGGCTGTGCCGGCGTTCATGGCTACACCGTAGCTCACGAGGGTTCCGCCGCCCGGGCGAACTCGCGCTCCCCCTCGCCGGCAGCATCCGTGGGGCCGGCGTTGACGGGGGCCCACTGGCGGCCCAGCTTTTCCGCGGCGCGGACCCCGGCAAGGGCTCCGTCTTCGTGGAAGCCCCACCCGAGGTAGGCGCCGGCAAAGGCAACCTTGCTGTCACTCAGGGCGGTAATCGCCTCCTGCGCCTTCAGCGATTCGGGCGTGTACTGCGGGTGTTCGTACACCATCCGCTCCAGCACGGTGCCGTCTCCGATGAGATCGGACTCGCCGAGGCTGACGAGGTAGGGTCGGCCGTCCTGCGGTTCAAGCCGCTGCAGGCGGGTGAGGTCGTAACTGACCAGGACCCTGTCCGGCCGGGCATCACAGGACGGCAAACGGTAATTCCACGAGGCCCTCGCGTTCTCCGCGGACGGCAGCACGGCCGGGTCGCGGTGGAAGACCGTATGGTTCACGGAATAGGGCATGCCGCCGAGGGCTTCCTTCTCCTCTGGGGTGGCATCGGCAAGGAACCCGAGGGCCTGCGCCGGATGGGTGGCAATCACGACGGCGTCAAAGTCTTCCAGCGTGTCTCCGGCCGCGAGCTCCACGCCCGAGTCGTGGCGCCGGATGGCTGTAACGGGAGTATTGAGCCGGATGTCCGGCAGCGTCGCCGCCAGCTTTTCCACGTACCGCGCCGATCCGCCCGTGACCGTCCGCCACTGCGGCGAGCCCTTGAGGCCGAGCAGTCCGTGGTGGCCAAGGAAGGTGAACAAGTAGCGGGCAGGGTAGTTCAGCGCGGTAATCGGATCGCACGACCACACCGCGCTGACCACAGGGGTCATGAAGTGGGAGATGAAGTACTGGCTGAATTTTTCGCGGGCCAGGAACTCTCCGAGCGTGGGTTCCGGCGCCTTCGGGTCGCCGCTGACGGCCGAAGCCGGGGCAGTCTTCAGCAGTGCGCGGGCCCTGCGGTAGAACCGGGTGACCTCCAGCAGCATCAGCAGGTAGCGTCCGCGCAGCAGGCTTGATGGTTTGGCGATAATGCCGCGGGCTCCGTCCCGGGCCCCCGCGTACTCCAGGCCGCAGCCGTCGCAGCGGATGGACATGCTCATCTCGGAGTCCTGGGTTTCGACACCGAGCTCGGCAAACAGCCGCAGGAGGGTGGGATAGGTGCGTTCGTTGTGGACAATGAACCCCGTGTCCACGCCCATCAGGGAGCCTTCCGGCTGGGGCATGTCGTGGGTGTGGGCGTGCCCGCCCAGGCGGGAATCGGCCTCGAACAGGGTGACGTCGTCCTGCCGGTTGAGGACGTAGGCGGCGGTCAGGCCTGCCACTCCGCTGCCGATGACGGCAACGCGCCGCCTCTCGCCCCCACTCGCTGCTGGGTTAGGTGACAATCCATGCTCCTCTGCTGAACATCTGCCGCTGGACGGCTATACAAACGGCAATTCGGCGCCGGACCCGAAGCGGATGGGCTGATTGCCGCCCTTTTTGTCCAACCCTATGGGCACAGCACTCAGAGTACTGTTGGCTGGTGGTCAATCCGGTGCACCTGAAGACATTGATGGAGGTCACCCGCCTGGGCTCGTTTGCCGCAGCGGCGGCAACCCTGGGCTACACGGCTTCGGCCGTGTCCCAGCAGATGTCTGCCCTGGAGCGCGATACGGGCACCGTTCTGTTCCAGCGTTCGGCGCGCAGCGTGGTGCCTACGGAGGCCGCCGTCGTCATGACCCGGCATGCGGCCAAGGTGCTCACGGACATCGAGGCCCTGATGGCTGCCGCGTCGAAGACCCAGGATGCCGCCAGCCAGGAACTCAGGCTGGGCATCTTCCCCAGCCTTGCCACCTATGTCCTCCCCCGGATCCTGAAGAATCCGGCCTGGAAGAACCTCGGCATTGACCTCCGCGTCTCGGTGGCCGAGCCGGGACAAACCATCCAGGGGCTGCGCGCGGGCGGAGACCTGGACCTCGCCGTGGTTTTCCAGGTGGGGCAGACCGGGGTGGCGTGGCCGGCAACCATTAACAGGCAATGGATTGGCGACGACGACTTCCGGGTGGTCCTTCCGCGCGACTGGGGATTCCGGCCGGACGCCGGGGTGGCGGCCGAACACCTGTCCGAGTTGCCGTGGATCATGCACCACCCGGGCACCAGCGACGCCATGGTGATCGAACGGCTGTTCGCCGGCTGCAACCTCCATCCCCGCGTTGTGGCGCACAGCGACGACTTCCATGCCAGCCTGGAAATGGCGGCCGCTGGACTGGGTGCAGCCCTGGTCCCGGAACTGGCGCTGCGGAACAAGCCCGCCGGCGTCGTGGTGCTCGACGTCCCTGAAATCCGGCTTGCGCGCAACGTTTTCGCGCTCCTGATTAATGACCGGAAAACGGCCCGGGTGCAGCTGTTTGTCGACCTGCTGGCGGAGACTTTGGCCGGAATGCGCACCGCAGTGAATTAGGCCTGAACGCTGGAATGCGCTGCCCTTCGGGGCTATGTTGAATCTATGAACAAGGTAGCCAGCCAGCATTTTGGCGAAATTGAGCTCAATCACGGCAGGGATCACCTCTTTGCCGCTAAGCATGAGCTGCGTGGCCACCCGCTCAAGATTGACCTGAATGTCACCGCCCACGACCACTTCGATGAAGCGGCCCTGCGCAAGGTGGACTACCGGCTGCGATTCCTGCCCGAACTCGTTGATGAAGTGCGCGAGATGATCGCCGAGGAACTCGACCAGGAAGGCACCAGCCCGCAGGAGTACCTGCACTTCCACTGCAACGCCCTCAAGGATGAGCACCTGCAGAAGGTGTTCGGCGTGGAGGAACGCAGCCAGCTCACCAACGATGTCTTCCTTAAGGCCCTGAAGCTGGGCCACCTCGCCATCTACCCCGGGCAGCCCGAACGCTACTTTGTCCTGGACTTCACGTTGGGCGAGCACTTTACGGACGAGGTGCTGGTTGCCTCTGCCGACGAAGACGGCGTCGTTGACGACGAGATCGTCTGGGAGTCCTGAATCGCTGCTGAGAGCACGACGGCGGCCGGCTACCTTCAAGCGAAGGTGACCGGCCGCCGTCGGACTTTTGTCCGCGGCAGTTTGGTCCTTTCAGGAGAACGCTGCGGCTTAGCTGGCGAGCTGGGTCCGGTTGGCGACGCTGCGGCTGCCGGCGCGGGTGTGGCGCGGAAGGGCCAGCTTGTCCAGCACCTCCAGCGCGCTCTGGTGCTCGTTGAACGTGTAGAGGTGGATTCCGGGGGCGCCGGCATCCAGTGCGGCGTTGGCCAGGTCCACGGTGGCATCGACTCCGATGCGGAGCCGCTCGATGTCCGTATCGGCCGCAGCCAGCCGCTCCGTAAGTTCCGCCGAAGGTTCCACGCCTGCGAGTTCACCCAGGCGCTTGACGCGGCGAAGGCTTGTGAACGGCATGACGCCCGGGATGATCGGAATAGTCACCCCGGCACGGCGCGCCCGGGAGAGGAGGTCCAAGTACTGCGAGGAATCGAAGAACACCTGGGTGATGGCGAAGTCCGCACCGGAGCGCTGTTTGGCCAGCAGAACCTCGACGTCGTGTTCCTCGCTGGGTGACTCCGGATGGCGGGCGGGATACGCCGCCACACCGACCGCGACCTTCCCCGCACACAGCAGGGCCGACCGGCGCTGCTCCACACGGCGGATCAGTTCGATCAGGTCCTGGGCGTAGCGCAGGGAGCCGTTGACCGGCTGGCTTGCGTCGTTGGAAAGGTCGCCGCGGAGGGCGAGGATCCCGCGCACACCGGTGTCCAGAAGCTGGCCGATGACGCCGGCGAGCTGCTCCGGGGTGTTCCCCACGCAGGTAAGGTGCGCCAGCGGCCGGAGGGTGGTTTCCAGGAGGAGCCGGTCGATCAGCTCGAGGGCAGTGTCCCGGTTGGACCCGCTGGCACCGTACGTGACGGAGACGTAGTCCGGTGCAGTGGTTTCCAGTTCCCGGATAGTGGTCCACAGCGTTTCGGCAGCGGCCGGCGAACGGGGCGGAAAAAGTTCGTAGGACAACGCCACCGGGGCGGCGTCCGAGGGGTTTGGCTGTGTGCCAACAGGGCTTGTTGGTGACATTTGCGTCCTTGGCTTTGGGCCATTGGAGCTCCCCGCGGATGAGGCTGCAGGAACCGGCAATGGACTTGAGTTTGGGAATACGGAAGAACTCCACAGGGACGCAGCCGCGACTGTTTCGCCTGTGTTGAAGTTGTCCGTGAGCAAATGTCAGGCCCACATGGGGGCACCCACACCCTCCGAACGGAGGATCGCTGACACGTTACCAGGGTAACTTGCCTCCGACTTTATGAGCGGGCTGGCGGCCCGTTCAAGTCCGCTCCGAATTAAGACACAGTTTTACGCCCGGTTTCGATGCGCTGCTGAAGATTGTTCGCCCCGGCTGCCCCACTGGGGTCCGCACGCTTACCAGGGCCGGTCCGGGCCCTGGTTGTACCCGGTGTCCTTGAGGTAGTCCTCCCGTTCCCGTCCGGTGTTGCGTTCACGCTGCGACTGCCGTGCGCTCTCCTCAAGCTGTTCCAGCTGGCTTTGCTCCGGTGAGTCCGTCTCCTTTGCAGCAGGGTCTGGATTTTCAGTGGGCTGCTGTGCAGCGTCACCGTCTTTGCCGGCGGCCTCCAGTTTCCCGGCCAGGCGTCCCCCGGCTTCGTCCAGCCGCTCCCCCGCAGAACCATCACCTGTCCCCGAGGGACTGGCGAAGCACCCGTCCGGTGCCGCCTTGACCACGCCCAGGGCGTCGGAGAAAAGCGCCGCGGCCGACGCCGGGTCCTCCGCGCGCAGCTTGTCGTCGCCCAGGCGTTCGGTCGCCAGCACGAGGTTCACCCTGATGACGCAGGCATCGGCGGACCCGACGGCGCCTCCGGGAACCAGGTCCAGGGCTTCGGCGAAACGTTGCCGGGCGGCGTCGAAGTTCCCGCTGAGGACTTCGGCGTCCCCGGCGGCGAACGGGGCCTTGTGGGGCTCCGGAATATTGAGGGGCTGCAGCCAGCCGGCGGCGGCCGCGGCAGCACCGGCATCTTTGGCGTCGAATGCCGCGGCTGCCTGGCCGCCGAAGACGCCCAGGCTCAGGAGCTTGGCGGCGATGCCGAGTACCAGGATGACCGGCACGGCGGAGCCCGCCAGCAGCAGGCGCCGCTTCCGCAGACGTCCAAGGCTCTGCTGAGGGCCCTGATGTCGGTCCTTCCCGTTGGTGGCCCGGCTCCCGTGTGCCGCTACCCTCGTGTGGCGCTGGGGCCCCTTGGGTGGCAGGGGTTTTGTGGCGGTCATGGGACGCGTTCCCCCCGTTCGACTGCCTTGGCCGGGGCGGGGGACGCTGCACGGGGCAGCTCCCGGTACCGGCGGATGATCATCGCAGCATCCGGCAGGGCGAGCGCGAAGGCTCCCGCCGCGAACAGCCAGTACAGCTCCGTCCGGCTTTCCACGGAATCGCCGCTGCGCTCGAGTGTGCCCGGGCGGGCCTCCTGCATCATGGGGCCAACCGGGTCTCCGGCTTGCCGGTGCACGTACGGGACGCCCAGTTGCCCGGCCACAGCCTGCAGCCGCGGCTCATCGATGCGGGACAGGGCGTCTGCCCCGGCACCGTCACGCACGTAGGGCCCGTCCGCGGCTTCACCCGGATTACCGGAGTTTTCCTTCATGCGGGCGCCGGCGGCGGTGCCGTACCCCAGTACCGCTCCCCCGGCCACCAGGCTGCCGTCCAGATTGAAGCGTTCCGGCTCCTTTCCGCTGGTCTGCTCGCCGTCGCCCAGGTAGTACACCAGCCGCGGGCGCTCCGGGTGGCTCTCACGCGCGGCGTCGAGGCGCTCGGAAAGGACCTGGCGTGCGGCTGTGATGCTGCTGCCCTTGGCGAAGGCGGTCACCTGCGGCTCCAGGACGGTGACCATGGTCTGCAGTGCCAGGGTATCGGTGGTCAGGGGCATCCGGACAAAGGCTTTCGTGTCAAAGGTGATCAGCGAGAACCGCGCCCCGGGCAGTTCCTTGGCAATGGCCACGATGTCCTGCCGGACACCATCCATCCGCGGAGCTGAGGTCCCATAATCTTCGGCCACCATGCTGGTGGTGGTGTCCACCACAAAGAACACGTTCAGGTCCGTGGTGGCTGCCTGCGAGGTGCCGCCAGGCAGGGCAGGGCGGCAGAGCGCCGCCACCAGGAACGCTGCCAGCAAGCCACGGCGCAGCCAGGAACGATTCCCCGTCAGCAGGATCCGGCTCATAGCCGCATCCTCCACAGTGCGGAGCCAAGCGTTATCCCGGACAGGACGGCCACCCCCAGCGGAAGCACCGGCTGGTCTGAGACCACTGCCCTCGGGGCGCCTTTCAAAGCGGTGGCCTCCGTCTCCTGCACTGCGGCAACGATTCCCGGCACTGCCCCGGGATTGTCCAGCGCGTAGTAGGAGCCCCCCGTGGATTCCGCTGCCGTGCGGAGCTGAGCCCCCGGCTGCCCGGCATCGGAACCGTAGTCCAGGTCCCCCGGGTTCAATGCGTACACGCGAACTGTCCTGTCCTTCGCCAGCGCCGCTGCCTGTGGAAGCGTCAGGATCGGATTGCCGGATACATAGTTGTCAGTGGCAAGCACCACCGACCGGGAGCGTTTCGCTGCCGTGCCGTCCTCGCCTGCATCACTGTCCGGGGTACGGGGGAACCCGCTGAGGCAAGAGGCCAGCCCGTCGCCGATGAGCGAGGAGCCGCGTCCGCCCCAGGTGCCGTCCAGGAAACCGGAGCTTCCCGGTTTGCCCTCGAAGGCGTCGCGTGCCAGCAGCAGCTGGTCGCGGGCATACCCGTAGTCGTCCGTCAGCGGGAAGACCTGGCTGCCGGTGCTGTCGAAGATGGTCAGCCCGATCCGTTCACCGTCGAATTCCCGGGCCAGCTCGGCGAAGACTTCCACCACGGCAGCGTCGGCGCTGCTCATGGAGCCCGAAACGTCCAGGCACAGCATGATGTCCCGGTTGCGCTGCTCCGGCACCGTGGTGGTCAGCTGGACGGGGCGCGCCGCTGCAACGGCGGCCGATGCAAGCAACGCGGCGCAGGCGATCCCTGCCACGGCAAGCCACCGGCGGTGGCGGCGCAGGGCGTCCTGGTATTCGGGCAGCATGGTGAGGCGGTCGCTGTGGGCGGCAGGCCGGCGTCGGACGTCCGTCTGCCGGTGGCGCACGGCGATCCAGGCTGCTGCAGTGGCCGCCAACGCTGCTGCGGGGAGCAGCCACCAAAACATCAGCTCCATGCCCGCACCGTCTCCCGGGCCGTGGCCGCAGTGGCCGACACGGGCGGCAGCGGCTCGGGACCGAATTCTCCCGGGTAGATGGCGCCGACGGCGGCGGCGGCCGCGGGCAGGGGGTGCCGTTCCAGGTCGGCGTGCGTCATCCGCGGGGCGTCCACTCCGGAGGCGTCGCGGACGAAGCGGCGCAGCAGGTGGCTGATGTCCTGATGGGCCGCACGGGCATCCGTGGTTCCGGCCGCGGCATCCTGCTCAGCATCATTGATGCGCTGGATGTAGGCGGCCTTGAGGGCGGCGAGGTCGGTCAGCTGGGCGGGCCGCTGGTTTTCGGGGGCGGCCCGTGGCGGACGGGTGGAGGCAAAAACGAGGACGTACCACGCTGCCACGAGCGCGATCAGGGCGAAGCCTGCCCACATCCATGCCGGGCTGTACTGGAGGGGGCCGAAAAAGGCGGGCTCATCCTGCACGGCGGTGCCTTTCCAGGAGTGCGAAGAGCGCACTGACCACGTCCTGGCTGCCGTCTACTGTCCCCTCGGTGATGCCGGCCCGCCGCAGCATGGTGTTGCGGCCCGCATCCCGCTCAGCGGCGGCATCGGCGTAGGCGGCGGCAATGGCCTCTGTGCCGGCAAGGTGCATCGGGAGGACAGCGGAGTCGCTGACACTGAAGTACCCTGCACCGTCGCCGGGCCCGGCTCCGGAGGGCGCCAGATCCGCGTCCCGGATGGTGAGCCAGAGGATTTCGTGCTGGGCCCGGAGCCTGCGGAGGAGCTGCTCCAGGGCAGGGGACGCCGGGATTTCGTCCGCTGCCACGAAGAGGAGGTTGCGTCCTTTGACGGTGCGCGCCACGTGATCCAGCTGGTCCTCTATCCTGCTGGGGGCAGCGTCCAGGCCCGCACGGGAGTCGACGTGCCGGAGGAGCCGTTCCAGGTGGGCTTCGCCGGCCTTCGCGGGGATGGTGCCGGTGCCGGCAGAGTCGCCGCTGACCAGCCCCACCACGTCGCCGTGCCGGAACGCCAGGTATCCGGCCACACCCAGTGCCATGACGGCGATGTCCTTCTTAACCTCGCCTGACCGCGAGACGGCTGCCATATTTCGCCCCGTGTCCGTGACCAGGATGACCGTTTGCCGCCGGACCGCGACGTAGCGGCGGATCAACGGCGATCCGTGGCGGGCCGAGGCCTTCCAGTCGATGTCGCGGACTTCGTCGCCGGGGACGTAGGCGCGCAGGTCATCGAAGTCGAGGCTGCGTCCGCGGAAAACTGAACCGTACTCGCCGTCGAGCATTCCCCGGGCTTTGCGATGGGCGAAGATGGCCATCTTCGATTTCACCCTGTGCAGGAGGCTGGTCATTCCGGCGGCCTCAGGGGGTTGGGACGGCGGCGACGACGGCGTCGATTACCGTTTCCACCGGCACCTGCTCCGCGACGGCGTCAAAGTTGAGGATGATCCGGTGGCGCAGCACCCGGTGTGCCAAAGCCTTGACGTCCTCCGGAATAACGTGGTCGCGGCCGTGTAGGAGGGCCACAGCCCGGGCGGCCTGGCTGAAGGCGATACTGGCACGGGGGCTGGCGCCGAACTCGATGAAGTCCGCCAGCCGCCGCTCAATGTACTGGCCCGCGTTGCGGGTGACGAAAACCAGGCCCACGATGTAGTTGACGATCGCGGGGTCGAGGTAGATGCGCCGCACCAGGTCCTGCGCAGCCCTGACCGCGTCCAGCGATACGGCGGCGGCAGGCACCTGCTCCGGGCTGAAAACGCCGGCGTCGATGCGCCTGATGATTTCTGCCTCTTCCGCCGGCGATGGATAGTCCAGCACGTCCTTGAGCATGAACCGGTCCATCTGGGCTTCGGGCAACTGGTAGGTGCCCTCCTGCTCAATGGGGTTTTGCGTGGCCAGCACCAGGAAGGGGGACGGCAGTTTGTAGTCCTGGCCGCCGATGGACGTCTGCCGCTCCTGCATGGCTTCGAGCATGGCGCTCTGGGTTTTGGCGCTGGAGCGGTTGATCTCGTCCAGCAGCACGATATTGGCGTGGACCGGGCCAAGCTGCGTGACGAAGGTGCCCTTGGCGGCGTCGTAGATCTGTGTTCCCACGATGTCGCTGGGCAGGAGGTCCGGGGTGCACTGGATGCGGCGGAATCCTGCGCTGACCGCCTCCGCCACGGTTTGGGCTGCGGTAGTTTTGGCCAGCCCGGGGACGCTTTCGAGCAGGACGTGGCCGCCTGTCAGCAGTCCAACCAGCAGGGATTCGCGGAGCCTGGCCTGGCCCACCACCTTGGCCTCGAAGCTGCGGGAAATGCCGGCCACCACCTGCTGCGCCCGGGCCAGTTCGGCCGGTTCGATTCTCGCGGACGCGCTGGTTTGAAGCACTGGATTCCCCCTGGTGGCTGTTCGTGGCGCGGCGGGCCTGCCCGCTGCGCTCCGCCAGCAATCCTATCCATATCCGGCGCGCCACGTCCCGGAAGGACGGCCTGGATGGGGACCCCTCCCCATCGCGGGCACGCAGGTCTATCCTTTTGCCATGAGCGAGCTTCCAGCCAGTTACAAGGAATTTCTTTCCGACAAAAGCGACCTGTTCATCAGCGCAGTAAAGCCTGTCCTGCAGCAGTCGGCAGCGGACAAGCTCCACGGCGTCCGGGTCACCTACAACCCCGGATCCACCGGCCACCAGGCGCATGTGGATGACACCCTGCCGTTCGGCGTGGTGTTCGAAGACATCGACTGAAGCGGGCTGAACCGGCGGTACGCGGCGCCCTTAGCTTTCCAGCAGGAGCCGCTGCGCCCGGGGCGCCAGGGTGTGTTCGAGGACCAGTGACGCTGCGCCGATCGCACCCACGTCTTCGCCCACGCCTGTGCCTACTACTTCGATGGGATGGATAAGCCGGGCGGCGCTGTTTGCTTCGAGCAGCTGGGGCACCTTGGCCAGGAACCGGTCCGCCATGCCGCTCCAGAAGGGGCCGCCGAACACTACCCGTTCCACGTCCAGCGTGTTGGTCACCACGGAAATGGCACGGGCCACAAGGGTGGCGGATTTGTCGATGATGGCCATGGCGCGTTCGTCGCCGGCGTCGGCCAGTTCGCACAGCCTCGCGAAGCTCTGCTGGATCTCCGCGCCGGTGTTGCCGGGCCGGGTGCCGTTCAGGATGCCTGCGGCCTCTGCCTCAGCCACCAGGACCTGCGGGATACAGGACGATTTAACACAGCCGCGCAGCCCGCAATCGCACGGGGGTCCATCCGGGTCCACCATGATGTGGCCGATTTCCCCGGCGTTGCCTGACGTGCCGCGGATGACTTCGTCGTTGAGGACAATGCCGCAGCCGATGCCGGTGCCCATGTACATGAACACGAAGCTGCCGGCCCCGCTCGGGCCGCCGGCCCAGGTTTCCGCCACGGCGGCGCTGGTGACGTCCTTGTCCACCAGGACGGAGTATCCGGTGGCCTCGGACAGGGCGTTGCGCAGCTCCACCCGGTCCCACCCCGGAAGCAGCGGCGGGTCCACCACGGTTCCGTTGTCCAGGTCGATGGGGCCGGGCGCAGCCACGCCGAGTCCGGCGATCCGGTCCCGGTCGACACCGGATTCCTCCACCACCCGGGCAACCTGGGCGGCGATGGTGGCGATGACGGCTGCCGGATTGTTGCCGCCGGGAGTGTCGATCCGTGCGTGCTGGACGACTGATCCCACCAGGTCCATGACGACGAAGGTGGTCACGGCGGGGTCGAGGTGGACGCCGACGGCGTACATTCCCTTGGGGTTGAGGCGGAGGATGGTCCGGGGCTTACCCGGGCCGCTGCCTTCCTTGCCGGCTTCGACAATGAGGTTCTGGTCCAGCAGGCGGCGGGAGATGTTGGAGATGGTCTGCGGGGACAATCCGACGATCTGGGCCAGTTCAACCCGGCTGAGTCCGCCCGAGGTCCGGCGGATGGCGTCAAGGATGACTGTGAGGTTGAAATCCCCCATCCGTGGCAGGTTGGTTCCGCGCCTCGGTGAGGATTGGCGGATTTCAGACACGGTTACCCCTAAACGTCTTGGGCCACGTAGTTGTGGTGCTGCTTGAATCGTACGTTACGCGTGGTCACTGACACATAGCCGGGTTGGCTGCCCGGCGTGGCGGCGGCCCGTGGCTATCTGGCGGACCGCCGGACACTGCGCGTGACAATGAATTTGGGGTTGTTCCCCTCCACAGTGGTAGGCCCGACTTCCCGTTCGAGGGCGGGAAGGTAGGGCAGGTGCCTGTTGTAAACGGTCCAGAGTTCACCGCCGGGAGCAAGGACCCTGCCGGCCGCCTCAATCAGCTTCAGGCCCGCCCCCGCGTGGACCCCTGCGCCTACGTGGAACGGCGGATTCAGCAGGACCAGGTCTGCGCTGGAATCGGCCATGGTGCTCAGGGCATCATCCTGCAGCGCACTGATCCGCCCGTCGAGCCCGTTTGCCTGGGCGGTGGCACGTGCCGAGGCAACAGCCGCGGCCGACTGGTCCGTGGCGGTCACGTGCGCCACCGGGTACTTCCTGGCGTACATGGCCGCGAGGATTCCTGTCCCGCAGCCCAGGTCCACCGCGTGCCGGGCCGGTTTCATGGCCGGAAGGAAGGTCAGCAGGAACCGGGTGCCGATGTCCAGTTTGGGGCCGGCGAACACGGCTCCGTGCGCTGCAACGTCCAGGCCGAGTTCGTCGAGGTGCACGACGACGGGAAAGGACGTTGGCGGCTGGTCCGCCTTCGCATGGGAAGCCACAATGACCCGGGACTTTTGCCGGGCGAGCTGGGGCTGGACCGAGTCGAAATACCGTTCGAGGACGCCGTTCATGCCGAGCGACATGTGTTTCACCCGCCCGCCGGCGAGCAGCAGCGCCCCGGGCGCCGCGTGACGGGCAACCGCGGCGGCCACTTCCTCCAGCTCGGCCAGCGTTTTCGGCAACTGCAGCAACACCACCTCTGCCCCGGTGAGGAGTTCGGCGCCGAGCGGCAACTGGCGGAACTCCGGCACCCGGCCGCTGCCGGCGTCGTCGCTCTCCTTTTCCGCCTGCCAGGCGAGGGCGTTTTGCTGCAGCGCACGTTCTCCGGTGACCAGGTCCTGGTGCACCCGCAGCGCGGCAGGTGCCAGCAGGTCCAGGGCACCCAGCGTGAGGGCACCGTAGCGGTCGCCAAGGATGGCGACAGCGCTGCCGGGGCCCGCCGAAGCTGCGGCAGTTTCCAGGAGGAGCCTGTCCGTGGCGTCCCATGCCTGCAGGTTGGGCGCTTCCACGTCCGGGCGCCGGCGGAGGATCCCGAAGATCCGGTCAAGACTGTCTGTTGCCACGTTTTCCCTGCCGTTGTTCCTTAGCTGCGGGGTGTGCTCCACCCGCGAATTGATCGTGGTCCGTTCCCTCCGGGTCAGCCCCAAGGTACCGGCTCCGCTGCCGGGGCCAATCCGGGCAGCTTGAGGATCTCCGCCACTGCCGCCCGGCCGGCCCGGTTGGCGCCGATGGTGGACGACGACGGGCCGTAGCCCACCAGGTGGACGCGCGGCTCGGATGCCACGCGGGTTCCGTCCATGGCGATTCCGCCGCCCGGCCCGCGAAGGTGCAACGGAGCCAGGTGCTCCAGCTCTGCCCGGAACCCGGTGGCCCACAGGATGACGTCCGCCGCAAGGAATCCGCCGTCCGCCAGCCGGACGCCGCCGGGCTCAATGGCGGTGAACATGGGCTGCCTGTCGAGGGCGCCGCGCGCCGCCGCGGCCCGGAGCGCCGGAGTCCTGATAAGCCCGGTCACCGACACCACGCTCTGCGGCGGCAGGCCTTTCCGGACCTGCTCCTCGACGAGTGCCACGGCGTTATGCCCGGCACGGGCGTCAAATTCGTCGTCGCGCCAGACAGGCTCGCGGCGGGTAAACCAACTGGTGGAGGTGATCTGGGAGATTTCGTCGAGGAGGCCGACCGCCGAGATTCCCCCGCCCACAACGATGACATGCTTGCCAGGAAATTCGGTGGCGGAGACGTAATCCGCCACGTGCAACTGCCTGCCGCGGAAGCTGTCCCGCCCCGGGTAGATGGGCCAGAACGGCCTGGTCCAGGTGCCCGTGGCATTGATGAGTGCCTTGGCGCTCCAGTCCCCAGTGGAGGTGCGGACGCGAAGCCGGCCTGCAGGGTCTTCGTCTTCGCGGCTGACTGAAGAGACCTTGACCGGCCTCCGGACCGTCAGGCCCAGTTCCTGTTCGTAGTCCCCGAAGTAGCGGGTGAGGAACTCGGAACTGGGTTCACGGGAATCCACTGCAGGCTTGGCGATGCCCGGTAGATCGCTGATTCCGTTGACGGTGCCCATGCGGAGGCTCTTCCAGCGGTGGCGCCATGCGCCGCCGGGCCCGGCCTCGGCGTCGAACATCTCATACGCAAGCCCTCTGCGCTGCAGGTGGAAGGCGGCGGATAGTCCGGCTTGCCCTGCGCCGATCACCACGACATCGGTTTGGGCAGCAATCACTCCCCCATGATAGCCGGGCGGGACGTCCGGGCCTTAGGGTTGGCCCATAGAGGCCCGGCCAGCGATACCGGAGGACGATGATGGCAGGAACAACGCGCAGCACGGCGGACACCGGCAGGAGCAGTGCGGCCAGGTTGGCGAAGGCTTTGGCCATTGTTCTAGGCACACCTGACGTGCCCCTGCGGCTGAAAGCCTGGGATGGTTCCGAAGCAGGACCCCGGGATGCCCCCGTCCTGGAGTTCCGGTCGCGTCGGGCGCTGCGGCGGATCCTGTGGTCGCCGGGCCAGCTGGGACTCAGCCGGGCTTATGTGGCCGGGGAGCTCGACGCGCCGGGCGACATTTTCGCCGCCTTCACGGCCCTGAGTTCGGCGGGCAAATTTGCCGAGCCGGGACCGTTCCGGCGTCCGACGGTTGCGGAGCTGTGGACGCTCGCGGCTACGGCAGTGCGGCTGGGCGCTGTGGGGCCCAACCCGGCGCCTCCGCCCGAAGAGGCCCGCGTCGCCCGCAGAGGCCGGGTGCACTCCCGCCACCGTGACGCCGCGGCCATCTCCCACCATTACGACGTCGGCAACGACTTTTACGCCCTGGTTCTGGGCAGCTCAATGGTCTACTCCTGCGCGGTCTGGTCGGATGAACCTGGTGTAACCATGGAGAGCAGCACCGGTGAAAGCAGCACCACGGAGAGCAGCACCGGTGGCAGCCGGGCCGGCAACGACGGCCTGGACGCCGCACAGGAAGCCAAGCTGGATCTGGTATGCCGGAAGCTGGGGCTGAAGCCCGGGATGCGCGTGCTGGATGTGGGCTGCGGCTGGGGCAGTTTTGCCCTGCATGCGGCGGGAAAGTACGGCGTCACCGTGCTGGGAGTGACGTTGTCTTCGGAGCAGGCCATCCTGGCACGGAAGCGGGCTGCCGAGGCGGGGCTTACGGAGAAGGTGGAGATCCGGGTCCAGGATTACCGGGATGTGGCGGACGGGCCGTTCGACGCGATCAGCTCGATTGGAATGTCCGAGCATGTGGGCCGTGACCAAACCCCCGGCTATGCATCCTCCCTGTATTCACTGCTCCGCCCCGGCGGGCGGCTCCTGAACCACGCCATTTCCTGGAATGCCGGCCCCACCGATCCGGACCCCGATTCGTTCATTCCCCGGTATGTGTTTCCGGACGGGGAGATGATCAGCCTGGGTGAAATGGTGGTGGCTCTCGAGGGAGCGGGGTTTGAGGTCCTTGATGTTGAGGCGTTGCGGCAGCACTACGCCCTGACGCTGCGTGCGTGGGTGCGGCGGCTGGAGGAGAACTGGGACCAGGCGGTTGCCCTGGCCAGCGTTGGCCGGGCCCGGATCTGGAGGCTGTACATGGCGTCGAGTGCCATCGGCTTTGAAAATGGCCTGACCGGGGTGAATCAGGTCCTGGTGCAACGCCCGGGCGGCGCCGAACCGCCGCTTCGCCGCACGGCGTGGATGTAACTCCACCAGCGGAAACGCAAAAGGGAACCATCACAGTTGATGGTTCCCTTTTATTCCGTGGAGCTGAGGGGACTCGAACCCCTGACCCCCTGCATGCCATGCAGGTGCGCTACCAGCTGCGCCACAGCCCCGGAAATTTGCTGTCCCGGTCGTTTTCCCCGGAGCAACCTGACCAGCTTAATGCACTTTCCCCGCAGTACCAAATCGCACCTGCGAGCGGGCTGCCGGGGTCCCCTGGCAGATGCCTGCGCTCCTCCGCCAAGGCCTCCGGACGCCCCGCCGACCCATCGAACGCATAAAAAAATCCGCCGGAATCGTGATGATTCCGGCGGATTCTCCGGTGGAGCTGAGGGGACTCGAACCCCTGACCCCCTGCATGCCATGCAGGTGCGCTACCAGCTGCGCCACAGCCCCGAACTGCTGCCGCTCCTGAGAGCTTTTCTCGGGTTTCCCCGAAGCAACTCCAATATCTTAGATCAGCGGTTCCAAGAATTCCAAATCGGGAATACTCCCCGGAGCGGCGCGGGTTTACTCGCTTTCGGACGCGGCCGCAGCGGCGTCTTCCAGCTGCAGGTCCACCACGGGGCAGTCCTTCCAAAGCCGCTCCAGCGCGTAGAATACCCGGTCCTCTTCATGCTGGACGTGGATGACGATGTCGGAGTAGTCCAGGAGTACCCAGCGGCCGCCGGAACGGCCTTCGCGGCGAACAGGCCGCAGGTCCTGCTTGGCAAGTTCTTCCTCGATGCCGTCCACGATCGCGTTGACCTGACGCTCGCTGGGGGCTGATGCGATGAGGAAGACGTCGGCCAGTGCCAGGCGTTCACTCACGTCCAGCGCAACAATGTCATGGGCAAGCTTGTCCGCGGCAGCCTTGGCGGCGTCGCGGGCAATGGTGATGGATGTATCTGATGCAGTCACGGGACTCCTCGTTGATGAAAAAAACAGGGTGCGGCAGGTCAGGGGGTCATGCCGCTGATGATAAGGACGATGCCGGACACCAGGGCCACGACACCGAAAGCCAGGATGCAAAGCTGCAGGATGCGGTTGCGCCTCGCGCGGCCCAGGCCCGCGGTGGAAGCATCCAGGGGTTCAAGACCGTAGGCCGAGCTGGCCGGGACCCGCGGAACGTCCTCGAAGGTGGCCTGGCTGTCCGGGAAGACAACTGGCTTCGGCCGGGTGGCCGCCTTAGCCGCCGCTTCGGCCCGTGCAATGACCTGCGACCGGCCGGACACCGGCTCGGCCGCGCGGCCGGTCCTGGCAGCAGGCTTCTTCTTGCCTCCGGATGCAGGAACCTTGGTTCCCGGCCGGGTGGTGACCGGAACGTGGGATGTTGCCGGAGGCTTCATGACGGGACGGTCCACGCCGGGAACCTGGACGAATTCCAGCGGCGTCACCATGGCCAGGTTGCTCGTGGTGGACGGGCCCGGCCGGTCCTTGGGCGCATTCGCCCCTGGCTGGCTTGCCTTCGGCTGGGAAGCCGTAGGCGCGGCTGCCTGGGGCAACGGGTTCCCGAAGTGCGCGGCCTTGGGCTGGGCCGGCGTCGATGAGGCGTCCGCGGCCTGGCTCTCGCCGGGGGCTGCAGCTCCGCCGGCCTGCTCCGCGAGTTTCTGCCGGGCCATGGCCCGCCGGTTCAGCACTGCGGCGCGTTCCGCCAGGGCGATCTGCTCGGCAAGGATCCCGGGGTCCACCGCCTCCGGATCCATGGAGGCGATGTGCTCCATCTTGGCGATCTGGTTCTTGGCCTGCTCGGCAATCAGGGAACGGGCCGCAAGCGCCTGTTCCACTGTCATCCCTGCGGGGCCGGAAGGAACGCCGGCAGCCTTAGGGGCTGGAGTGCCGGACGGCGCACCCGGCGCCGCCGGAGCCTTGCCCTCTCCCCCGGCGGAGGGTGCAGATTTACTGTCGCCGACGGGTCCCGGCCGGGCAGGCGCCTTCGACGGGACAACAGGTTGGGTGGCGGCGGGTGGAACGATCGGGTTGGCCGACGTGAGGGCCTGCTCTTTGAGCTGCTGCAGGCGGAGCTGGCGTCGGGTGGGAGGCCCGCCCGCAGCAAGCTGGCCTTCCTTTTCCTCCAGGTCTTTGATGGTGCGCAGGGCTGCCCTGTCACGGGCGCGGATTTGCGAGGACCGTTGTGTGTGGGCCGGCACCGCGGCGGGCTGGTCCAGGGGTTGCTGGTCCTGGTCCGGAGCAGCTACAGGCTTCGCGGCAACAGGTTTGGCGGGCGCAGGCGCAGCGGCGGCCACGGGCTTTTGGGGTTTCCCACCTGTCCCGGCCGGTGCCGCGGGCGACGGTTTTATGGCAGGCGGAAGGAGGTCCTTGCCCGTGGGGGCGGCCGACTCCTGGGCGGCGTCCCGCGCCTTCCGGAGTTCCCGGCGGCTGCGGATGGGGGGCTGTTCCTGGCTCATGGAGAACTCATTCAGTGCTGGCTCGTTCGCGTGCTTCGGAAGGTTGATCGTCCCCGCCTGCCGGGGCGTACAGGCCGTACTTCGCGATGTACTGCACCACGCCGTCAGGCACCAGATACCAGACGGGATCGTTTCCCGCGACCCGGGTGCGGCAGTCTGTGGAAGAGATGGCCATGGCCGGCACTTCGAGGAGGCTGACGTCGTCGCGCCCCATGCCGTCAAGGACGTGGCCCGGACGGGTGACTCCAACGAAATGGGCCAGCGACCACAGTTCGTCGATGTCCTTCCAGGACAGGATCTGCGCGAGGGCGTCGGCGCCGGTGATGAAGAACAGGTCCGCGTCCGGCCGCTGGGCGCGAAGGTCGCGCAGGGTGTCGATGGTGTACGTGGGACCGGGACGGTCCACATCAACCCGGCTCACCGTGAACCGCGGATTGGAGGCGGTGGCGATGACTGTCATGAGGTAGCGGTGTTCAGGCTCGGTAACCCGTTTATGGGATTTCTGCCATGGCTGTCCGGTGGGGACGAAAACGACCTCGTCAAGGTCGAATTCTGCAGCCACCTCACTGGCGGCAACAAGGTGGCCGTGATGGATGGGATCGAACGTCCCGCCCATCACGCCCAGCCGGATCCGGCCCTTGTCACTGCTCCGGCGCAAAGTGCGGGAAATGTTAGTGGCCCTGCTTGTGATCGTGCTTGTTCGGGTGCTGGCGGTGCGGGTCCGCGTGCTCCTCCGTGACGGTGTGGCGGTTGCCCAGGTTGTTGTAGGACAACGTGATGAACATCATGACCATGAGGATCCCAAACATGACGATGCCGAAGACCCACGGCTCAGCCCACAGCGGCGCGAGTTCCTCGTGTTCTGCTTCGCCTGCTGCGGCGATGGTCGTGGCGATCTGCTGGAACAGCATGTTCTCCCCTAGGTTCAAGTATTTTGGGGCAGCGGACTTTTCCGCTGCTTTTTGGCGTCTGGTCTATGTTACCGCGTTGCTACCCGCGGACCTGGCCTTCACCCTGGACGATCCACTTGGTGGTGGTGAGCTCGGTGAGCCCCATGGGCCCGCGGGCGTGCAGCTTCTGGGTGGAAATGCCCACTTCGGCACCGAGCCCGAGCTCCCCGCCATCGGTAAACCGGGTGGAAGCGTTGACGATTACGGCAGCGGAGTCCACCTCGGCGATGAACCGTTCGGCGTTGGCGAGGTCGTTGGTGAGGATGGCCTCCGTGTGGCCCGTGGACCACTTGCGGATGTGGCGGACGGCTTCATCCAGGCCGTCCACCATCGCCACGGCGAGGTCAAGGTCCATGTACTCCGTGCCCCAGTCCTCATCCGTGGCGGCGTCGGCTGCCACTGAAGCCGGCAGGGCCGCGCGGATGCGGTCATCGGCATGCAGGCGGACGCCGGCCTTGCTGAGTGCTTTGGCCACGGCGGGGAGGACGGTGGACCCGGAGTGGACCAGGAGGGTTTCCACGGTGTTGCAGACGCTGGGCCGCTGTGTCTTGGCGTTGAGGAGGATCTCCACGGCCATGTCTTCGTTGGCCGATTCGTCGATGAAGATGTGGACGTTGCCTTCGCCCGTTTCGATGACCGGCACGGCGGAGTTGGCCACCACCGACTGGATGAGGTCGCGCCCGCCGCGCGGAATCAGGACGTCAACCCTGCCGCGGGCACGCATCAGGACGTTGGCGCCCGCACGGCCGTACTGGTCCACTGTCTGGACGGCGTCGGCGGGCAGTCCCACGGACTCCAGGGCTTCGCGCAGCACCCTAACGAGGACGCTGTTGGTTGACTCCGCTGCGCTGCCGCCGCGGAGGATCACGGCGTTGCCGCTCTTGAGTGCAAGTCCTGCGATGTCCACGGTGACGTTGGGCCGGGCCTCGTAAATAGCCGCCACGACTCCCATGGGAACGTTGACCTGCCGCAGGCGCAGTCCATTCGGAAGGGTCTGGCCGCGGACCACGTTGCCTACGGGATCCGGCAGGTTGGCGAGGTTCTCCAGGGCGGCCACCAGGCCGTCGATGCGGGCGTCGGTGAGGGTCAGCCTGTCCAGCAGTGCTGCGGATGTACCGTTGGCCTTGCCGTTGGCGACGTCGCGTGCGTTGGCGTCGAGAATGGCGCGGGTGTTGGCCTGCAGTGCCGCCCCCACGGCACGCAGGCCGCGGTCCTTCCACGCCCGGTTGGCCATGGCCATCCGGCGGGCGGCGTGGCGGCTGCGGTCGGCAATGGCGTGTACCGCGGCCTCGATCCCGGCATCGGTGAGCGGACCGTCGGCCGGGGCAGGAGCTGCTGAGGGGGCCTGCTGCTGCGGGGTGCTCGCGGCGGCGGTGTCTGCGGGGTTGTCGGCAGTCGTGTGGATCAGGGCCTCAGTCATAGTCCAAGTTTAGGCGAGGCCCGGGTTCAAACCAGCACCAGGTCGTCAACATGAACAACTTCACGGTCGTAGCCGGTGCCGAGTTCCTCGCCGAGGTCGCGCGTGGACCGTCCCAGCATGCGGGGCAGCTCTTCGGAGGAGTAGTTGACCAGGCCGCGGGCCACGACGGTGCCGTCGGCACCTGCGATCTCGACGGCGTCGCCCGCTTCGAAGACGCCGTGCACAGCGGATATGCCGGCCGGCAGCAGCGAAGTCCGGTGGTGGCGGACGGCCCGGACCGCGCCATCGTCCAGGACAAGCCTGCCCTGGACAGAGGCTACGTGGGCCAGCCACAGCAGCCGGACGGGTTTGCGGGCACCGTTGACGGTGAACCAGGTGCCAACGTCCTCACCGTTGAGTGCGGCGGCAGCGTTGGGCGTGGAGGTCACCAGGGCGTGAATGCCGGATCCTGCGGCCATGCTGGCCGCCTCAACCTTGGTGAGCATGCCGCCGGTGCCAACCCCGGCTTTGCCGGTCTTGCCGATGGACACTCCCTCGAGGTCGTGCGGTCCGGCCACCACAGGAATGCGCTTGGCCCCGTGGGCCGGCGGACCGTCGTAGAGGGAGTCGACGTCGGAGAGCAGCACCAGCGCGTCGGCGCGGACAAGGTGCGCCACGAGGGCAGCCAGCCGGTCGTTGTCGCCGAAGCGGATTTCGTGGGTGGCCACGGTGTCGTTCTCGTTCACCACCGGAACCACGCCAAGGTTCAGGAGCCGGTCCAGGGCCCGGAAGGCGTTGGTGTGCTGGCTCCGCCGCATCAGGTCCTCTGCAGTGAGCAGGACCTGGCTGACAGTGACGCCGTGGGCGCCGAACGCCTGGGTGTACCGGGCCATGAGGAGTCCCTGCCCCACGCTGGCAGCAGCCTGCTGGGTGGCGAGGTCCCGGGGACGCTTCGGGAGGCCAAGCGGTGCCAGTCCGGCAGCGATGGCGCCTGAGGAAACCAGGATGATTTCGGTCCCGCTGTTGCGTTTGGCAGCCAGGGCGTCCGCGAGGGCCGTGAGGGACTCTTCGGAGATGCCGCCCTTGATGCTTGTCAGCGATGAGGAGCCGACCTTCACCACAACCCGGCGGGCGCCGGCCAGCGCGCTCCTGTCCACGGAACCGGAAGCCGGTTCCGTGGCAGTTGCCCTAGGACTCATCGCCGGAGTCCAGGCCACTTTCCTTGATGGGCTGGGCCGCGCGCCGTCCACTGACGGACTCTGTCCAGATGCCGGCCTTGCGTTCGGCTTCGAGCTCGGCGCGGGCAGCGGCCTTGGCATCCCGGCGTTCCTGCTGCTCCTCGCGCTTCTGGGTGCGGGTGGGGCGGTCGCCGGTATCGGCGAAACGGATGTCGGTGCCGCGCGGCGATGCCAGCAGTTCGGCGCCTGCCATCATGGTGGGCTCCCAGTCGAAGACCACGCCATCATCTTCACCGATCACCACGGTGTCGCCCGGCGTGGCACCCATCTTGAACAGCTCGGTTTCCACGCCCAGCCTTGCGAGCCGGTCGGCCAGGTAGCCGATGGCCTCTTCGTTGGTGAAGTCTGTCTGCTTGACCCAGCGGACGGGCTTGTCGCCGAGGACGCGAAACAGGGGCTCGTGGGCCTTCTCCTCGCGGCGGATCCGGAATCCGGTTTCGTTGACGGCGCGCGGACGCAGCACAGTGGGGGTAACTTTCGGCGGAGCGGCTGCTACGGCATCCCGTGCCGCCTTGACGATCTCGGCCATGGCGAAGCCGAGCTGGCGCAGGCCCTCGTGGCTGGTGGCCGAGACCTCGAAGACCCGGTATCCGCGGGACTCCAGCTCAGGGCGGACGAATTCAGCCATGTCCTTGCCGTCCGGCAGGTCCACTTTATTCAGTGCCACGAGGCGGGGCCGGTGGTTCAGCGGGACCACTTCGCCGTCCTGGCCGGCGTAGCTCATGTCCACCGCGTACTTTTCAAGTTCGGTCTCGATGATGGAGAGGTCAGAAAGGGGATCGCGTTCGGATTCGAGCGTGCCGCAGTCCAGGACGTGCACCAGGGCGGCGCAGCGTTCCACGTGCCGCAGGAAGTTGTGGCCGAGGCCCTTGCCTTCGCTGGCACCTTCGATAAGTCCCGGGACGTCCGCGATGGTGAACCGGACTTCGCCTGCCTGGACCACACCCAGGTTGGGGATGAGGGTGGTGAACGGGTAGTCGGCGATCTTGGGGCGCGCGGCGGACATGGCGGCGATGAGGCTGGACTTGCCGGCAGACGGGAATCCCACCAGGGCGATGTCTGCAATGGACTTCAGCTCAAGGATAATGTCGCTCGACTCACCCTCGATGCCGAGCAGGGCGAAGCCTGGAGCGCGGCGCTTCTGCGAGGACAGGGCAGCGTTGCCCAGCCCGCCGGGCCCGCCGGCGGCGGCGATGTACTCTGCGCCCTCCCCCACCAGGTCCGCCAGGACGGTGCCGTCCTTTGACTTCACCACAGTGCCGTCGGGGACAGGCAGGATCAGGGTTTCGCCGTTCTTGCCGCCGCGCCAGTCGCCCATGCCGGGACCGCCGTTGGTGGCGTGCCGGTGCGGGGCGTGGTGGTAGTCGAGGAGGGTGGTGGTCTGGTGGTCCACGCGGAGGATGACGTCGCCGCCGTTGCCGCCGTTGCCGCCGTCGGGCCCGCCGAGGGGCTTGAACTTCTCGCGGTGGACGGAGACGCAACCGTGGCCGCCGGTACCGCCGGATACGTGCAGTACTACCCGGTCTACAAAGCTGGCCACGTAAATCTCCTCAGTGTCGTGTGGGCGCCCATGGACGCCCTATCGATTGTAATGCGCTTAAAAGAGCAGTGGAGCGGGCCAACTGGCCCGCTCCACCGCTTCAGAACTGGTTGTTACTCTGCAGCTGCAGCAGCAACGATGTTGACGACGCGACGACCGCGGCGGGTGCCGAATTCAACGGCGCCCGGGGTCAGTGCGAACAGGGTGTCGTCGCCGCCACGGCCAACGCCGGCGCCCGGGTGGAAGTGGGTGCCACGCTGGCGGACGATGATCTCGCCGGCGGAAACTACCTGGCCGCCGAAGCGCTTGACGCCGAGGTACTGTGCGTTGGAGTCACGACCGTTGCGAGTGGAGCTCGCGCCCTTTTTATGTGCCATCTGAAATGCCTGCCTTTAAATTCTGGGGAATCTGCTGAAAACCTGAACAGTAACCGGTGGTTACTTGATGCCAGTGATCTTGACCTTGGTCAGTTCCTGACGGTGACCCTGGCGCTTCTTGTACCCGGTCTTGTTCTTGAACTTCTGGATGACAATCTTAGGACCACGGAGGTCCTGGAGGATTTCAGCCGTAACGGTCACCTTGGCCAGGTCAGCAGCGGCAGTGGTGATCTTGTCACCATCAACCAGGAGCAGTGCGGGCAGCTCGATGGTGCTGCCAGCCCCACCGGCGACGCGGTTCAGGGTAACGAAGTCTCCAACGGAAACCTTCTCTTGGCGGCCGCCTGCGCGGACAATCGCGTACACCACTTGGGAACTCACTTCTCTCGACGTTTATAACTAAAATTGCGTGCGGCACCCGTTGCACTGTTTGGCTGGGTTCCCGCTGTGCCTCAACGCCGTGGATTCCCCGAAGGTCTCCATGAGTTATCCCGCAGGACTGCCTTGTGTTTTCCACGCTGGCATGTTCCCGGGGTCATAACCCAAGTGTTGGCGTAAGCACCGAAGATCCAGAATACGCTAATTCCGTCTCCGGCCGCAAATGAGGCTGGCTCCGGCGGGTCGGCTGTGATAGGAACCACAGACATCGTCCGCCACCGGGGCCGTGCCAGACCATAGTACCGGCAGCACGGCCCGGGCAGGTTCAGGCGTGGAGCCGCGGCGCGTCGAAGAACTCCACTTCCAGCCGGCAGGACTGCCGGAAAGCGGTAACCATGGCGTGCCGCTCGTCATCGGAAGCCTTGCGTGCCGCTTCGTCCACCACGGCGATGGCCCGGCGCGTTGCCTCCGCGAAATCCTCGTCGGCATAGGTGCGGAGCCAGTCGGCGTAGGGGTGTCCTGCCGGTTCCCCGTCGGCGAGGAACCTGGCATGGAGCGTCTTCCCGGCGTCCGCGTACAGCCAGAAGCACGGCAGGACAGCCGCTGCCAGGACTGCATAGCTGCCCGACGCCGAAGTAGCCGTCAGGTGGTCCACGTAGGCCTTGGTGACAGGACCCAGTTCGGGACGGACGGTGCGGGTGCTGAGCCAGGAACGGTGCAGTTCCGACTCCACTTCGAGGCACTGCTGGGCCGACGCCGCCCAGAACAGCTGCTCGGCTTCCGTGGGAGCCAGCGCGCTGGCCCGGGCGAGGACTCGCGAATACCCGTTCAGGTAGATGGCATCCTGCGCAAGGTAATACGCGAACTGGCTTTCCGGAAGTGTCCCCGAGGCCAGGGCCCGGAGGAAACCCAGGGCGTAGATCGACTCAAGGTGGGCGTCGGCATCTTTCCGCAGCTGCGCCGTAAAGTCGCCTGGCCGAAGCGCTTGGCGGATGTGGTGGAAATGGTGAACGGGCCCGTTGCCGGTTCCCACCTCCAGTACGGCGGACGCCGCCAGCGCCCCCGCAAGCCAGGGTTTCACTTCCCGTAGGGCCACTTCCCAGTTGCCTACCTGCGCCTGGACCGTGGCCATGGCGGAGGACAGGGAACAGCCTGTGCCATGGCTGTTCCGCGTTGCCACCCGCTCCCCCGGGATTTCCACTACGTCTGCGGATAGCATGCCGGCCGGGCCAACCAAGGCGTCCGGGCAGCTGCTGCCTTGCAGGTGGCCACCCTTGACCAGCACGGCAGCACCGGTGGCATCAGCAAGCCGCCTGCCCTGTTCCAGGGCTGCCTCCCACGTGTCCTGTACGTCTTCTTCCAGCAGCATGGCCAGTTCGGCCAGGTTGGGGGTGACAAGGTGGGCCAGCGGCACCAGGCTGCGGAGCGCGGCTTCGGCACTCTCCTGCAACAGCCGGTCTCCGCTGGTGGCAACCATGACGGGGTCCAGGACAACGACGGCGGGGCGCACCTTCTCCAGCCAGGTGCGCACGGCATCGATCACTTCGGCGTCGCCCAGCATGCCGATCTTGACGGCGTCAACGTGGATGTCGTCGCTGATGGCCGCCAGCTGCTGTGCCAAAAAGGATGCCGGAGGAACATGGACGGCGGTCACCCCGCGGGTGTTCTGGGCGGTGAGGGCAGTGATGGCGGCCATGCCGTAACCGCCGTGGGCCGCGATGCTTTTGAGGTCCGCCTGGATGCCGGCCCCACCGGAGGGGTCCGAGCCCGCGATGGCAAGGACCCGGGGCACGTCCCGTACGGCAGCCGGCATTACGGTTGCGGAGGGATTCGGGAGCGGGGTGGCTGCGGGCATGGCAAGGGTCGAAGACAAAAGAGACATCCCTTCGCCGGTACTAACCGGACAGGTTCAACGGGTGTGGATCTCAGCCGGGCCTGGTGCGCGGCACCCCGTGTCGGTTCCCCAGCCTAGCCGCTGGACGGCAGTCAACCGAAAGGTGACTGCACCTGTTAAGTGCGCTGCTGAGGGCCGTTCCCCGTTAACGGCAGATGCCCGGCCCCACCACAGGAGTGGAGGGCCGGGCATCTGCAGTGCCTGGGCAGGGTCAGAGCTCGGAAGCAGGAACCCCTACGCCAAGGATGATGGGCGCATCGGCTTTGGCTGCCGGCTCTGCCGGCGCTGCGGGCTGGGGCGCTTTGGCGGCATGGGAGTGGCCTTCGCTGGCCGACGGGACGTTCTCATGGTGTTCCACGGTGGTCTCGTTGGCTGCGCCCTGCGCCCTGCTTGCACTCCGGTTACGCCGCGGACGGCGCTGCCGGGACAGGTCGGGGGCGGCAGGCGCAACGGGCTGCTGGGGTGCCGCAACCGCTGCCTCCGCCGGTTCGGGGGTGGCCGGCGCGGCCTGGGCCGTCCCGGACTCCTGTGGCTGGCTGCCAACAGGCGAAGCCGGCTGGCCCAGGTGGGCAAACGCTTCGGCAAGCCGGTCAAGCGACAGCGCAGGCGAGGCTTGGTGCTCGTCTGCGTGCTCAACGAAGGGCAGCGCGACCTTCTCGCCGCCGAACGTCAGGACAGCTGCCGGGCGTGCCGGCGTCCCGTCGTCGTGCTTCTCCGTTGTGCCCGCGTCCTGCTGGGCGGGGGCCAGCCGGGCCGCCACCTCATCATCATGCAGGTGTGCGGCGTGGGCAGCAGCAGCAATGTTGGCCAGGGCCAGCCTGGTGGCTTCAGCCTTGGCATGGCGTTCGGCCTCGTGCGGGTCCGGCTGGACGGGGTGGGCAGCCACCGCTGCGGGTGCGGGTGCCTGTTCGACCGGCTGGCCGCCACGTCCACGGCGGCGCTTGCGTTCGCCGCGCGTACCTTCCTGGCTGCTGTCGGTGCGCTGGCCCTCGTTGCGCTGACCCTCACTGCGCTGGCCCTCGCTGCGGTTGCCCTCGTTTCGGTTCCCGTTGGTGCGGGAATCGGAGCGGTTGTCTGAGCGGTGGACGTGCTGCTCGGCTGCCACGATGTTGGCGCGGCGGTGCTCTACGGGGTCGTCATGGGTGACGACGCCGCGGCCCGCGCAGGCTTCGCACTGCTCGCCGAAGACTTCCAGGAGCCCGGTGCCCATGCGCTTGCGGGTCATCTGGACGAGTCCCAGCGAGGTGACTTCCGCCACCTGGTGCTTGGTCCGGTCGCGGCCCAGGCATTCCACCATGCGGCGCAGGACGAGGTCGCGGTTCGATTCCAGGACCATGTCGATGAAGTCGATCACGATGATGCCGCCGATGTCGCGCAGCCGCAGCTGGCGCACCACTTCCTCGGCCGCTTCAAGGTTGTTCTTCGTGACGGTTTCTTCGAGGTTGCCGCCGCTGCCGGTGAACTTGCCGGTGTTGACGTCCACCACGGTCATGGCTTCGGTCCGGTCGATCACCAGTGAGCCGCCGGAGGGCAGGAACACCTTGCGTTCGAGGGCCTTGTGGATCTGCTCATCAATCCGCCAGGCAGCGAAGATGTCCTGGTCCTTGGTCCACTTTTCCAGGCGTCCCACCAGGTCCGGCGCCACATAGGTGACGTAGGCCTCGATGGTGTCCCAGGCGTCCTCGCCGGAGACGATCAGCTTGGAGAAGTCCTCGTTGAAGACGTCACGGACCACCTTTATGGTGAGGTCGGGCTCGCCGTACAGCAGCTCCGGAGCCAGGACCTTGGTGGAGGAGGACTGGCTTTCGATGCCTTCCCACTGGGCGCGGAGCCGGTTGATGTCGTGGGTCAGCTCCTCTTCGGACGCCCCTTCGGCCGCCGTGCGCACAATGACGCCCGCCTGCTCGGGCAGGCGGTCCTTGAGGATGCGCTTGAGCCGGTTCCGCTCGACGTCGGGCAGCTTGCGGGAGATTCCGGTCATGGAACCGCCGGGGACGTACACGAGGTAGCGGCCCGGCAGCGAGATTTGGCTGGTCAGGCGGGCGCCCTTGTGGCCCACGGGGTCCTTGGTCACCTGGACCAGGACGGTGTCGCCTGACTTCAGCGCGTTCTCGATACGGCGCTGCTTGCCTTCAAGGTTGACGGCTTCCCAGTTCACTTCGCCCGCGTAAAGGACGGCGTTGCGGCCGCGTCCGATGTCCACGAAGGCAGCCTCCATGGAGGGCAGCACGTTCTGGACTTTGCCCAGGTAGACGTTGCCGATCAGCGAGTCCTGCTGGGTCTTGGAGACAAAGTGCTCGGCCAGGACGCCGTCCTCGAGGACGCCAATCTGGATTCTGTCGTCGCGCTGGCGGACGATCATCTGCCGGTCCACGGATTCGCGGCGGGCCAGGAACTCCGCTTCGGTGATGACGGTGCGGCGCCGGCCCGTGTCCCGGGATTCGCGGCGGCGCTGCTTCTTGGCTTCCAGTCGGGTGGAGCCCTTAACGCTGGTCACCCGGTTGCTGGCGGGCGCCTCGCTGACGGCACGCGGTGCGCGCACGCGGGTAACGGTGTTGGGCGGATCGTCGTCGTTGCCGCCGGTCAGTTCGAGGTCCTGGTCACCGCGGCGGCGGCGACGACGACGGCGGGACGTCACGCCGTCCTCGGCCGGACCGGCTTCTTCCTCGTCCGATTCGTCGGCGGCGTCATCCGCCTCGGAGCCACCGGTTCCGGCGTCGTCGCGCTCGTCCAGACGGCTGCGCCCCCGGCGGCCACGGCTGCGGCGCCGGCGGCGGCTGGAGGATTCCTCGGATTCGTTGTCCTCGGCGTCGTCTTCGTCCTCGGCCTCCTCCGCTGCGGCGGCGGGCGTAGCGGGGCGGACGACGGTGCTCAGGTCCGGTGCCTGGAACAGCATGGAAGTGGGCGAGCCGGGCTCAAGGAACAGGGAGGCAAACGCGCCCGGTTCCTCGCCAGCCGCGGTAGCTTCGGCGGCTTCGGCGGCTTCGGCCGGCGTCGCAGCGGATTCTCCTGCTGCAGCGGCAGCTGCCGTGCCGGGGGCCTGCTCCGGGGCGGCCTCGGCTGCGGTCTCGACGGCGGTAAGTTCCTGTTCGGCGGGCTTCTCTGCTGCTGCCTCTACGGCCGCCTCCCGGGCCACGGCGCCCTGGTCCGCCGTTTCAGCGTCCAGCGCGGCAGCGGTGACGGGCAGTTCCTGGGCAGGGGCCGGCGTTTCGGCGGGGGCCAGCGTTTCTGCAGGTGCCCCCGCAGGAGCAGCTTTCCTCGTGGCAACGCGACGGCGGCGGACCGGCTTGGTCTCGGTGGGTTCCGCGGGTACTTCGCTGGCAGCAGGCGCTTCTGCGGCGGTGGCAGCTTCGGCGGGGGCAGCGTCAGCGGCCGCACCGGCTTCCGTGGAGTCTGCATCGGTGGCAAAGGCAGGCAGCGGCTCGGCGGCGTCTGCCTTCTTCTTGGCCCGGGGCCGGCGCACGGCGGTTTTGGCCGGGGCTGAGGGGGCACCCTCATTGCCGGCCGACGCAACGGCGGTTGGGGCATCGTTCGGAGCCACCTCGGCGGCGGCTGCGGCTACGGCGTCATCGGCCTTCGGCGCTGCCTTGCGTCGGGTCCGGGGAGCCTTTTTGGGTTCGGCCGCGGCTTCCACAGCCGGTTCAACCTCGTTAACGGAAAGCTCAGTTTCATTGTTCATCTGTGGCAACACTCCTGCCCCTGACGTACCGCCACATCCGGCACCCATTGGGGCACATATTGTCAAAACCCGCAGGCGCTGACAGAAGTCAAGTGGATGCTCCCAGGTTCGCACCGGCAATGGGGTGCGGCAGCCCGTAGGAGCCAGTGGAAAGTTCTGAAACCCGTTGTTCTACATGCCACAACCAGGTGCCGTCCAATGGAGATTGCGGGAGTGTCGGAACAATCCGAAGCCTGCCCTGCTCGTCATTGGCGGTCTTGGGAACAAACCACCGGACCGGAGACCGAATGTGGTTCGGCTTCCAGCCACGTTCATTCTCTCACACGCGGGGTAAATCACGTGGGAAGGTGCCGCGGGCTTTCTGTTCCCTGGGCGTTGCGTCCAGCCGCCGGCGTTACAATCAGGCTCAGGAGCACCGGACGAAAAGGACGCCATACCAATGCCCAGCATCTCCCCCGTCAGCGGCACGCCAGCCCAGGAGCGGACCACCACCCCGGACAGCGCCCCGGCGGCTAATACGCCGGTGATGGCCCGGAACCGGCCCTTCGGCTGGCTCCTGGTGATTACCGGAGTTATCGGCTGGCTCGCTTCCGGAACCCTGGTCCTGGAAAAGCTCGCGGTGCTGCAGGATCCCAACCACACCACCGTGTGCGATGTAAACCCGTTTATCTCCTGCGGCGAAGTGATGAAGACCTGGCAGAGCTCACTCTTTGGCTTCCCCAACATGTTCATCGGGATCGTGGCGTTCGCCATCATCATTACCGTGGGCATGGCCCTGTTGTCCGGCGCCACGTTTGCCCGCTGGTACTGGATCGGGCTGCAGGCCGGCGTTACCCTCGGCTTCATCTTCGTGGTGTGGCTGTGGTCCCAGGCCCTTTATGACATCCACGTCCTGTGCCCGTTCTGCATGATCGTCTGGGCCGCGATGATCCCGCTCTTTGTCTGGACCACCATCCGCAACATCTCGGCCGGAGTCATTCCCGTCCCCTCGGGGGCCGCCCGCGTCGTGGGCGATTCCGGCTGGATCATCGTGGCGCTGATCTACGTGGGCGTGATTGCCAGCATCTTCTTCGCCTTCATCCAGGTGTTCGCCGGCACGTCAGGGTTCTAGCCGCCCAGAGCCCTAGGACCAACAGATAAGGCCAATGTTCACGAAGAACATTGGCCTTATCTGTTGGTCCGCACCACCATGGCGGCGCGGAGGGCGGGTCCTAGAACCAGATCTTGATCTCGCGCTCAGCGGAGTCCGAGGAGTCTGAGCCGTGCACCAGGTTCTGCTGCACCTTCAGTCCCCAGTCGCGGCCGAAGTCGCCGCGGATGGTGCCCGGAGCCGCGGTGGTGGGATCGGTGGTGCCTGCCAGTGAACGGAAGCCTTCGATGACGCGGTGGCCTTCAAAGATCGCGGCAACCACAGGGCCGCTGAGCATGAACTCCACCAGCGGCTCGTAGAACGGCTTGCCCACGTGCTCTTCGTAGTGCTGCTCGAGCAGCTCGCGGGTGGCGTTCACCTTTTTGAGTTCGGCCAGGGCGTAGCCCTTGGCTTCGATCCGGGCCAGGATGGCGCCGGTGAGGTTACGGGCGACGCCGTCGGGCTTGATCAGGACGAGGGTGCGCTCAGTGGTCACAACTGCTCCAATGCGTTGGTGGGGTTTCGGGTCAAGTCTACGGGGGCTGCCCTACTGGGCCGGACCGGATCCGGCGGGCTGGTCCGGGTTGGCGGCTTCCCACGCGGCCTGTTCACGTTCGCGTTGCCCGGCTTCGCGGTCCAGCCTGATTCCCGTGCGGATGCCGTACCACCAGCAGATGGCGAACAGTACGCCCACCAGGAACATGGCAGGTTCGAAGATGCCGGTGAGGATCAGCACCACCTGCAGCACCCAGCCCAGTCCGATGCCCCAGGGCTTGCGGAGGAACGCGCAGGCCAGCACCATGACCACGCTCAGTGCTATCCCGACGCCCAGGATCAGCGCCGGCGGGAACTCGCCGCGGCGCAGGCCGAACACTGCCAGGGTGGCAAAGAACATGACGAACGCCTCCAGCAGGAGGACCGTCGAGGCGAACATGACCTTGGTGGAGCGCCGTTTCTTCGGCATGCCCGGGCGCCATTCGCGCTGGGCCTTGGTCAGCCTGGCCATGGATTACGCCTCCGTCTTTCCGAGCAGGATGCGGGCCTCGGCCACGAGGGTGATGGAGCCCGTGACCAGCACACCGCCGGAGAGGTCGTCGTTCGCTTCGGCCCGTTCCACCGCCCATTCCAGGGCGTCGTCGAGCTTTTCTTCAATATGCACGTTGTCCTCGCCGAAGCCGAGGTCAATGGCCAGCTCGGCCAGTTCGGCGGCCGGCACGGCCCGCGGCGAATTGGACTGCGTAAAGCAGTACTCCTCCGCCACGTCTCCCAGGGATTCCTTGAGTTCACGGAGGATCTCCTCCGCGTCCTTCTCCTTGAGCACGCCCACCACGGGGACCAGCCGGGAGAAGGTAAAGGCCTCCTTCAGGGCCGCGGCCGAAGCCTTGATGCCGTCCGGGTTGTGGGCAGCGTCCACGATGATGGTGGGTGCAGACCGCACCACTTCCAGCCTGCCGGGCGAGGTTGCGGCGGCGAAGCCTTCCTGCAGGACGTCGAAGGGCAGTTCCTTTTCGCCGCCGAAGAACGCCTCCAGGGCCGCCACGGCCACGGCTGCGTTCTGCGCCTGGTGGGCGCCATGGAGCGGGACCAGCAGGTCCGGATAGCGCCCGGCGATGCCCTGGATGGTGACCATCTGGCCGCCCACGGCAACGGTGCGGGATTCGACGCCGAACTCCACGCCCTCGAAGCGGAACGGCACGCCAACTTCCTTGGCTTTTTCCAGCAGGACCTGCGCAGCGTCCAGGGGCTGCGCAGCACTGACCAGGAAGCCTCCGGGCTTGATGATGCCGGCTTTTTCGTGCGCGATGTCCTCGGTGGTGTCCCCCAGCAGGTCCGTGTGGTCCAGCGAGATCGGGGTAATCACCGATACCTGTCCGTCGCCCACGTTGGTGGCGTCGGTGATGCCTCCCAGGCCCACTTCGATGATGGCCACGTTGACGGGCTGGTCGGCGAAAACAGCGAAGCCCAAGATGGTGAGGCATTCGAAGTACGTCAGGCGGGGCTGCCCTTCCGCCTCCAGCTCGGCATCCACGATCTGCAGGTAGGGACGGATCTCGTCCCAGATCCGAACAAACGTTTCGTCGGAGACCGGGTGCCCGTCAATGCTGATCCGTTCCGTGACCTTGGACAGGTGCGGGCTGGTGTAGCGCCCGGTGCTCAGTCCCTGGGCCCGCAGCACGGACTCGATCATGCGGGACGTGGACGTCTTGCCGTTGGTTCCGGTCACGTGGATGATCGGGAACGCCTTGTTGGGTTCGCCGAGCACATCCATGGCGCGGAACAGCGGGGCGAGCCGGGGCTCCATCTTGTTTTCCGGCGCACGCCCCAGCAGTTCGGCGTAGACGCTTTCCACGGAAAATTCGTCAGTCATGCCTTAGGCCTCCACTTTTTCTACGACGACGGCGGGCTCGGGCACGTCTGCCGGTTCGGCCGTCAGGTCTACCGTCAGCGTCTCCCCCTTGACCAGTTCCGCGTTGGCCTCCAGGGCGTCCACGACGTTCTGCGCGGCGGTAACGGTGGTCCGGATACGGTCGCTGACGTTGAGCCCGGCGTCCTTGCGGGCCTGCTGGATGGCGCGGACCATGTCGCGGGCCAGGCCTTCCGCTTCAAGCTCGGGGGTGACCTCGGTGTTGAGGACGACGAAGCCGCCGCCGGGCAGGACTGCGACAGCAGAGGATGCAGAGGACGCGGCAGCACTGCCGTCGGACTCTGCAACCACCGTCTCGAGGGTGTATTCCTGTGGCTCGAGCTGCAGGCCCCCGGCGGTGACAACGCCCGAGTCATCCACAGACCAGTCCCCGGACTTGGAGCCCTTGATGGCCAGCTGGACGTTCTTGCCAAGGCGCGGCCCTGCGGCGCGGGCGTTGACTACCAACTTCTGCTGGATGCCGAACTCCTCCGGGGAGGCAGTGGCGGCGTCGAGGAGGCGGACGGAGCGGATGTTCAGTTCGTCCGCGACGACGGCGGCGAAGCCTTCCAGCGCGTCCGCACCGGGTGCCACCACGGTGAGTTCCTGCAGCGGCAGGCGGACACGCAGGTTGGCGGCCTTGCGGAGCGAGGATCCGGTGGAGCAGATCTGCTGCACCTTGTCCATGGCGTCCACGAGGTCCGGGTTGGCCGGGAAGAGGTCCGCGTCCGGCCAGTCGGCAAGATGCACAGAGCGGCCGCCGGTCAGGCCGCGCCAGATTTCCTCGGTGACCAGCGGCAGCAGCGAAGCAGCGGCACGGGACACAGCCTCCAGGGCAGTGAACAGGGCGTCGAAAGCATCCTGGTCCTCGTCGAAGAACCGCTGGCGGCTGCGGCGGACGTACCAGTTGGTGAGCATGTCCAGGTAGCTGCGCAGCGCGTCGCAGGCGCCGGAGATGTCGTAGTCGTCCAGCCGCTCCGTCATGCTTCGGACCAGGTCTCCGGTGTTGGCCAGGAGGTACTGGTCCATGGTGTCGGCGTACCCGTCGTACCGGAGCTTCGCTTCGTAGCCGTCCCCACCGTTTGCTGCATTCGTGTACAGCGTGAAGAAGCTGTAAACGTTCCACAGCGGCAGGATGACCTGGCGGACGCCGTCGCGGATGCCCTGCTCGGTGACGATCAGGTTGCCGCCGCGAAGGATGGGGCTGGACATCAGGAACCAGCGCATGGCGTCGGAGCCGTCACGGTCCAGCACTTCGGACACGTCCGGGTAGTTCCGGAGGCTCTTGGACATTTTTTGCCCATCGGAGCCCAGCACGATGCCGTGGCTGATGACGTTCCGGAACGCCGGCCGGTCGAACAACGCGATGGACAGGATGTGCAGCATGTAGAACCAGCCGCGCGTCTGGCCGATGTACTCCACGATGAAGTCCGCGGGGTTGTGGGTGTCGAACCAGGCTTCGTTCTCGAACGGGTAGTGGACCTGGCCGTACGGCATGGAGCCGGAATCGAACCAGACGTCCAGGACGTCCTCCACGCGCCGCATCACGGACTGTCCCTCTTCCGGGGTGCGGGGATCGTCCGGGTTGGGCCGGGTCAGTTCGTCGATGAACGGACGGTGCAGGTCCACCTGGCCGTCCTTGTTCAAGGGGAGGCGGCCAAAGTCCGCTTCGATCTCCGCGAGGGAGCCGTAGACGTCGGTGCGCGGGTAATCGGGGTCGCTGGACTGCCACACGGGGATGGGGCTGCCCCAGTACCGGTTGCGGCTGATGGACCAGTCGCGGGCATTTGCCAGCCATTTGCCGAACTGGCCGTCCTTGACGTTGCCGGGGATCCAGTTGATCTCCTGGTTCAGCTCGGACATGCGGTCCTTGAACTTGGTGACCTCCACGTACCAGGAGGACACCGCACGGTAGATCAGCGGGTTGCGGCACCGCCAGCAATGCGGGTAGCTGTGCTCGTAGCTGGCCTGGCGGACCAGGCGGCCCTGGGCGCGGAGCACCTGGGTGATGGGTTTGTTGGCCTCGAAGACCTGCAGGCCGGCGATGTCGTGGAGGTCGCCGTGCGTGAACAGCGGCAGGAACTTCGCGCCTTCATCGACGGAGAGGACCACGGGGATGCCGGCTTCCTCACACACCTTCTGGTCGTCTTCACCATAGGCGGGAGCCTGGTGGACGATGCCGGTGCCGTCAGTGGTGGTCACGTAGTCGGCCACGAGGAAGCGCCAGGCGTTCTCCATGCCGTACTTTTCATTGTCACTGAAGTCGTCCCAGAGCCGCTGGTACTGCAGCCCCTCAAGTTCGGTACCGGTGTGGGTGGACACCACTGCCGCTTCCGCGTCTTCGAATCCGTCGTAGCCGAGGTCCTTGGCATAGGCGCCGATGAGGTCCGCAGCGAGGAGGAAGGTACCGGTCACAGGGGCATCGGCGGATGCAGCCTTGATGCCGTTGGGTCCGGCGGGCAGCACGGCGTAGGTGATGGAAGGCCCGACGGCGAGCGCGGCGTTGGTGGGAAGGGTCCAGGGGGTGGTGGTCCAGGCGAGGGCCTGTACCCCTGCCAGCTGCCGGGAGAGTTCCGAATCACCCGCGAGGATGGGGAACGTGACCGTAACCGTCTGGTCCTGGCGGTTCTTGTAGACGTCGTCGTCCATGCGCAGCTCATGGTTGGACAGCGGTGTCTCGTCCTTCCAGCAGTAGGGCAGGACGCGGTAGCCGTTGTAGGTGAGGCCTTTCTCGTGGAGCTGCTTGAAGGCCCAGAGGACGGACTCCATGTACTCGACGTTGAGCGTCTTGTAGTCGTTGTCGAAGTCCACCCAGCGGGCCTGGCGGGTGACATACGCGCGCCATTCGTCGGCGTACTTCATCACAGAGGCGCGGCAGGCGTCGTTGAATTTGTCGATGCCCATGGCTTCGATCTGGGTTTTGTCGGTCATGCCCAGCTGCTTCATTGCTTCAAGCTCTGCAGGGAGGCCATGGGTGTCCCAGCCGAAGCGCCGCTCAACGCGCTTGCCGCGCTGGGTCTGGAACCGGCCCACCAGGTCCTTGGCGTAGCCGGTCAGCAGGTGGCCGTAGTGCGGGAGGCCGTTGGCGAACGGCGGACCGTCGTAAAACACGAATTCGTTGCTGCCGGGCTCGCCGCCGGGCAGGTCGGCGCTGCGCTGGTCGATGCTGGCCTGGAAGGTGCCGTCCCGGTCCCAGTACTTCAGGATGCGCTCTTCGATCTCCGGAAACTTCACGGAGGCGGAAACGCCTGCGCGGCCGTCGGACGGGCCGCCGCTGGTGGAGGCTGAGGCCTTGGGATAATACGTCATTCTCGACATCCTGGGTTGAGCTGGGCGAACCGGCAGTTGCCGGACACTTTCCGGGATGCGAGGACGGCTCGCTGTGCGGTCCAAGGACTGCACGCTTACCGCGGTACCACCTCACTTACCGGCGCAGTGTGTTCCACAGGAACTGTGCTGCCCCGGCCTCTCATTACTGCTGTAACGGGCTTACCCGTCCGGTTCTACTGGCACGCCCCGCGGACGGCGGGTGGTGCGTTCTTCCGGAAGCTCACCGGTGATTGCCGGGTCATAGCCTTTGATGAGTCTACTATCGGGTCCGCCTGCATTTCCATTCCCCGGGGCCGGCTCATGGCGGCGCACCGGTCAGCCGCGGGTTCGGGCGCCTGCAGTGCCTAGACTCACTTCCATGACTTCTTCCGGCCGGCGGGTCCCCGCACGCGTCCCTGTCGTGTGCACGTGGTTATCGCTCCTGGCCGCAGTGCCGATGCTGGTGATGTCCGTTTTCCGGGCGGTCGGCGCGGAGTGGCCGGTCCTGGTGGTCCAGCTGCTCGCCTTCACGCCATGGCTGGCGGTCCCTGCGGCCGTGGCCCTTGTCCTGTCGTTGTTCGGAGGACGGAGATGGCTGCAGCTGGTGACGGCAGGGCTCCTGGTGTGCCAGCTTTTCTGGCTCTTTCCCCTGGATGTTGCCCGCCCCTCCCCCGCGGCTGCCGCAGCGCCGGCGGCGTCGCCAACGGAGCAGCAGCCACCGGCCACGGTGGAGCTGAACGTCATGAGCATCAATTCCCAGTTTGGCCGGGCGGACGCCGCCACCATTGTCCGGCTGGTGAGGGAGAAGAAGGTGGCGCTCCTCGCCGTCCAGGAACACTCGCAGGATCTCCAGGAACGGCTGGCCGCTGAAGGCCTCGGTTCGCTGCTGCCCCACAGGATCAGCCAACCCACGGATGACGGCGCTGGCAGCGCCGTGTACTCAAGCCATCCGCTGGAGCCGGTGGGTTTGCTGCCGGACACCCCGTTCCTGATGCCGACGGCCAGGATCACGGCCACCGGAAGCGGGGGTGGTGCCAGTGCCGTGCTGGAACTGACCAACGTCCACACCCTGCCGCCTGTGGACACCCGGGTGGGTCAATGGCGGAGCGATCTCAAGGCCTTGTCCCGGTTGGCGGAACGGCCCGGGCACAGGCTGCTGATGGGTGATTTCAACGCCACCTACGACCATGCAGAGTTCCGGAGCCTCCTTCGGGCCGGAGAGGACGGCCTGGTGGACGTGGCTGCGGCCGCCGGGTCAAGGCTCCTGCCTACGTGGCCCATGGATGGCACGCGCCTGCCCGGCATCGCCATCGACCATGTGGTGACAAGTCCCCGGGTTGGCAGCAGCGGCTACCAGGTCCACGGGGTTCCGGGCACCGACCATGCGGCCATCTTCGCAACGGTGGCGGTTCCGGCTGCCTGAACACCCGTGAATGCTGCGCGGCTATGGCACTGGCCTGCCGGCGGGCTCAGCCCTTGCGGATGAGCTTGTGGTTGGCGGCCTGGGCAACCGGCCGGATGACTATTTCGTCCAGGTTGACGTGGTGCGGGACGCTGACGGCGTACCGGACGACGTCGGCCACGTCCGCCGCGGTCAGCGGCTTCTCCACGCCTTCGTAGACCTTGTCCGCGGCCTGTTCGCTGCCCAGGCGGTTGAGCGCGAATTCCTCGGTCTGCACCAGGCCGGGCGCCACTTCGATCACCCGGATGTTGTTTTCCACTTCCTCCAGCCGGAGCGCATTGGTGAGGGCGTGCTGGGCGAACTTGGCCGCGTTGTAGCCGCCTCCGCCTTCGTAGGCTGCAATCGCGGCAGTGGAGGTCAGGTTCAGCACCGTTCCCTCGCCGTTGGCACGGAGCATCGGCAGGAACGCACGGGTCAGCTTCATGGTGCCCAGCACGTTGACCCGGTACATCCACTCCCAGTCCGCGGTGCTGGCTTCCGCCACCCGGTCCGCGCCGCGGGCGCCGCCGGCGATGTTGATGAGCGTATCGATACCCCCGGCAGCGGTGACCTTTTCCACCAGCCGGGACACGTCGTCGTCCTCGGCAATGTCAGCGGGAACGGCGACGGCGCCGGTCTCGGCCTCCAGCGACGCGAGGCGGTCTTCGCGGCGGGCTACGGCGAACACCGTCCAGCCTTCCGCGCGCAGGGCGCGCACCGTCGCTTCACCAATGCCGGTGCTTGCGCCGGTCACCAGGGCTGCCTTGCTGTGCTGCAATTCGTCAGTCATGGCACCACCCTAACGGGAGGTTCCCGCATCGGGCGGACCGGGCGTTACACAGCGTCAAGGGGACGCCCCCGGGCCGGATCTACGGCAGGATGCCGCCGTGGCCACGGGCGTTTCTCCGGGATTGAACGGAGCATGAAAGAATTGCCCAATGGCTGAAGACATACAGGGTACAGACACGCCCACCACCGCCCCCATCAACGTTCCCGACAAGCCGGCACTGGAAGGCCTCGAGGCTGCCCTGACCCGGCGCTGGCTGGATGAAGGAACCTACAGGTTCAACCCGGACACCACCCGGGAGCAGGTCTACTCGATCGACACTCCCCCGCCGACGGCGTCGGGCTCGCTGCACGTGGGCCACATGTTCTCCTTCACGCAGACCGACGTCCAGGCGCGGTACATGCGGATGACCGGGAAGAACGTCTTCTACCCCATGGGCTGGGATGACAACGGGCTGCCCACCGAACGCCGGGTGCAGAACTACTACGGTGTGCGCTGCGATCCCGCCATCCCGTACAACGCCGACTACCGGCCACCGGCGCAGCCTGCCAAGAACCAGCGCGACTTCGACGTCGTGTCGCGCCAGAACTTCATCGAGCTGTGCGAGGAACTGGCCGTTGAGGACGAGAAGGTCTTCGAAAACCTGTTCCAGACCCTCGGCCTGTCCGTCGACTGGAACCTGACCTACCGCACCATCGACGACACCTCCCGCGCGGTGTCCCAGCGCGCGTTCCTGGCCAACCTGGCCGCCGGTGACGCCTACATGGCCGAGGCACCCACCCTGTGGGACGTCACGTTCCGTACCGCCGTTGCCCAGGCCGAGCTGGAGGACCGCGAGGTTCCCGGTGCCTACTACCGCTACCCCTTCTTCACCGAGGCCGGCGACAAGATCTTCATCGAGACCACCCGCCCGGAGCTCCTGGCCGCGTGTGCCGCGCTGGTGGCAAGCCCCGACGACGAGCGGTACCAGCCGCTGTTCGGCAAGACCGTGCGGTCTCCCCTCTTCGACGTCGAGCTTGAGGTCAGGCCCCACCCGCTGGCCAAGGCTGACAAGGGCTCGGGCATCGCCATGGTGTGTACCTTCGGAGACCTTACCGACGTCACCTGGTGGCGTGAACTCCAGCTGCCAACCCGCGCCATCATGGGCCGCGACGGCCGCATCATCGCCGAAACGCCGGACTGGATCACCACCGAGGCCGGCAAGGAAGCCTACGCTGCGATCGCCGGCAAGACGGCGTTCTCCGCCAAGGAAGCAGTGGTGGAACTGCTCGGCGCTGCGGGCCTGCTGGACGGCGAACCGAAGAAGATCACCCACCCGGTGAACTTCTTCGAAAAGGGCGACAAGCCGCTCGAGGTTGTGACCTCACGCCAGTGGTACATCCGGAACGGCGGCCGCGACGAAGAGCGCCGCGAACGCCTGATCGCCAGGGGCCAGGAGATTAACTTCCACCCGGCCTTCATGCGCTCCCGCTACGAAAACTGGATTGCCGGCCTGAACGGTGACTGGCTGGTATCCCGCCAGCGCTTCTTCGGCGTGCCCATCCCCGTCTGGTACCCGCTGGACGCCCAGGGCAACCCGGACTACGACAACCCCGTCCTGCCCTCCGATGACATGCTTCCGGTGGACCCCGCAGCGGACGCAGCCCCGGGCTTCGACGAATCCCGGCGCGACCAGCCCAACGGCTTCACCGGCGACGCGGATGTCCTGGACACCTGGGCCACGTCCTCGCTGACCCCGCAGATCGTGGGCGGCTGGAGCCGGGACGAGACTCTGTTCGACAAGGTCTTCCCCTTCGACCTCCGCCCGCAGGGCCACGACATCATCCGCACCTGGCTGTTCTCCTCCGCTGTCCGTGCCGATGCACTGCAGAAGACCGCACCTTGGAAGCACGCAGCAATCTCCGGCTGGATCCTGGACCCGGACCGCAAGAAGATGTCCAAGTCCAAGGGCAACGTTGTGGTACCCACGGATGTCCTCAACGAGTACGGCTCGGACGCCGTCCGCTACTGGGCGGCCTCGGCCCGCCTGGGCGCCGACACCGCCTACGAGATCGCCCAGATGAAGATCGGCCGCCGCCTGGCCATCAAGCTCCTGAACGCCTCAAAGTTCGTGCTGAACCTCGGTGCCACCGAGAACTCTGTGGTGTCCGGCGATCTTTCGGTGCTGACCAACAAGCTGGACCGTGCCCTGCTGGCCCAACTGTCCGACGTCGTTGCTCAGGCCACGAAAGCATTCGATAACTACGACTACGCCCGGGCCCTGCAGCTGACCGAAACGTTCTTCTGGCAGTTCACGGACGACTACGTGGAACTCATCAAGGACCGTGCCTACGGCGCGGCCGGCGAAGCGGAGCAGGCATCGGTGCTGGCGGCCCTGGCCACCACGCTGGATACGCTGCTGCGCCTGTTCGCGCCGTTCCTGCCGTTTGCCACCGAGGAAGTCTGGGGCTGGTGGCGCACGGGCTCGGTTCACCGCGCCGCCTGGCCGGCCGGCGTCGAGGTGGATGGCGACACCACCATGCTCGCCACCGTCGGTAACGCCCTGAGTGGTGTCCGCAAGGCAAAGTCCGAGGCAAAGGTGAAGCAGCGGACCGAGGTCCTCTCTGCCACCATCAGCGCCTCGGAGGCTCTGACCACCCAGCTGAAGGCCGGCCTGTCCGACCTCAAGGCGGCGTCCAACGCCCGGGAGATCACCCTGGTGGTGGGCGAAGGGGAACTGACCGTGAGCGACGTGACCCTGGCTGCCCCTGAGGAGACAGCGGCCGTCTAGTCCGGTGCACGCCCTGTTTCAGGGCAAAGGGGAAGCCCCATCAGCGTTTTGCCGTTGGTGGGGCTTCGACTTTTTCGGCCATCTCGTGACGAACTTGATGGTCTGGCAGAATCCGGGGATTTCCAGGTCTTCCTACCTCGTCACTGGTAGCTCGTATCCGGCTTCGCCAAAGGCTGCGTCGAATACATTTCACTGGATCTTTGGTTCCTGCGTCCCCCTTCTTTCGAAGTTGGTAAGAACTATTTTGATCCTGTGCGCAGGCATGCACAAGGGCCCCGGAAGAACTACATGGGAGTAGTTCTTCCGGGGCCCTTGAAGTCTTCAGCGGCGGCAGCCGCGCGCCGGCTCAGCCGAATTCGGGGCGTTCGGTGCGGCTGCGCTTCAGCTCGAAGAAGTGCGGGTAGGAGGCCATGGCAGTGGTGGCATCCCACAGCTTGCCGGCCACCTCACCGCGCGGGATGCGCGTGAGGACCGGTCCGAAGAATGCCGTTCCGTTGAAGGCGACCACGGGGGTGCCGACGTCCTGGCCGACGAGGGAGATGCCTTCTTGATGGCTGGCCCGGAGCTTGGCATCGTAAGCGTCAGACTCAGCAGCCTCTGCCAAGGAGGCGGGAAGCCCGCACTCGGCCAGGGCCTTGGTGATCACGACGGTACGGTCCTTCTCGCCGCCTTCGTGGATCAGGGTGCCCATGGCGTCGTAGAGAGCCTTGACGGTGGCGTCGCCGTGTTCCTGCTGGGCCGCGATAATCACGCGGACCATGCCCCACGCGTTGTCCATGGACTTGCGGTACTCGGGGTCGAGGTCGCGTCCTTCGTTGAGGACTGCCAGGCTCATGACGTGCCAGACGGTTTCGATGTCGCGGACGGCTTCCACCTCGCCGATCCAGCGCGAAGTGATCCAGGCGAACGGGCATAGCGGATCAAACCAGAAGTCGGCCCGGTTCTTGGCGGTTTCAGTCATGGCTAATCCTTCAGGTAGGGGTGGCGGCGCAGGCGGCAGCCACCGCTGACGGGGGTGTTGCGGGCAACGTGGCTCAGGCGGACTTCCGCCGCTTGGTCACGTGCGGGATCATGGTGGGCTCGGCGCCGCGGAGGACGACATCCTCGGTGATGACCACGCTGGCCACGTCTTCCCGGCTGGGAAGATCGAACATCACCGGAAGCAGGACTTCCTCGAGGATGGCACGCAGGCCGCGGGCGCCGGTGCCGCGTTCCAGGGCTTGGTCGGCGATCGCATCCAGGGCGCCGTCGTCGAAGACCAGCTCCACGCCGTCAATCTGGAACATCTTCTGGTACTGCTTCACCAGTGCGTTCTTGGGCGTGGACAGGATCTGGATCAGGGCGTCCCGGTCCAGGTTGGAAACCGTGGTGATGACCGGGAGGCGGCCAATGAACTCTGGGATCAGGCCGAATTTGAGCAGGTCCTCCGGCATCACTTCGCCGTAGGAGTCCACCTTCTTGCTCGCGTCGTTCAGGGGTGCGCCGAAGCCGATACCCTTGCGGCCGGACCGGGACCCGATGATCTCTTCGAGTCCGGCGAAGGCACCTGCCACGATGAACAGGACGTTGGTGGTGTCAATCTGGATGAATTCCTGGTGCGGGTGCTTGCGTCCGCCCTGCGGCGGTACCGAGGCAACAGTGCCTTCGAGGATCTTCAGGAGCGCCTGCTGAACGCCTTCACCGGAAACATCGCGGGTGATCGAAGGGTTTTCGCTCTTCCGCGAGATCTTGTCGATCTCGTCGATGTAGATGATGCCCTGCTCTGCCTTCTTGACGTCGTAGTCCGCGGCCTGGATGAGCTTCAGGAGGATGTTTTCGACGTCTTCGCCGACATACCCGGCCTCGGTCAGTGCTGTGGCGTCGGCGACGGCGAACGGCACGTTGAGGCGGCGGGCGAGGGTCTGGGCGAGGTACGTTTTTCCGCAGCCCGTGGGGCCGATCAGCAGGATGTTCGATTTGGCGATCTCGACGTCGTCGTGGTGGCCGCCGTCGCCGAGGTTCCCGGACTTCGGCGCGTGGCCGGCCTGGATGCGCTTGTAGTGGTTGTAGACCGCCACGGCGAGGGACCGTTTGGCCGGTTCCTGGCCAATGACGTATTCCTGCAGGAAGTCGAAGATCTCCCGCGGCTTGGGCAGTTCAAAGCTGCCAAGGTCGGCGACCTCGGCGAGTTCCTCTTCGATGATTTCGTTGCACAGTTCGATGCACTCATCGCAGATGTAGACACCGGGCCCGGCAATGAGCTTCCGCACCTGCTTCTGGCTCTTTCCGCAGAAAGAGCACTTCAGCAGATCCGTGCTCTCGCCAATCCGAGCCATATGTGAACCCCTTAGTATCCTGCTGCCGCGCAGCTTGCACCCTTGCTGGAATCTTCCCCGGACCGTGCGGGCCGGTTTGTGACAACTTCCACTCTAGGTCACATTGGCTCCCAAGGGTGGAAGGAAAAGGCCGGCGGGGCCAAAATGAACTGGCCCCGCCGGCCTTTTGGGTACTGCTACCTCGTAATTGCCTGAGGTTTGATCTTGCGTGAATCCAGGACCTGGTCGATCAGGCCGTAGGACTGTGCCTCTGCCGCGGTCAGGATCTTGTCGCGCTCGATGTCGTTGTTGACCTGCTCGGACGTCCGGCCGGAGTGGTGGGCGAGGGTGTCCTCGAGCCAGGACCGCATGCGCATCACTTCGGCCGCCTGGATCTCGAGGTCCGATGCCTGCCCGCCCTGGCCGCCGGACAGGGCGGGCTGGTGGATCAGGACGCGGGCGTTGGGCAGTGCCAGGCGCTTGCCCGGGGTACCTGCAGCGAGCAGGACGGCTGCGGCGCTGGCGGCCTGGCCCAGGCACACCGTCTGGATCTCCGGGCGGATGTACTGCATGGTGTCGTAGATGGCAGTCATTGCCGTGAACGAGCCGCCGGGAGAGTTGATGTACAGGGTGATGTCGCGGTCCGGGTCAGTGGACTCGAGCACCAGCAGCTGGGCCATGATGTCATCGGCCGAGGCGTCGTCCACCTGTACACCGAGGAAGATGATGCGGTCCTCGAAGAGCTTGGTGTACGGGTCCTGGCGCTTGAAGCCGTAAGGTGTGCGTTCCTCGAACTGCGGCAGGACGTAGCGGCTGGACGGAAGATTACCGGCAGACCACCCGAAGTTGTAGTTCATAGTTATTGCTCCTGATCGAAAGGGTTCTGGTAGCCGGGAATTAGTTCTCGGAGGACGACTGGCCGGAGCCGTTGGAGGTTCCGCCGCCGCCGGAGACGGAGCCCGCGTGCGCGGCGATCTTGTCGAAGAAGCCGTACTCGAGCGCTTCGGCGGCCGTGAACCACTTGTCGCGGTCGTTGTCCTTGAGGATGGTCTCAACGGTCTGGCCGGTCTGGTCGGCGGTCAGCTCTGCCATGACCTTCTTCATGTGCAGGATGAGCTCAGCCTGGATCTTGATGTCCGAGGCCGTGCCGCCGATGCCGCCCGAGGGCTGGTGCATCAGGACGCGGGCGTTGGGGGTCGCGTAGCGCTTGCCCTTGGTGCCGGAGGACAGCAGGAACTGCCCCATGGAAGCGGCAAGGCCGGTAGCCACGGTGACGACGTCGTTGGGGATGAACTGCATGGTGTCGTAGATGGCCATGCCGGCCGTCACGGATCCGCCGGGAGAGTTGATGTACAGGTAGATGTCCTTCTCAGGGTTCTCGGCGGAGAGGAGCAGCAGCTGCGAGCAGATGGCGTTGGCGTTGTCGTCACGCACCTCCGACCCGAGCCAGATGATGCGCTCCTTCAGGAGTCGGTTGTAAATGTAGTTGTCCTGGGCTGCGGGATCGACGGTCGCCATCCGGGGGGCCTCTTGGTGCTGTGACATGTTTACTTACCTCTCGCTGGTGACGGTGACATCACTGAAAATCACTACTTGGACACTAACCGGTTTCACCGACATTTTGTTCGCGCCCCTGCGGCTGTTCGCTGACGGCGCACGATGCCGGCACCCGGCGCCCTGCCCCGGGGTTTCAACGCGAACGGCCCCCGGATCAGAAGATCCGGGGGCCGTTCGAACATGCCTGTGTGGAGGCTATGCCTTGGCGTCAGCCTTCTCGTCCTCGGCAGGAGCCTCGGTGGCTTCGCCCTCCGCGGCGTCAGCCTCGGTGACCTCGGCGTCGGCGGCCGGAGCTTCCTCTTCGCCGCCGGGGCGGACGAAGTCACTCAGGTCAACGGTGTTGCCTTCGGAGTCGGTGACCGTGGCCTGGCCCAGCACAACTGCCAGTGCCTTGCGGCGGCGGACCTCGGAAACCATCATGGGGACCTGGCCGCTCTGATCGATGATCTGGGCGAACTGGTTGGGGTCCATGCCGTACTGGCTGGCCGTGGTGACGATGTAGTCGATCAGCTCGTTCTGGCTGACGTCGACTTCTTCCTTCTCGGCGATGGCGTCGAGGATGATCTCGTTCTGGAAAGCGCGGGCGGTGTTTGCACGCACTTCCTCACGGTGCTCCTCGGTGTCGTGCTCGCCTTCGCCGTGGCCGTTGCCTTCCTTGAAGTGGGCCTCGAGCTGCTCTTCGACAACGCTGTCCGGCACGGGAACCTCGACAAGCTCAACGAGCTTGTCCAGGACCTTGTCGCGGGCCTCGACGCCCTGCTCCACAACCTTGGACTCAGCGGCCTGCTTGGCCAGGTCTTCGCGCAGTTCGGCGAGGGTGTCGAACTCGGAAGCCAGCTGGGCGAAGTCGTCGTTGGCCTCAGGCAGCTCGCGCTCCTTGACGGCCTTGACGGCAACCTTCACCTGTGCGGCTTCGCCGGCGTGGTCGCCGCCCACCAGGGTGGTGTCGAAGATCGCATCTTCGTCGACGCTGAGGCCGGTAACGGCCCCGTCCATACCCTCAAGCATGGTGCCGGCGCCTACCTGGTAGGACAGGCCTGCAGCGGAGTCAACCTCTTCGCCGTCGATCGTGGCGGTGATGTCGATGGTGAGGAAGTCGCCATCGGCGGCCGGGCGGTCCACTGACTTCAGCGTGCCGAAGCGGCCGCGGAGTTCGTCCAGGGCCTTGTCAACGTCTTCGTCGGATGACTCAGCGGCGGCAACCTCAACCTTGATGCCGGCGTAGTCGGGCAGCTCGATCTCGGGACGGACGTCAACCTCGGCTGCGAACTTCAGGCCGCCGTCGGTGGCGGACGGGTCCGGAACCTCGGTGATCTCAACCTCGGGGCGGCTCAGCGGGCGGATGCCTGATTCCTGCACGGCAGCCTGGTACCAGCCGTTGAGGCCATCGTTGATGGCGGTTTCGAGGACATAGCCGCGGCCGACGCGCTGGTCGATGAGCTTTGCGGGGACCTTGCCCTTACGGAACCCAGGGACCTGGATCTGCGAAGCTACGGTCTTGTAAGCCGAGTCGATGCTGGGCTTCAGTTCCTCAAAGGGAACCTCAACGTTGAGCTTGACCCGCGTGGGGGTGAGGTTCTCGACAGCGCTCTTCACGGTCTAAGTACTCCTGGGATTGTGGGATGGGTCTCTGCGAAACGCAATGTTCCTGCCCGATCCGAGTGGCCGGGCCGCAGAGTCGGGGTGACAGGATTTGAACCTGCGACTTCCTGCTCCCAAAGCAGGCGCTCTAGCCAAGCTGAGCTACACCCCGTAAGTGCACAGGCAAGTCTACGGTGATACGCGTCGCGAATGCACATTTGACACGTGGGCCATGGATTAGGTTTAGTTGTATCCGGCTTGAACAGCCAGCCCGAAGATTCCGCGGAAACGGAGCTTCCTTCGGGGACGTAGCTTAATGGTAAAGCCTCAGTCTTCCAAACTGATTACGCGGGTTCGATTCCCGTCGTCCCCTCCAAGCAGCAAAGCCCCTCCTCGGAGGGGCCTTTGCTTTTTAATGCTGCCTGCGTGTGGTCGTGGGGCACTATGCCGGCCAGCCCGGGCCAAAAGCACTGTGCTGCCCGGCATGTCCGCGCCAAAGTGCCCTGTTTCGGCCCGGGCGGGCAGCTGTTATTCCTGCGGCTGCTGGCAGGACGGGCACCAGTACAGGTTGCGGCCCGCGAGTTCGGCGATCAGCACCAGGGTGCGGCAGACCCGGCATGGCAGCCCCTGTCGCTTATAGACATAATGGGCGTCCTCGCCGCGCGGAAAGCTGCCGCTCTTGGCCGGAACGTCCCGCCCGGCACGCGCAGCTTTGGCCGCCGTGGTGCCGTTGACTGCCCAGTACCGCGGCGGCGTGGTGATGATCCTGCCGTCCGCCACGCCATCGGTCATGACGCTGACGACGTCGCGCCACAGGTTCCGGGCGTCCGGTTCCGTTACGTCCGTCCCCGGCATCCAGGGGTCCAGCCGGCGGCGGAACAGGACCTCGGCACGGTAGACGTTGCCCACGCCGGCGATGATCTTCTGGTCCATGAGCAGCGCGGCGACGGGAGTCCTGCGGGTGCGGAGGTTCCTGGCGAAGCGGCCAGCGTCACCGCGCAGGTTCCGGAGTGGATCCGGCCCCAGGCGTGCCAGCACGGCATCGGTTTCAGCGGCAGTGATGGTTTCGCACGTCGTGGCACCCCGCAGATCAGCCCAGCCATGGCCGCTGGCCAGCCGGACCCGGACGGCGCCCACGGGGGCGGGCGGCCCCGCGTAGGAGTCCCCGTCGTCGGCTTCGCTGCCTGCGGGGGACTCCTGCTCCCCTACCCGGCGGGGCGCGCCAATGCTGGAAGAACCGGTGAACGTCCGGTCACCGCCAAAGCTCCACGCGCCGTATAGGCCAAGGTGCACGTGCAACACCAGGGCGTTGTCGAAGTGCAGGAACAGGTGCTTGCCGTGTGCTTCGGCGGCCACCAGGGCGTGGCCGTCCAGCAGGGCCGCTCCCCCGCTGAACCTGCCCTGCGGGCTGGAGACAGCGAGGCGCTCTCCCGTGAAGACGTCCCCGAACTGGCGGGCCAGCCGGCGGACGGAGTGGCCTTCCGGCACTACTCGATGACCTCGCCGGTGGTTTCGTAGGCCGCGATTTTGCCGATCCGGCGGACGTGGCGTTCGTCGTTACTGAACGGCTCTGCCAGGAACGCCTCGATCAGCCCGGTGGCTTCCTCCACGGAGTGCTGGCGGCCGCCGACGGCCACCACGTTGGCGTCGTTGTGTTCACGGGCCAGGGTGGCGGTGGAGAGGTTCCACGCCAGTGCTGCCCGGACGCCCTTGACCTTGTTGGCCGCGATTTGCTCGCCATTGCCCGAGCCGCCCAGCACGATGCCCAGGGCGTGGACGCCTGCCTGCTGGTCGGCCACGACGGCGAGGGCTGCGTTGATGCAGAAGGACGGGTAGTCGTCCTGGGCGTCGTAGGCCTTGGGTCCGTGGTCCACCACGTCGTAGCCCTTGGCAGTGAGGTGGGAGACCAGGTGGGCGCTGAGCTCCATTCCTGCATGGTCGGTGGCGATGTGGACCCGCGGGAAGGAAGGGGATGAGGTCACGTTCAGGTTCCGTTCGGTTTGGCGGCACTGGCGGCCGGCGGGGTGGGCGCCGGCCCGGGAAACAACACGGACAAGAATACTAGGAGCCCGGGGCTTGCCCGCCTGATGACGGGTTTCCGCCCTTCCGGGCCCTGGCGGCTACCCGGGTGAGGACGTCGGCAAGGCGCGCGGCGGATGCCTGGCTGCCGCCGCTGACGGCAAGGCGGCGGCCGTCGGTTTTGCTGACGACGACGGCGGGGCCGCTGCCCACCAGCATGGCGTCGGTGCCGCCGTGGTGCCGGTAGCCCCACCCGCCGTAGTCTGCTGCCTTCAGGTCTGCTGCGCTGGCGGCGGTGATGGATCCGGCCGGAACATCCATGACCGGCAGGACGCCCGCCAGGAGGACCTTCAGCCCGTATCTGTCCGCCTTCACCCGGGCGAAGAGGAAGCCCGCTCCCACCACCGCGAGGAGTACCAGGAGGCCACCGAGCCAGGGCAGCGCGATGGCGATGAGCGCGGCGGGGAACAGTGATGCGATGCCGATCATGACGAAGACCGAGCTGCGCGCGTGCACCCACAACCGGACGGTGTCCGCTGTGAGGTCGGGGTCGGCTTCACGGGTCAGTGTGCGCTGGAGCGCCCGGTCGTCATCAACGGACCAGTGCTGGTCCGCCTTGTAGACCATGGCCAGGGTGACGCCCAAAGAAACCGCCGCCCCGCTTCCCAGCGCCAGGACCGTCGCGTCGACGTGCGAATTGCGGGCATCGGTCACGCCGGCCTGCCCCACCAGGCCGGCAGCCAGCACGGTGGTGACAAAGAGGCACAGGAACAGTCCGACGCCCATCATGATCCGGCGCATGATGGCCGGGCGGGACAGGGGAAGTGCCTGCGAGAGGACCAGCCACCCGGTGGCCAGGATCATGGCTGCGCCCCAGCCCACGTAGATGCCGTATGGCGCAAAGGCGGCACCGCCGTCGGCCGTCCACTGGATGGCGAGCGGCTCCGGAAGGTCACGCCGCAGCAGCGACGCGCAGAACACGAACGCACCGGCCAGGAGCACGGGGAAGCCGATGGCGAAACGCAGCGCCTTCCGGTCCACCCTGTCCAGAATCTTTCCCATGGATTAACGCTACCCCCGCCGGCGGGCACTCCCGGAGGGACCGGAGCGAAAGGTGTGCCGGGGACGTGACCTGCGCAACGTGCCAGGGGTCGGGCAGTGCAAGAATGATCAGAGCCGGAGCCGGCTACCGCCGGCGCCGCAGCAGCCAACGTCTTCTGGAGGTCTCCTTGCCAGGCATGAACCTGACGCGCGATGAAGCCCGCGCCCGCGCCGAACTGATAACTGTCGAGTCCTACGAGGTGAGCCTGGACCTGACCCGCGGCAGTGAGGTGTTCGGCAGCACCACGACCGTGAAATTCGGGGCCGTTGCCGGGGCTGAGACGTTCATCGACGCCGTGACGCACACGGTGCACAGCGTGACCCTGAACGGCCAGAGCCTGGACCCCGCCGCTGTGGCCGACGGCGTGCGGATCCAGCTGCCCGGCCTGCAGGAACACAATGAGCTGACGGTGGTGGCGGATGCACCGTACATGAACACCGGCGAGGGCCTGCACCGTTTCGTTGACCCCGTGGACAACGAGGTCTACCTGTACACGCAGTTTGAAGTGCCCGATTCCCGCAGGATGTTTGCCGTCTTCGAGCAGCCGGACCTCAAGGCGACGTTTGCCTTCACGGTCACCGCGCCCTCGCACTGGGACGTCATCTCGAACTCCCCCACGCCAACACCGGCCGAAACTTCTCCCTCCGAAGACGGCGGAGCCCGCTCGGTGTGGACCTTCGCACCGACGCCCCGGCTGTCCTCCTATGTGACAGCCCTGATCGCGGGCCCCTACCAGTCGGTCCGCAGCGAGGTCACAAGTTCCGACGGGCGGGTCATCCCGCTGGGCGTTTTTGCCCGCAAGTCGCTGATGCAGTACCTGGATGCGGACAACATCTTCGAACTCACGCGGCAGGGTTTCGGTTTCTTCGAAGCACAGTTCGGCTGCCCCTACCCGTTCGAGAAGTACGACCAGCTGTTCGTGCCGGAGTTCAACGCCGGCGCCATGGAGAACGCCGGTGCCGTGACCATCCTGGAGGGGTATGTCTTCCGGAGCAAGGTGACGGGGGCGCAGATTGAACGGCGCGCCATCACGGTGCTGCACGAGCTCGCGCACATGTGGTTCGGCGACCTGGTGACCATGCGGTGGTGGAACGATTTGTGGCTGAACGAGTCCTTCGCCGAGTACATGTCCCACCTGGCGGCCGTGGAGGCCACGTCCTTCACCAGCGCCTGGACCACTTTCGCCTCGGTGGAGAAGTCCTGGGCCTACCGCCAGGACCAGCTGCCCACCACCCACCCGATCTTCGCTGAGATCAACGACCTGCAGGACGTCGAGGTGAACTTCGACGGCATCACCTACGCCAAGGGCGCCTCGGTCCTGCGGCAGCTGGTGGCCTGGGTGGGTCCGGAACAGTTCATGGCCGGCGTTCGGGAATACTTTGCCAAGCACTCCTGGGCCAACACCGAGCTGAGCGACCTGCTGGTGGAGCTCGAAAAGGCCAGCGGCCGCGACCTGGACGGCTGGGGACAGCAGTGGCTGGAGACCGCCGGAGTGAACACCCTGGTTCCCGAACTCGACGTGGACTCCGACGGGACGCTGCGCTCCTTTGCCATCCTGCAGTCCGCCGTGCCCGAGTGGCCCACCATCCGCCCGCACCGGCTGGCTGTGGGGTTCTACAACCTGAATGCCGCCGGCAAGCTTGAACGCGTGCACCGCGAGGAACTGGACGTCGACGGCGAACGCACCGACGTCCCTGCCCTGGCCGGGCTCAAGCAGCCGGACCTCATCCTGGTCAACGACGACGACCTCGCCTACGCCAAAGTCCGCCTCGACCCGAAGTCCTTGGCCACCGCGACGGCCCACCTGAAGGACTTCCAGGAAAGCCTGCCGCGGACGCTGGTCTGGAATTCGGCGTGGGACGCAGCCCGGGACGGCGAAACTCCGGCGCGTGCCTACGTGGAGCTGGTCCTCGCCAACGTGGCCGCAGAAACGGATTCCTCCGTCATCCTGGTGCAGCTGCGCCAGCTTGCCACCACGCTGAACTTCTACGTGGCCGAGGAACACCGCGAAGCCACCACCGCCGCGGCCGTGGACCGGCTCTGGGACCTGGCGCAGGAAGTTCCCGGCGGATCCGACGCGCAGCTCCAGTTCGCTAAGTCCTTTGCCCTGCTGGCCGGCAGCACTTCCCAGCTGGACCGGGTGGCCGGGCTCCTGGACGGGTCAGTCGCTTTGGATGGGCTCACCGTGGACCAGGACCTGCGCTGGGAACTGGTGGCGTCCCTGGTGGCCGGCGGCAGGCTCGGCCAGGACGGAATCGACGCCGAGCTGGAGCGGGACAAGACCGCCAGCGGGCAGAACGCTGCTGCCCTGGCCACGGCTGCCATCCCCACCCCCGAGGCTAAGGCCGCCGCATGGGAGTCGATCGTGGTCAAGGGCGATCTCTCCAATGCGTTGCAGGGTTCGGCCGTGGCCGGGTTCATGCGGGTGCTGGACCGGACGCTGCTGGAACCGTACGCGGAGAAGTATTTCGCGGCTGTCCCGGGCATCGTGGCCACCCGCACGCACGCACTTGCCCAGCAGATCGTCGTCGGGCTCTACCCGGCGCTGCTGACCACCCAGGCCACGGTGGACCGCACGGATGGATTCCTGGCGTCACTCCCGCAGGAGAGCGCTGCGCTGCGCCGGATGATGCTGGAAAACCGCGACGGCGTGGCCCGGGCACTGCGCGCCCGCGCCGCGGACGCCTGACAGGAAGGGAACGCAGCCATGGGCCTGCACGAACACAAGTTCGCCTTGACCGTCCAGTGGACGGGTAACCGCGGCGATGGGACCTCGTCCTACCGCGGTTACTCGCGGGACCACGACGTCGCCATTCCGGGCCTTCCGGTCCTGAAAGGCTCGGCAGACCCCACGTTCCACGGTGACCGTGAGCGGTACAACCCGGAGCAGCTGCTACTGGCCGCCCTGGCGCAGTGCCACATGCTGTCCTACCTCCACGTCGCGGTGAAGCACGGCGTGGTGGTCACGGACTACCGGGACGACGCCACCGGGGAGATGGTGCTGAACCGCGACGGGAGCGGCCAGTTCCAGAGCGTGACCCTGCATCCGCAGGTCACGGTGGCGGACCCGGGGCAGGTGGAACTGGCGGCGTCACTGCACCATGAGGCGAACCAAGTTTGCTTCATTGCCCGGAGCGTCAATTTCCCGGTGGGCCACGAACCGGTCACAGTGGTGGCTTAGGCCACGTTGCCGGTGCTGGCCCCCTCTCCCGCGCGGAGCAGGCGGACCAGCCCGGCTTCGGTCTCCGGTGCCAGCCCGGCATTGCGTGGACGGCGCAGGCCCCGGGCACGCTCATCCCGCAGGACGTCCGCGATGGTTTCCTGCCAGGGGCGCAGCACCAGCCCCGCGTCCCTGGCTGCCTGGTTGCTGCGGGCCATGAACCCGTCGTGGCCCGGCGGAAGCCACAACGGCAGCGAATCCGGCCCCGACCAGTAGGCGATACCCTGGCCGGCGAGCCACTCGGGCGGGGCATACAGGATGTGGCCAGTGTGGCCTGCGGCCTCCCGTGATGCAGCCACGTACGCGGCAAAAGGCACCTGGTCCCCCAAGGCGTTCAGGGCTCCCGTGGTTCCCTGGCCGGCGGCTTTGAGGATCCATGCGGCCAGGTCCCGGACGTCGATGACTTGGGTGGGAGCGGTGCCGATGCCGGGGACCACCACAGGCGTGTTGTCCCGGGCGAAGCGGGCCGGCCAGTAGCCGTAGCGGTCGGATCCGTCGCCCGGGCCGGCGATAAGGCCCGCACGGACAATATGGGCCTTGCCGCCGGCTGCTTCCACGGTGGCCGCTTCAATGGCTGATTTGGACTCGCCGTAGGTCTCCGGCGTCGATGCCTCCCCGTCGGGCAGCGGCTGCAGCAGCGCCGCGTCCTCCGCGGCGCCGGGCACCGAATGGTCCGCGTACACCGAACAGCTGGACACCAGCGTCCAGTGTCCAGTGCGTGCCGCGAGGCTTTCCAGCGCATCGCGTGCCAGGGCCGGGTCGCGTGCCACTTCGATCACGGCATCCCAGTCCCCGGCCGCGTCGTCGTAGGCGTTCGCGCCCAGTGAACGGTCGGCCTGCAGCCACACCGCACCCTCCGGCGGCCGCCCGGACGTGCCCCTGGCCAGGCACGTTACGCGCTGGCCTGCGGCTACGGCTTGGCGGGCGATTTCTGCTGACAGGAAGGCGGTTCCGCCCAGGACGAGGATGCGCATTGCTCCACGCTACGGCGCTAGGGTTGAAGGTGAACAGAGCCAAGTTTCAAGGAGCACTTCCCCCATATGGTCAGCATGTTGTCAGTCCTTCCGTCCGCCGCCACCGATCCGGACGGCATCAGCATTACCGGGATCGTGATCAGCCTCGGTGTGGGCGTCGCCGTCTGGCTGGTGGCGACGTTCGTCATTTCCCGGATCACCACCCGCGTGGCAGCCGGAAGCAACTTCTTCAAAAAACGCACGTTCAAATGGGTGGCTCCGGCGCTGCGGGCGCTGGACCACGAACGGCGCGTACAGCGCGCGGAAACCATCGGTTCGCTGCTGAACAGCGTGGTGGGCGTCTTGGTGGTGGTCATCACCGGCATGTACGTGCTGCAGAACCTGGACATCAATATTGCACCGCTGCTGACCAGCGTGGGCATTCTGGGTGTGGCCATCGGTTTCGGCGCGCAGCAGCTGATCCGCGATTTCCTGGCCGGAATCTTCATCACCATTGAAGACCAGTTCGGCATAGGCGACGTGATTGAAACCAGTGAGGTAGTGGGAGTGGTGGAATCCATGGGCCTGCGCATCACCCGGGTCCGGTCCGACGACGGCGCCATCTGGTACCTGCGCAACGGTGAGATCCTGCGGGTGGGCAACCGTTCCCAGGGCCGTTACGTGCCGTTGCATGAAGGGCCAACGGGCACCACTGACCAGAGCTCCGACCACGGCGTCGAGAACACGAAGACCGAGCAGAAAGCCGGAGAGTAGCCATGAGCCTCCCCATTGAGCCGCAGCGGCCCCAGCTGATGCAGAACGATCCCTTCAGCCAGCCGGCCTACACGGACAGCTTCTACGACGCCGTGGGCGGCCACGACACCTTCGTCAAACTGATCGATGTGTTTTACGACGGCGTGGCAACCGACCCCCTGCTGCGCCCCATGTACCCGGAAGAGGACCTCGGGCCGGCCAAGCGTCGCTTCCTCATGTTCCTGGAGCAGTACTGGGGCGGGCCCACCACGTACGGTGAGGAACGGGGCCATCCCCGGCTCCGGATGCGGCACATGCCGTTCAGGGTGACGCCCGAGGCCAAGGACCGCTGGCTGTTCCACATGCGCGTGGCAGTGGACGCACTGGAGCTGCCGGCACTCTACGAGGGCACGCTGTGGGAGTACATGGAACGCGCGGCGCTGTCCATGATCAACAGTCCGTCGGGCGCGTAACGGGCTAGAGGAGTCCGCTGCCGGTCCGCGCCAGGACATGGCCGCGGCTGCCGGAAAGGCGGAACCAGCGGCCGGCCCGGTAAAGCTTCTGTTCGCCATCGGCGAGGAAGCCCAGGGCAAGGGCGGCAAACGCAGCACCGGCCGGCAAGCCGGTGGCGTCCAGTTCCCTGCCCCATACCGCTGCGCGCGCGTTGTTCAGCATCAGCGCTCCGGGATTGTTGGGCACTGCGCCGGCCACCTCACCGATGCCGGCCTCCGCGGCGGACTTAAGATCAGCGTCCGGAACCGAACCCAGCAGCTCCCAGCCGCCCCGCGGGGCGCCCACGCCCGTCCACGATTCGGTGACGGTGGTGGGCGGAACCGGCAATTCGACGTCGTCCGCCCCTGCCCGGGCCAGCCGGTCCAGGACCGCTGCCAGCGGCACCGTGACGTCGGTTTCCGACGGCGCGGCAAGCTCCATGGTGCGCAGGCCAAGGATGGTGGGGGTGGCTTCGCCCAGGATCCGCGGCCGCAGCACGCAGACGTAGGCTGCCAGCACGGAGCCCGCCGCCTGCAGCCGGATGGCGCCGTCGTCAACCGCTTTGGCGCGGGTGGCAAACGTCTTCAGGTCGGCAAGATCCCGCGGGTCGGCGAAGCGGAAGGACGAAGTAAGAAGATCAGACACACCAAGAACACTACCGGCTGCGCCTTGTTTGAGCGGTGCCGGGGGTCCGTCTAGAGTCAGACCATGACTGAAGCCGAAGCCGGAATCCTGGCTCTTCCCGGCGGTGACCCCACGTCGTCGCTCATCAAACTCCTGGACCTTGGCGAGCTGGAAGGCGCGCGGACGGACGAGGATATTTTCCTTGGTCCGTCCCAGCAGCAGCCGCACCACCGGGTGTTCGGCGGCCAGGTGCTGGCACAGTCGCTTGTTGCGGCCACGAGGACGGTGCAGGAGGACCGCGCTGTCCACTCCATGCACGGGTACTTCCTCCGGCCCGGTGACGCCAACAAGCCCATCACCTTCGGTGTCCAGCGGCTCCGTGACGGCCGGTCGTTCTCCGCCCGGCGGGTCCACGCCTACCAGGAAGGCACGCCCATCCTGTCGATGATCGCCTCCTTCCAGACTGAGGATGAAGGCATCGAGCACGAGTCCGCGATGCCGGCCGGGATCCCCGACCCCGAGTCCCTCCCCACCACGGCAGACCTGCTGGGGAAGTTCGACCACCCGGTGGCGCGGCACTGGGCCTATGAACGGCCGTTCGACATCCGGCACGTCAATCCCCCGTTGTATGTTTCGGCGACGGGCGAGAAAGAGGCCACGAACGCCGTCTGGATGAAGACCTTCGGCCCCATGCCGGACAACCCGAACCTGCACCGCGCTGCCCTTGCCTACGCCAGTGATTACACTCTCCTGGAGTCCATCCTGCGGCGCCACGGCCTCAGCTGGATCACGCCGGGCATGAACGTGGCCAGCCTGGACCACGCGATGTGGTGGCACCGCCCGGCGCGCGTGGACGAGTGGCTGCTGTACGTCCAGGAGTCACCGAGTGCACAGTCGGCCCGGGGCCTGGCAACGGGAAAGATCTTCAACCGGGCCGGTCAGCACGTTGCCTCCGTGGCCCAGGAGGGCATGGTCCGCGTGCCCTCGGACCTGAAAAGCAAAGTTGCAGGGGCCGTCCAGTCCAAGGTACTGGAGCACCAGCTCCGCAAGGCCGGCCGGGCGTAGGGATCCGCCCGCCGAGTTATTTCTCACCCACTGGCGGGGCTTCACCACACAGCAAAGGCCGGCGCGGGTGGACTTTTGTCCACCCGCCCCGGCCTTTCTGTTCCCGGAGCCGCGGCCCCGGCGAGTGACTTAGTCGCGCGTCAGGCGGCGGTGGGTCACGCGGTGGGGCTTGGCGGCGTCGGGGCCGAGGCGCTCCACCTTGTTCTCCTCGTAGGACTCGAAGTTGCCCTCGAACCAGTACCACTTGGACGGGTTCTCCTCGTCGCCTTCGTAGGCCAGGATGTGGGTGGCCACCCGGTCCAGGAACCAGCGGTCGTGCGAAACCACCACGGCGCAGCCGGGGAATTCGAGCAGCGCGTTCTCCAGGCTGCTGAGGGTTTCGACGTCGAGGTCGTTGGTGGGTTCGTCAAGGAGCAGGAGGTTGCCACCCTGCTTCAGGGTCAGCGCCAGGTTCAGGCGGTTGCGCTCACCACCGGAGAGCACACCGGCCTTCTTCTGCTGGTCCGGGCCCTTGAAGCCGAATGCTGCCACGTAGGCGCGGGACGGCATTTCGACGTTGCCCACCTGGATGAAGTCGAGGCCGTCGGAAACGACCTCCCACAGCGTCTTGTTGGGGTCGATGCCGCCACGGCTCTGGTCAGCGTAGGAGATCTTGACGGACTCGCCGATCTTCAGGTCGCCGCCGTCGAGCGGTTCCAAGCCGACGATGGTCTTGAACAGCGTGGTCTTGCCGACGCCGTTGGGGCCGATGACGCCAACGATGCCGTTGCGCGGCAGGGTGAAGGAGAGTCCATCGATAAGCGTCCGGTCCTCGAAGCCCTTCTGGAGGTTCTTGGCCTCCAGGACGACGCCGCCCAGGCGCGGTCCCGGCGGGATCTGGATCTCTTCGAAGTCCAGCTTGCGGGTCCGGTCGGCTTCGGCAGCCATCTCCTCGTAACGGGCCAGACGGGCCTTTGACTTGGTCTGGCGGCCCTTGGCGTTGGAGCGGACCCACTCGAGTTCCTCGGTGAGGCGCTTGGCCTGCTTGGCGTCCTTCTTGCCCTGGACTTCCAGGCGGGCACGCTTCTTTTCGAGGTACGTGGAGTAGTTGCCCTCGTACGGGTACAGGTGGCCGCGGTCAACCTCGGCGATCCATTCGGCCACGTGGTCCAGGAAGTACCGGTCGTGGGTGACGGCGAGCACAGCGCCGGGGTAGCTGGAGAGGTGCTGTTCGAGCCACAGGACGCTTTCGGCGTCGAGGTGGTTGGTGGGCTCGTCGAGCAGCAGCAGGTCAGGCTTCTGCAGCAGGAGCTTGCACAGTGCCACGCGGCGGCGTTCACCACCGGAGAGGTTGGTGACGTCGGCATCAGCCGGCGGGCAGCGGAGGGCGTCCATGGCCTGTTCCAGCTGGGAGTCGAGGTCCCAGGCGTCTGCTGCGTCGATGGCTTCCTGGAGCTTGCCCATCTCGTCGAGGAGGGTGTCGTAGTCAGCGTCGGGGCTGGCCATTTCCTCGGAGATTTCGTTGAAGCGCTGGATCTTGCCGTAGATCTCGCCCACACCCTCCTGGACGTTGCCCAGGACGGTCTTTTCCTCATTCAGGGGCGGTTCCTGGAGCAGGATGCCCACGGTGTAGCCGGGGCTCAGCCGGGCCTCACCGTTCGATGGGGTGTCCAGCCCGGCCATGATCTTCAGGATGGTGGACTTACCGGCACCGTTCGGACCCACGACGCCGATCTTGGCGCCCGGGAAAAAAGACATGCTTACGTCATCAAGGATGAGTTTTTCGCCAACGGCTTTGCGGGCCTTGGTCATTGTGTAGATAAATTCCGCCATGGTTCCAAATCTAGTGGGTTGGCGGGCATAACTCACATTTGCGTTGAATGTGCCACTGGCCTCATGACCCCACGAAGCACTTGCCGCTCGCGAGAACGGGGAGGACCGTCACGGTGACGGACCCTTCGCGGACCTGGCCGATCACGCAATCCTTTCCCTGCAGCACGGCGGCTTCGATGGCATCTGCTTCAAGCCCTGTTGGTGTCCGGCTTTGCGATACCTGAAGCGCTGCGGGGGCAATACCGGCCGCTGTGAGCACCTCTGTGACCTGGGCAGTTGCGGGTTTTGGCGTGCCCGCGGCCAACCCGGTGAGGCTCTCGGTAACCGTGCGTTTCATCGCTTCGGTGGCGGCTTTGTCCGCGTCGGATGTGGTGGCCAGCGCCTGCCCGCTGGGCGTAGCCGCCGCTGCCGGAGAGGCGGAAGTCGGGGTGCTTGCCTGCTGTTCAGGGGCCGGCTGCCTCTGCGCCTGCTGGTCCATAGCCGGATTGTCCACGCCCGGCCCGGCCGGCGAAGGGCCACTGACGCACCCGGACAAAAGAAGCACCAAAGCTACTCCCGTTATGGCGGTGAGACGGGAGGTTACAGTGTGCCGCATGGTGTCATTCTGCCATGTGCCGGGCTGCCGCCCGGTCGCGGCATCACCGGGCAGTCCGGAAGGCATACGGCGTTGGGCCCGCCTCCCGGGAGAATGGCACGGCCCGCCGTATCCGGTTGTGGGCTCCGCTTGAGCGCCGGCGGCCTGTGGCGGGCGGACGGAATGCGGCCGGGGGGTGCCGCGTTCCGTCCGCCCGGGAATGGCAGGACGGTGAACGCTGATGGGCCCTAGACTTCGGCGAGCTCCCCCGTTTCGAGATCGAGGGAAGCGAGTTCGCCGTTGCTGTCCTCGATGACAACGGCTGGTTGGGCGTCGTCGTCGGGATGGTCGAAGTCGTGGTCTTCTGCCTCGTCCTGGGCCAGGCCCAAGGCTGACTGGGGGTCGTCGGGAACGGCGGGTGGCTCCACCAGGGACAGCGGGGGCCTGGACGACGTGCGGGTGAAGTTTGCGGAGCCGAGCGAAAGGTCATGGCCCACAGCATCGGCGTAGATGACTGTCGAATGGTAGACGCGGCCGTCCTTCTCCCACGTGCTGAGCCGTAGTTTCCCGACTACGATGACCGGCTGCCCCTTCCTGATGCTGCACCCGATGGTCCCGGCAAGCTGGCGGTACCCGTGAACGGTGAACCAGTTCGTGTGCTCGTCCACCCATGCCTTGGCGGACTCGTCGAAGCGGCGCGAGGTAACCCCTACGCGGAAGGATGCTTTCGCGGTACCGCGCCCGGTGGTGGAACTCGTTACATCCGTGGCCACGAAGCCCCGGATGGTCATTAGGTCTTTCATCTTTCACGTCCTGTCTCAATGGTGGCGCCTGTGCAGGCAGTACCAGCATTGCGCCGCCGGGCAGCCGGCAGGAGGGGCAGGTTGGGCTATGTGCATAAGGCACCGGCGCAGGCGGATGTGGAGGGGGAGTCACCTGCAGATGACGGCACCGGCACCCCGGGCAGGGTAAACTTTTTGAGGCACTGGCCGAGAGGCCGGAGACCGGATGCCTCAGTAGCTCAGGGGATAGAGCAGCGGCCTTCTAATCCGCCGGTCGGGGGTTCGATTCCCTCCTGGGGCACCGAAAAGAGGTCCTGGCCTTGCGCATGCAGGCCAGGACCTCTGTTGCTTAAGCGGCCGCAGGAATCCCGCCAGAATCTTGCGTCCGTGTGAGGGCCGGGCCCGACGCTCGAGCAGGATCGTTAAGGCCCCTGACCTGCCCGCGGCTGGCCCTGCAGCAAGTGCGGCGCGTCCACCAGCGAGCGCAGGACGCTTCCGGCCGCGCCCAGGAGCGCGCCCTCCTCACCCACGGCCGAGGTGACAACATGGTCGGGAGCCAGCTTGCCTGGCGCATACGTGGAGAGGCTGCGCAGAAGCGGAGCCCGCAGCCACTGGTCAAGGACGGCAAAGTGGCCGCCGAGCACCACCGAACCGATGTCCACCACCCGCGCAGTTGAGGCGAGGGCAATGCCCAAGTACTTGCCGGCACGTTCGACGGCGGATATGGCCCGGGTGTCCCCCGCGGCGAGCGCTGCAAGGAGGCTGCGCATGGCTGCGGAGCGGCTTTCGCCGGTGGTTTCAACGCCCGCGGCAGCGAAGATGGCATCCTGGCCGGCAATTGTTTCCAGGCAGCCCGTCCCTCCGCACGAGCAGAGGCTTCCTGCAGGGTCCACCACCACGTGTCCCACTTCGCCGGCGTGCCCTTCGGGCCCGGTGAAAAGCTCACCGGCCAGGACCAGGCCGCCACCAACGCCCACCTCCCCGGAGACGAACAGGAAGTCCGCATCAGTGCCGGGCCTGTGCCGGAGTTCCGCCAGGGCCGCAGCATTTGCTTCGTTGAACAGGGCGACGGCCAGCGGCGCTTCCGGAAGCAACGCACCAAGGTCAAGGTCGACGCCGGTCCACCCCAGGTTGGGGGCGGTCAGGATTCCCGTCCCTCCGGGTCGCACCAGCCCGGGAACGGCGAGGCCGCCGCCGAGGATTTCTACGCCGCGCTCCCCCGCGTCACCGCGCGCTTTGGCCGCCAGGACGGCGAGCGCCTCCAGGACGGGTTCAGGCTGGCTTCCGCGGTTGTCGCGTTCCCGGACTTCCAGGAACAGGACCGTCCCGGAAAGGTCCATCACGCCGGCAGCTATGTAGTCGACGTTGACCTCCATACCCATCACGGCCCGCTTGGTGTTCAGGTCCAGGCCCACCCCGGGACGGCCACGCTCCCCCCGTGCATTGAGTCCGACCTCGCGCACCAGGCCTGCGTCCAGGAGGTCCGTCACCATGCTTGAGACGGACGCCTTGGTCAGGCCGGTGGCGGCAGCAACCTGGGCCCTGGTGGGGAACGCTCCCCGGGGCGCACCGGCGATGGCACCGAGAACCAGGGAGAGGTTGCTCCTGCGCACGTCCCCCATGGTCCCCGGAGCCGCTGGCCCGTGGGGCGTCGACGCCGGTACCGGCAACCTCATGGCACTCCTCGCTGCGGATCCCGCCAAAAAAATCTGTGGGTCCGCACCGCCGGACCCTTGACCACAGCCTACGTCCCCACATAAAGTTCAGGCAATAAACTAAACATCCGCACGTCGCGGCCCATCGATCGCAAGGACGCATCATGACTCTCTCCCCCACCCCTGCCGACAAGTTCACCTTTGGCCTTTGGACGGTGGGCTGGACCGGAGCCGATCCCTTCGGTGTGGCCACCCGCGCGGCCCTTGACCCAGTGGAGGCCGTGCACAAGCTGGCGGACCTCGGCGCCTATGGCATCACCTTCCACGACAACGACCTGGTCCCCTTCGACGCTCCAGCCTCCGAGCGCGAACTGATCCTCAAGAACTTCCGCGCGGCACTCGCCGACACCGGGCTCAACGTGCCGATGGTCACCACCAACCTGTTCAGCCACCCGGTATTCAAGGACGGCGGCTTCACCTCCAACGACCGTTCCGTGCGCCGGTTCGCCCTGTCCAAGGTCCTCCGCAACATTGACCTCGCGGCAGAGCTCGGCGCAGAGACTTTCGTCATGTGGGGTGGCCGCGAAGGCAGCGAATACGACGGCTCCAAGGACCTCGCCGCCGCACTGGACCGCATGAAGGAAGGCGTTGACACGGCCGCCGGCTACATCAAGGACAAGGGCTACAACCTGCGCATCGCGCTCGAGCCCAAGCCCAACGAACCCCGCGGAGATATCTTCCTGCCCACCGTCGGTCACGGCCTGGCCTTCATCGCCCAGCTCGAACACGGCGACATCGTTGGCCTGAACCCCGAGACCGGCCACGAGCAGATGGCGGGCCTGAACTTCACCCACGGCATTGCCCAGGCGCTCTGGGCCGGCAAGCTCTTCCACATCGACCTCAACGGCCAGCGCGGCATCAAATACGACCAGGACCTCGTCTTCGGCCACGGCGACCTCACCAGCGCCTTCTTCACGGTGGACCTGCTGGAGAACGGCTTCCCGGGCGGCGGCCCCAAGTACGACGGCCCGCGCCACTTCGACTACAAGCCGTCGCGCACGGACGGCTACGACGGCGTCTGGGAATCCGCCAAGGCCAACATGGCGATGTACCTCCTGCTCAAGGAACGGGCGCTGGCCTTCCGCGCGGACCCGCTGGTGCAGGAAGCCCTCAAGGCATCGGGCGTCTTCGAACTCGGCGAACCCACCCTCAACGCCGGAGAAACCACCGCAGACCTGCTCGCCGACGCCGCCGCATTCGAAGACTTCGACGCCGACAAGGCAGCAGAGCGTTCGTTCGCGTTCGTCCGGCTCAACCAGCTTGCCATCGAGCACCTCCTCAACGCCCGCTGACCATGGCACTGGTCGCGGGAATCGACAGTTCCACCCAGTCCTGCAAGGTAGTAATCCGCGATGCCGGCACCGGCGTTTTGGTCCGGCAGGGCCGCGCGCCACACCCCGAGGGCACCGAGGTCCACCCTGTCCACTGGTGGGACGCCCTCCAGGCGGCGATCGCCCAGGCGGGTGGCCTTGACGACGTCGCCGCCGTCTCCGTCGCCGGGCAACAGCACGGCATGGTCTGCCTTGACGCCGGCGGCGCGGTGATCCGCCCTGCCCTGCTGTGGAACGACACACGGAGCGCCGGTGCCGCCGCGCAGCTCATCGACATGGCGGGCGACGGCGATGCTGCCGCCGGCGCCCGCTTTTGGGCACAGGCCACAGGGACAGTCCCGGTAGCGTCGCTGACGCTGACCAAGCTGCACTGGCTCCGGGAAAACGAACCGGAAAACGCAGCCAGGGTTGCCGCCGTCTGCCTCCCGCACGACTGGCTGACCTGGCGCCTGGCCGGGTACGGACCGGGAAGCGGCGCGGTTGGGCTTGATGCGCTGGTGACGGACCGCTCGGACGCTTCAGGGACTGGATACTTCTCGACGGCGGAGGGAAAGTACCTGCCCGACCTCGTGGCCGCATCGCTTGGCCACACCCCGACACTGCCGCTGGTCCTTGGCCCGCTGGAGGCAGCAGGCAGGACACCGGCCGGCAGCCTGCTCGCAGCGGGCGCGGGTGACAACGCTGCAGCGGCACTGGGTGCTGGTGCGGGGCTGGGCGACGTTGTGATGTCCCTGGGCACGTCCGGCACCGTCTTCGCGGTTTCGGAGACACCGGCGGCTGATGCAACCGGACTGGTGGCCGGGTTTGCGGATGCGGCGGGGCACTACCTGCCCCTCATCTGCACGCTGAATGCCACGCGCGTATTCGATGCAACAGCAGCGCTACTGGGAGTGGACCTGGCCGAATTCAACCGGCTGGCCCTGTCAGCGCAGCCCGGCGCGGGCGGCCTGACCCTGGTGCCGTACTTCGACGGGGAACGCACCCCCAACCTGCCGGATGCCACCGGTTCCCTGCACGGCATCACACGGGCAAACTACACCCCGGCGAACGTGGCGCGCGCCGCCGTCGAAGGCGTTGTCTGCTCACTCGCTGGGGGCCTAGCCGCGCTCCTGGAACAGGGAGTGGAAGCCCGGCGCATCGTGCTGGTGGGCGGCGGCGCACAGTCGGCGGCCGTCCAGGATGCCGCGGCCCGGCTGCTGGGGGCGGCCGTCGCCATTCCGCGGCCGGGAGAATACGTGGCCGACGGCGCTGCCCGCCAGGCCGCCGCAGCACTTACCGGCGCTTTCCCCGCCTGGGCGTCAGACGCCGTCGTGCTTCCCCGTGGAACGGACGACGCCGGTGTGCTGGCGGCATACCGGCGGTTCGCCTCGCTGTACGCCTGACGTAGGCATACACAGAAGACCCGGACCGCAGGCGGTCCGGGTCTTCTGCATGTGGAGCGCGGGCCGCTGCCTGTCACTTTCGAAAGCTCGGCAGCAGCCCGCGGCCTGGACCAGGTCAGGCGTACGGCAGGACAAGCTCCGCGTAGCGTTCCTTGACCGTGGACAGCACGGTGTTGCCGTCGGTGTCCCAGATCTCCTGGTTGAAGATTTCGACTTCGATGTCGCCGGTGTAGCCGGCATCCCGCACCCAGGTGCCGATGGTGGCGAAGTCCACGACGCCATCGCCCATGTATCCGCGGGAGAGCAGCGGATCAGCGGCAATGGGCATGTTGAAATCGCACACCTGGTAGGAAGCGATGCGGTTTTCCCGCCCGGCCCGCTCGATCTGCGCCTTCAGCTCCGGATCCCACCAGACATGGAACGTATCCACGGCGACGCCCACCGTCGCGGCATCGAAGGGCGCCGCAAGGTCCAGCGCCTGGCCAAGGGTGGAGATGAGTGCGCGGTCCGCGGCGTACATCGGGTGCAGCGGTTCCAGCACCAGCCGGACGCCGTTTTCCGCGGCGAACGGAACAAGGTCCGCCAACCGGTCCGCCACACGCTGCCGTGCCGCCACGACGTCCTTCTCCCCCGGCGCCAGGCCGCCTACCACCAGGAACAGTTCCCTGGTGTCCAGTGCCACGGCCTCGAGGATTGCTGCGCGGTTGTCAGCGAGCGCAGCCGCCTGCCCCTCGGCGTCGGCAGCGGTCAGGAAACCGCCGCGGCACAGCGAGGAGACCCGCAGTCCCGCGTCCTTGATCAGGCGGGCAGCCTTGTCCAGGCCGGCCTCCTCCACGCGGTCCCGCCACGGGCCGATGGAGGGAATGCCGGCGTTGACGCATCCCTCGACCACCTGGGCAAGTGTCCATTTCTTGGTGGTGGCGCTGTTGATGGCCAACCTTGAGAAGTCGCTCACACGCCCACCCCGTTGATCCGCAGGTAGTCGGACATCCGGAAAGCGGCGAGGGCGGGATCCTTCAGCAGGCCCGCCTGGTCGGCGAGTTCGAAGGTCTTGGCCAGGTGGCAGACGGAGCGGCCGGAGTGCAGGCCGCCCACCATCTGGAAGCCCGGCTGCTTGCCGTTGAGCCAGGACATGAACGCAATGCCGGTCTTGTAGTAGAACGTGGGGGCGCTGAAGATGTGCTTGCCTAGTTCGCGGGTGGAGTCCAGGATCTCGCGGGCCTTGGCGGCGTTGCCGGCGTCGTAGTTCTGCAGGGCTACCGAGGCGGCCGGGTAGATGGCTGCGAAGATGCCGAGCAGCGCGTCCGAGTGGTGCGTGCCGTCTCCGTCGATGAGTTCGGGGTAGTTGAAGTCATCGCCGGTGTAGAGGCGGACGCCCGCGGGCAGGGCTGCGCGCAGGGCCACCTCGTGGCTTGCATCGAGCAGCGAGACCTTGACGCCGTCAACCTTGTCCGCGTTGTCCTTGATGAGGCCCAGGAAGGTCTCGGTGGCGGCAGCGACGTCGTCGGAGCCCCAGTAGCCGGCAAGCGCGGGATCGAACATGGTGCCCAGCCAGTGCAGGATGACCGGCTGGTCAACTTCCTGCAGCAGCGTGGAGTACACGCTCAGGTAGTCCTCCGGACCCGTGGCTACCTTGGCCAGGGCACGGGAGGCCATCAGGATGACCTTCGGCCCGGCTTCGCTGATGACGGCAATCTGTTCGCGGTAAGCCTCGAGGACAGCCTTGAGGCCGGCTTCGCCCGCGGGCAGGGAGTCGATGTCCAGCTGGTCGGTGCCTGCGCCGCAGGACACGAGGTCACGGACGGACTTGCCGGCGGTGGCTGCGCTGTTCGCTGCAACCACGGACGCCGCCTCGACGCCGGTGCGCTTGATGAGTTGCTGGGTGGCTGCCCAGTCGAGGCCCATGCCCCGCTGTGCGGTGTCCATTGCATCGGCGACGCCCAGACCGTAGGACCACAGTTCGTGGCGGTAGGCCATCGTGGCATCCCAGTCCAGGCGTGCCGGGGCACCGGGGGTGTTGTCGGCAAGGACCTCGGGGATGACGTGGGCTGCGGCGTACGCCCGCCGCGCTGTCAGAGGGGCGGAGGGGCGGGCCCAGGTGGCGCCGCCCTGCAGGCGGTATTCCCGCGTGCCGCCGTCGTGGGAGGGAAGGATGAGGGACGTCATTAGAGCGTGATCTCCGGGATGTCGATGGTGCGGCGTTCGTCGTTGGACTGCAGGCCGAGCTCTGCAAGCTGGACACCCCGGGCGGCGGAAAGCAGGCCGAAGCGGTGTTCGCGGCCGGCGACGACGTCGCGGAGGAATTCCTCCCACTGCAGCTTGAAGCCGTTGTCGAGTTCGGCGTTGGCGGGAACTTCCTGCCACTGGTCGCGGAAGGATTCAGTGACGGGCAGGTCCGGGTTCCACACGGGCTTGGGGGTGTGCGCGCGCTGCTGGGCCACGCACTTGTTGAGGCCTGCGACGGCAGAACCGTGGGTGCCGTCGATCTGGAATTCCACCAGCTCGTCGCGGTAGACGCGGACGGCCCAGGACGAGTTGATCTGGCCCACGACTGCGTCTCCCGCGGGGGTCTCAAGCTCGAAGATGCCGTAGGAGGCGTCGTCGGCCGTTGCCTTGTATTCCTTGCCGGCCTCGTCCCAGCGGGCGGGGATGTGCGTAGCGGTCTTGGCGCTGACGCTCTTGACTTTGCCGATGATGCCCTCGAGGACGTAGTTCCAGTGGCAGAACATGTCCGTGGTCATTCCGCCGCCGTCTTCCTTGCGGTAGTTCCAGGACGGGCGCTGGGCGGCCTGTACGTCGCCTTCGAACACCCAGTAGCCGAACTCGCCGCGGATGGAGAGAATACGGCCAAAGAAGCCTTCGTCCACCAGGCGGCGGAGCTTGACCAGGCCGGGGAGGTACAGCTTGTCGTGGACGACGCCTGCGGTGACGCCGGCTTCCTTGCCAATGCGGGCCAGCTCGATGGCCTCTTCCAGGGTTTCCGCGGTGGGCTTCTCGGTGAAGATGTGCTTGCCGGCCAGCATGGCCTTCTTCAGGGTGGCAGCACGCAGGCTGGTCATTGAGGCGTCGAAGATGACGTCAACGGTGGGATCGTTGATGACCGATTCCAGGTCCGTGGTCCATTCGGCAACCTTGTGCTTCTCCGCCAGTTCGCGGATCTTTGCCTCGTTGCGCCCCACCAGGATGGGCTCAACCTGCACGCGGGTGCCGTCTTCCAGGGTGAAGCCGCCGGCGTCACGGATCGGCAGGATGGAACGCAGCAGGTGCTGGCGGTATCCCATGCGGCCGGTGATGCCGTTCATGGCGATGCGGATCGTCTTTGTTTCGAAGCCCATGTGTCCTCCACGGTGAGTGAGCAAGTTTTACTCAAGCCTGATTGGGAAAGCGCATTCCCACTGAATCCATCATGCACCGCTCCCGCCGGAGTTGGCAAGCGCTTTCCGGAAGAACTTTCAACTGCCATAATGTGGTGACCGTTATCTTCCCCGACGTCCAGGAGCTGCTGTGGCTGCTAGTACCCTCACCGAGGTGGCCCGGCTCGCCGGGGTGTCTCCCGCCACCGCCTCCCGCGTCCTCAACGGCTCCGCGCGCAAGCCCGGCAAGGACATCGCCGAGCGGGTCCGCCAGGCGGCAGATTCTTTGGGCTACATTCCCAACGCGCAGGCACAGGGACTGGCGAAGTCGAGTTCCGGCCTGATCGGCCTGATTGTCCACGACATCGCGGACCCCTACTTCGCGGCAATTGCCAGGGGCGTCCAGGAGGCTGCCCGCGAACAGCGCCGGATGGTGCTGCTGGCCACCACGGGCGGGGCGCCCGGGGAAGAAAAGGAAGCAGTTGCCGCCTTCGCTGCCCGGCGCGCCGACTCGATCGTGATCGCCGGCTCGCGCTCGTCGCGGGCTGAGGACGGGGACGAAAACGCGGAACTGGCCGCGGAGCTGGACCGCTACTGCCGCAACGGAGGGCAGGTTGCTGTGGTGGGACACCCTGTCGTGGGCGCCGCAGCCCCGGAGGGCTACCACGTGGTGTCGGTCCCCAACCAGGAACTTGCCGCAGACCTTGCCGTGGAACTGGCCGCGGGGTGGGACGGCGACTTCGTCATCATCGGCGGCCCGGAAGGGCTCTTCACCTCCGATGACCGGATCCGCGGCTTCCAGGAAGGGCTCAGCCGGGCCGGCCGCGGCCCCGCCGAGGTACTGCGGAACTCCTTCAACCGGTCCGGAGGATACGAGGCCGGCCTCAAGCTGGCGGCACGGATCAAGGCCGGCGGAACCGGCGGGAGCGGCCGGCCGGCCGGCAACGGGCTGGGTATTTTCGCTGTCAATGACGTCATGGCCATCGGTGCGGCCGCCGCCTTGCGCGCAGAAGGGCTACGCATCCCGCGCGACGCACGGATCGCAGGCTTCGATGACATCGAGACCCTGCGCGATTTCAGGCCTGCGCTTTCCACGGTCAGCCTGCCGCTGGAGGAGATTGGGCGGCTCGCCACCAGGGCCACTGCACCACCAACGGCCGACGGCGACGACCAGGATTCCGCACCGCTTCCGGTGACCGGCAGAGTCATGCTGCGCCGCAGCACGGAGGCCACGGACTGATGGCGCCGAACGGCCTGACCTCAGTTCCCGCCCGTTGCTCCGGTGGCGGGTTGCGGCCCGCCGTCCTGGTCCTGCCCGGCGGCGGCTATGCGCGCCAGGCCGACCATGAGGCCGAACCCGTGGCCGAATGGCTCGCCTCGCTGGGTATTCACGCCTTTGTCCTGCGCTACCGGGTAGCCCCACACCGGCACCCCGCTCCCCTGCGGGATGCCAAGGAAGCCTTGCTGTACATACGCGGCGGCGCCCATGGCCTGGCGGTGGATCCCGAACGGGTCGGGGTGCTGGGATTCTCGGCGGGCGGCCACCTCGCTGCCACACTGTCCACGGCGGTTTCCACGGGAGACCCGGCCCTCGATGTGCCCGGCTCCGTCCCCGACCTGGCAGTGCTGTGCTACCCCGTGGTCTCGTTGACCCGGGACGTGCACCAGGGGTCGGTCGACAACCTCGTGGGCGACGCACCGTCCCCGGCCCTGCTCTCGGCCCTTTCCGCGGACCGTCAGGTGACCTCCCAGACCCCGCCGGCTTTCCTGTGGCACACGGCCGACGATGAAGCCGTGCCCGTCAGCCACAGCCTGGGCTACGCGCAGGCGCTTTTCGACGCCGGCGTGCCCGCGGAACTCCATGTCTTCCCGCATGGCCGGCACGGCATCGGCCTGGCAGCCGGAGCACCGGGCGCCGAGGAGTGGCCTGCACTGTGCGCGGCGTGGCTGGAGCGCGCCGGCTGGACGTTCGCCGGCCAGTCAGCCGCCCCCGAACCTGCAACAGCGGCGCCCTGACCGGTTACCGGGGATGTGGAGGTGATGGCTGCGGTGGTCCGGCGCGCTGGCTAAGGTTGCCTCATGGAAAGCCCAGCAACTTCCAACCCCGAGGTGCTCGCTGCAATCCGGTCTGAGCTGCGGGAACATGCCGATCCCGCGCGTGCAGCGGGCGCCCAGGCGTACATGAGGTCAAGCCTTCCCTCGCTGGGAGTCCGGGTGCCGGAAGTTCGCCGGATCGCGAAGGACGCGGCTGCCGCGGCGCCGTTCCGGTCCGGGGAGGAACTGCGTGCCACCGTCCTCGATCTGTGGCGCCACTCCGAGGTGCGCGAGGAGCGGTACGCCGCCATTGATTTGACCGCGAACAGGATGGTTTCCCGGGACCTGCACATGCTGCCGGTCTACGAGGAAATCATCCGTACCGGCGCCTGGTGGGACTTCGTGGATGGCGTTTCGGGGCGTATCTGCGGCCTCCTTCAGGCCCACCGTGAGGAAATGACTGCAGTGCTGCGCGCCTGGAGCACCGATGAAAACTTCTGGTTCAGGCGGGCCTCCATCATCGCCCAGCTGAAGGCCAAGGCCGCCACGGACACCACCTTGCTGGCCGCGGTCATCGAACCAAACCTGGGAGACGGAGAATTTTTCGTCCGGAAAGCCATCGGATGGGCACTGCGGGAGTACGCCAAAACCTCACCGGACTGGGTGGCGGCCTTCGTGGCTAAGCACTCGGCCGTTATCAGCCCCCTGTCGCGGCGGGAAGCGCTGCGACGGCTCAACGGCCGGGCTGCGGGCCGCTAGATCACCGGACGTTCAACAACCAGGTCACCGGACTTGCGGAACAGCCGTTTCGTCGAGGGATCCCAGAAGATCAGGTAGAGGCCGAACAGCAGGCCTGTGACAGCGGCCGCGACCCGGGCCAGGGTCAGCGCGAAGCCCAGGTCATCGGCCTGGAGGTACGGGAAGACTTCAAGCTGGTCCGAGATGGCGTAGATCATGAAGAAAGACACCACAAAGTAGAGAGCCTTAACCTGCCAGTCGTTGCGGATGCCGGTGACGGCGAAGAGCGGAATGAGCCACACCACGTACCAGGACTGGATGATGGGGGCCAGCAGTACGATGGCAGCGAATCCGAGCGTAAGCCGCCGCATCAGCCGGTCGTAGTCGCCCCGCAGGATCAGCCAGGCCACGATGCCCACCGCGAGGAGCTTTCCGGCGTCGAACACCCACCCTGCGAAGACACTGCCGTCCAGGCCAAACGAATTGGCCAGCGAGGCCACGATCATCCCGATCAGGCCCACCGGGGCGTACCAGATGGCAATGCTGCCGGGGGCCGAGAGCCCGTTGATCCATCCGAACCCGAATCCGTTCACCAGGCCCATCAGAACCAGGAGGCCCAGGCTGATGCCGGCCGTCAGCGCCCAGAACGAAAACTTGCGGAGCCAGCCGGCATTCTGCCCGGCCCAGAGCAGCCCGATGAAGGGAAGGAAGACAATCGTGATGGGCTTGACCGCGATGGACAGCGTTACCAGGACAATGCCGCGAACCACCCGATGGGTGGCGCAGTAGTACAGGCCGGCGAGGGCCAGGCCGATCATGAGGGAATCATTGTGGACGCTGGCGATGAAGTTGGTCAGGAACAGCGGGTTCGCCGCCGTCAGCCAGAGCGCCCGGTGCGGGTTGACGCCGTGCAGTTCGGCCAGCTTAGGCACGTAGATGACGCACAGCACCACCCCTGCCACCGCCACCAGCCGGAACAGCATCACGCTGGCTTCGGGCTGGACATTGGTGGACCAGACCACGAACTGCTCGATCCACAGGAACAGCTGGCCGTAGGGAACCGGCGCTTCGGTCCACATTTTGTCGGCGCCCAGCTGGAAGTAGTTGGACAGGGAGGAGATGCCGTTCTCGTAGGGGTTGAACCCCTCGACCATGAGGCGGCCCTGGCCGATGTAGGCATAAACGTCCCGGCTGAACAGCGGGACGCAGACCACCATCGGCAGGCCCCATGCCAGGATCGCCTTGAGCGTGGCGCTGCGCGCCTGGGGTCCCCACACGTGGACTTTCTGGCCCAGCCGCAGCCAGGCCCGCACCAGAAGCATGCCGCCCACTGCCAGCAGGATGATGGACAGTGCTACCCCGGCTGCCTCGGCGCGCATCCAGATGAACAGCGGCATCCTGCGCAGTTCGGAAACGGGCGCCAGCCAGCCGACCCCCAGGGATCCAGCCAGCATAAACATGGAGCCAACGAAGCCTGCAAGGATCGGGGACCGGGGATCGTCCATCTCGGCACCGCCGCTGACGGCCGGGGCGGCGGCAGCCATTCCGCCCGCCGCGGGCAAAGGCGCCGTCATATCAGGGTTGTCCAATCTTTGTGCGTTTTCGCAGGCCACGCCCGTCGGCCGAAGGGCCTGTCCGGGGCGCGTTTCCACGCAGCGGGGAGACCCGCCACGTATTCGAAATCCTAGCACCGGCCGGTTGGCAGGAGGTGTAACGGTAGGCTGGTCCGGTGCCTATATCAAACGAAAGAATCGTCTGGATTGACTGCGAAATGACCGGTCTGGACATCAAGAACGACGCCCTGATCGAGGTAGCCGCGCTGGTCACCGACTCCGAGTTGAACATCCTCGGCGAGGGGGTCGACGTCGTCATCAAACCGGATGACGCCGCCGTCGCGCAGATGAACGACTTCGTCCGGGACATGCACACCAAATCCGGACTCCTCAAGGAGCTCCCGGCGGGCAAGACGATGGCCGAGGCAGAAACGGCAGTGATGGAGTACATCGCCGAATGGGTGCCGGAGCCGCGGAAGGCGCCACTGGGCGGCAACTCGGTGGGAACAGACCGGGTCTTCCTGTCCAGGGACATGCCCGCCATCGTGGAGCACCTGCACTACCGGGTGATCGACGTCAGCACCATCAAGGAGCTGTCCCGCCGCTGGTTCGCGCGTGCGTACTTCCAGTCCCCGGCCAAGAAGGGCGGCCACCGCGCCCTGGGTGACATCCGGGACTCCATCGATGAACTCCGCTACTACCGGGACGCAGTCTTCGTACCGGCGCCCGGGCCGGACAGTGCAACGGCGCAGAAGATCGCCCGGCGGATCACCAGCCCGGAAACCGGCCTTCCCTAAAAGTAATCTGCGCCACACTTTCAGGATTTTTCGCTGAAAACGCCGAAAGTGGACAAAGTACCCCCAAAGAGCAGGTAAGCTATTTGAGTTGCCTTTCCAGAGGCCGGGAAGCCGGTCACATTGTGGGGCACATGGTGGGCTTAGCTCAGTTGGCAGAGCGCCTGGTTGTGGTCCAGGAGGTCGCGGGTTCAACCCCCGTAGCTCACCCTCACCGGACGGTATTGCAGCCGTTCAAAGGAGGCCGCATCGGATTATTCCGGTGCGGCCTCCTTTCTTTTTCACCACCTCTTTTGCATCACCGCCCTGCGCCCGCTGCGGGGCCGCAAGCCGAAGGACAGCGAAGATGACCGTTCTGCCCATCACCATCTGGGGCGAACCCGTGCTGCACCGCCGGGCTTCCGAAGTGGAAGTTTTCGACGACGAACTGCGCACCCTGATTGCGGACATGTTTGAGACCAACGATGCCGCCAACGGAGTGGGGCTGGCAGCACCGCAGGTAGGCGTGGGCAAGAGGATCTTCGTCTACAAGTACGCGAACGAGGACGACGCTCCCGCCAGCGGCGTGTTGGTCAACCCGGTGCTCACGCTCTCAAAGATCTCCGGAGCCGCTCCCGACCCCGATGAGGAAGAGGAAGGGTGCCTCTCCTTTCCCGGCGACCAGTATCCGCTCAAGCGCGCCGAGTGGGCACGGGTGGAAGGTCTTGACGGCAACGGCGAGCCCGTGAAGTTCGAGGCCACCGGATGGTTTGCCAGGGTCATCCAGCATGAATACGACCACCTGGACGGCAAACTGTACGTCAACCGCCTGATGGACAGGTATGCCCGCAAGGCCAAGAAGACGGCAAAGAAGAACGGTTGGGGCGTTCCCGGCCTGACCTGGCTGCCCGGCGTGGACCCGGACCCGTTCGGGCACTGACTAACCGGTGACCTGGCTCAGGTTGCCCTGATGGTCTGCTGGCCGGGGCACGATCCCAGGACCCGCTTCATCGCGTCCTTCTCAGCCTCCGTCACCCACAGCCCGTACGCCGCCTTCACGGACACCTGCCGGGCTACGTAGTGGCACCTGATGGACTTGTTCTTCGGAAGCCAGGTGGCGGCGTCGCCCGCGCCCTTTTGCTGGTTGCTCGGGCCGTCTGCAGCGATCAGGTTCAGGGGATCATTCGCCAGGTTCTGCCGCTGGCGCGGCGTCAGTGCCTGGGCGCCCTTCTGCCAGGCGTCCGAGAGGGCCACCACGTGATCGATCTGGACGGCGGCGCTGCTGTCCTGGCCGCGGCGGAACTCGATGGGCTTGCCCGTATAGGGCTCCTGGAAGTGCCCTGCGGAGATGCGGCATTTCGAGCCCTCCGCAAAGACAACGCCGGCCAGGTCCCGGCGAAGGATGTCATTACGCGTGTCGCAGCCGTTGCGGTCAACGTCGAGCCAGGCCTGCCCGAAAGCCTCGCGGGTGTAGTTGTCCTTGCCTGCCCGGCCCTTGACGGGGAGGGCTTCCAACGCATCCGCGGCTGGGCCCTGGGGCACCTCATGGACCGCTGCCACCGGCTTCATCCACGCAGCATCAAATACGGGAGCCGCTGTGGGGCCGTCCGCTGCGGGTGCGGCAATGTCGAATTGCCCCGCGGTAAAGAACCAGCCCAGTAGCCCCAGGGCGGCGACACCGCCCACTATCAACAGTGCCCAGGCCTGCCGGGAACGGCGCCGCGCCCGCCGGTAGGCGGACCAGCTGACGGTCACTGGACTGCAGTTCGGGGGCGGGAGTGGAGCACCCCATGAGCCTAGGTCACAGGAGACCGCCGCCCTTGGATATCCACAGTGTGCAGGACGAGTGAGGGTTTAGCGGCGTGACCGCTACAATTCCCGTGACACCCTCTGGAGGTCTTCCTCGGCAACCGCCAGCAGGCTTTCAAGCTGCTGCACCCGTTCCGCGGTGACGTCACCCGAGGCATGAGCGGCCTTGGCGCCGTCCAGCAACCTGAGCGCTTCCTTGTGATTGGCCTTGGCTACGTCAAATGCGTGTTCCAGCGTGGTTTCGTGCTCAAGTGCCTGATCGTTTTCCATTCCCCAAGTGTGGGCCCCATTCCCGGCTGATTCCAGAGAACCAGCCGGGAATTCACCCAAAAGAAACAGGAAAGATCAGACGGCGATGGCCGCCAGGGCCTTGGCGCTCTCCTTGGCCGGGAAGGACGGCGGGTTTACTCCGGCCATTTCTTCCATGACCCGGACCACCTGGCAGCTGTAGCCGAATTCGTTGTCGTACCAGACGTAGACCACCAGGTTCTTGCTGGTGGAAACGGTGGCGAGGCCGTCAACGATGCCGGCGCGGCGTGAACCGACGAAGTCGGTGGAGACGACTTCAGGGGAATCGATGTAGTCGATCTGCTTGCGCAGTTCCGAGTGCAGCGACATCTCGCGGAGGTAGTTGTTGACCTCATCCTTCGTGGTCCCGTTCTCCAGGGTCAGGTTCAGGATGGCCAGCGATACGTCCGGGGTGGGGACGCGGATGGAGCTGCCGGTGAGCTTGCCGAGCAGCTCGGGCAGGGCCTTGGCAACTGCCTTCGCGGCCCCGGTTTCGGTGATGACCATATTCAGGGCGGCGGACCGGCCCCGGCGGTCGCCCTTGTGGAAGTTGTCGATCAGGTTCTGGTCGTTGGTGAACGAGTGGACCGTCTCAACGTGGCCGTGGATCACGCCGAACTTGTCGTTCAGGGCCTTCAGCACCGGGGTGATGGCGTTCGTGGTGCAGGACGCCGCAGAGACGATCGCGTCCGTGTCCTCGATGGTGCCGTGGTTGATGCCGTGGACGATGTTCTTCAGCTCGCCCTTGCCCGGTGCGGTGAGCAGGACGCGGGCGGCGCCTTTGCTCTGCAGGTGCTGGGACAGTCCCTCGGCGTCGCGCCAGCGGCCGGTGTTGTCCACCACCAGGGCGTTGTTGATGCCGTAGGCGGTGTAGTCGATGGTGGCGGGATCGTTCGAGTAGATGACCTGGATCCGGACGCCGTTGGCCGTGATGGTGTTGGATTCATCGTCCACGCGGATGGTGCCCTCGAAGGAGCCGTGCACGGAGTCGCGGCGCAGCAGGCTGGCGCGCTTCAGCAGGTCGTTGTCGGAGCCGCGGCGGACCACGATGGCCCGGAGGCGCAGGCCGTGGCCGCCTCCGGCTTTTTCGACCAGCAGGCGGGCGAGGAGCCGGCCGATGCGTCCGAACCCATAGAGGACGACGTCGGTGCTGGTGCGGTCGTCGCCGCCCCGCTTGCCCACGACGTCGGCCAGCTCTGCGCGGAGGAACTCTTCAAGGGTGGCGCCGTTGCCCTCTTCCTTGAACTTCTGGTTGAGCCGGGCGATGTCGATGGCCGCGGCGCCGAGCTCCAGCCCGGCAAGGGCGTTCAGCAGGGGTGCGGTCTCCTCCAGGAGGAGTTCGTCCTTGCTCATCCGGCGGGCGAAACGGTGTGCCTTGAGGATGTTCATGGTGGACTTGTTGATCAGGCTCCGGCCATGGATGCTCGTGACCACGTTGTTTTCGCGGTACAGCCGGCCGATCACCGGAATCATGGCCTCGGCGAGGGCCTCGCGGCCCATCCACGTATCAAGACAAGAATCTGACGTCTGGCTCACAGAAATACCTTCCTCGGTTCAGCCGCATACGTCCTCGTGTGCGGTTGTAGGCCACCTGATGATGTCCAGGGGCATCCACGCCTGCGGGGTTCGGCCCCCAGGCGCCTGGATCGTGTGCAAAGAAAAACCGCCGGATGCGAACGCAATTCCAGCGGAAGAACTTCTACGTCCAGAATCCATTCTAATTTGGCACGGCCCGGGGAACAGACCCGCCGGGCGTGAAATCACTCACACGGCGTTCAGTTATGAAGTGCGGCGTAGAGGTTGAGGCTGCAGGAGAAGAGCACCCAGGAGAAGTAGGGCAGCACCAGCAGCCCGGCCACGCCGTTCACCGGGCCAAACCGCAGGATCAGGAACACGAGGCAGCCGGCCAGCCCAGTGAGGACCACCAGCGCGGCCCAAAGCGCCGCCGGGCCCAGCAAGGGGTAAAGGCCGAAGTAGCTCAGCGGCCACGCGGCATTGAGCACCAGCTGGAGCAGGTAGCCGGCCATGGTGCCGCCCGTGAGCGCCCCTTTCCGCCAGACCAGCCAGGCGGCAACGGCGATACTGCCGTACAGCAGGAGCCACATGGAGCGGAACATCCACTGCGGCGGCATCCAGGGCGCCTGCACGGAAGCCGCGAACCAGCCGTGCATGTTCAGCAGGATCGGAACCGTGGCCAATGCCCAGGCCGTGACGGAGAGGGCAAGGAAAGCCATCAGGCCCAGGACCTGCGTGGGCAGGTTACGGGTCTGGGGTCCGGCGGGCGGGCCGGCCGGCTGCGGATCGGTATTTGCGGGCACGGTTCAGGATCCCCAACACATCTTCCAAGGTCAAACCGGTTGTGCGGATGGGACAGCCGGTACGCCGGGTTCTGTTCCCCCGTGCCGTTGCCGTCACGGGGGCGACGGCCATCCATCTACGGATACCGTTGCCGGCACCCTCTAGCGGCCTACCCGGACACTCGGGCGGGCAGCCCTCAAACGTGCCCTGTCTGGCCTTGCTCCGGGTGGGGTTTACCTAGCCTTCCCGGTCACCCGGGAAGCTGGTGGTCTCTTACACCACCGTTTCACCCTTACCTGCCGCTTTCCGAAAACGGAAAGAGCAGGCGGTCTATTCTCTGTGGCACTTGCCTGCGGGTTACCCCGAGTGGGCGTTACCCACCACCCTGCCCTGTGGAGCCCGGACGTTCCTCGAGCCACTTTCGTGACGCGCGGCCGCCTGGCTGTCCCATCCGCTTCCAGTCTACCGGCGCCGGCGGCTGCTGTTGCCGCCGGTAGGATCGGACGGTGCTGATCCTGCTCCCCCCCTCAGAAGGCAAGACCCCCGCGGTCAACGGTGCCGCCGTCGATTGGTCGTCGTTGGGCTTTCCGGACCTCAACCCTGCGCGGGCGAAGGTACTGGAGGCACTGGGAACCGTCAGCGCCCACGAGGACGCCCTCGACCTCCTGGGCGTGGGCGCATCGCTGCGTGACGACGTCGTACGCAATACGCGGCTGCACGCCGAACCGGCGGCCCCTGCGCACCGCATCTACTCGGGCGTCCTCTACGACGCCCTGGGTTACCGGACCTTGACGACGGCCCAGCGGCGCAAGGCTGATGAGTCGGTGCTGGTGGTATCGGCATTGTGGGGCGCCATCCGCTTCGGCGACTCCGTGCCCGCCTACCGGCTGTCCATGGGGACGGCGCTGCCCGACGTCGGACGCCTCGCCACGTTCTGGAAGCCACAGCTTTCCGAGGCCCTCGCCTCCGTCGTGGGAGACCAGCTGCTGGTGGACTGCCGGTCCAGCACCTACGCGGCCGCGTGGGCTCCCCCGGCAGGACAGACGGTGTCCGTGAATGTCTTCACCGAAGCCGGCGGCGTGCGGAAAGTCGTCAGCCACTTCGCCAAGCACACCCGCGGCGAGCTGGCCCGGCACCTGCTCTCGCGCCGCGGCAAAGCGCCCTCAACACCCGCCGGCCTCCTGAAGGCCGCGCAGGAGCGCTGGACTGCGGAGCTCGTTCCCGGGACTGCCCGGAAACCGCATGCGCTGAACATCATCCTGCCGGGCTAAGGCTCCGCTGCCCAACGGCTAGTGCCACGCCCCGGCTGGCCGGGCAGGACGATGCCAGCTGCTGCGTGCCTGGGTCAGGCCCACTCCTCCGAGCGGACCAGGATGGCACCTGAATCGGGGCAGAAAACAATGTCGTCACCGGAAGCGGCGGTGATCTCCGCGAGGTCGCCGGGGCTGAGCTTCATGCCCGAAGCCTCCGAGGTGCCGTGGAAGAGCCGGGCAGCGCCCACCCCGCGCTTGGCCAGGGTCTTCTCATAAATGGCCAGCATCCCGGCGTCCAGTCCGGCGGCGAACTCATTGCGCCTGCCCCGCACGTCTGCAGCTTCCGCATCGACTGCGGCGAGCTCCTTGTCCAGTTCCGCGCGGATGCTGCCGAAAGAGCCCTGGATATCGTCCACGATCTGCTGCTGCGCAGACTGCCGCTCACGGAGTGTGTCCAGGCGTTCCAGGACTTCCAACTCCACGTCCTCGAGGTCCGAACGCCTTCTGTTGAGCGAAGCGATGTCCTTCTGGAGAGCCACCAGGTCCTTGGACAGGCCCGTTCCGCTGTTGAGGCGCGCCTCATCCCGCTCAATGCGGGTGGCCACCTGTTCAACGTCCGCCTCAGCCCGCTTCAACTCGGCTTCGGCGTCGTGCACTGCCACTTTTGCGGCACCGAGTTCGCCGCTGGCCACGGAAAGGGCAGCCTCAAGGTCTTTGATCCGGGGATCGTTTTCCAGCGAGCGGCGGCGGCTGGCCAGGGCTTTGAGCTTTGCATCCAGGCCTTGCAGGTCGAGCAACTTGATCTGTTCCGCCGGTGCTGCCTTCGCCACTGTTACCTCCGCTTGATCCCTCCGGCCGCGGCCGGGCACCGTACCGGCGCTTCCTCGACTCTAGCGCCTGGCCCGCGTCCCTGCCTCGCCGGACCGGACCGGGCCGCACCGGGTCAGCCCGGCGTGAGGATGAAGTCCCAGGGATCGCTGTTGGTGGCACTCACCTGGATTTCGACGTCGTGCCCCTGGTCGGCGAGGACGTTGCCCAGGGCTGCCGCGGCGGCCGGCAGCCAGAGCCATTCGCTGGCGAAGTGGGACACGTCGACGAGGTAGGGGCGTCCGTTCAGCGCAGCTTCCCGCGCCTCCGAAGCGGGGTGGTGCCGAAGGTCGGCCGTGACGTAGACGTCGGCGTTGCTGGCCCGCACTTCGTTGAACAGCGAGTCGCCCGCGCCGCCGCACACAGCGATCCGCCGGACCAGGCCGTCTTTGTCACCGGAGACGCGCACTCCCCCGGCTACGGACGGCAGGATACCGAAGACCCTGGCCGCGAAATCGCCCAGGGTCATGGCGTCCTCGAGGTCCCCGACCCGTCCAATTCCCTCCTCGGGCAGTCCGTTGGCCGCCAGCGTCAGCGGGGCAACGTCCTGGAGGCCCAGCGCGTCGGCCAGCACATCAGACACACCCCCGACGGCGGAATCACCGTTCGTGTGGACCGTCAGCAGGGCGGTTCCGGACTCGATCAGCCGGTGGACCGCCCGGCCTTTGGGAGTCGTGGCCGCGACGGACGTGACGCCTTTAAGAAGCAGCGGATGATGGGTGATCAGGAGTTCTGCGCCCCATTCGACGGCTTCGTCGATCACCTCCAGCGTGGGATCGACGGCGAACATCACCTTGGTGACCAGCGCTGCAGGGTGGCCCGCCACCAGGCCCACCTCGTCCCAGCCTTCGGCCAGAGATTCAGGCCACAGTTCCTCTACCGCGAGCAGCAGGTCGCCGAGGGTGGGAGCCCCGTCCGGCTCGTCGCCGGCCTGCACGGCGAAGGGGGCGTCGCCGTCGTGCTCGTCCGGACCGGTAACGTCGGTGTCCACAGGTTCCATAGTCTTAGTTTTACCCCATCGCCCGGCGGGCGCAGGCATGCCGCCGGTGTGACGCGGGACGCGCGGGGAATCATCCGGCGCTGCCAACCATTGAAGAGGTCATGAAAACTTTTGTTCTTGGCGGAGGCTGCTTCTGGTGCCTCGACGCCGTCTACCAGAAAACAAAGGGTGTCACGGCAGTGGTGTCCGGCTACACGGGCGGCCACGATCCGTACCCTGACTACTACTCCGTCTGCAGCGGCACCACCGGTCACGCCGAAGTGGTGGCCGTGACCTTCGACGAGGAGATCATCCCTGCCGAGGTCATCCTGGATATGTTCTTCGCCCTGCACGACCCCACCACGCTGAACCGCCAGGGCTATGACGTGGGGACCCAGTACCGCTCCTCGATGTTCTACGAAACCACCGAGGAGAAGATCCTGTTCGAAGAAGCCATCGACCGGAACCAGGCCCTGTGGAGCCACCCGATCGTCACAGAGGTCAGCCGCCTCCCCCGGTTCCATGTTGCCGAGGAGTTCCACCAGGACTACTACGGAAAACATCCCGAGCAGGGCTACTGCCAGGTCATCATCAACCCGAAGCTCGCCAAGGCCAGGAAATATTACTCTGCATGGCTTAACGCTTAGCCAGCATTACGCGGCCTCGTTAGGCTGACCTCAGTATTCACCCCTCAGAGATAGGCGTATCTACATGGCACGGATTTATGACGACGTAACGCAGCTGGTAGGCCGCACCCCGCTGGTCAGGCTGAACCGGCTCAGCGAGGGGCTGGGTGCCACCGTTGCCGTAAAGCTTGAGTTCTACAACCCTGCCAACAGCGTGAAGGACCGCATCGGTGTGGCCATCATCGACGCTGCCGAAAAGTCAGGTGCGCTGAAGCCGGGCGGCACCATCGTCGAAGGCACCTCCGGCAACACCGGGATCGCCCTGGCCATGGTGGGTGCAGCCCGCGGCTACAAGGTCATCCTCACCATGCCCGAAACGATGTCCACGGAACGCCGTGTGATGCTCCGCGCCTTCGGTGCCGAAATCGTTCTGACGCCTGGCTCCGAGGGCATGCGCGGTGCGGTGGAAAAGGCCCAGGAAATCGTGGCCAACACCGAAAACTCCATCTGGGCACAGCAGTTCGCCAATGAGGCCAACCCCCAGATCCACCGCGACACCACTGCCGAGGAAATCTGGGCCGACACCGACGGCGACGTGGACATCTTCGTCTCCGGCATCGGCACCGGCGGCACCATCACCGGCGTGGGCCAGGTCCTCAAGGAGCGCAAGCCCGGCGTCCAGATCGTGGCAGTCGAGCCCAAGGACTCCCCCATCCTCAACGGCGGCGCTCCGGGCCCGCACAAGATCCAGGGCCTGGGTGCCAACTTCATTCCCGAACTGCTGGACACCAACGTTTACGACGAGGTGCTGGACGCGACGCTTGAGGACTCCGTCCGGGTTGCCCGCGAACTGGGCGTCAAGGAAGGCATCCTGGGCGGCATCTCGTCCGGTGCAATCGTCTGGGGTGCCCTGGAGTTGGCTAAGCGCCCGGAAAACGCCGGCAAGCTGATTGTTGCCATCGTCTGCGATTTCGGTGAGCGTTACATCTCCACCGTCCTCTATGACGACATCCGCGGCTGATCAGACCGCCCTCCGCCCGTTTCCTGTAGAAAGAAGTTTGTGGGCTTTTTTGCACGACTAAAGGAAGACCTCGACGCCGCCAGGTCGCATGACCCGGCGTCGAGGGGTTCCGTCGAGAACTTTTTCGCCTATTCCGGCCTGCACGCCATATGGATCCACCGGCTGACACACCGCCTGTGGCAGAACCCGGCGCTGCGTTTTCCCGCCCGGCTCATTTCGCAGCTTGGCCGGTTCACCACCGGAATCGAGATCCACCCCGGCGCCACCATCGGCCGCCGGTTCTTTATCGATCACGGCATGGGTGTGGTCATCGGCGAAACCGCCGAGATCGGCGAGGACGTCATGATCTACCATGGCGTCACGCTGGGCGGCCGCTCGCTGGCCCGGATCAAGCGGCACCCAACCATTGGTGACCGCGTGACCATTGGCGCCGGCGCCAAAATCCTCGGCCCCATCACCATCGGCCGGGACAGCGCTGTGGGCGCCAACGCCGTGGTGGTCAAGGACGCTCCGCCGGAGTCGATCGTTACCGGCGTCCCTGCCAAATGGCGGCACCGTGACGCGCAGCGGGAGACCAAACCCGCCGTCGACCCCGCCGAGTACGACATCGAATACCGCATCTGACGCCCGGCCGGGTGCGCCCAGTGAAGCTGGACGCACCACGGCCGGCGGCACGCAAAAGGCGGGCAGTTCCAGGATTCTCCTGGAGCTGCCCGCCTTTTGCGTTGTGTCAGCGGATGCTAGTGGGTGTCTACCGCTTCGATCTCGGACTTGTCTTCGCCCCAGAGCGTGTGGAAGGTGCCCTCGGCGTCCACGCGGCCGTAGGTGTGGGCGCCGAACAGGTCGCGCTGGCCCTGGATGAGGGCGGCAGCGACGCGCTTGCGGCGCAGGCCGTCGTAGTAGGCCAGCGAGGACGAGAACACGGGCACCGGGATGCCGAGCTGCACAGCGGTGGCCACGACGCGGCGCCAGGCAGGCAGTGCGTCGGCGATGGCCTTGGTGAAGGCCGGTGCAAACAGCAGGTTGGCGGGCTTCTCGTCGGCGGCGTAGGCCTTGGTGATGTCCTTGAGGAGTTCCGCGCGGATGATGCAGCCGGCACGCCAGAGCGACGCGATCTCGTCCAGCTTCAGGTCCCAGCCGTATTCCTTGGCCGCGGAGGTCAGCATGTCCAGGCCCTGGGCGTAGGAAACGAGCTTGGAAGCGTAGAGCGCCTGGCGGACGTCTTCGACGAACGTCTCCGGGATTTCAACCGAAACCTCGTTGCCGGCCAACAGTTCCTGGCCGAGCTTGCGCTGGCCCGCCTGCGAGGACAGTGCACGGGCGAAGACGGATTCGGCGATGCCGGATACCGGCGAGCCCAGTTCCAGTGCGGAGATAACGGTCCAGCGGCCGGTACCCTTCTGGCCGGCAGCATCCACCACGACGTCGACGAAGGGCTTGCCGGTCTTGGCGTCCACGTGACCCAGGACCTCAGCGGAGATTTCGATCAGGAAGGAGGACAGGTCGCCCTTGTTCCACTCCGTGAAGATCTTGGACTGTTCGGCGGGCTCGATGCCTGCGCCGGAGCGGAGCAGGTCGAAGGCCTCACCGATAACCTGCATGTCGGCGTACTCAATGCCGTTGTGGACCATCTTGACGAAGTGGCCGGCGCCGTCGGTGCCAACCCAGGCGCAGCAGGGCTCGCCGTCAACCTTGGCAGAGATCTTCTCGAGCAGGGGGCCGAGGGCCTTGTAGGACTCCTTGGAACCGCCGGGCATGATGGACGGGCCGTTCAGCGCGCCTTCCTCGCCGCCGGACACGCCGACGCCCACGAAGTGCAGGTCCTTCTTGGCCAGGGCCGCTTCACGCCGGCGGGTGTCCTCATAGTGCGAGTTGCCCGCGTCAATGATGATGTCGCCCGCTTCGAGAAGCGGCTCAAGCTGCTCGATGACCGAGTCGACCGGCTTGCCGGCCTTGACCATGATCAGCACCCGGCGGGGCTTCTCCAGCGAATCGACGAGCTCCTGCAGGGTCTCGGTGCGGACGAAGTCGCCTTCGGTACCGTACTTTTCCAGCAGGGTGTCCGTCTTTTCCACGGACCGGTTGTGCAGGGCCACGGTGAAGCCGTTGCGGGCCAGGTTGCGGGCCAGGTTGGCGCCCATCACCGCGAGGCCGGTGACACCGATGTGTGCAGACATCAAAACTCCAATTCATTGCGTACGACGGAAAGTGCGGCGGGCCTGCCCCGGGCGGGGTGGCACTGCGCTGATCAAGCTGTCGGAATAAAGCATATATATTCTTTGGGTCACAGGAAAGTAACGCCCATCCAGTGGACCAGACCGGGCCTGCTGCGGTCCATCCCCGGAGCATGGCCGGGCGATGCTGAGCACTAGGCTTACAGCATGACAAGCAGCCTGCACCACCGTGCCATCGAGAATCTTGGCACCCGCATCATCTCGGGTGAGCTGCCCGCAGGCCACCTCATGCTCGCAGAACAGCTCGAAGTTGAGCTGAAGGTTTCCCGCTCGGTGATCCGGGAAGCTGTCCGTGTGCTGCAGTCCCTGGGACTGGTGGAGACCACCAAACGGGTGGGCATCCGTGTCCTGCCCGCCAGCCGGTGGAATCCGTTCGATCCGCAGGTCATCCGCTGGCGGCTGGCAAGCAACGCCCGCGGCGCCCAGCTGCGGTCCCTCGCAGAACTCCGCGCGGCCGTTGAGCCTGTAGCGGCCGAGCTGGCGGCCCAGAACGCTCCCGCGCCGCTGCGCCTGGAATTGGTTGACGTTGCCTACGCCATGCGCGACGCCGGCAACAAGGGTGAGGTGCCCCGCTTCCTTGAGCTCGACATCCACTTCCATTCGCTGCTGCTTTCCGGCTCCGGCAACGAGATGTTCGCGAACCTGATGGGCCAGGTGGCCGAGACGCTGACGGGACGCACGGTCCACGGCCTCATGCCCGACCATCCGCACGAGGCCGCCCTGCAGTGGCACGTGGATGTTGCCGAAGCAATCTCTCGGGGCGACGCAGCCGCTGCCCGCGAGGCATCCGACCACATCATGCGCAGGACGATGTCGCAGATGTCCGATTCCTGGACAGAACAGCCTCGGGTTTTCATCCCGGTAAAGCGCTGAGCCGCACGGGCGGCCTCCGGTTAGCCCTTTCTCCGCTTTCCCGGCGACACACATTCCGGAATGACTTCTTGTTTCCGGAACTTCACTGTATATTCATTTCAGGCCCTCCACCGCGGCATCCCCCAATAGTCGCGGTGGAGGGTTTTCCACTGCCCTGAAGCCCCGCGCTGCCTGTCCTGGCACCTCAAGCGGCGTCCGCCACGGCGTCCCGCAGCCGCCACCCTCCGCCCAGCCCGTCGCGCTCAAGCAGCATGGTGGTCAGCGCTGAGCCTGCGTTGCTTCCCAGGCGTACCTGGACCTGGAGGACCTCTACGTCCACCCTGCTCCGGCCCTTGGGCATCCGGCGGTTGGTCTCCCACCAGTTGACCCGTTCAAACCACCTGACCGGTTCGGCGCCCACCAGCCACTCCCGGCCCCGGCAAACCACAGATGCAGGTACTCCATCGCCGCCGTCGCGGACTATCACGTGTTCCATGCCCTGTACGTTATGGCGAGGGTCTGACACCGCACTCCGGGTGGTCCACGCCGGCACTGTGCCAGGAAAGGGAAAGAAAAAACCCGCCTCGCGTGCTTCAAAAGCATGCGAGGCGGGTTGTTTGTGGGTCCTACCGGGATCGAACCGATGACATCCACGGTGTAAACGTGGCGCTCTACCAGCTGAGCTAAAGACCCTTGCCAATTGGATTGCTTTCGATAAGCCGCAAACCAACGAACATAGACTCTACCCGACAAAGGCGGCTAAACGCGAATCGGGATCTGCGCCCCACCTTCCGGGTATTCCGGCCGGTCAGAGCGGCGGGAGCCGTTCCGCCAACCACATCAATGATTCGCTCACGCCAGCCTCAAGCTTGATGGTGGCTTTGTCGTCCCCGCGGGTCTCGCCGCGGTTGATGATCACCACAGGCTTGCCGTCCTTGGCTGCATGGCGGACAAAACGCAGGCCGCTCATGACAGTCAGGGATGAACCGGCAACCAGCAGGGCCGCTGCCTCATCCACCATCGCATAGGACCGTTCCACACGGTCCTTGGGCACGTTCTCGCCGAAGTACACGAAGTCAGGTTTCAATGTCCCGCCGCACGCCGGGCAGACCGCCACGACGAAACTGCTGATCAGATCCAGGTCCTCCACCGTGGCGTCCGCGTCAGGGGCCATCTCCACAAGGCCTGATTCCTCGGCCTGCTCCAGGAAACCCGGATTGAGTTCACCCAGCATGCCGGCCAGGAGGCCGCGGGAGTAGGTACGGCCGCAATCGAGGCAGACAACCTGGTCATACCTGCCGTGGAGGTCCACCACATTGGTGCTTCCCGCGTCCTCATGGAGTCGGTCCACATTCTGGGTGATGAGGCCCGTCAGGTATCCCCGGCGCTCGAGCTCTGCTGCTGCGAGGTGTCCATGGTTGGGGTCGGCATGGCGGAGGTGGGACCAGCCGATGTGGTTCCGCGCCCAGTACCGCTGCCTGTTGGCCGGGTCCCTGACGAACTCCTGGTACGTCATGGGCGACCGTGGCGGGGACCCCGGACCGCGGTAGTCCGGAATACCGGAATCAGTGCTCAGGCCCGCCCCCGTGAGCAGCGCGAACGGCGCTCCCGACAAGAGGTCGCGGATCAGGCCCAGGGCCTCAAGTTCCCGTCCGGATGGGTGCGCCGGCTCGACGCGCGGCATGCTGGCGAACCCGGTGAGTCCGACCCCATGCCGCGGCTTCTCCACCGCCGTCAGGCCTGTTCCAGCCCGGCCAGTGCTTTGCGGTAGGCAGAAAAGTCACGTGCCTCGCCGCGGGGGTTGACCACCGTGTACCGGATGACGCCGCCGGCGTCGATGATGAACGTGCCACGCTTGGCCATGCCGCTGTCTTCGTCGAAGACACCGTAGGTGCGGGCGACGCCGCCGTGGGGCCAGAAGTCTGCCAGCAGGTCGAAGCTGTAGCCTTCCTGGCCGGCGTAGGCCCGGAGGCTGAACTTGCTGTCGACAGAGACGGCCAGGACGGCGGCATTCGAGTCTTCAAACGAGGCGAGGTTATCCCGGATCTCGCAGAGTTCGCCGGTGCAGATGCCGGAAAAGGCGAACGGGTAGAAGACCAGGACAACGTTCTGGCCGCGGAACGACGACAGCCGGACCGGTTCGCCAAACTGGTTGGAAAGTTCAAAGTCCGGCGCTGGGTCGCCAACCGCCAGCAGGGATGCAGCAGCAAGCGCCTGCGTCACTTGTTCTTCCTGCTGACCAGCCTTGTTGCGCTCCAGTCCTTAGAGACACCGGCCGACGTGGTGACGTGCAGGCCGGCGGTGGGTGCTGCTTCCTGGATGTCGGCAGGCGAGACGTATCCGTCCCGGCCTGACTTCGGCGTCAGGATCCAGACCACGCCGCTTTCGCTGAGGGTGGTCAGCGAGTCCATCAGGCTGTCGACAAGGTCGCCGTCACCGTCACGCCACCAGAAGATGACGGCGTCCGCCACTTCATGGTCATCCTCGTCGAGCATGTCTGCGCCGGTGAGGTCCTCGATGTCGTCACGCAAGTCGAAGTCGACGTCGTCGTCGTAACCGAACTCCTGAATCAGATCCCCAGTTTTGAAACCCAATTTTTCCGCCACATTTACCGAAGTGGCGGCGTCGGCCTCGCTCACGTGTTCCTCCAATACGTTTCATATGCAGTCTGCATAGTGATTTCCATTACTCCCAAGCCAACACCCTTTGTGCCTGCGCTTCAAGCTGGCATACCCGGAATTGCGCATATTCTGCGTCACACCGGGGGTTCCTGCCTGCGTCGCAGCGGCCCTTCGTCACACAACCAGTATGACGGCGAAATACAACTGTCGTGCCCAACCCACGGCTACGCATCGGCTTGCCCCGACGGTTAGAGTGGCTGATGACGACTATGCCTGCAGGACAACAACCTTGTAACTCCGTGCAGACGTAGGAGCTCTAGGAACCCTGCCGTGGCTGCAGGAGAAGATACCTCCCATATCCTCAGCGGGTTGACTGACCAGCTGCCTGATCGTGATCCGGAAGAGACTGCGGAGTGGGTTGAGTCCCTGGATGCGTTGATCCGGGAACAGGGTACCGAGCGTGCCCAGTACATTATGCGGAGCCTGCTGCAGCGTGCGGGCGCGCAGAGTGTCGGGGTGCCGATGGTGACCACCACCGATTACGTGAACACGATCCCCGTGGACCAGGAAGCACCGTTCCCGGGCAACGARGARTACGAGCGCCGGTACCGGGCGTACATGCGGTGGAACGCCGCGGTCATGGTGCACCGGGCGCAGCGGCCCGAGATCGGGGTGGGCGGGCATATCTCCACCTACGCCGGTGCYGCGACCCTGTACGAGGTCGGCTTCAACCACTTCTTCCGCGGCAAGGACGCCCCCGGCGGCGGGGACCAGGTCTTCTTCCAGGGCCACGCCTCCCCCGGCATGTACGCCCGSGCGTTCATGGAAGGCCGCCTSACSGAGGAGGACCTGGACGGGTTCCGGCAGGAAAAGTCCCGGSMSGGCCACGCSCTGTCCTCCTACCCGCACCCGCGCCTGATGCCGGACTTCTGGGAATTCCCCACCGTGTCCATGGGCATCGGCCCGATGAACGCGATCTACCAGGCCCAGTCCAACCGGTACCTGCACAACCGCGGCCTGAAAGACACCTCCGACCAGCAGGTCTGGGCGTTCCTGGGCGACGGCGAAATGGACGAGCCCGAGTCCCGMGGCCTGCTCCAGCTCGCCGCGAACGAGAACCTGGACAACCTGAACTTCGTGATCAACTGCAACCTCCAGCGCCTCGACGGGCCGGTCCGGGGCAACGGGAAGATCATGCAGGAACTCGAAGCGTTCTTCCGCGGCGCGGGCTGGAACGTGATCAAGGTCGTCTGGGGCCGGGAATGGGATGACCTCCTCACCCAGGACACCAACGGGTCCCTGGTGAAGATCATGAACGAAACCCCCGACGGGGACTACCAGACCTACAAGGCCGAATCCGGCGGGTTTGTCCGCGAACACTTTTTCGGCAAGGACCCCGCCACCAAAGACATGGTCGCGGACCTCACCGATGACCAGATCTGGAACCTCAAACGCGGCGGCCACGACTACCGCAAGGTCTACGCAGCCTACAAAGCCGCCACCGAATTCAAGGGCAAACCCACCGTCATCCTCGCCAAAACCGTCAAGGGCTACGGACTCGGACCGCACTTCGAGGGCCGCAACGCGACCCACCAGATGAAGAAGCTGACCCTTGATGACCTGAAGAAGTTCCGCGACCACCTGCGGATCCCGGTCACCGACGAGCAGCTCGAGCAGGACACGTACCGCCCGCCGTACTACCACCCGGGCACGGACGCTCCGGAAATCAAGTACATGATGGAGCGCCGCGCAGCCCTCGGCGGGTCGGTGCCGGAGCGCCGCTCCAAGCACGCCGAGATCGTCCTGCCCGAGGCGAAGACCTACGAGGTAGCCAAGCGCGGATCGGGGAAGCAGCAGGCCGCCACCACCATGGCGTTCGTCAGGCTCCTGAAGGACCTGATGCGGGATAAGAACTTCGGCAAGCACATCGCCCCGATCATCCCGGATGAGGCCCGTACGTTCGGTATGGATGCGTTCTTCCCGACGGCGAAGATCTACAACCCCAAGGGCCAGAACTACCTCTCCGTGGACCGCGACCTCGTCCTGGCCTACAAGGAATCCCCCGCCGGCCAGCTCATCCACCCCGGCATCAACGAAGCCGGCGCCGTGGCAGC